>JAYTOL010000037.1:0-90313 GCA_043747815.1 Deltaproteobacteria bacterium
AACACGGAATGGTTTGGGCACGATCTTCGGTCCATTCTCCGCCCATTGGTACTTAGGTTTCCAGGGGGAGCTGTCTCAAACGACGTTGGCACGGGGGGACGTGTATTTCACGGTCGAGAGCGGTCCAACTAGTATTGGTGTGCCGCTGTTGAGTCGGCTGGAAGCTAAGTACAAAGACTTAACCATTCTAGAAAGGTTTTATGCCATTGCGCCAAGCGGTGACACACCTCACGAAGCGTTGATTGCACAGCATCTGGATGAGACCTTGAGGCTCGGGCGAGAGGACACCAGTATTCAGAGGGTGGAGCCGGACTGGAACGACGTGGTTGACAAGATCACGTTCTTTGGCTGCTCAAGTATTGTTGCGCCCGCGGCGCAGGGCCCGTGGTCTAATCTAAATGGCAATCCGGGCGTCGGCGCTAATCCAGTCGTACAGTGCACTATGGGCAGTGGATGTAATACGTTCAGCTCACAAGAATTGTCCGTTGCGAGCTGCCATGATGGGGGCTTTGGCACGGCCAGCTGGAGTTATGCTTATCGGCAAAGCGGCGGCGCTTTTAAGAATGTCAACCCTGGGACGCTGATTACTAACAACAGCTACGTAAGAGTGCGTTGGAATTCGAATATTGTTCCGCCTCGTATCCTGAAGATCACTGCAACACCGATTGGTGGTACGGTATCCTCGTGGTCGGCCACGCGCACCGCTGGGGCGCCGTGTGGGGCGTCGGCAGTGCCGTGTCAAACGCCTTGAACGAGGCACGTGGTAGGCAGGCTCGACGGAGGTCACGCGACTCGTCGGAATGGCTCCTGGTCGGGCATCTCGGCGCGGCGCTCGGGTTGTCGTACCGGCGTCGAGTCTCGTAAGGGTCAAAGATCTCTGCGCAGCACGAATGCGCCCCCAGCTTCGCCGCTCGTCGGCACTGGGGGCGCTGCTCTTTTTGTGACTGCCTCAGGGGCTAGAGGCGCTTTGCGTCGAACGGCCGCGCGAAAGCGGCTGCGTTGGGGCAGCTCAGCCGATGATACCGAGGAGCTTGCCCATCGAGATTTCGTCGGCGGGGGTGAAGGAGTAGTGCTCGAACTCGTCGCTTTGCACCCAGGCGAAGTCGTTGACGTTGCGCTTCTGGGGGCGGCCCGCGGTGAGGCGGCACTCGTAGAGGTGGAGCTCCACCGTGTATCGTTCGTAGGGGTGGCGCACGAAGCTGATCAGCTTGCCCACGTCCACTCCGACGCCGAGGCGATGCAGGACCTCGCGTTGTAGTGCGCCGGCGTCGGTCTCGCCGGCTTCGACGCGCCCGCCCGGAAACTCCCAGAGCAACGGCAGCACCGCCGCCGGGCGCCGTTGGGTGACCAAGTAACGCCCAGCCTCTTCGACCAGGGCCGCGACCACCCGAATGGTTGTGACCTGCATCCTAATCCGGAAAACGAATCGAGCGATCTCGCGCGCTCAGGCGTCGATGCGGAACAGCTGTTGCCCCATGAGCAGAATGTCGCCGCTGGAGATCTGATGTTCGTCTCGCAGACGCACGAAGCTACCGTTCGAGCTGCCCAGATCGGTCAGCGTGATCGAGTTGTCCGTGCCGACGCCCAGGCGGCAATGCAAGCCGGAGACGTAGCCGTCCTCGGGAAAGAGCACGTCACCCCGCTCACGGCCGAGGTGCAAGCCCGACTTAGGTACTGGGAACGCGTTGCCCGTGGTGTCACGGCCGATCACCAGCCCCAGTCGCGCAACGTAGCCGTCCGCGGGGCTGCCGAGCCGCTGCACGCCGTCGGGCGCTGCCTGTGGCCCCTCGAGCTTCTCGAGGCGGAGGATCTCCTGGCCGATGCGAAAGATGTCAGCGAACCTCAGGGGCCACGGCGTGTTCGGCCGGATCTTCAGGTAAACGCCGTTGAGCGACCGCGCGTCGCTCACGAACAGGCGGTCACCTTTACGGGCGAACACCGCGTGGCGAGGCGACAAGTAGCTGTCCCCAGCGAAGATGGATCCAGTGTCACGCCCGATGATTTCGCTCGGGCCTTGAGGCAGGGTGTACGACCCCGCTTCACTGCCATCTGCGCGCAGCGCCGTCAGCATGACGCCACCGGAGACGCCTGGGACGCTGGGAAGACCTGGCTTTGCCGGAACCGACGACAAGTTGAGCTTGTAGCCGCACGACGCGCAGAAGCGATTGCTCGTAGGATTGTGATGATCACACTGAGGGCAATTGACATAAGCGGACGCGCCGTTCGTGGCCGCTGAGGTGGGCGGTACCTGTGCGGGCTCAAAAGCCTGACGTATTCGAGGAGCCTGCATGCCAGCAGAGGCGTGGGTCGCATCGGCGCCTAGCATCGGCGCGGCAGCGGTCTCCGGCGGAGCGTCGGTAGCGGGCTCGGCATAGTTACGCTCCGTGTAATTGCGCTCGTGGCCCTGCTCCGCGTAGCCCTGCACGGCGTCGGGCGACGCGCCACGCGCGATCGATTTTTGGACGAGCTCGCGCGCCAACTCGGCGCCGCACCCAAGGCAGAACTTATAGTGGTCCTGGTTTTCCTTGCCACACTTCTGGCACGTGATCACTTTGTGGCCTCCTTGGGACGACGTCGGAACCGCTGTAGGTGCTAGTAACGGCGCCGAATTCGCCCTGCCCTAGGGCGCGATTTGTCCACGCCTCGAGGCAAGGGTCAAGTAACTCGCGGTAGTGATATCCGTTTTCGGCCGCCGCGGAGCCGTTGGAGGCTAGCCCAACGTCGCCAGGGCAGCCTTCAACAAATCCGATAAAGGCTCCTTACCGACGCGATCCTGTAGGGACGCAACGGCTCGTTCCGCCTCGGCCTGACGAAACCCCATGTTTGTGAGCGCGCCGAGCAGCCGAGCTGCGTCGTCGCTGGTCCGATCGGGTGTCGTCCTCGCTGCGCGAAGCTCGGCCAGTTGCGGCAGCTTCTCTTTTAGCTCCAATACGAGCCGCTCGGCGGTTTTCTTACCGACTCCGCTGATGGCGGTGAGACGCACCAGATCGCGTTCCGCGACCGCGCTCGCGAGCTCCGGCGGCGGAAGAGCGCTCAAAATTCCCAGGGCAGTCTTGGGACCGACGTTGGATATGGCGATCAGCAACTTGAAAACGACGCGTTCCAGCTCCGAGGCGAAGCCGAAGAGATCGAGAGTGTCTTCCCGGACATGCGTGTGTACGAAAAGGGTAATTCGGGAGCTCGCGGCGCTGGCCGTCGCCCGCCCGACGGTGCCCCCCGGAGCGTGCACCTCGTATCCCACACCGTTCACGTCGATGGTCAACGTGCCATCGCTCGTCGCTACTACATTGCCAACCAGTCGACCAATCAAGCGACGCTTGTTTACAGGTGACGAGGGCCAGGGAGCAAGTCGAATTCAGCTTGGCGCTGTCGAACGCGGCATGTTAGCGCCCAGGAATGCGAATCGTTGGTTTAATTCCGCTACTCGCGTTGCTGTGCGGGGCCTGCGGAGGCTCATCCAGCGAAACGCCTCCTCCCCTGGAACCAGATCCGGCGCGGCTGATTCCGCACGGTGAAGGCATCCCTGGCCAGGATCCGGCAGCACCGCCCGCCCGCGCTGCGTCCGAGCGCCCGGAACCTGCAGCGGCCGTGGTCCCCGCTCGCTCCGCCGAGCCGGCTCGCCGCCAGGGTGCACCGGTGCAGACGTGGGGTTCGGCGTCCGCGCCACCGCGAACGAATGCTCGCGAGCTCGCGCCGGAGCCCGAGCTCTAGCTCTAGCTCTGACGTCCCGCCGGCGAAGATCGCCGGGCGCTCAGAAGGTACCCGTCCAGGACACCAGGGTGTCGCCCGAGGGCGCCACGGTGACGAGGGGTCGAGCGTGGGCGCTCTGGTCAATGGGCCGCGTGGGCTGAGAAAGGAAATGCCAGAGCAGACCACCCGCTGCTGTTGCCAAGCCGCCCGCCGCTAGCCAGCCCGCGGTCTCGGCACGGGCTCGGGCCCGCTCGCCGTCCACGACGTCCGTGGGGTCATCACAATGGCCGGGTGAGGAACCGCAGCTTTCGGAGGCGGCGGCCGCCGAGTAGCGCCCCTCAGCGTAAAGCGCGGCCCCGACCACGGCCACGACCCCGCCGGTCACCGCCACGACGAGTGGCAACCCCAACGCCTTGCCACCCTGATCGGCGGAGTCCGTTCGGCGGGGTTCGAGCGGGGTCAACGGGGTTCGTTCGCGTCGCGCGCGGTCGCGTGCTTTTTCTACGACGACTCGCTCCAAGCGTTGGATTCGTTTCAGATTTGCATCGACGTACGGCGAATCCGGGGCGCGCCGGTCAAAGTGCTTCAACGCCTGGATCGCCTCCTCAGGTCGGCCGAGCAGCTCTTGTGCCATGGCCAGGTTGAGAAGCAGAGCGTGCGCGGTGCAGTCGTCGCGATAAGCCTGCCCCCAGAGCTGAACGGCGCGGACATAGGCGCCCTCACTGAAGGCGGTTTGACCCGCCCGGAAGGCTTCCCGAGCTGCTTCAGGGTCGGTGGCGTCAGTTTCCTCCGAACAGATCTCAGCGCCGCTCGCCGACGGCTCGACCGCAGCAGCGGAACGCGCGAGCAATAACCACGACAGCCCACCCACGAGCCAGTGCCGCCCCCGACCCGCCCACATCCGTTTTGTCATCGCGTACCTTCCGGACATAACGTCCAGTTCCACGCCCAGACAACCTCGGGAGCCGACCGATGGCGTACACTCCCCGGCGCGCCGTTCTCCTTTCACCTACAACGAGCCCAATGATCACTGACTCGCCACGCCAGATATTGGTCGTCGACGACGAACCGAACTTACGTCGGGTGCTCGGCGCGCAGCTGAGCCGTGATGGTTACGAAGTTCACGCCGTGGCTGATGGCGAGGCGGCGCTGCGCATCCTGAACGAGCAGTACATCGACGTGGTCATCACGGATCTGCGCATGCCGCGCCTAGATGGGCTGGAGCTGATGCGTCGGGCGCTCGCGCTCGAGCCAGAGCTGCCAGTCGTGATCATCACTGCGCATGGCACGGTCGACAACGCGGTCGAAGCCCTGAAATCCGGAGCTTTTGACTACATCACCAAGCCCTTCGATCAGAACGAGGTCAGGAACGTAGTGCGCAAGGCGCTGCGCACGCGTGCGCTCGCTGCCACGGAGGCTCGTGAGGAGCGGCTCTTGCCGCCGGGCGCTCGCTACGGGATCATCGGTGACAGCCGGCCGATCCAGGAGCTCCGGGCTGTCATCGATCGCGTCGCTGACACGCCGTCTTCGGTGGTGATCACGGGCGAGGTCGGCACTGGCAAGCAGCTCGTCGCGCGTGCCCTGCATGACGGCTCGGCCCGACGCAATGGGCCATTCATCACGCTGAACTGCGCGGCAGCGTCGCCAGAGCTCCTCGAACAGGAGCTGTTCGGATTTGGGCAGGGCACGCTCGCGGGTCCTGGTACCAAACCGGGGCGTTTCGAGCTCGCCTCGGGGGGCACGCTCTTCCTGGACGAGATCGACAGCGTGCCGCTGTCGGTGCAGCCGGCGCTGCTCCGAGTATTGCTCGATGGCGAAGGCGCGCGGGTGGGCGAGGGCAACCCGCGGCGCATGAACGTGCGGCTCGTGACGGCCACGCGCACCGACCTCAGCCAGCGTGTGGCGGAGGGGACGTTCCGCCAGGAGCTGTACTACCGGCTGGCGGTGGTGCCGGTCACCTTGCCCGCGCTACGCGATCGAACACCTGACATTCCGGACCTGGCTCGTCATTTCGTTCAGAAGTTTCGCGCGCACTTGAACCATCGGGTCACCGGTATCGAGCCCGAGGCAGAGCGCTTGCTGTCGCGCTACCAGTGGCCCGGCAACGTGCGGGAGCTCGAGAACGTGATCGAACGCGCGCTCCTGTTCTGCGACGGGCTGAGCATTTCGGCTCAAGATCTGCCAAAAGCGATCCAGAGTGGAGAGGCGGAAGAGACGCTCGAGGGCGGGCTGCTCGCGGACGGCCTCAAGGAACAAGTGAAGGCGGCCACGCTGCGCCTGGAGCGAGAGCTGATCGATCGAGCGCTTCGCGAGACGCACGGCAACGTGACGCACGCGGCGCGGCTGCTGAAAATCTCCCGCAAGGGTTTGCAGCTCAAGATGAAAGAGCTCGGGCTGAGAGAGCGGGATGAGCGCGAGAGTATGTGAGTGGCTCTGCTGCTTGCTGCTGCTCTCGGCTAGCGCCTGTCGCGACGCGCCCAAGGCCCCGACGGAACCCGCGACCTCTGCGTCCGACGCGGCGCCGCCCTGGTCGCCCAAGCCCAAGCCGCCGACGCCGCCGCACGGCATGACCTGGGTGCCGGAAGGAGCCTTGATCGCCGGCACTCCACCCGACCGCCTGCCGCGAATCGCAGACGAGGAAATGGCCGGCGAACAGCTGGTGCTCGCGGGGTTCTTCATGGACATCTTTGCTTACCCCAACGAGGAAGGAGCCATCCCCGAGACGGGCGTGACGCACGCCCGAGCCGAGGCCTCGTGCGCGGAACAAAACAAGCGGTTGTGCACAGAGCTGGAGTGGGAGAGAGCCTGCAAGGGTCCAGAGAACCTGACCTACGAGTACGGGGACCGGTATCGCCCGGAGGTGTGTCTGACCGGCCGCACGCCGCGCATGCTGCCGAGCGGATATCGCCAGGGTTGTCGCAGCGAGTTCGGGGCGCGCGATCTGCACGGCAGCGTCTGGGAGTGGACGTCAAGTCGCTGGCGGCGCGGAACCACGGGAGAGCTCTTCACTGTGCGGGGCGGCAATGGGGTCGCGGGCGAGCTTTTGGGGCGCTGCGCAAATGGCATGGGCCGCGCGCCGGACAGCACCTCGCCACAAGTCGGCTTTCGATGTTGTATGGGCCCCGTCAATAGCGCGGAGGTGAGCTTGCGCATCGCGCGCGGCAAGCCGCTCGAGCTGCGCGGTAAACCCGAACGCTCCGTGGCAGAAGCGCTCGACGCGCTCTTGCCCGCGGCGGCTCGTGCAACTCTCGCGGGTTACGGCCCGTGGCGCGTTCAGGCGGTCTGGGATTGGCGCCCCATCGGCAACGAGCTCGTCGTCGGCGGCGGCTGTGCCGGCGTGTCGCCCGCCCGGCGCTGCGGCGTGCTGGTTGCACGAATGCGGCCGGGCCCGCCCGAGCTCATGGCCTGGGTGTGGGCCGGGCATTATCCCCCCACAGTCAAGGTCAAGGCCGATCCGCGCCGGCTCTGGGTCTACGGCGGGGACCGAATGAGCCACTTCCGTCAGCCGGTGCTGTTCGAATGGGGCCGTGTGCGCAGCGGGGACGTCGAACGAAACGTCCGCCCCGGCGCAGAGTGAGCAGCCCGCCTGGATTGTGCGGCGCTAGCTCTACACCGACGGAAACACCGGCTGCTCGACGACGCCGTGAGATAATAGGATGAACGCCTGCACGAGCGCGACCTGGCGGAGCTTCTCGAAGCGACCCGCTGCGCCGCCGTGCCCCGCTTCCATATAGGTACGCAGCAAGAGCAAGTTACCGTTCGTCCTCTGCTCTCGCAGGCGCGCGACCCACTTGGCGGGCTCCCAATACGTGACGCGTGGATCGGTCAAGCCCGCCGTCGCCAGGATGTGTGGATACGCCTTCGGCTCGACGTTGTCGTAAGGCGAATAGGCTGCGATGTAGCCAAATGCTGCGGCGCTCTCGATCGGGTTGCCCCACTCGGGCCACTCCGGAGGCGTGAGCGGCAGCTCCGCATCGCACATCGTGTTCAAGACGTCCACGAAGGGCACTTCCCCCACGACGGCTTTAAACAGGTCAGGGCGCAGATTCACCGCAGCCCCGACCAACATGCCACCCGCGCTGCCTCCCTGAATCGTGATGTTGCCCGTTCGAGTGAAGCCAGCGCTGCACAGGTGCTCTGCCGCGGCGACGAAGTCGAGAAACGTGTTCTTCTTCTGCATCAGCTTGCCGGCTTCGTACCAGGCGTAACCCTTGTCTTTGCCGCCGCGTACGTGGGCGATGGCGTAGACGAAGCCGCGGTTGACCAGGCACAAGCAGTTGCTGGAGAAAGCGGCGGGTACGCTGTGGCCGTACGAGCCGTAGCCATACAGCAGCAACGGGGCCTCAGCGAGCCGGGTGCTCTCATGCCAAAGCAGCGAGACGGGCACGAGCGCGCCGTCGTGGCTCGGCGCGAAGACACGCGCGCTCCGGTAGCGCTTGGGGTCGTGCCCGGAGGGGATCTCCCGCTGATCGACCAGCACGCGTTGCCGCGTCTCCATGTCGTAGTCGTAGGTCTGTTGGGGTGTGGTCAAGGACGAGTAATGAAAGCGGAGGATCGGCGTGTCGTATTCGTAGCTGCTGGATAACGAGAGGCTGTACGCCTCCTCGTCGAAAGCGATGCTGTGTTCGCTACCATCGCTGCGGTCTCGGATCACGATCTTTGGCAACCCGCCGTCGCGTTCCAAGCGCACGATGTGTCGAGAGAACGTCGTCGCGGCGACGATCAACACGCCCGGGCGGTGCGCCACTAGATCCACCCACTGGCTTGGCGTTGGGTCGCCGAGAGGCGCAGTGACGAGCTTGAAATCTTGGGCGTCGGCGTTGGTCAAGAGGAGCAGCCGGTCGCCTAGCGAGCTGACGCTATACTCCCGACCCGCTACGCGCGGAGCCACCAGCCGGGGAGCGCTCGTGGGGTGCTGCGCGTCGATCAGGCGTTGCTCACTGGTCACGTGATCATGACTGTTGATGACGATCTGGCCGTAGTCCTCCGTCGTGTCGACACCCACGAAGAACCCGGCGTCGGCCTCCTCGTAGACGAGGACGTCGTCCTCCTGAGCGGTGCCGATACGGTGGCGGAAGACCTTTGACGGCCGGTGATTGTCGTCGACCGCGGTGTAGAACAGGGTGGCTCCGTCGGCCGCGAACACCATGCTGCCGCTGGTGTTGACGATGCAGCCCGGGAGCTCACTCCCGCACTCCAGATCTCGAAGTGTGATGTCGTAGTACTCGGAGCCCTTTGTATCGACGGCGTAGGCGATCCAGCGGTGATCTCGGCTATGAGCGACCGAGCCCGTGCTGAGGTAGGCGTGCGCCTTCGCAGCGGCATCGGCGTCAAACAGGATCTGTTCGTCGGCGACGGGGGTCGGCGAGGCCAGCCCAGTGTGCCGACCACGCGTCGGTCGGCGGCAGTAGCGGGGGTGCTGGGAGCCAAGCTCGTAGCGCACGTAGTAGTCCCAGCCGCCATCTTTGGCTGGGACGGAGCTTTCATCCTCCTTGATGCGCCCTTTGAGCTCGACAAAGAGCGTTTGCTGCAGCGCCTCGGTCGGTGCAAGCACGGAGGCGACGTGGGCGTTTTCAGCCTCCAGATGCGCTCGGATCTCGGGGGCGAGCGTTTCAGGCTCGCGCATGACCCGCTGCCAGTTGGCGTCGCGCAACCAATGGTAGGGATCGCTGCGCGTGATGCCGTGCAGCGTCGTTTGGTGCTCGATTCGGGCGGGCCGCGGAGGATTGACCATGCCCGCGTTGTGCCACGAATCGGCCCTGTCGCGCCCAAGATCTGCCCGCGCCCTGGCCGCCCCCTCAAAAGGGACGGCGCTGGGGCGCACGACCAGGCTGCGGCCAGCCGCAGCTTTGCCTGATTCAGTACAAGATGCGGGTCCGGATGTTCGTGTCCAGGGCCGACACTCGAGCACGCACCTCGTCGGAGACGTCTCGATCGATGTCCATCACGAGGTAACCCACGTCGGCGTTGGTGTCCAGGATCTGGCTCTCCACGTTGGCGTGCAGCTCGCTGATGATCGTGTTGATGCTGCTCAGCACGCCGGGGACGTTCTTGTGGATGTTGAGGATGCGATGCCGCCCGCGCAAGATGGGTGGCTCGACCCGCGGGAAGTTCACCGACGGCAGCGTGCTGCCCGTATTCAGGAACTTGAGCAACGTTACGGCGACTTCCTTACCGATTGCCGCCTGCGCTTCTTCAGTGGAGCCGCCGACGTGGGGCGTCAAGATGACGTTCGGCAGCCCTTGGAGCGGCGATTCGAAGCGCTGCTGGTTGCTCTCGGGCTCGGAGGGAAATACGTCGACCGCGGCCCCGCTCACGTGCCCGGAGCGCAGCGCCTCGGCCAGAGCCGGGATGTCGACGACGTTGCCGCGGCTCAGGTTGAGCAAGCGGCCCCCTTTGCGCATCTGCGCCAGCTGGTCGGGGCCGATCATCTTCTTGGTCTGCTCCGTGGCGGGCACGTGCAGGGTCACGAAATCCGAGCCGGCGAGCAGCTCTTTCAGGCTGCCGACTTCACGGTTATTGCCCATGGGGAGCTGTTGCACGATGTCGAAGAAGAGCACCTGCATGCCCAGCGCCTCGGCGAGCACGCCCACTTGGCGGCCGATGTGGCCATAACCAACGATGCCCAGCGTCTTGCCGCGCACCTCGAAGGAGCCCGTGGCGCTCTTGTTCCAGCCGCCTTCGTGCATCGCGCTCGACCGATCCATGAGCCGCCGAGAGAGCGCGATCACCTCGCACAACACGAGCTCCGCCACGCTCCGGGTGTTGCTGAAGGGAGCATTAAAGACGACCACGCCGCGCTTGCTAGCGGCCTCCAGCGCGACTTGGTTGGTCCCGATACAAAAGCACCCGACGGACAGTAGGCGGCGCGCCGAGTCGATCACCTTCGGCGTGACTCGCGTCTTGCTGCGAATGCCGAGCAGGTGAACGTCTTCGATCTTTTCGCAGAGCTCGCTCTCGCCGAGCGCCGCGCTCTGAACCTCGACGGACAGGCCGTCTTGGCTCAAGATTTGCGCTGCGCTCGGGTGAATGTTCTCGAGGAGCAGCACTTTGATGCGCTCCTTGGGGTAGCTCGTGACGTCTGTCATGGGATGCTCCGAAACTCTTGGGACCGGGGGGCCTGTCGCTGGCTCTGGGCCATGGGTAAGGGCAGTGGGGTTTAGGCTTGCCGGCGCCCGATCGCAAGAGGCAGGCGAACGGTGCCGTGGACGTGAGTCAGGGTCCCATGTCAGGCGGGGGTATACCCCAAGTTACTCTGCAGCCAACGCTCGACGTCAGCCACGGGGCGGTCACTGCGCTGGGCGTAACTCTTGATCTGATCGGCGCCTAGCTTCCCGATGCTGAAATACTCGGACTGGGGGTGGAAGATATAGAGGCCGCTGACGCTGGCGGCGGGGGTCATGGCACACGACTCCGTGAGCGCCATCTCTGCGTCTTCGGCGCCCAGCAGCCGGAAGAGCTTACGCTTCTCCGTGTGGTCCGGGCAGGCGGGATAGCCGAACGCCGGCCGAATGCCGTGGAAACGCTCCTCGATCAGGTCCTCGATCGTCAGGTCCTCGATCGGATGACCCGACTCTCGCCGAGCACGCTCGTGCAGGAGCTCCGCGAAGGCTTCCGCCAGGCGATCCGCGATGGCCTTGACCATGATCGAGTTGTACTGGTCGTTGTCTCGCTCGTAGCGGTGCGCGAGCTCATCCGCGCCGACGCCGGTCGTGAGGGCAAAGGCGCCCACGTAGTCGCAGAGCCCCGTCTCGCGGGGGGCCACGAAGTCTGCGAGGCTGCGGCAGGCCTTTTGGTTTGGGCTCTGCTGGCGCAGCATGTGAAATTGCATGGCAGGAGCGCTGCACGTCGCGTCCTCGTACAGCACGATGTCGTCGCCCACGCTCTGGGCCGGCCAGAAGCCGTACACAGCGTTCGCCGTGAGCAGCCGCCCCTCGATGATCTTGTTCAGGATCTCCTTGCCGTTCTCGAAGACCTCGCGCGCGGCGGCGCCATAGCGTTCGTGCTGCAGGATGCCCGGGAATTTCCCGCGCAGCTCCCAGGCGCTGAAGAAGAACGTCCAGTCGATGTAGGGCGCTATTTTCCCGATATCGTACGCTTTGAGCAAGCGCCGCCCTGTAAACTCGGGCGCGGGCAGCGCCTTGGCGCTCCAGTCGAGCTCGGGCTTGCGCCGCTGGGCCTGGCTGTAGGGGAGCAAGGTCGTGACCTTCTGGTTGCCGTGCAGATCGCGCAGCCGCCCCTGCTCGCCCTTGTTCTGGTTGATGAACTCGGGCCCCGCCTTTTCGTCAAGCAGCTGGGAGACGACGTTGACGGCGCGCGACGCATCCAGCACGTGTACGACCGTGTTCGAATAGTTCGGCGCGATTTTCACGGCTGTATGTTGGCGGCTGGTCGTCGCGCCGCCGATCAATAACGGCAGCTTCATCCCGCGCTCTTCCATGCGCTTGGCGACGTGCGCCATCTCTTCCAGGCTCGGCGTGATCAATCCGCTCAGGCCCACCATGTCCGCCTTGTGCTCCACCGCAGCGTCCAGAATGCGCTCGGCGGGCACCATCACCCCGAGGTCGATGATCTCGTAGTTATTGCAGCCGAGCACCACGCCCACGATGTTCTTGCCGATGTCGTGCACGTCGCCCTTGACCGTGGCGAGCACGACCTTGGCCACGGGCTTGGCGCCCTCGGCCTTTTCAGCCTGGATAAAAGGCTCGAGGTACGCGACCCCGCGCTTCATCACTCGGGCGCTCTTGACCACCTGGGGCAGGAACATCTTGCCCGCGCCGAACAGGTCTCCGACGACGCTCATGCCGGCCATCATCGGCCCTTCGATCACGTCGAGCGGGCGCGTGGCGGCGAGGCGTGCCTCTTCTACGTCTTGCTCGATGTACTGTGCGTCGCCTTGCACCATCGCGTGCTTGATGCGCTCATCCACCGAGCGCTCGCGCCAGCTCAGATCGAGGGCGCGCTTTTTTCCACCGCCCTTGACGCGGTCGGCCAGCTCCACCATGCGCTCGGTCGCGTCGGGGCGCCGATCGAAGAGCACGTCTTCGACGTGTTCGAGCAGCTCCTTCGGAATATCCTCGTACACGGCGAGCTGCCCGGCGTTCACGATGCCCATGTCGAGCCCGGCCTTGATGGCGTGATACAGAAACGCCGAGTGGAAGGCCTCGCGCACGATGTCGTTACCGCGGAACGAGAAGGAGAGGTTACTGATGCCGCCGCTCACCTTGGCACCGGGCAGGTGCGCCTTAATCAGGCGCGTCGCTTCCATGAAGTACATGCCAAAGCGATTGTGGCCCTCGATGCCCGTGGCCACCGCAAACACGTTCGGGTCGAAGATGATGTCGTAAGGGTCGAAGCCCACCTGATCGATGAGCAGGTGGTAAGCCCGCTTGCAGATCTCGAACTTGCGCTCCGTCGTATCGGCCTGGCCCGCCTCGTCGAAGGCCATCACCACCGCGGCGGCGCCGTAGCTGTGCACGAGGCGCGCCCGCTCGAGAAACTCGGACTCGCCCTCCTTCAGGCTGATGCTATTGACGATCGACTTGCCCTGGACGCATTTTAGGCCGGCTTCGATCACCGACCACTTGGAGCTGTCGATCATGACCGGCACGCGAGCGATCTCGGGCTCGGTCGCCAGCATGTTCAAGAAGCGGGTCATGGCCGCCTCGGAGTCGAGCATGCCCTCGTCCATGTTGACGTCGATGATGTTGGCGCCGCTCTTGACCTGCTCGGCCGCTACCTCGAGCGCGGTCGTATAGTCGCCGGACTGGATCAGGCTCGCGAATTTGCGGCTGCCGGTGACGTTGGTGCGCTCGCCGATCATCAGGAAGTTGCTGTCCGAGCGCAGCTCGAGCACCTCCAGGCCGCTCAGGCGCCCGTGGTCCGCGGGCTCCGGCAGTTTGCGCGGCGGCAGGTGCTTGACGCGCTCTGCGATGGCGCGGATGTGATCATCGGTCGTGCCGCAGCAGCCACCCACCATGTTGACGAAGCCGTGCTCGGCGAAATCACCGATGATGCTCGCCGTCTCGGCCGCGGCCTCGTCGTAGCCGCCGAACGCGTTTGGTAAGCCAGCGTTCGGGTAACAGGTGACGAGCGACGGGGCGACGCGGCTCAGGTCCTCGAGGAACGGCCGCATCTCCCGCCCGCCGAGCGAGCAGTTGATGCCGACGCTGAGCGGGCGAGCGTGCATGACGGAGGTGCAAAACGCTTCGATCGTCTGACCGGAGAGCGTTCTGCCGCTCTTGTCGACGATGGTGACGCTCAACATGAGCGGCAAGGCCCGCCCTTTCTCCGCGAAGATGCCCTCGATCGCGCGCAAGCACGCCTTGAGCGTGAGCGTGTCGGTCACGGTCTCGACCAGGAGCAGGTCCGCGCCGCCGTCGATCAAGCCGAGCGCCTGCTGGCGATAAGCGGCGAGCATCTCGTCAAAGGTCGCGGCGCGCATGGCCGGGTCGCTCACGTCCGGAGACAGGCTGAGCATCTTGGTGGTGGGGCCCATCGCACCGGCCACGAAGCGGCGCTTGTCCGGCGTGCGGTCGCTGTATTCGAGCGCCACCGAACGCGCGAGCTGCGTCGCTTCGAGGTTCAGGTCATAGACGATGGATTCCAGCCCGTAGTCGGCCTGGGAGACGCTAGTGCCGCTGAACGTGTTGGTGCTGATGATGTCGCTACCCGCAGCGAGGTACGCACCGTGAATCTCCCGCACGATATGCGGCCGCGTCAGAGCCAGCAGGTCGTTATTGCCCTTGAGCTCGCTCGGGTGGCTCTTGAAGCGCTCCCCGCGGTAGTCGTTCTCGTCCAGGTGGTACTTCTGGAGCGCCGTCCCCATGGCTCCGTCGAGCACCAGGATGCGCTCGGCGCAAAGAGCGCGGATGGTCTTTCCAATCTCGGACTCGGTCACGGAGCTCGGCTGTGTCATGGCTGGATTTCGCCCTTTCGGGGCTGGGCAAAGGCTGAGACGACCTCGAAGTACGGCTTCTTGCGCTCGCGTGAACAGATACGGCACTGCCGTACGTCAAACCCGTTGGTTTCGAGCAGCGACGTGAGCTCGCCGATCTCGAAGCCGGGGACGAGGTGCTGGTATTGGGCCGTGATGGCCTCATGGGAGTGACGGTGCAAGCACATCAGCGCGAGCGTACCGCCGGGGCGTAGCACACGAGCCATCTCGCGCGTCACGACGTCGGGCGCGTGTGAGTAGGTGAGGGCATTGAAGAAAATGATTTGATCAAAGCTCTCTCTCTCGAAGGGCAGCTCGTGCATGTCGCCTTGCCGGCAGAGGACGTGGTCGAAGCGCCCCAGCCTTTTCCGAGCCGCTTTTACCATGCGCTCACTGCGATCGAGGCACACGATGCTCTTGGCGTGCGGGGCCACGAGCTCCGCGAGCACGCCATCCCCCGAGCACAGATCCAGCACGTCCCCCAGCAGAGAAAAACCGAGCAGCCCACGCGCGGTCGCCTCCCAGGTGCGCCCGGGAGAGTAGTGCCGTTCCATCTCGCCGGCCACAGCGTCGAGCCAGGGGCTCTTTCCCGCCCTGGCCCGCAAAAGGTCATCGAGCCGGCGGCGATCGGATTCGATCACGGCGTCCGTCAATGACGCCTGGAGCCGTGACCAAAGCTGCCGGGCGTGCTCCGGCATGCTGCTGTCGAGCGCGTAGAAGCTCGACGAGCCCGCGCGCCGGTCCCGGAGCAAACCGGCATCGCGCAACTTAGCGAGATGAGTAGAAATTCTCGACTGAGTGAGGTTGGTGATTTGGGTCAGCTCCGCGACGGTCAGCTCCTCGGCGGCGAGCAACGCCAGGAGGCGAACTCGTGTGCCGTCCGCCATGGCGCTCATCAGCTCCACCATGGATTCCAGAGAGAGGCATCCGTCCATCGAGATAGACGGATTACCATATTTGAGCCCCAAAGTGTCAAGCTAGGCAAGGCCGTGGGCCTGGTGGCCGAGCCGCGCGTCAGGGGCAGGGCGAACCCGGCCAGATAGGCGCCTCTGCAGTCGGCACTTTCTCTACATTGGTCGAAACCCGGCGCGGACTTCAGGTTTCTCCGATTAGGGTCCGTCGCCGCGTTGGCGTCTTCCCCAATGTCCCACCCCATCCATCGGCGTTTGTTGGCCGAGCAACTCCTCGGTTTGCGCCGCTCGACCGAGGGTCGTCGCTATGCGTCGGCCCAGCGCGGCGGGCGCATCGACGCCAACCCTCACCAGGTCGACGCGGTGATTTTCGCGCTCGGGAGGGTGCGTGAGGGGGGCTGCATCCTGGCTGACGAGGTGGGGCTGGGAAAAACCATCGAGGCAGGCCTGGTGATGGCCCAGCTACGTGCCGAGGGGGCGACCCGCATCCTGCTCGTGGCGCCCAAAGCCCTGCTCGGTCAGTGGCGCGAGGAGCTCTTCACGCTCTTCGGCGTAACCGCCACCGAGCCCGGCCTGGGCGCGGACGCCTTCGAAGGGCCGGGCGTGTTTCTGATCGGTCGCGACCTGCTCGGCAGCGAGCTCGGGCTGTCGCGCCTGCTCTCGGCCGGCCCTTTCGACCTGTGCGTGGTCGATGAAGCGCACGAGGTCTTCGCAGGCATCTATCGCCGCTTCGATCGCTCCGGCAACTACATCAGCGACTCGCCGTACGCCAAGATCGCGGGCCGCTTGCGGCTGCTCCTGGGCGGGCAGACGCCCGTGCTGTTGCTCACGGCGACGCCGCTTCAGAATTCGCTCGCGGAGCTCTGGGGCCTCGTCCAGTACGTGGACCGGAGCGGCACGTTGCTCGGAGATTTGCCGACATTTCGTCAGATGTTCTGCTCTGACGACGACCGCATGCTGTTGTCCGGTCAGGAGCTGGATCTGCAGCGCCGCATGCAGGTCGTCGTGCGCCGAACGTTGCGGCGCCAGGCCCAGGAGTTCATGAAGACGCCGTTCGTGACGCGGCGGGCCCGCCTGTTCGAGTACGACATGACCCCGGACGAACGCGCCCTCTACGACGACGTGACCCTGTATCTGCTCACGCCGGGGCTCGCAGCATTTCGCGGCCCGCATCGGCGTCTGCTGGTGCTCGGCTTTCATCGCCGCATGGCCTCGTCACACCGGGCCCTCGCGACCAGCCTGGGGCGGGTCGCGGAGCGCTTGCGCGGCCTGCTCGCGGGCGCAGACGTCGATCCAGCGCTCGAGCTTGCCGATGACCTGGAGGAGGGCGACGAGGTCGCGCCAACGGACAGCGACGAAGGGCCCGCGCCCGAAGCCGCGAACATCTCGGCCGAGCTCGCGCTCGTGGAGAGCTTGATTGCGCGGCTCGGGGGCCTCGCCACCGACAGCAAGGCGCGGGCGCTGCTCGACGCCGTGCGCGTGTCGAGCCAGGCCGCCGCGCGGGGAGAAGGCAGCGGCAAGCTCGTGATCTTCACCGAGTCGCTGTCGACGCAGGACTACCTGCGCGAGCTGTTGATCGGCTCGGGCCTGGCAGAGGACGGCGAGATCACGCTGTTTCGAGGGCAAAACGTCTCGCCCCGAGCGATCGAGGCCCTGCGGCATTGGGAGGAAGAAGTAGCCAAGAACCTCGGGGAGGGTGCACGCCCGAGCCGCGACGTGGCGGTGCGCCTGGCGTTGGTGCACGAGTTCAGGAGCCGCTCGCACGTGTTCATCGCGACCGAGGCCGGCGCCAAGGGGCTCAATCTACAGTTCTGCGACACGGTGATTAATTATGATCTCCCGTGGAACCCGCAGCGCATCGAACAACGCATCGGGCGCTGCCACCGCTACGGTCAGCAGCGAGACGTCACAGTCATCAATTTTCTGGCGCGCGATAACGCCGCTCAACGCTTGACCTTCGAAATTTTGAGCCGCAAGCTCGAGCTGTTCGGCGCCGTGTTAGACGCCTCGGATCACGTACTGTACGAGCCGAGCGGGCAGAGCCCCGGCGTCGTGCTCTCGGCGCTCTCCAGCGATTTTGTGAGCGAGCTCTCGCGCATTTATCAGGGGGCTCGCAGCGTGGCTCAGATCGAAGCGGGGTTGTCCCGCCTGAGCGCCTCTCTCGATCTCCAGCGCGCCGAGGTGGAGGCCAGCCACGAGCGCACGGCAGGGCTCATCGCGTCGCGCTTCGACGCGAGCGTGCGCAAGACCTTTCGCCATATCGCAGAGGAGCTGCCGCTGCATCTCGGTGAGTTGGATCGGGACCTCGAGCGCCTGCTCTGCGACTACCTGCAGGATCGCCGGGTCGGCTATCTTCGTAGCGCCTCGAGCGCCGGGGTGGGCATCGAGGTCGAGCCCAACCAGGTCTTGCCCGAGCCGTTCAGCGCCGGCGTGCACGTGGTGATCGGGGCCAATCGAGCCCTCTCCGCTGGCGAAGCGCTGCACCTCGGCCATCCGCTCGTGCAGCTCGCCGCTGCCGCCGCGCGGGACTCCACGCGCGAGCCGTTCCGAATACGCATGGGCCAGGCAGACCCGAGCCCAGAGCTCTTGCCGCTGCGCGGTCGCCGCGGTCGGCTCCGCGTCATCAAGCTGCGTTACCCCGGTTTTGAGCCGGTCGATCGCCTCGTACCCGTTGCCGTGCTGGAGCAAGGGCATCCCGGGATCGATCCTGAGACCACGCTGCGCTTGCTGCACGGGCCGCTCGAGCCCCTGCCGGAGCTCGAGACGGCGGTGACCGAGTCGGAGCTCCAGGAGGCCGTCGAGGAGGCGCTTTTCCTCGATGAGCGCGCCGTGTCGGTGCTGGAGCAGCAGCTCTTCGAACGCGCGATGAGCCAGCTGGAGCGCTTCATCGAAGATCGCGTGCTGATCCTGAAGCGAAGCCGGGAAGAGGTCACCCGTCGCATCAAGAGCGGCCGGCGAGATCGCGACACGGCAGCCGGCTCCGACGCGCGCACGCGGGTGGAGGCGCTGCTCGAGCGGTCGGAGCGCGAGCTGGAAGCACTTGACGCGGAGCTCGCCCGTCTGCAATCCCGAGATGACGATGGCTACCAGCGCTGGCGAAAGCATGCCTATGATCGGCGCTATGCACCGCCGGAGCGAGAGTCGATTCTGGACGTGGAGTTTGTGATTGGATGACGAGCTACTCGCAGGCGAGGGCCTTGTGGCGCTGAAGCTCGTGCACACCGCCGACTGGCACCTCGGAATGACATTCCCGAGCTTCGACGCGGACGCGCGTCTGCGGCTGTCGCGCGCTCGGCTGGAGGTCGTCGATCGGATCCTGGGGCTGGCGGAGCGGCACACGGTGCACGCCGTGCTGTGCGCGGGGGATTTGTTTGACGATCCGGATCCACCGCGCGAGTGGTGGGAGGGGCTCTCGCGAAAGCTTCAAGCTCGGCGCTGGGTGGGGCGACCGCTGTTTCTCCTGCCCGGCAATCACGATCCGCTGACGCAGAATGGCGTGTACGCCAAAAATCATGCGTTTCGTTCGGCCTTGCCGGACTGGGTGCACGTTGTGGATCGCGACGACTTCAGCTTCGAGCTCGCAGACGGCGCCATGCTCTTCGCGGCGCCCTGTCGCTCCCGCTCGGAGAGTCGGGACCTGGCGCTGACCCTGCTGCCGGAGCGCCAGCGCGGCGACGAGGGCGTGCGCATCGGCATGGTGCATGGCCAGACCTTCGACCTGCCGGGTTGTCAGATCAACTTCCCCATCGCGCCCGACGCGGCGGAGCGAAAAGGGCTCGACTACTTGGCGATCGGGGACACCCACGGCTTCCGTGACGTGACGCCTGATCGGCACGCGCCGACCGTCTACCCCGGCGCGCCGGAGCCGACCCACTTCGGCGAAAGAAAGCCGGGCCACGCCGCGGTCGTGTACTTTCCCAAGGACCGGCGGCGGCGCGCTCTGGTGCGCGAGGAGTTGGTGGGGCATTTTAGCTGGGAGGTCCTCACGGTCACCAGCCTGGAGGAGCTCGAAGGCCTGGCGGCGCGCGACCTCCGGCAGCATGTCGTGCGCCTCGTGCTCGACCTGCGCGCCAGCGTCGATGAATTTGACGCCATCGAGAAAATCCTGATCCAGCTCTCCGGTACGGATGCAGCGCACGGCACTGTCGGGGTCCTGCAGGTCGACCGTGCACGGCTGCGGCTGGATACGCTCAATCTAGAGGCGACGCTCGAGCAGGCACCGGACGTGCTACGGCGGGCGGCGGCGCGCTTGCGCGAGCTCGAGCAGCAACACGGTCCAGACACTGACCAAGGCGAGATCGCGCGGCGCGCGCTCTACCAGTTGTACCGGCTGACGCGTGAGGCGAGCTGAGTGAAGTTTCGTCGACTCGAGGTGCGCTCGTACCGGGCGATCGACGAAGCCTTGCTGGACTTCGGTCCGGGCCTCAACGTGCTGTACGGGCCCAACGACCTCGGCAAGACCACGCTCGCTTCGGCGATGCGGGCAGCGCTGCTCCTACCGGCGGATTCGACGGCGCATCAAGCTTTCGTGGCCTGGCATGGCGCTGAGCCGCCTCGCGTGAGCCTGAGCTTCGAAAGCGACGCCGTCGTGTATCGGGTCACCAAGACCTTTGGTCTGGGCTCGCTCGGCTCGGCGCGCCTCGAGAGCTCGCCGGACGGGCTGTCGTTTCACGAAGACGAGCGAGGGCGAGCCGTCGATCGGCGCCTGCGCGAGCTCTTGCGCTGGGGCATCGAGGCGCCCGGGGGCAAGGGCGGCGGGAAAGGGTTGCCGGAGAGCTTTTTGAGCCATGTGCTGCTCGCGGCACAAGCGGGCGTGCCCATGATCCTGGAGCGAACACTGATCGGCGATCGGGACACCTCCGGGCGAGAGCGCCTGCACGACGCACTCGCCGCCCTGGCGCAAGACCCGCTGTTCAAGCGCGTGCTCGAGGCGGCGCAGGCCAAGGTCGACGCGGCGTTCACGCCCACGGGGCGCCGCAAGACGGGCCAAAATTCTCCCTTCGCCCCGCTCAAGGAGCAGATCACCCAGCTCGCGCAGGAGTTCGAGCGCCTGAGCCATCAGCGGCGCGAGAGCGAAGACGTGCAGCAGCGTATCGAGCAGCTGAGCGACGAGCGGCTGGCCCAGGAGGCTGAAGTGGCGGCGCTCGAGCAGCGTGTCACGGCCCAAGCAGCCCTGCTCGAGCGGCGCGCGGCGCATCAGCGCGCTATCGACTGCCACTCGGCGGCCAAGCACGTCGTCCTCGGCCACGCTGGCTTGCAGGCAGAGTTGACCCGGCTCAGGGCCGAGCTCGGCGCGACACGTGAGCGAGCCGAGCTCAACGCACAAAAGCTCGCAGCCGCTGCCGCGCTCCTCAGTGAGGCGGAAGCCCGCGCCGCCGCTGGTGATCGAGCGCTCGCGGACCTGAGCAGTGAGCTCCCGCTCGAACGGCAGGCGCTCGAGCGAGCGGCTCTGCAGGCTGAGCACCAGGAGCGGCGCGAGGCGTTGCTGGCCGCGGAAGAGCTCACACTTTTGGAGTCCGCCGCACTGGCGGCAGAAGCGGCGTGGCAGGCGGAGCACCGCGAGCTCGAGGTCGCCGAAGCCGCTGAGGGGGCGCTCCGACAGAAGCTGCAGGAGGTGGAGGCAGCGCTCGCCGAAGCGCGTCAGCTCGAGCTCGCTTGCCAGTGGCGCGAAGCCAACGCATGCGCCGACAGGGCTCGCGCCGCGCGCGGCGATGCACTCGAGCTCGAGGCGAAAGCGAGCGCGCTCAGGGCTCGCGCCACGGCCGATGACGCCGCCGGGCGCCGCCTCGCCGAGACGTCTCCCGCGACGCTCAACGAGCTGCGCAGCCTGGACGGGCAGATTCGGGTCGCGGCGGGTCGCCTCGAGGTCGGGCTCGCTGTCGCTCTGACGCTGCCCGTCGGCTGTGACGTGGCGCTCTCCATCGACGGAGTGGCCGAGCCGCGACGGGTGGGCACCGGGCAGCGGATCTGGAGCCGCGGTCGCAGTCGGGTGCAGGCGCGGGTGTCTGGGGGCATCGAGCTCGAAGCCGTGGCTGGAGATCCTGAGCTGCGAGAGAAGCTGGCCCTGCTCGAGCGGCGCTGGGCCGAAGAGGCGGTCCCCTTGCTGCAGGCGGCCGGGGCGGACACGCTCGACGCTTTGGCCGAACGGCTCGAGGCAGAGCGGGCGCGTTTGCGCGACGCTGCGGCGGCGCTGCGCGAGTCCGTATCGCTCGAGGCTCGCGCCGCGGAGAAGCGAGAGCGTGGGCTCGAGCTCGAGGTGTGGGAGCAACGCGCCGAGCAGCGGCGGCAGGCGCTCGGCCGCCTGGAGCTTTCGGAGCTGCGCGGGCCGCTGGACGAGCTGGGGGCGGCTTGGGAGGTCGAGCTCCAGAAGCGCATCGGGGCTGCCAATGCCGAACGAGCCCGCGCGAGCGCCGCGCTCGAAGCTCGAGCAGCGGCGTTGGTACGAGTCACGACACGGCTCGGTGCGCTCGCTGAGAGCCGAGACGCCGCGAGCACACGACGTGACGCCGCCTTGGCACGGCACGGCCTCTCGGACGTCGAGCGGCCGTCGCTTCTGCAGCTGAAGCAGCGCGTGACGAGCGCCGAACAGGCCAAAGCGGCTGCCGCGGGCAAGCTCGAGGCCTGGGAGCGCCGGCTCGCTCTGCAAAGCGCCGACGCGCGCCGCGCGCGGGAGCAGGCGGCGTTGGCCCTCAGCGAAGCCCGCCGCGCTCACGACGCCGCTCAGGCGGCGAGCTTGGCGGCGCGAGAAGGAGAGCTCACGCTGGCCGCCCGTGTGCGCGAACGCGAGCATCACTTGGGTGGGGTCGACATGCTAGCGGGTCGCCTGGAGCTCGAGCGCGCAGAGGCCGAGCTCCGTGGGTTCGGCGAGCTCGATGAGCTGACGCTCGAAGACCTGGCGCGAAGCGAAGGCGAGCTCGAGCGAGCGCGGGCCGAGCTCCAGCGCTCGGTCGGTGAATTGCGGCGTGCAGAGGGTGCGCTCGGGCACGTCGGCGGAGACGTGGTGGTCGAGCGAGAGCGGCAGACGCGGGAAGCGCTGGAGCGTGCCCGCGCGCTCGAGCTCGACCAGGAGCGCGAATACGAAGCTTTTCGCCTGCTCGCAGAGACGCTGCGCGGGGTCGAGAACGAAGCAGGCGCACACCTCGGCCGAGCGCTGGAGGCGCCCGTCAGCGAGCGCTTCGAGCGCTTGACCGAAGGGCGCTATCGCAACGTGGGTCTCGACTCGGGCCTCGGGCTTCAGGGCGTGTTCGTGGCGGGGCAGGCGCGTGCCTATCGCGATCTGTCCGAGGGCACGCAGGAGCAGCTGGCCACCATCTTGCGCCTGTGCATTGCCGAGCACCTGCAGACCGCGATCGTGCTCGACGATCACTTGGCGCAGACGCACCGCCGGCGCGCGGAGTGGTTTCGCCAGACGCTGCGCGAGGCGGCTCTGCGCATTCAGATCATCGTGCTCACCGCCCGACCCGAAGACTATCTCTCGCCCGCTGAGCTCGGTGACGGCACAGCGCCGCGCGAGGCGTCAGGCGCCCTCGTGCGAGCCATCGATCTCGAAGGGGTGATCAAGCGCGCCGTCTACACTGCCGCGGCTTCACGCGAGGCCGCCGAGGGCTGAGAGCGCCCCTTTCTGCGTTGCCTTCGCGCTTCAGCGCCCGGTGGGCTCTCGGGTCGCGCCGTCTGCCTTCTTTTTGGCGAGCGTGAGCTGCAGCTGGAAGAGCGCGAGCTGCTTTCGTTCTCGATCGGCGAACCCAGCTCGGTCGGCCGCGTGCTCCTTACGCCAGACCAGGATCAAGAGCGCGAGCGACCCCACGAACGCGAGCGCGGCGACCATCCCCACGGCGTTGGCCCCCGCTTCGGGGCCTGGGCCACGCGTCTTGGCCATCACCAGCGCGATCGCCGAGAGCGAGACCGCCGCGCCAAGCGCACGGCGGAATCGGCGCAGCGTCGGCAGATCCATCAAGGTTCCGCGAATTTGCTCATATCGACGGGCACGGGGCGGATCTTCCAGATCTCCTCGGCGTACTGGCTGACGGTCTCGTCGCTCGAGAAGCGGGCCGATCCGGCGATGTTGAGCAGCGCCTTGCGGGACCAGGTGCGGCGATCCGTGTACAGGCGAGCGGCCTCGGCTTCCGTCGCGACATAGGCGTCGAAGTCCGCGCAGACCATGAACGCATCTACGTTCTTTAGATTGTCGACCACGGAGGCGTACCGGTGGGGGTCGTTCGGGCTAAAGAAGCCTTTCTCCAACATGCCAACGACCTCGCGTAGCCGTGGGCTCCGGTCGATGTAGGTGTTGGGGTTGTAGCCGCGATTGCGCACCTCCTTGACCTCGGGGGCGGTCAGGCCAAAGAGGAAGAAGTTCTCCTCCCCGACCTCTTCACGGATCTCCACGTTGGCCCCGTCGAGAGTGCCGATCGTGAGCGCCCCGTTCATCGTCAACTTCATGTTGCCCGTGCCGGAGGCCTCTTTGCCCGCAAGCGAGATCTGTACGGACAGGTCGGCGCCGGGGATCAACACCTCGGCGAGCGACACGCCATAGTTCGGGACGAAAGCGACGCGGATCCGCCTCGAGATAGCCGGGTCACCGTTGATGATGTCGGCCACGTCGTTGATCAAGTGGATGTGCTGCTTGGCGATCTGGTAGCCCGGGGCGGCCTTCCCGGAGAAAATGTAGGTGCGCGGGACGATCGCCATGTTGGGGTCGCGCTTGATGTCGATATATAGGGAGATGACCTGCAAAATCGCCAAGAGCTGGCGCTTGTATTCGTGGATGCGCTTGACCTGTACGACGAACATGCTGTCCGGATCGAGGTCTACGTTGATGCGTTCCTTGACCAGGCGCGCGACCGCGAGCTTGTTCTGCCGCTTGACGCTCCAGAGCTTCTCGAGCAGGGCTTCGTCTCCGACGTGGTCCCGTAGCCGCTTGATTTGGTTGAAGTCGCGCAGCGTCCAGTCCGAGCCGATGCGCGTGGTGATCAGGTCGCTCAGTGGCTTGTTGGCGTGCAAGAGCCAGCGCCGCGGCGTCACGCCGTTCGTCTTGTTGTTGAAGCGCTCGGGCCACAGCTCGTAGAAGTCCTTGAGCAGGTCCTCCTTGATCAGCTCCGTGTGCAGCTTGGCCACGCCATTCACGCTGAACGAGCCGACGGTGGCGAGGTTCGCCATGCGGATCTGCTTGTCCGGGCCCTCTTCGATCAAGCTCATGCGCTGCAGCCGCTCGGTGTCGTTAGGCCAACGCACGTGCACCGTCTTGAGGAAGCGCCGGTTGATCTCGTAGATGATCTGCAGGTGCCGGGGCAGCAGCTTCTCAAACATGCGCACGGGCCACTTCTCGAGCGCCTCGGGCAAGAGGGTGTGGTTGGTATATCCGAAGGTCCGTTGGCACAGGTCCCACGCACGATCCCATTCGAGGTTCTCCAGATCGACGAGCACGCGCATCAGCTCTGCCACCGCGATGCTCGGGTGCGTGTCGTTGAGCTGGACGGCGATGCGATCCGGCAGGTCGTCAAACGTGCTGTGCCGCGTCTTGTAGCGGCGCACGACGTCCGCGATCGAGCAAGCCACGAAGAAGTACTGCTGCTGCAGCCGCAGCCGCTTGCCTGCGTCTGTCGAGTCGTTGGGGTAGAGCACCTTGGAGATGCTCTCACTGTCGATCTTCTGTTCTACCGCACGCCGGAAGTCACCCTCATTGAACAACGCCAGGTTGAAATCGCGCGTGGCGCGCGCGGACCAGAGCCGCAGCGTCCCTACCGTGTCCGTCTGGTGGCCGACGATGTAGATGTCGTAAGGCAGGCCGATCACCTGCTCCGTGTCGACCCAATGCACCTTCAGGCGCCCGCCAGCTTCGGTGTGCGTCTCGACCCGCCCGCCGAAGTTGACGATCTGAGACAGCTCGTAGCGCGGCATTTCGCGCGCGCTGCCGTCCTGGAGCCAGTCGTCACGCTGCTCGACTTGCTGACCGTCTTTCATGAGCTGCTTGAAGATGCCGTAGTCGTAGCGAATGCCGTAGCCCATCGCGGGCAGCTCCATCGTGGCGAGGGAGTCCATGAAACAAGCCGCCAGCCGCCCGAGGCCGCCATTGCCGAGCCCGGGGTCGCTCTCACACTCCAGCACCGTCTCCAGATCACAGCCGTGCTCGCGCAAGATCTCCGCGATCTGATCCTCGAGGCCCAAGTTGACCAGGCACAAGCCCAGGCTGCGCCCGATCAAGAACTCCGAAGACAGGTAACACACGAGCTTGACGTCGCCGTTGGCGAGGTACGTGTTCCGCGTCGCGAGCCAGCGGTGGATCAGGCGGTCTCGCACCGCGTGTGAGAGCGCACGATAGAAATCAAAGGGGGTCGCGTCGCTGATGTCTTTGGTGCAGGTGTAGAGCAAGTGATCGATGAGCGCACGCCGCAGCGCAGGGGTCGACATGCCCGTTCGAACTCCGGGCGTGGTCAGGTGGCTACTGCTGTTCTCTTGGGCGTCCAACTCTCGAATCATTCTGTGGCTCCTCGGTTCTCGACTGCACGCGGTCCAAACACGACGTAAGTGTTTTTACGGTGTATTTCGAGCGTACGATAGCCGCTGAGCTGCATCAGCCATCCGTCCGGTACGGACCGCGTCCCTCGCCCTTGAACTCCGCTCCGGCTCAATCGACAATCGCCTCATGAAGTACGATCTAAAGCTCCGAACCCTGGGCGGCGACCCGCGTTCGCTCGAAGACTATCAGGGCCAGGCCCTCCTCATCGTCAACGTGGCGTCCAAGTGCGGGCTCACCCCTCAGTACGCGGGGCTCCAGGCTCTGCACGAGCAATACGGTGAGCGAGGTCTCACGGTGCTCGGCTTCCCGTGCAACCAGTTTGGCGCGCAAGAGCCGGGCAGCGCCGAGCAAATCACCGAGTTTTGTACCGCCAACTATGGCGTCACGTTTCCCATGTTCGAAAAGCTCTCCGTCAATGGCCCTGACCGTCACCCTCTCTACACGGAGCTGACAAAGGTCGCCGACGCGAGCGGTAAAGCCGGAGACGTGGAGTGGAACTTCGAGAAGTTTTTTGTGGGTGCGGATGGCGCAGTGCGGCGCTTTCGGCCCAAGACCAAGCCGGACGACCCGAGCCTCGTCGAGGCCATCGAAGACGCCTTGCCTTGAGCGCTTCGACTGGGTAGCCCCGTCGGCCCCCAAGCCTTGACAGGGGTAGGGAAACGCGCGACTGACGCGGCTCAGACTGGAGTCGTAATGAGTTTTCCCATCGATCTCGGCGCGTATGTGCCACTTTCTCTCGATCTGGCGGCGGAGTCGCTGACCCCCGCCGCTGCCCGGCAGCTCGGCGCCAACGTTCAGCTCGCGCGCGACGCGATCGTGTTCTTTACGGCGTTGGCACACGCTCGCGGCTTGGGGGGCCACACTGGAGGTGCTTACGACATCACGCCAGAGTTGCTGCTGGCGGATGCCTTCATGCGCGGCAACCCTCGCATCTTGCCCCACTACTACGACGAGGCGGGGCACCGTGTCGCCATTCAATATTTGATGAGCGTGCTCAACGGGCACCTGCGCGCGGAGTCGCTCTTGCACTACCGCGAAGCGGAGTGGAAGCTTCCGGGGCATCCCGAGCGGGGCTTCACGCCGGGCATCACTTTTTCCTCCGGGCGGCTCGGCCACCTGTGGCCGTACGTGAACGGCATCGCCGCGCGCGAGCCGGACAAGGCGCTGGTGCTGTTTGGCTCGGACGGCTCACAGCAGGAGGGCAATAGCGCAGAGGCCGCGCGCTTCGCAGTGGCTCGCGGTCTCGAGGTCAAGCTCATCATCGATGACAACGACGTGACGATTTCGGGTCATCCCAGCCAGTATCTGAAGGGCTACGATCTTCAGAAGACCTTGGCCGGGCACGGGCTCCGGGTGGAGAGCGTGAACGCCGAGGACGTGCATGCCCTGCACGGCGCGATGCGGCGCTTGCTCACGAGCAAAGGGCCCGCAGCCCTGCTCTGCAAACGGCCTATGGCGCCCGGCATCGCAGGGATCGAAGGCAGCCCCAAGGGGCACGACGCCATCCCGGTTGCCGCGGGCATCGAGTACTTGCGCGCCCGAGGCCACGAGGCCGCGGCACGTGTGCTCGAAGACGCGAAGCCCGCGCCCAAGCTTCCTCAGCTGCGCGGCAGCTCCGGCGCCCGCACGGCCGTGCGCACCGTCTTCGGCGAGGCGCTCTCCGAGGTACTCGAGGGGCTCGACAAAGCGACGCGCGCTCGCACCTGGGTCGTCGACAGCGACCTGGCGGGCTCGTGCGGCCTATCCGTCATCGCCAAGGCCTGGCCAGAGGTCTACGTCGCGGGCGGCATCATGGAGCGCAGCAATTTTTCCGCGGCCGCCGGCTTTGGCTCGGAGCCGGGCTACCAGGGGGTGTTCGGCACGTTCTCGGCGTTCCTGGAGATGATCGTGTCCGAAGTCTCGATGGCGCGCTTGAACGAGAGCAACGTGCTGGCTCACTTCTCGCACGCCGGCGTGGCCGACATCCTGGACAACACCTGCCATTTCGGCATCAATAATTTCTTCGCCGACAACGGCCTCGGTCCGGGCGATAGCACGCGCCTCTACTTCCCGGCAGACCAACACCAGATGCGCGCGGTGGTTCACCGCGTGTTCTCCGACGCGGGCTTGCGTTTCATCTTCTCGCCGCGCGCCGCGCTGCCCGACATTCAGGACGACGCTGGCAAGCCGCTCTACGGCGAGGGCTATCGCTTCGAACCTGGGGTCGATCACGTCGTACGCGAGGGCAAGGCAGGGTGGGTCGTCAGCTACGGCGACGTATTGCATCTCGCGCTGGATGCGGTGCTGGGGCTCAGAGCGGCGGGCCTCGACGTGGGTCTGATCAACAAGAGTACCCTCAACCAGGTGGATGAGGCGACGCTCGCGCGCGTGGGCCAGAGCGAGTTCGTGCTGGTCGCGGAGAGCCAGAGTCGGAGCACGGGCCTCGGTTCGCGCTTCGGCACCTGGCTGCTCGAGCGAGGGCTACGGCCGCGCTACGCGCGGGTGGGGACGCACGTGCGAGGGAACGGCGGCGCGTTCGAGCAGATCGTCCAACAGGGACTGGACGCGCCGAGCATCAGCCAGGCTATCAAGAGGCTTTGCGGCTGACGTCCCCCTGCGACCAGTGTCCGTCGATGCGTCGCCACATCTTCCCGGTCGGGTTGTGATCGGCGAGCTCGGGCGGGAGGCGCTGCGGGCGGACTTGGTCGTAGCAGTGCAGAGCAGTGAAACGCACGATGCTCGCGGGGAGGCCCACGCTCGTGAAGCCGGGGTGCCCCGTCGCAGGAAAAGGGCCACCGTGATTCATCGCGGGTGACACCGCGACGCCGGTGGGCATCTTGTCGTTGAGCAAACGCCCGACGCGCTGGCGCAAGCGCGGCTCGAGCGCGCGGGCGACCGGCTCGTCTTCCCCCTGACTGTCGCTGTAGATGGCAGCGGTCAAGCTCCCCTGGAGCGCGTTCGCGATCGCGCAGAGCTCGTCCGTCCCTTGGGCGAACACCAGCAAATGCGCGGGGCCAAATGCCTCGGCCTGCAGCGCGTTTGGATGCTTTAGAAAGTCGCTACCCGACACGAGCGCCAGCGTATTTTCGAACGCGAACCCCGGGCCTTTGGCCTTCCCACCCGTCAACAGCTGAGCTCCATGCGACAGCCAGCCCGCGAGGCTCTCGCTGACGTGCCCCGCGCTCTCAGGCCCGAACAGCGCCCCGCGGGGTGCAGCCTCCAAGAGCCCCTTCAGCTCGGCCGCGAAAGCATCGGCGAGGCCGCCCTCACACAGCACGCTGATGCCGGGCTTGGTGCAGAACTGCCCTGCGCCGAGCGTACAAGACGCGGCGAGCTCCTTCGCGATGCTGGCGCCGCGCTCGCGCAGGGCCGCCGGCAAGATGAACAGCGGATTGATCGCTGACAGCTCGAGATAGATAGGTTTGCCCGCCTGATCGGCGGCGGCCTTCAGCGCCAGCCCGGCGCGCCGGCTGCCGGTGAAGGCGCTGGCGCCGAGCTTGGGGTGCGCGACCAGCTCGAGCCCGAGCTCCGGCGGCAGGCCGTAGAGCAATTGAACGCTCGCCGCCGGCAAGCCGCTGTGGCTCAGCGCCTCTGACGCTGCTTCTGCCAAGAGGCGCGTGGTGTCGAGGTGGCCGGGGTGCGCCTTGGCGATCACGGGGTTACCGGCGGCGATCGCGGCAGCGAAGTCGCCGCCCAGCATGGCATTGAAGGCAAAAGGAAAGTTGTTTGGCCCAAACACCGCTACCGGGCCCCCGAGCGGGCCGCGCATGGATCGGATCTCATTTTTCGTGTCGATGCAGGCGTCGCAAAACGAGCGCTCGCGCGCTGCTACGGCGGCTTGGCGCAGCTGCCCGGCCGTGCGCGGGAGCTCGACGTTCTTCAGCCGGGGCTCCATCGGCAGCCCCGTCTCGAGATGTGCGCTGGCCACCAGGGCGTCTGCCCGAGCCTCGAGGTTGTCCGCGCAGCGCTCCAGAAAAGCCCCGATCCGCGCCGGGTCCGTCGCGCGCAGCTCGCCTGCCGCTGCGCTGCCGGCGGCCAGAGCCGCCTTCAGCGTCGCCTCTCCCGAAATCGGGAAGCGCGCTTCGAGCCGCTCCCCGGTGCGCGGATTGTACGACCAGAGTTGCCCTTCTGGTGAGGCCTCCGCTTGCCAGCGCCCGGAGATCCAGATCGATTGTAGCGACATCGAGCCTTCCATTAGTTCTGTGCCACTTCGTTTTCGAGCTTCGCGTCGGCGACTTGGATCTCCACCACGTCGCCTCCCAGCAAGCTGAAGTCGTCTGGCGGAACGATGCCCGTCCCCGTCATCAGGAAGACGCCTTGGGGAAAGCTCAGCTCTCGTCCCAGATAGCCTGCCAGCTCGGCCAGTGTCCGCTTCATCTCTGAGCTCCGCGTCTCCCCCTCGAAGATACGGCGGCCTGCCCGCGTGATGGTCAAGCGAATCGGCACGTTGGCAAGCCCGTCCTCCGTCGCCAGGAAAATGCCGGGCCCCAAAGCACAGCTGCCGTCGTAGAGCTTGGCTTGCGGCAGATACAGGGGATTTTCACCCTCGATGTCGCGCGAGGACACATCGTTGCCCGCAGCGTAGCCAATCACCTCCAGCGCGCGATTCAACACGAGCGTCAGCTCCGGCTCGGGCACGCTCCACTGGCTATCCCTACGGATTCTGATGCTCATCCCCGGACCGACCACGCGCCAGCCGGGCGACTTGAAAAATAGCTCCGGGCGGCTCGCGACGTACACCCTCTCGTAGACGTCTTTGACCGCCGACTCGACCGTGCGCGCCTCCCGGCTCCGCTTGTAGGTCACGCCGCTCGCCCACACCTCGTGCTCGCTCTCGATCGGGGCCAGCAGGGGACCGAGCGCTGGCTCGCGGCTGGCGATGCTGTCGAGGAAGGGCATGATGAAGGCGGGCGAGAGCTCCAGCAATACGCCGAGACGGAACCCCTCTGCTAGAAACTCGCCGTCTCTGGCCCAGCGCGGCCCGCTCGGTGTCGAATGTCGCGTCAGTAACATGGCTCTGGTCTATCCGTTGCCTCGCATCGACCCGTCAAGCGGCATCGCTCGGGCTGCCCGTCGTTCGCCCTCATCCTCCGAAACGGAGCGCTGCGCTACAGCACCTCGATCAGCGCCGACATATCCTCTTCCGACAAGCCAGCATCGCTCGCTAGCGCGAGCTGCGCGCGGACTGCGACCCCGAGCGGAGCGGAAGCGCCAGCGAGCCCGGTCGCCAGGCGCACGTCCTTGAGCATATGTTTGATCGAGAACTGTGGCGCATATTCGCCGCTCCGCAGCTTGGGCTCCTTCAGCGAGTGGAACCCGGACCACAGGGCGGTGCCTCGCAAGATCTCGAAGTAGTCTTCATCGCTCAGACCGGACTGCCGCGAGAGGCGCAAGCTCTCGCACAGCCCCTGCATGGTGATGGCCACGTGCAGGTTGAACGACAGCTTCAAAGCCGCCGCCTGGGCCTCACTGCCGACCAGGCGCCGGACGCTCGACAGATGCGCCAACACCGAAAGCGCTCGTCCTACCCCGGGCTCTGCGCCACCCATCAAAAAAACCGTCTTGCGCTGTTCCGCGGCGGGCCGGCTGCCCATGAAGGGCGCTTCCACGTAGCTCGCGCCGCGCGCCTTTACGCGCTTGGCAAACGCCGTCGCGCTCTCTGGATCGATGGTCGTCGATTGAATCACCAGCTGCGTTGGGCCTAGCTCGGGCTCGATCGCCGAGAGCACCTGCTCTACCGCGCTCGGGTCCGATACGACGATGTGCAGCACCGTCGAGGCGCGCGCGACCGCCGACGCGTCGGCAACGGGCCTGGGCACTCGAGATTTTGGGGACCGGTTCCAGGTCGCTACGAGCAGACCATCAGCGGCGTAGTTGGCGGCCCACACGCTGCCGATGATGCCCAGACCGATCACACCCACGCGCTCGTCGAGCGCAACCTTTACGGCTTCGTTCCCCGCTGCTCCTTCAATCATGGCGCGGTTTTAGCGCGCCCGGCCTTGCGTCGATAGCGACTCCAGTGGGCATTGTCGCATGACTGGATTCTTCCAGTGATCGGCAAACGCTTCAGCAGATGTGACGTCTGGCTGGCGCATCCGCGATTTATGAGCCATTTCGGCACGTCGCGCGGCGGGGCAGAGCAGCGGAAATCTCCTACCATGTGATCTTTCCCATTGATTGCTAGCGCTCGCGTTCTAAAAGAGGGGTGTAACAAGTTAAGGTTGCCCGTGCGCCGGCACTCTGCACGCTCGGTTTCTCGCCTTATTTTTGGAGAATTTGCTTTCATGCGCTCTTGGACTGACTTGAAAATCGTGCTTTGTGCGGTGTGTGTGGCCGGCGGTGTGGCGTGCTCAGATGACGACCCTGACGGCGGGATCGCCAATCCCCCGGCCAATGGTGGCAGCGCGGGCGCGGCAGGCAGCGCGGGCGCGGGCGGCTCCGCCGGGCAGGGTGGAGCGGCGGGCGGCGCCGTTACCGCTGGCTCGGGCGGCTCCGCGGGCGCGGCAGCAGGTGCATCGGGTGGCGCGGGTGCCCCGGGCGTCGCGGTCACTTCGGATGCGGGTGTCGTGGTGAGCGCGCCGGACGCAGGGGACGGCCCAGGTGAGCCGGATGCCGGTGGTGGGGATCCTGGCCCTGTAGACCCGGGCCCTGTGGATCCGGTCCCTGTGGATCCGGAGCCGACCGTGACTTTCGGTGACGTCTTCCCGGTCCTCGTCGCTCGGTGTGGCGGTTGCCACGGCGCCAACGCGCCGGGAGCCCGGCCGCGCTTCGCGGTCACGGGGAATGAGGCCGCGTCCTTCGCGGCGACGCAGGCGATGTCGCAGGGGGCAGTCGTATCTGCTCGCATCATCACACTCGCGGTCAATCAGGGCTCAATGCCTCCGGCTTGTGGTGGTGGCGATCCAGGTCAGGCGGGTTGCATCAGCGTAGCGGAGGCCACCCAGCTCAGTGCGTGGGTCGATCAAGGCGCCCAACCGTAATCAAGTTCGTGCTTGGGCCGCGCGCGCCTCTGCCGAGCCGCTCGATCACGTTCAGGCTCATGCTTTGCCGCCCCGCCGCCGCTCAGAAGAACCACCATGCCCAAGCTCCTGACTTTGATCGCGTTATGCGCTCCACTCAGCCTCCTCGGTTGCTCCGATGACGACGGCGCCAATGTTCCCCGCAACGGCCCACCGGGCCAGGGCGGGTCAGGGGGCGGCGACCAGGGTGGCGCGGCGGGTGCGGGCGCCGGGCGAGCTGGCTCCGGCGGTGCCTCCGGCTCGTCCGCGGTGGATGCCGGAGGCGCCGCGGGCTGCTCGAATGCCCCGGACGCAGGCCTCGATGCGGGCCTTGCCGACGGCGGGCTCTCGGACGCAGGCCTCGATGCCGGTGATCCGGATGCCAGCGGCGACGGGGGCATATCGGGGCTCGTCAGTTTCGCCAGAGACATCCATCCCATCTTCGAAGCGAAATGCGGTCCGTGCCACGTCGATATCGGTTATGGGGGTCACAACGTCGGTGGTGAGCTCGAGCAGGCGTATGTCGACGCGGTGGGCTTGGGGCAGGTCTTGCTGATGCGCATCGACGGTGGCGGTATGCCGCCACCCAGCGCAGAGCCACCCAATGCCTGCAACGGTGACCCCGGCACGCCGGGCTGCCTGACGGTTGAGCAAGTCGCGTTGGTCGCTACCTGGATCGCTCAGTGCAATCCGAGGTGAATCAAGCCGCGGCCGATGCCGTGAACCCGTCCGTCAAACCTGTACGAAGGAGTGAAATGTCGAGATTCGGAACGTGCGCGCTGACCCTCTTTGCCCTCGCCGGGCTCTTCGGCTGCTCTGATGATGCAGGTCCAAGCACCGCCTCGGCTGGCACTGGCGGCGGTGCGGGTGCGGGAGGTGGTGCCGGCGTTGGAGGTAGCGGTGCCGGCGCCGGCGGTGCCGAAGCCCTCAGCTTCGCCGCCGATATTTTTCCTATCCTGAGCATGAAATGCGCCGGGTCTAATTGCCACGGCAGAGACCAAGGCATGTTTCAGCCCGCGCACGGCTCTGCGAACGTCGATGAGGCCTACGCTGCAACCCAACAGCCCGGCTCCATGGGAGAACCCGTCTACGAACGCATCCTCGTGCGAGTGACCAGCGACGTGGCGATGATGCCGCCCGACTACGCGAACCCTCCGTGTCCCGGCGAAGTGGGAGCGCCTGGCTGCATCAGCGAGGCAGAGCTCGCGTTGCTGGAGGCTTGGGTCGAGCAGGGCGCGCTTCCCTGATCACTAACCCCATCACTTGAAAGACGAGATCGAGAGATGCTAGCGTCTGTCGGTCCATTGCCGCAATGAAGCACCGAACTGCCCCGGCGGAGCATGCTCAGGGCCCAACGACGAGGACTGGCACGGTGCTACTCGCGCTGGAGTTATTGCCAAGTTGCCCACGGGCATTGTCGCCCCAACATCTGGCCGTGCCGTCGTTCAACACGGCACAGGTGTGATTCCATCCTGCGGCGATGTCGCGCACTCCGTTCAAGCCCGAGACTCGAACGGGGGTCAAGCTCGTTTCCGACGGCGAGCCAGTTCCGAGCTGTCCGAGCGCGTTGCCGCCCCAACAGTGAGAGCACAAGCATGAGTGGCTGCAACGAAGATGTCTAATACGCGTCCTAGAGCAGTTACCGCCGATGACGACACTTGCGTCGTGCGCCCCCAGCAGATGGCATTTCCGCCGGCATCGAGTGAACAAGAGGAACGAAAACCCGCCATGACGTGCGCAGTTCCCGCGCCTTCCGCCCGTACCGGAGTCGCGCGGTTAGTCGTGGTTCCATCGCCGAGCTCTCCGGAAGTGTTTTCACCCCAGCAACGCACGCTGGCGGCTCGACCCCCTTGCGCGGCCAGGAGTGCGCAGGAATGCCTGTTACCTACGCTCAGCTGCCGTACGCCGGTCAGCCCAGCCACGGCCCGTGGAGTAGGTACATTATCGGTACCGCCACTTCCGGTCTGGAAGGCGTCATTCGCTCCCCAACAACGGACGGTTCCGTCCGAAAGTAGGCCACACGTGTGTGCCTCGCCTGCCCCCACTGAGACGAACTTGATGCAGGGGGGATCCTCATCGACTTGGCCGTCGCAGTCATCGTCCCTCTGATTCCCACAGATCTCAGCATTTGATGTGGTGCAACTCGGAGCTGCCGGTGCCCAAATGCCTGCAGGCGAGCATGTGATATTTCGAACAGCGCACTCTCCTTGGGAGCCGTGAATCTGGCCGCACGTGGCGCTCGAACCTGGATCGCAATCTCCTGTGCAGTTACCGCTGCCGGTGCACACCGAAGGACACGCGGCTTGATTCTGCCACTGAAAGGCGACGCATAGTTGCGCCACGCTCGTGGTTCCGCATCGGCGTGCTCCCGACATGCACTCTCCGCTGCAATTGCCATTGCCCGTGCAGGTGAATTGGCAGGGTGTTTGGCTATCCCAGGAACCAGTGTTGCTGCATTGTTGTGGGGCACCAGTGTTTGGACTGCAACGGCGCGTGCCTGGGACGCATTCACCTCCGCAGATCGTTCCGACGCAGGCATTCGCACAGCCAACGGCGTCGCTCCACTGACCTTCGTCACTGCATCTTTGCTCCTGTGTTGTAGAGTTGCAGCGTGTCGTGCCCGGCACACATTCGCCGCCGCATGAGGCCCCGATACAAGCGTTGGGACATGCGGCGGGTGCTTGCCACTGGCCCTGTTCACTGCATGTTTGCTGCCGAGTCTCCGAGAAGCACCGTGTCTGTGCCGGCGTGCATTCACCAGTGCAACTCTGGCCAAGACAAGCGTTCCCACACTGGGTCGCGGTACCCCACTCGCCTAGGTCATTACAGGTCTCCATCGAGGTCGGTGAGATACAGCGTGTTTGGTTGGGAGTACACTGGCCGCCGCAATCGTTCATCAAGCAGGCTGCGTCACATTCGGTGGGCTCTAGCCACGTTCCCTGTGCCCCGCACGTCCGGCGACGGGTACTCGATAGGCATTCGCTCGCGCCTGGAACGCATTCCCCATTGCAGTTCTCGCCAATGCACGCATAGGGGCACGTAGTGGGAGTCGTCCAAACCCCATCAATTCCGCATTCGACGCGTGTCGTCGGCGTGTCGCACAATGTTGCGCCTGGAACGCATTCCTTGGCGCAGGCGCTTCCGGCATCACAACCACAAGTGCCATCGTCGTCACACAAAGGGCCCGCAGGGTTGACGCTCGCGCCAGTGGATGCGTCACGCGGCTCGGATTCTGCCCGCGGATCTTGACCGATTGGCACCGGAAGAGACGGCGGAGCGGCGCCTGCTTCACTTAACGGACGCGCAGGCTCGCCCGCGCCACCGCTGAAATCGCGCTTCTTGCCGGAACATGCTGCAGCCAAGATCGCGCTACAGAGGACCATGACGGCGGCACGCGCAGAACGACTCTCTTCCACACCCACGACTTACCTCCGAATCGCCCCTTCCATTCGTCGGGGGCCGGGAAAACTATCAGAGTTCCTCGGCCGGGTACAGACCGCAGTTGCTCACGAAGCGCGGGTTCAGCAATGTCCTTGGATTGCGGCCGGCGCTGATCGGACATTGGCGCATGCGTCGCAAGAGCAAGTGACGGCCGTGATGATGTCGATGCCGCATCGTTAGCAAATGCGAACGCGTTGCCCGGCGACAAACCGATTGAGTCGTGGTTTCCGACGTCGCTCAGCGCGCTTGTCGGAGTTGCAACGGAGGGAGACACCGAGCACGCTGACGTCGCCGAGGGAGATGTGCCCGAGATCGACGAGACCCGACAGCGTCGTGGCGTTCGCGGCACCCGCCGCCGAGGTGCCGGGTGATGCGTGTGCCGACGTGCGCCGTTCGGGTAGCTTTTGCAAGCGCGAGGGGACATCGTCACGAGGAAACCGTGCCGCGATGACCTCGCGCGCCTGCTGCACCGATCTTCCCGAGCGAGAGAGAGCAGTTCAGCAATTCTGTCCGGAAGCTAAGTGCGGTTTCAGCAGAGCCGCGACGGACAGCGACACCTGCCTTCAGGTGGGACAACGATCATATCCCACATTGACAAAATCCCACTTGCGGTTCATGCTCTGAGGTTGGAGGTGTCACCATGCTTGCCAAGAAGTTCGAGAGTGTGCTCCGTCCCGACAGCAAAGGTCGCATTGCGCTCGGAGAGCTGGCCAAGGGTGTCAGTAGTTTCCGCGTCAGCGTGGATGGGGATCGGATCATCCTCGAGCCGTACGCGGAGATCCCCGCCCGTGAGAAATGGCTCTTCGAGAAGCCGGAGGCGCTGGCCAGCGTCAAGCGCGGTCTGGCTGATAGCGCAGCGGGGCGCATCAAGAGGCGCGGTAGTTTTGCCAAGCACGTTGGCGACAGTGACGACTGATGGCGTTCCAGCTCCTCTTCACCGACGAGGCGAGCGACAACCTCCGCGTTCTGGAGAAGGGCGCTGGGCTCGCCAAGCAACTGAAGGCAGTCCGCAAATCCCTTGGCTACTTGGAAACTAACCCGAGGCATCCAAGCCTGAACACGCACGAGTTCAGCTCATTGCGTGGCGGAAGCGGGGAAAAGGTCTTCGAGGCATACGCCGAGAACCGGACCCCTTCTGCGTACCGCATCTTCTGGCATTACGGCCCGGAAAAGGATCAGATCACCATCATCGCCATCCTCCCGCATCCCTGAAGCCAGGAGCGGTGCCTTAGCGTCCTTCAGCCGGTGAGCGCAGCCAGCGGCCCCGTCGTGATCGCGGGATTACGGGCTTGGCCGAAGCTGTCGACCCGTACGCCGAAGGCGTGGCAGATGGAGACGAGCAGGTGGTTGTTGGCGCCGCCGGCCTTGCCTTCGCAGACGATGTGGCGTCCACCCTTGAAAGCGCCCCCCGCGAGCAAGGTCGGGACGCTGCGCGAGCTGTGACGGGAAGGGTCGCCCATGTCGCTGCTCACGTAGATGACGGTGTCGTCGAGGAGCTTGTGTTCGTCTAGCCGCTGCATGAGCCGAGCGACTTTGCCGTAGCTGTAGCGGTTCTGGCGGGCCAACGGCAGCCAGCTCTCGGGGTGACCGGGCTGGCCCTCGGCTCGCGCGCGGTAGCGGTGCGCGACGTCGAAGTGCATGTCCTCGGGCATGTCTGGGAGCACGTGCGTCCGACTCAGATCGCCAAGAAAGAGCGTGCCGAAGCGGGTCAGGTCGCAGGCCATGGCCCGAGCCAACAGGTCCACCTGCAGGTCCGTTATGGCGTCGAGGAAACGAGCGGCGCCGCTGCCGGCTCCGACGCTCTCGAAAGCGGAAGGCCGCTCGGGGAGGGCGCACGCGGCTTCGATTCGAGTCAGCCGACGTTCGAGCTCGCGCTGCGCCGTCAGATGTTGATCGAGCTTCTCGAGCTCGGCCTTGGGAAGCTGCGCCGAGAGCGCGGTGAGCTGCTCGGACAAGAAGTCGAGGCTGCTCTTGTCCCGCGCGCGTTGCGCCCGGACGCGCAGGGCAGCCTCGGGATCCTTGGGCAGAATGAGCTCGCCGAAGACGACATCGTAGACCTCGCTCGGGTCGATGCGTTTGGGCACCGGGCGCCCTCCCGCCTGGTAGGAGATGTTGGAGCCGATGTCCGTCTCGTTCGAGCCGACGCCGAGCACCAGGGAGCTGTAGGGAGTGGACGCGCCGAGCCCGCGTTCGACCGCCAGAAATTGGTCGAGCGAGGCGTTGTCAGCATCCGCCGCGCCGCCCGTGAGGATGACGCGCGCACCCTCATGACCGACCGTGCCGGCTTCGATGCCGGCGCTGAGATCGAGCCCCTCGACGACGAGGATTCGATCGCGAAAGCTCTGCCCAAAGCTCGCCGCGTCATCGAAGGGTTGTAGGCTGCAGCTCTCGTAGCTCAGATCGAAGCCGGTACCTGGCACCCAGAGCTCGCGCGCCATGCCGTGCGGCGCGTAGATGCCGATGAAGCGCCGCATGGGACCAGCCCCATCGCCCACTACCGACTCGGCCTGCGCCAGGGAAGGAGCGAGCAGGCAGCGCAGAAATGGAGCGAAGCCGAGGCCCGCCAGGCCTGACCTCAGAAACGCCCTGCGCGACGCTCGCGGCTTCGGGATCGACATGTGCTTTTTCATGAGCCTGACTCTTTGGCTGTGCGTTGCATGAACATCGGGCTCTGGATGAAGGCCACCAGCGTCGCGAAGAGATCGCGCTGCTCGGCTTCAGGTAAGCGGCGCCTTTCGGCGAGGAACGCGGCTTCGACGCCCGCGTCGTGCTGACCCGTGAAGAAGCGGAACGCCTGTCGCGCGAAACACTCGTGAGCGCGTGGATTGCCTGCCAACCAGCGCGACACGTCGCGACTGTCCTGGAACGTCTGTGGACCCCCCGGGCCCCCGTATTCGGTGCGCGTATCGATCGCGCGTTGATTCTCCTCGGTGCGAACGCGACCCACGAAGTCGAAGTTCTCGAAAGTGAAACCAATGGCATCGATGGTGCGGTGACAGCTCCGGCAGGTCGGGTCTTCCGCGTGGCGAGCGTGCCGTTGGCGCGTGGTGAGCTCTGGGTCGGGCGGTGGAAAGGTGACCTGCAGACCGAGCTCGGTAGGGCGAGGCAACTCGATGCACAAGAAACGCTCGAGGATCGCCTTGCCCCGTAACACCGGCGCCGTCTGGCTCTCGTGAGAGTGGACGGCAAGGAAACTGGGCTGTTGCAACAGCCCGACCCGCGCGCTACCCGCCAGCGAGACGCGCCCATAGTGCTGGCCGGGCGCTGCCGGGGGCAGGCCCTCGAACGTGCGCAAGGAGGCGGGTATGACCGTGAAGTTTGCCGAGAGCAACTTGTCGAGCGAGGCCCCTTCATACATGAACACCTCGTCCACGAAGGCATCCGTCTCCGCGATCAGCCCCAAGCGCAGCTGCTGGTCATCGGTGACCGGTTTGGGGAGGGACGCGAGGGCGTCCAACCCCAGCCACTCGTGCACGAAGCGACGAAATTGAAAGCGCGTGTTTGATTGCCCGAGCAGGCGCCAAGCTTCACGCGCCCGTTGCTCGGGTACTCGCAGCCGCCCCTCGGCACCCGCACTCACCAGCGCTTCGTCTGGCGGGCCGCCGGTCAACATGTAGCCGAGCACGCTGGCGGCTTCTTCGGACGTCAGCTGGCGCGCTTCCGGCGACGCTGGAGCGCCGAGCTCACTCACGTAAAGCACCTGCGGCGAGACCAAGAGCGTGGCGATGAGCTGCTCGAGCCCGACCTCGAACCCCCCGCTCTGAGCTGCCTCTCGAAACAACTCCAGGGCGGCCCGCGTCTCGGCAGGGCGAGGCGGTCGACGGTAGGCGCGCCGTTCAAACGCCGTGACCACGGATTCGGCGCAGCGCGCGTTGGCCGGAGCGCACGGAACGAGCGCCTCGAAACGCTCTCGCACGGCGCGCCGCGCTAGCTCGCGAGCGAGCTTTTTAGCCTCCGCGGCGTACGTGGGGTCGACGCTCTGGCGATCGTTGGATGAAAATCCGTTAGAGAGGACGTCGCGCGGGAAGCTCGCTGGCAACACCACTCGGAAGCCGAGAATATGCGTGAGGGTCTGGGCGTATTCGGCGTTGGATAGCCGCCGCAACCGAACGGGTAGATGGCGCGCGTGCGCGGTGCTCGCCGGGTTTGAAGCTGACGCATGGGCGGGAGGCGACGACGCCGACAGTGACGACCGGCAGGCGGCTCCGACCCCGATGACCAGGGCCGCACACATCAGGAGCCGACGTTGCATCACGTCAGGTCACTTGGCTTGGTGCGGCATGAAAGCCACGTCGTCGAGCCACAGCTCGGCGGGCTGATCCGCCCGGCCCACGCTGAAGTTGACGGCCAGCAGCTCTTTGACGTTGAGGCGCGAGGCCGTGCCCCAGCCCTGTTGAGTAAAGGCAGACCAGGGCAGGCGATGTTGCGTCCACTCGTCCTTCAAGAACACGAAGGCACCATGGCTGTCCCAGCAGCCCCGTTGGCAGCGCCCTTCTTGCTCGGCCGGTGTCGTTTCCGGAACGCTCAGGTTGATCCGAATGCGGCCCCTCCCGCGGGCCATGAACGATAGGCCCTCGAACGCTTCGGCGTTGAACGGGCACTTGATCCCCTCCTCGGGCACGTAGCGCACTTGAAACCCGAGCGCCGCGCCCCATTCGCTGAAACCCTCGACCCGATAATGCACGGCATAGTTGGACCCGTTGTAGCCGCCGCGTTCGGCCGCATAGGCCTCGGGGGACTGCTTGCCGTCCGGGGAGCCGTCGTTCGACATGTACCAGGTGCCATAACGCTCGGGCACCGGCCTCAAAAAGACCGTGTCTTGCTCGAAGTCGGCGAGCAAGGGGTCCTGCGTGAGCGCGGGTACGCTCTGACAACGCCCCACGCTCTCCGTGACGACTCGCGCACCTCCCGACTCGCCGAACGACGCGCGCTCACCCCCGAACGCCTTGTGCTCGACAGGGCTCGCCGGCGCAGTTTCCGGCGCCGCGGCGCAGCCAGCTATTGCCGCGCCCCACAGGACCCACCCAATCGGCTCGATGTAATCGAAGTGCGACCTCAGGAAGCGTATGAGCATGCCTGTGCAGGTATAGCTCCATTGGCCGCGCGCGCGAGCGCCCCATCAGCTCGCCCGGGCTTTAGCCAGCGTCGGGGCGGGCCAGGCACTCATCGAAGCGGGGCTCGACTGGGCAGAACCTCCCCCGAGGTGAGCCCCGTAACCCGTCCAGCTACGGCGCCTGCGCAAACGGCGGACGCCTCGGACACGGGGCGGTGTGCGAGACAAAACGTGCGCAATTCGCCGCAGGACGTGGCACGGGTCGGTACCCTACGCGCAGTGGGCATGGCGGAGTTGACGCGCTCAGGCAGCCGGCGCTTCGCTGCGAAGTACAAAGTGCTCGTTTTCCGAAGTGGGCGCGTCCCAATCATTTACTGGGACCGCCGCGTTTTTTGTTGCTTCTCTCGTGATCTGCGTTCGGCAAGAACGGTACGAGGATTGGGGACTAAATTCAGTCCGCCTGCACGCGCCGAGCCCTCCACTCGCGCAGTACCTCGATCCCGGCTGGCAAGACACTGAGCACGATGATCGCCAGGAGCACGTAATGAAACTGCTCCTTCACGAACGAGATGTTGCCGAAGGCATAGCCCACGGGCACGAACAGCCCTACCCAGAGGGTAGCCCCGACGACGTTGAAAACTAAGAAACGCCGGTAACGCATCTGGCCGATACCCGCCACGAAGGGCGCAAAGGTGCGGATGATCGGGATGAAACGCGCGATGATGATCGTCTTGCCGCCGTAACGATCGTAGAACTTCTGTGTGCGCTCGAGGTGCTTCTTGTTCAGGAAGGTCGACTTCTCGCTCTGGAACACACGCGGCCCGATCTGGCGGCCCACGGCGTAGTTGACTGCGTCGCCGAGCACCGCGGCACAAAGCAAGAGCGGGATGATCAGAGCGATGTGCAGCGGCGTGCCATCGCGCGCGCACAACGCACCCACCGCGAACAGCAGCGAGTCACCCGGCAGAAATGGTGTGACAACCAGCCCTGTCTCGCAAAAGATGACTAGAAACAGCGCCGCATACAGCCAGCCCCCCATCGATGAAGCCCAGCCGTCCAGGTGTTGATCCAGATGGCCGACGACGTTCCAGACGCGAAGTGCGAGCTCGACCACGCCGGCTCCTCCTGTGGTTTGGCCGCAAAATGGGCTATACCCATACCAGAACTAGGCGTCGTGTCGAGCGCACAAAGCGGCGACCAGCGCGGCGCCCCTCGTACATGGAGCCCATAACGTGCTGCTCACGCCAGACCTTGGTGAGCTGGCGCCCCGCGAGGCTTTCTCGCGAGTCGCCACGCCGTTACAGTTCACCGGTGTGCCTTCGGCCGAGCACGGGGTCCCGACATCACGACTGGGCCACTGGCGGCGCTCGCGGGCTGAGCCGTCGCCTGCTCACCCGAGGGACTCGCGCGTCGGCAGCGTCGGCGTATTCGAGTCCGTGCGGCTCAGCTCCCAGCCACCAATGCCGGGGAGCTGTGACGCCCGTCGGAAGGATCTCGACTTAGCGTCGGCGCCGCAATAGGCGGCCGCCCAATGCCAAGCCAATGACACCCCAGAACAGGTTTGCAGCAGGGTTGGTCCGCGCCGTGGCTGAAGACAACGCGCAGCCTTCCTCCTCGTTGCGGCGAGTATCCCGGAGGGCGACGCCGCTCGGCAGCAAAGTCAACCCGGAGACCTCTATTTTCTCCGAAGCCTGCTCGGTTGCGAATGTCACGATCCCCGCGCTGGAAACCCCTTCGAAGGCGGAGACGGGAATCGCTTCCCACGCGCCGCCGCGTCGGGCCGGCAAGGCAACGCAGGCGCGGCCCTCGGCCGCTTCGAGGCAGAGATTGTAGGGGCGGTCCACCGAGATCCAATACGTCAACATGTTTAACGAGCCGGTATCCAGCGGGTTGATGAGCGCGCGGGCCACTCCACCGGGGGCGGGCGGGTCCCGGGTGACTAGTCCGCAGCCAGACAAGCGCACTGCACCGTCGGAACTCGACAGGCCCCAGGCACGTGCCTCATCGGAAGCAAAAAATTCGCGATTCTCGCACTCAGTGCGCGAGAACGTTCCCGACGGAGGGCCCCCCTGCCAGATGCTATCGTCGTATGCTGCCCAGGCCCCATCGGAGGCCCAGACGCGGTCGACGACTTCGCCTCCGTCCATCACATCGATCGTCGCTTCTAGGAATGGGTCAAACGTGAAAGTGTGATGCGATGTCGCTGGGCCCGCACTGGCGTCTGTAACGAGCGTGGTGGTCGTCACGCCATCCTGCTCTAACCTCGAAAACTGCAATTGAACGCTTCCTGCTCCGGCGACCCGGCGAAGCGCGAGCTCAACGTGCCCGCCGAGAGTAGACACGTTTTCGACGAGTACGCTTGGGAGGAGGGGGTTGACAGTGAGTCCGAGGTCCCGCGGATCAGGCTCCGGTGAGGAGACGTAGTCGGCATCGTCCACGGTCGTCGAAGTTCGCGGCCAATCGATGGCTTGCTCGAGCTCGACCCGCTGCACGATAGATTCGGCCAATTCGGCGATGAATGTCGGCGAATCTCCCCAGACCTGAATGGTGACGACTGAGGCGTCCGGCTGCACCGCGGGCGCGTCCTCCGTGACCCAGAAAACCGCTGGCTTCAGCTTATCTGCGCCCTCTGACAGGTGTAGCGTCATCGAATATTCGAGGCGCCCTTCCCGCGTGGATGTCACGATCGATTGCAGCACATCGAGACTGCGGAACCTAATAGGACGTACCTCCAGCAAGTTGGCGCCGCGTACGCGATCGCAGATACTCTTCTGGTGCTCGTAGAATCCTCCTGCGGCTGTGAGGATCAGCGCTCCGCCGCGTCGTTTCCCTTCGGCGGTCACGTAGTCGCTGCCGGTGACCGCGATGGCGTTGGTAACATCCAGGAGATCGGTGGGCGTGTCGCTGACCCCTGCGGCGTCTCCGAGTTGTGAAGGCAGCCAGCGGCTGGGGGATGCAACGTCTTCGAGTGGATTGATTGAGGTTTCAGGAATGCCGGGCACCATGCTCATGCGCGTTCGCCGGATGGCTCGCCGGGCGAGCGCGCTGGAGAGGCGGCCATTCGATTCGAGACCGGAGAAGGCAGAGGCGACGGGAACCGCGTATTGGGTACCGTCAAGGACGCCGTTTGCATCCGTGTCTGGATTGCCTGGCTCGCTGCCGATCAAGCAACTTTCCTGAAAGTCGGTGAGGCCGTCGCCATCGGAATCCGAGAAGTCCGCCGCCTGCACTTGAATCGTGGCGGATGTCGCTTCGTCGAGCCACACGTAGGTGTCGAGATACGAGACGTTGCCCTTTCCAGCCCCGGTAAAATTGCCCCAGCTCCGCGCATTTTGGTTGGCGACCACGGTGTCTGCGTAGCCCCCCGGCACGACGCTTCCTTCCGAGCTCACGAGCCCAAACGAGCCGTTCGGCATTTGTGCGTCGTTGGCTTGAACCAGGTTGTCATTCCAGTACATGGCCAGACCTGTGCGGCTATTGTCTGCGTTGACTCGAAACAGGCGCATGCCGGGATAGCTCGTCTCGATATCGCGGCCGACGTAGTGAAACTCGCCAACAGTCAGCTTTACGCGACAAGAGACAGCACCACTCGGGATTGGCGCGCCGTTGTGCTCGCCATTCCAAGCCACGACATTTGTGCCAATTGCAGCCGAGCCGAGCAGCAACAGATCCTGTCCCGAACCGACACTGAAGCTGCCGTCGTGGTTAAGGTCGCACTGAAGTTGATACGAGCCCTCGGTTGTCGAGTTGAAGGAGAAGTAGCCCTGACTCTGGCCGGGCAGCACCTGGTCGCACGGGGTAATGCTATCTCCCAACACGTTGGTGCTAACGCCGCCTGCGTAGGCGATTCCCGAAATGGAGGGAACGGCGTGGTCGAAGTTGGCGAGCGTGGGCACCTGGACGTAGATCGCATATTCGAGCGAAACCGTGTTCCCCGCTTCGGGAACGCTGCGACCAGCGTTGGTGCCGTCAACTCCTCGCCGGTTGGCATTGATGTCGTAGATGTAGCCCGCCAGTCCGCTGAGCTTTAGCTCAATCACGGACAGACTCGATTGGCTTCCTGCAGGCACTAACGCATAGAAGCTTGCATTGGTCGCCGCGCTCTGAGCGAACGAGCCGGCGTTGAACTGCCAGTTCTTTGCCGACAGTCGCCCTTTTGCATCCGTTTGCCCGATCACGGCGACGTCCCACACCGCGCCAATTGACTGGTCTCGCCCGACAACCAACTTGTACGCGCCCGCGCCCTGCGTAGGCGTGATGCTAGCCCCACTCTGACGCGTACCAAGGTTAGTCCCGGTCGGACCATACACGGTAACCGAACCGTTCCCCGTCCACCGGATGGACTCGACGGCTGGATTGACGATGTCGACGCTGAGAGTGGTGCCGGAGCGGAGTGCTTGAGTGGTGCCGAGCTGCGCGGTGCCCTCTGCCCACGCCGGGCTGGCAAGTAGCAGGACCCACGTTGCAGCCAGTGCAGCTGTTGAGCGAACGCCTTGACGGCGTGTAACCCTTGTCGGGCGTCGCGAACTGAATGAACTCGATGGCATGACTTCCTCTCTGATTAGAACTGATTGCGTTGACTCAATGAACGGCTTTGTTCGCCGGGGAGTTAACGCGTTAGTCGGTAACGCCGCATCTGGACATCGGGACATCGCACCTTCAATACAAGGTGATTTGCGTGGTGACGCCGAGCTCATAGTAGTCAAAGCCCGCGATGTTGCTGCTGGCACTGCTGGACGTTTGCCCGAGCGCCACGATCTTGAGAGAACGCCACGGCCTGACGCCGAGTCGCGCATTGAAGCGATAGGTCTTCTGTGACGATCGATCCTCGATCCACTGCACGCCGCCCGCGGCCAGGGCTCCGTAGATCAGAACGTCGTCGACATTGTCAGCGAGTATCTCGGCGAAAGCCTCGGTGTTCACCAGCTGCGACGGGCTGAAGTAACTGCGCACGCTGGTTTCACTAAACCCAAGGATTTGACCATTCAAGCCCGTCTTCACCACCGGTTGATTCACGAGGTCAGAATAGAGCGAGGCGAAAACCAGGCCGCGCTCATTGCCATCAGTCAACTCCGCCACCGACAGGTTGGTGTAATAAGAGACCCAGGGGATGACGGGGCCGTAGGAGATCGCGGCCAGCGTATGCAGGCCTAAATGGTCATCCGCCATGCCAGCCGTGTAGGAGAAGGTGTCGGCTTGATATTCCAGGGCCAGTCTGTGGGCTATCCCGATCCGCAGGTCAGTTCGCGCCATTCCCCAGGGAGCAATACCATCTGCTGCCAAGTCGGACCTGAACTGCGCTACTCCGACCGCCGCCGATACGGCCACGCGGCTCGTCCATTGGTGCGCTAATCCCAACCGCACACCCACCACGTTAGCGCTTTCCCCCGTACCCTGGTTCACGACGCTGCGTAAGCTCGCGTCCGCAGTGGCGCGAAGATCTGGGTCCAGATCTGTCGAGCTGTTCACCCCGTACTCCCAAGCTTGATTGGTGCCGTTGTCCCACGAATGCATCAAACGAGCACTTGCGGCGGGCGCGTGCGAAAACTCTAGCCGGTCGAGAAAGCGCACCGCGTCCGGCTGCCCCGGTTCGATTTCTAGCGCAGTTCTCGCCAGCCGAAAGGCGTCGCCCTCAAGGTTGAGCGCATGGCTGGCGTCAGCCAGTGACAAGACCGCCCCGAACGAGCGCTCCTGTTCGAGAGCCGCTTCTACTTGCTCATGCGCGAGAAAGAAGTTCCCTTGTCTCATCGATACCTGGGCCAAGCGCAGCTTCGGAGCCTGGCTGTCGGGTTGCAGCCGAGCGAAGTTGCGGTACTCGACAGCGGCCTGGTCGAGTTTGTCATCGAGCACTAGGGCATCGCCCAAGCCCAGCTGGACGTCGAACTTGGCCTCAGCTGGCTCGGTCTTCAGCAGCGCAATCGCACGCTTCGCCAGGGCAGCGTGATCTCGCTCGCCCGGTACCCGTGCTAACGCGGACAGAAGTCGAGGCGACTTGGGATTTTGTTCGATGGCCCCGGTCAGTGTCAGCGCTGCCGCGTCGTCCCGACCTTGAATCTGCAATGCGGAGGCGAGGAGCAGAGCGCCCTCGATGGACCGGGCATCCAGGGCTAAGGCCTTTCGCGACAGGCGCTCACCGTCGAGCGGCTGGTGACCCTGCAGCGCCTTGTTGGCGCCGCGTACGTACATGTCCACACGCATGGCGTTTGCCTGTTTGCGGTCGGCGTCGGGTAGCCTCTCGAACGCGACGATGGCGACTTCTGCTTTCTGAAAGTCGTTCCCTCCCATCGCAGCCTGGGCGCTGCCCAGCCAGGCATCTTTGTTCTTTGGTTCGCGCTTGCTCAGGGCGCCGAAGGCGGCCGCCGCCCCCGGGAAATCGGCGACTGCCATCGACGAGTGCCCGAGCGCGAGCAGTAGGCAGCTCGGCCTTTCAGTAGGCTTTAGACTCAGTGCGACGTGTCGTGCGCCCTCTGGGTTTTTGTTTCCCAGCAACGACCAAGCCGCTCCGCACGCCAGGTCACCGAGTGCGGCGCGGACGTCTTCCGAGGTCGGGTCGCGACTGACGATAGCTCGCGCGCGCTCGAAGGCAGCCGGAAAGTCTTCCCATCGACTCTCAACCGTGAGCAGCAGTCGCTCGCGCTTCGAATCCTGGGGCCAGCGACTCTCGACGGCTTTGACGCCAGCGGCGCGTTCCTCTCGCGGCAGCCGCGGGAGTGCCTCCGTCAGGAGGGCCTCTGCCGCGCCCTGATCTTCCGGCCCGGACGACACGGAGCGCCACTCCGCAGCAGCAGCGATTCGATCGAGGGTCGGGACATTCGGCGATGCCAACAGGCGCTTACGAAGGCGCGCTTGGATGACCTTTGCTTCCGCATGGGTCCCAAATTCTAAAACGACGGCATCGATCGTGGATTTGGCGGAGGCGAGCTTGCCGAGAGCGTCCAGCACCTCGGCCAGCAGAATGCGAACGTCCAACGAGCGCTGTATCTCTTCCGGCGCCGCTTTCAATACACGCTCCGCTCGTTCCGGTGACTTACCCCACAGCAGTGCCTTGGCCCGAAGCAGCACCACCTCCAGGGACACCGGAGCGGATTCTAACACGCTTGCAGCTTGCAGAGGCTGGTCTGCCGCGAGCAGCGCTTGAGCCACGTTCAGCCGCAGCTCCAAATCCAGCGGTGCATTCGCAAGCTCCGAGGTGAGATCCCGCAAATTGCGGTTCGTGGCCTCGTTGGCACCCGCTGCCGTGGCCATCAGTAGCGAACAAAAACCCGCGCCTATCGCGCCGCGCACGATCGAGCTCCGTCGATGTGATGGGCGAGCCTGATCCCTCGGCGCCCGATTCACGGCGTCATGGGGGGCCATCGCATCACAGGAGCGATTTTTCGAGCAGCCAAGCTCTTGCGCAGGGGTCATCTGTCGCCTGTTCATGGCCGCTCGCTCGAGCGCTGCGGCATAATGCTTGCCAGTCTCTGGCCGTCTGCTGCCGTGTGCAACCGAGCTACATCCACGGTCGGGACGAGTTGATCGAGCTCGTCGAGATACGCAGCAGCGACATCCCCCATCGTGAAGGCGCCTGACGCGCGCAGATTGGCAAGCTCGAGACTGCGGCGATGGTTGGGGTCCACCAAGACCTTTGCCATGGCGTCGGCGAGGCTCTCGGCACACGTGGGCTCGAAGACTTCCCCGCGGTAGCCCTCGGCTCGAGTCAGCGCTGCCAAATCATCGATGTCCGGATATACGACGGCTCTCCCGACTTGACCGATCTGGTGCAAGACGCCAGAGCTGCCCGTCGTGGCGGTATACGGCAACACGATAACGGTGGCACTGGCGAGAGTATTTTCGACGTCGGATTCGGGAATGTATCCGAGGAAGCTCACGCCCTGCACGTCGGAGAAACGCTGTCTCACGGACTCCAAATAACCCGGCGTATTGGGGCTATCCGTTCCGGCGATGACCACCTCGATGTCGTTGAAGCCGCGTTGGCGCAAGAGCACAGCCGCTTCGAGCAGCAGTTCGACCTTCTTATAGGTGCCGAATTTGCCGAATGCCAGCAGGCGTCGCGGGCCACTCGGTATCGGTAAAGGGGCGGAACGAGTCTCGCCGAAGCTGCCGTGTGGCACGTGCAGGATGTTGGTCCGTCCGTAGTTGCGCCGAAGCAGCGCGGCGTACGTCGGAAGGAGCACGCCGACCCGGCTCGAGTACAGCAAGACTCGCGTGAGCGAAGTGCCGATGAACATTGCTAGCCTCGCCAGCCAACGATTTTGAACAAGGCCGTTGGCGACTAAGTCGACGGTCTCGATCAGGTTGTGGAGGATCAACACCGTCGGAATCCCGAGGCCGCGCAGCGCTGGCGCGGCGAGCAGTCCCAAGGCGCTGGCGGCGCTTTTTTGTCCGAAGCTGCGGAAGTGTGAGTTGAAGATTACGCCGTCGAGGCCTTCACGCAGAGCGGCCCGAGCCACCTGATAGCCCGCACCGTAGCCGTCAAATTGCCAGCACCTTTCCACGGTGACGTTAGGGATATGCCTGACCAGCGCTGGCGGCTCGATGTGCTCAATCACGTCAGCCAACACGTGGACACGGCCCACTCGTGGGTCCTTGCTCAGCGCGGACACGAGGTGCAACCCGTACTCGTTGAGTGTCCCCCCGCTCGGTGGAAACGCAGTAACCACCCCGATGGCGAGTTTTCTGCGTTCGCCAGCCTTCAAGTTTGCCATATTGATTCCCCTCGGCGTCCGTTAAGACGCCAGCGATGCCGTTACCCCACGGGGTGAGCACTGAGTTAGGCTCATAGCGACCCCGGCCTCAGTGCTTCAGCTCCTGAGTGCGAGCCGAGGCTCCTGTTCTTCCAGGAGCCATCAAAAAAAGGATCGGATCGGCACGCAGATGCTTGAGCGGGCGGCGGCGCTTTGGTCTGGCGTGAACGGCAATCCTGTACGTTCCGAGCGAGCGAAGGCGCGTGAGCGTCTTTCAGATGTCGACGACGCCCGATTCGGAGCAGATGTCGTTCAAGGTTCGTGCTCGCGGGTCGATCTTTCCTCTGTGCCGCCTACTACCGAGTTTTGGAGGAAATTTTGAAAGCCGACGATCTGCTAGTCATCCCCTGTTACAATGAAGAGAATCGATTGCCGCATGAGCTTGCGCTGAGCTTGCTTGCCGGCGGACGAATCGAGATTTTGCTAGTGAACGATGGCTCGACCGATCGAACGCGTGAGGTGATCGATGGGCTCGTCAAGGCTGGACAGGGGAGGATCCATGCGCTCCATATGGCAGAGAATTCTGGCAAGGCCGAAGCAGTCCGGCGCGGCCTCCTTTGGGGCGTGGAACAGGGCGCTCGATGCGTCGGCTACGCCGACGCCGATTTTGCAACACCACCCAAGGAGATCCTCAGACTTCTGGAGGCCATGGAAGCTCAAGGCTTGGGAGCGGTTCTGGGCTGTCGCGTCGCCCGCCTCGGCGCACAAGTCAATCGCAGGTTCTCCCGCCACCTGGTATCGCGCGTTTTTGCGAGCTTAGCCTCAGCGGTACTGGGCGTCTCCGTGTACGACACCCAGTGTGGCGCAAAGTGGTTTCGGGTCAATCCCGCGCTCGAAGCCACGATTGCGGAGAAATTTTCCTCGCGCTGGGCCTTCGACGTGGAGCTTTTGGGGCGTTTGCTCGGGCGTTGGGGCAAGGGTCCACGTCTCGATGACGACGACGTTCTCGAGATCCCCGTGCGGGCTTGGCGCGACGTTGGCGGATCGAAGGTTTCACTCAGCGGCATGTTGCGGGCCATGTCCGATATGTGCCGAATGGTCATCGTGTCCATGCGCTTGGGGCGCGACTACCCCAAGAGCCTCGTCAAAGTCTCGATCGGCGCGCGTTTGGCTCACCCCCGTACGTCGTGGTCTTCACCCGTGGAGCTCGACGGGGGGGCTGAAAACGATACGCTGCCCCGGTCGCAGCTGATCGTCATCGGGTCGCACCAACCCGTGGCCCTGGGTCCGGACGCAGTTTCGACGGCGATCCCCGGCGCTCGGGGCCAACGTGGCGCCGTCGCAGGCCGTTGACTAGGGAGCTGAAGGCGCCGCACCCTATTGTTCGCACTCGACGGGGACGTTTGAGCTGACACGATTACCCTCATGACTCGAGCTCGGGGCTGGACATCGGCTCCTAGCGAGTCACAGGTGTCACCCGGTGATTAACCCCCTGCTCCCACTGTTCCTGGCCCTCACGGTGCTAGCGCCGTTGGTCATCTGGAGATGGGTGACGAGATGCTTGACCAGAGACATTCGTCATCGGGGCTGGATTAGGGGAGCGCTCTTCGGATTGGCCGCGTTGCATTGGCCAACCGGCTGGCTCACCTTGCATGGGCATGTCGGATGGGCCAGCCCGCTACATGCTGTTGCTCTGGGCGCGTTGATCAGCATGAGTCTCGCTGCAATCCCGCTCGGTCTCGTGCAGTTCGCGAGTTGGCTGCGACGTTGGGCGATGCGGCCAATTCGTCCGAATGCCGCTCCGCCGGAGCCTCGACGGCGTCAACTCTTGGAGGCTGGCGCTGGGGTTGCGGTCTTGAGCTTGACGGGCTCTGCGCTGGGTTGGGGCTTCATCAAAGGAAGACACGACTATGAGCTTTGTGAAGTTCCGGTGAGGATACCGGGACTCCCACGCGCGCTCGACGGCTACGTCATAACTCAGCTGAGCGACATTCACACGGGTCCCTTTGTCAACGAGGCGGAGCTGAACGTGAGCCTGTCGTTGGTGACCAGATCGAAGCCGGATCTGATTTGCGTTACGGGCGATCTCGTCGACGCCGAGGCGAGATGGGCTCCTTTGATCGCCGCTCGGCTTGGCGGACTCAAGAGCCGGGATGGGGTTGTGGCCGTGCTGGGTAACCATGACCATTACGCCGGTTGGCAGTCAGTGGCGAGCGCGCTACGCGACGCGGGAGTCGAGCTCCTGCTGAACCAGGGTCGTGTCATTCGTCCCCGCGACGGCGGCGGCTTCGCGCTGCTCGGCGTCGATGATTTGTCGGCTATCGATTTCGGCGGGCGGGGGCCGGATCTGAATGGTGCGTTGGGCATGGTGCCTATCGACCTTCCTCGAATCCTGCTCTCACATCGACCGACGACGGTGGATCGATGGGCCGGGCAGGTAGCGCTTCAGCTCAGTGGACACACGCACGGTGGGCAAATTAACCCGGGCTCGCTCGCGGCCGATCTGTTGTTCAAATACGTCGCCGGTCGGTATGTGGTGGACGGAACTACGCTATACGTCAATCGAGGGTTGGGGACTGGAGGGCCTCCGTCACGCATCGGTGCCCGACCTGAGGTTACCCGTATAGTCCTGATCTCGGCCTGATTCGCCGACGGTCTCCCGACGGGCGTGGGGCTCGGCCTGAACTGACTCCCGGCGTGCCTATCGCGGCCTGACACGGGTTCGCGCCGGGCGCACCGCTTGGACATTGGCTTGTGTGTGCCTATGCACCGCTGACCTGCTCGGCGCGTACGGCTTATGATCCAGCAGCTGCGGGCGTTTCACAGCTGCGGTGACGCGGACTTGGAGCCGCTCGCGTTCGCCGAACGTGAGCCCATGCGCGCAGTCATCAAACGTTACAATCCCCACGTCTTCGTCGCCCTGGCGCTCGCGCTAGCCTACCACGGAGCGCTGCTGTTCTCCGGGACGTTCAAGGACACGTACGACGCCTACGTCCACATCTTCTTTGCGGACCACTACGCTCGCGCCTGGTTCGACCACTGGGAGCCCCGTTGGTACACCGGGTTCCCGATGACCAGCTACCCTCCAGGCGCGCAGCAGTCGATCGCGTTGCTCTCGCATCTGGTGGGGCTGGAGACGGGCTTTGCCATCGTCGCACTCTTTGCAGTTCTGAATTGTACGCTCGGCATATACCGGTCTTCAAAGCTGTGGGTCAGTGACGAAGCCGCCGGCTACGCGGCGTTGCTATATGTCTTTGCCTCCTCCGTGGCGGAGACAATTCATGTATTCGGTCAGCTGCCAACGCTGTTTTCGCTGGGCTTTCTGCTCAACGCTTTGCCATTTGTCTATCGTTGGGTGACCGAAGGTAAGTTGAAATGGCTGTTCACGGCATGGCTGCTGAACGCCGCGACGACGGCGGGCCATCACGTCACGACGCTCTTTGGCGCGGTGTTCTTCGTAGCTCCCGTGATCTTGGCGGCGTTGGTGAGTGAGCTTCGGACGCCGCTCGACGACGAGCCGACCCAACACCCAGCCCGAGTGACGGCTAGAAACCTCCGCCCGCTGCTGTCGCGCAGGTTGCGACGCATACTGCCGGGCCTGGTCCGGACGGCGGTTTACGGGCCAGGCTTGATCTTGGCGCTCGTACTCGTCGTGCTGCCGTACTGGATGTACAGTAAGGCGGATCCGATCACGCAGGTGTCGATCCCGCACGCATCGCGCGACTCGTTCCTCGAGAACACCTCGGCAGGGTTTGTGTTCTGGCTCGTGCCCTACGGCCTGACAGTATTGCTGCTGCCCTATGTGCTGTACAAGGGGCTCAGCACGCGTGCCTGGCCGATGGCGCTGTCGTGGGCCTTGATGGTGCTGCTTGGCACTGGGGGAACGACTCCACTGCCGCGTCTCATATTGCGCGGCGCATTCGACATTCTGACGCTCGATCGATTTACCTTCTGGGCAACGATCGCGCAGCTGCCGCTGCTCGGCGAATTAGTCGCGAGCCTGCGCCACGGGCGGCTAGCACGTTACACCCGCGAGCAGTTGGGTGAAATCAGCTGGCGGCTCGTCCAAATCAGCCTCATCGTCGGCTACCTATTGGTGTCGGTGTTCGTCGCGAACTTGACAAAATATCGCCGGTTCCAACCGTCCCGCCTCGACTTTCAGCCCGTCGTCAACTTTCTCGACAAGGACCAACACTGGCGTTGGCGCTACTTGACCCTCGGCTTGGGCGACCAAATGGCGTGGCTGTCAGCACAAACTCGCGCGTGCTCAGTCGACGGGAACTACCATTCCGCACGGCGCTTGCCCGAACTAACTACGACCCCGGTGGAGCGGTTGGAGGGTGCCAAGTACAGCGGGATGCCGGGCATCGGGTCTCTTCAGCAGTTCATTGCGGTTCCCGACAAGTATAATTTGAAGTTCATCTTTTCGAACGATGAGTTCTATGATCCGCTGCTGTTCTTTTCCGGCTGGCATCGCCTTCAGCGCCTGGAAAACGGAATCATGGTCTGGGAGCGAGAGGACATACCGCCGCTGCCGGAGATCCTTCCGCGAAAGGAGATCCCGGTCTACCAGCGGGTGTTGTGGGGCCTCGTGCCTATGTCCGCGCTCGCGTCCGCCTCTGTGGCGTTCTGTGCGCCCATGTGGTGGCCGTACATGCTCTGGCTGCTCGATCGCGAACCTGGCGCCGGGTTTTCGACAAAGCACCACTTGCGCCGGCGTTTCTGGCGCGTAGCGACGTCGCCGTTTCGCCCGCTCTGGACGGCGACATGCGCCGCCGCGCAGCGCGCGAGTTTGCTCCGCCCGCTGCGCGCGAGTTGGAGCCGCCTCGACCATCGCCTGCTCGCTGCGTCTGCGCTTCCCGCGAGTGATGAGTCGTCCGCACCTCGCTGGCAGGTATGGAGGGACTGGGCGGCGCGATTTCCCCGTCCCCACCTCGTGACGCCGAAGGCTCAGCACGTGCGCCTGGCGCTCTTGACGCTGTGCTTGGCGCTGGGGGGCTTCGCGGTCGATCGCCATTTCCGGCGACAGACTCAGGCACCGGCCGCCGTCGTCGAGCAATACTACGACGACCTCGATTTTAGACGTTTCCGCGCTGCGTTCGCGCGGCTAGACCCCCACACCCGCCCTTCTTACGATCAGTATCTGGTGGAGCTGAGCGTCGCAGGCGGCATCGTGGCCTCGTATGGCAAGCTCGACAGCATCACCCAAAAGCTCCTGACGGAGGAACCAGAACGCGTGAGCCTGATCGCCACCACGGATTGGGTCACCGCAGTGTCCGCCTACCGGACAAATCAGTGGCTCGTGCTCTGGAAGCGGGAGGAAGGCTGGTTTATCGAGCCGCCGAGCTTCGATCTCGCGTTGGCGCCGGACCAGTTTTTTCGTCGCGGTGAAGTGGGGTGGGCTTCGGCGGGTCGGCGCAGAGTGAGCACCGAGACCACGGCTGTCGGGGACATTCTCGATCGACCGGAGCTGCGGATCCTCTCCGCGCGCGCGGTTCGACAGGGTGGCAACTATCACGTCGTTGGCGAGCTGATCAACATCGACTCGGACCCAGCCGACCTGACGGTCACGGCTTTTCTCGACGACGCGAACGGCAAAGAGCTCACGCACTACAACGCGCAGGAGGTGATGATGCACAAGCTGTTCCCCAAGGAAGTCACCCCATTTCGCATCGACTTCGAAGGCGTCGCGGGCGCCAGCTTGCAGCCCGACGATGCGCTCACGAATTTCAAACCTGGGGCGTTCACTCCGCCGGTCTTGGAGCGCCCCGTGGCAAACTTCGAGGTGTATGCGAAGGCCGTAGTGACCCGGCATGATCTGGCTCGCGACCTCACCGCACAAGATGTGAAAGTGGAACGCTCGAGCAATGGCTCGTGGCACGTCTCGGGCCGGTTGCTCAACATGGGAACCCGCGAGGCGCTCATCCCGCATGTGTTACTGACTTACTACGATAGCGCGCAGCAGGTTGTCTGGGTAGATCATGCCTACGTACGCGATTCCGTGCGCCCGCAGCACAGCAAGGAGTTCGATGTCGTCGTCACGCCCTACCGCTCAGTCGAAGTCGTCCTCGACAATGGAGAACTGTACGAGGACAACCTGAAGGCGGATCTCGAGTTCGACCCCAACTGGGCCGAACGCACGCCGCTGCCCGCCGAGCTCGGGTATGTGTCGTACAGAATCAGTGTGAACTATTTCATGGCCGCCCCCCAATGAGAGGTCGGCTCCGCGTTGCCTGCGCGTTGGCGATTTGCTGCGCCACGCTCGCGTTGGGGGGCGGCCTCTGGTGGCACCGCAGGCTTGTGGCGCCTGCGAACCCTAGCAGCGAAATCGTTGGTCTCGTGGTCGACGCGCCGGAAACTTTGATGGTGGGCGAGCCCCTGCGGGTCGCGCTTGCCGCAACGGGCAGCGCCGACGGATTGGTGACGCTCGCTTACGTCGGCATCGCCGGGCTCAAGCTGTATACGGCGCACTTGACGCGCGGCCGGGGGGGGGTCGTCATTCCGAGTTCCGATACCCGCCAATCGGGTACGGCCACGTTAATTGCTACGGCAGGTCGTGCGCGCGCGAGCAAGAGCGTCGAGCTGGAGCCGAGGCCACCTGTCGATCCGATCGTTGCGTTCGTGGGCGCTCGTTCCATCATCGCCGACGGGGGCCATTGGTGCATGGCAGTGGTCATCCCGCTGGATGAGCTGGGCAACGTCGTCGCAGAGGGCACCACCGTCGAGTTGAGCGTGGTTCACCCCGACAACGTCCTCGAACAAATCCGAACTCAGGTTCTCCAGCAGCTTGCCTGGGTGCGCATCTATTCGGGAACCTTGGCGGGCAGAAGCATCGTGACCGCTAGCAGTGGCGGGATGCACGGTCCCGAGGCGACGTTCGAAGAGGTGCCAGGGTGGCCGGTCCCGTTTGCGATCCGTGCCTCCGCGGTGGGCACGCCGGCAGATGGGCGTCAGCTCGTCACGTTGCGCACCGACATCGTCAAAGATGAAAACGGCAACCCCATGCTCGACGGCACGCTCATCACGTTCATGAGTCGCGCCGAAAGCGGCGGGTCCCGCTTCATTCCCACGTATACCATCGACGGCATCGCCAAAGCCTCGCTTCAGGCGCCGCAGAGCCCGATGACTCTGAGTGTCGGGGCCGGTACTTATGGCACGGCATCGAGACTAATTCCTCTCGACTTCGAGAGTGGCCCTGCGGTTGGCGCATTTCCGGTTCAGATCAGCGTCGATCGTGCGGTGCAGTCGTTTAGCATGCGCGCAGGACCGCTCTTGGGATTGCTGCACCAGTTCGTGCCTGACGGCTTGTCGGTGTCGGGGGAGCTCACGAACGCCCTGGGGCAGCGGCTGCGCATCAACGCCGTGTCAGATGGTGGCTATGCACGTGGGTTTGTCCGGCTCAGAACGCTCGAGCCGGGTGACTACAACCTCGACGTCGAGCTGGGCTCAGGGCACGGAACGACAACCTTCCACGTTGACTGACGCGGCCAGGGATGAGCAAGAACTATCTCAAGCTCATCCTTGGGGCTCTGCTGCTGGCGTTGGTCGGCGCAGGAGTTTGGGGTGCCCTGTCCGGCATGGCAGCGCTGATTTTATATTTCCAGACGGGCGCCGACCCCGCCGCCGCGCTCCATATCGTGCCGAACGTCCCCCCGGACCTGCACGTTCGGCTCAGCTGGCGACCGGACCCACCGGACACGGGCCGCGCACTCGACCCAATGGCACGCAAGGGCGTCGAGTCATCATACCTGCGCGCGTGGCTGCAGTTGCATCTCGCGGCCATGAAGCACGAGAACTACGGGCTGAAGACCTACTTTTCGGGCCCCGCCCTGGCCGCTCTGGAGCAGCCGTCCAACGCTGGCTGGCACATCGATGAAGTGGACACCGCGCATCAGCTCGAGCTCCATTTCTACTCTGCCGACGGAGCAATTATCTCATTTACGGACCATGGCGCCTGGGTCTCTCAACTGGCGCGTGCTGGCGCCGGCCTCGACGCCAAGAGCTCTGCTGGGGGCGATGCTCCGGCTTTCTACGGAGACTTTGTCGCCGACTACGACATTGTGATGTTCCTGGAGGATGGCAATTGGCGCGTCCGGCATTGGGTCAGGCGCGCCGCACGCGATATCGAGGCTTCGCCGCCCGCGGCACCGCCGCTGGGAGCCGGCTTCGTCGTGCGTGAGGGCCAAACTCTCGCGTCAGACGGCCGAGACTACAAAGTCGCTGGCATCGACTACTACCCCAGGACTGCCCCGGGGGACGAGTTCTGGCCGGCGTACACTTCGAGCGAGACCGCAAGAGATTTCGCCTTGATGCAGCGCTTGGGAATCAACACCGTGCGCGTCGACGTCCCCTTCCAACAATTCGGTGGCCCCGCCGTAGACGAAGCGATGCTCGAACGCTTGGGAGATCTGCTCAGCCACGCGACCCAAGCCAATTTGAAGGTGATCGTCACGCTATTTGGTCACTTCTCTGACTATCAGGTGATCCAGTGGCCCGCCGCCGATCGGCACTTGGAAGCCCTCTTGCGGCGATTTCACGAAGATCCAGCGATACTCGCGTGGGACCTGAAGAACGCGCCAGATGTGGACTACGCCGGCAATGGCAAGGAGTTGGTGAACGCGTGGCTCCGGCATGTCGCCCGCCTGGCGCGCAGCTGCGATTCGAATCACCTGTTAACCGTCGGATGGGGTAGAGCAGCGGCCGCCGCCGACTTGTCGGACGTACTCGATATCGCCTCTTTTCGGCACTTCGAGTCAGCGGCCTCACTAGAGGCCGGCTACGCCGCGTTGAGGGCTCGAGTTGCCGCGCCGATTCTAATCTCGGCGTTTGGCCTTTCCACGTGGAACAGCTTCTTTTTTCCCGGGGGCCACACCGAACTGGAACAAGCCAGCTATTATGCGGAAGTGCGTCGCGTGTTGCGCCGCGTGGGTGCCGTGGGCAGCGTGGCGTCGACTCTGCACGACTACGACCACGCTCCCAAAGCGCTGCCCGCCTGGCAGCCTTGGGTGACAGGGGCGATGCAAAATCTTGGCGTCGTCCGCAGAGATGGCACGCTGAAGCCCGCGGCGGCGCTGCTGCGTGAGGAGGCCGAGGTGCTGGTCGCGTCTGCGCCGGTGTGGGGTCGACTCTTTAAGCCATTTTGGTTGGTCGTGGCGTTGCTCGCGCTCGGGTGCGGAGTCGTTGCAGTTCGGGGGTACGCTCGACGGCGCAGAACCCGCGCAGAGTGTGAGGTGTCGGGAGGTCGTGCTGGCACGAGCAAGCCCTGACAGCGCGTTTGGCCTAAAGGTATGCTTCTCGAGGACGTAACGCTGAGGCAGGCTCGCGAGAACGCGGTCGATGTGTCCGCCTGGGACCTCGCGCTGCCCGCAGCTGCCACTTCCTGCTACCCGGGGACACGGAGATGAAGAACCTGCGCAACAACGGCGCCTCAGCCGCGCATATCGTGCCCAATCGCGAGCCTCACGGTGCGTCTCCAAAACTCGCGTCGCCAGCGGACGAATGGCGCGGCGACTCCATCAGTGCACGGCAGTTGTGGGCGCAGAATCGCTTCTGGATGGAGACGCAAAACCTTGCCTCGAAGCGCCATGGTGGACGCCGTCAGCAGCATCATCGAGCATTGCTGTTCGCCATGAAGACGTTTGAGTGGGGCCTGAAGTGCGTCGGGCAGTATCGCCGAGGTGTGGAGAATGCGCGCGACATAACAGTGCGGGAGCTCGACCTTGCCCTCCCGGGTCTGCCCGCTCATTTCGACGGGTTCACCATCCTTCACATTTCGGACCCACACCTGGATGGAATGCCCGGTTTGGAGTTCGAGGTGCTGCGTCTCCTCCAGCATCGACGCTTTGACATTTGCGCGCTCACCGGGGACTACCGCAATGCGATCCACGGATCCATCCGAGCAACCATGCAAGGGCTGGAGAGGCTCGTGCACGGAATTCAAACCCGGGAGGGTTTTGTAGGAGTCCTGGGCAATCACGACGACTGTCACATGGTTGCACCGATGGAGGCGATGGGGATCCGCGTGTTGATCAACGAGGCGTGGGTGCTCGAGCGGAATGGTCAAATGCTGCAGTTCGTCGGTACGGACGACGTGCACTACTACTACACTGACCAAGCCCTGCTCGCCCTGGAGCGGGCCTGCCGGGGCTTCACCATCGCGCTCGTGCACTCACCCGAGCTGTGTGACGCTGCGGCGGAGGCCGGCGTGTCGCTCTACCTGTGTGGGCATACTCACGCCGGGCAAGTGTGCTTACCCGGCGGCATTCCCTTGGTCAAGCACTTGCGTTCTGGGCGAGCCTACTACCGCGGGCACTGGCAGCACCGAGGCATGCAGGGGATCACTAGTGCAGGCATGGGCACCTCGGGGATTCCGGTACGTTTCAATACACAGGGAGAGGTGATGATCTTGACGCTGAGAAGGAAGTGATTGGAGCGCCACTGCCCGTTCTCACGCCGCCAAGTCGACGCGAGGGCTCCCGATGGCGCTCGGGGGCGGGGGAAGGGCGAGGAGGAACGACTCCGAACTAAAGTTTTCGACGATGGGCGCCGTCAATTTGCCCCGAGGCTCGTCGCGCGGACGGTAGTCATGGTGCTCGAGTGACTCACGCTCGATTGGGAGGGGAACATGGGCGGAGTTATTCGGGGTACCGTTGGTGCGTTTGCATTTCGAGCGCTGGCTGTCTCCACAGTGCTCGGATTGAGTGCCTGCGGTGATGACGACTCGACGTCCGTCGGCAACGGTGGCTCCGGAGGTCGAGGCGGAGCGGGCGGGGGGGACGACGCGGGCTCCATGACCGACGACAGTACGACTGTCGCCGAAGACCCCCTGGTAGGTACGGGCGGGCAAGTAGGTACGGGCGAATCGGGCGGGCAAGGGGGGGCACCCTCGATCGGAGAGTCCGGTGCGAGTGGCGAAGCAGGCGCGGGCGGTGGCGAAGGCGGAGCGACCTCCGAAACTGGAGGAACGGGCGGAAATAGTGACGCTGGTACGACGGATGCTTCGATTCCAGGCGAATCGGGCGGTGCCGCCGGGCAAGGCGAATCGGGTGGTGCCGCCGGGCAAGGCGAATCAGCCGGTGCCGCCGGCGACCCTGTGGACGCTGGCCCACAGGTCATCTGCGCGCCCAACATTGAGGACTCGACCGCAACCATCCAAGAGTTCGACGCACCTCCAGGCAGCGCCTGCGTCCCTGGAACGCAGGGAACGTCGTATGCGTGTGACGTGGAAACCGAACAAGTCGCTTACCCTGGTCCACAGATCTTGGCTGGGGCTCACCTGGACCCTCCTGCGTACCTGCGGTTGCTGACACCAACCAGCGGAGGTGGGGGGGTTCAGACCTCAATTGCCTTCGAGTCGACGTCGCCCGCCCGCCCCGTCATCGTCGCCGACTTTGATTTCCGCGTCACACCGGAAAAGCTGTTCCGAGCCGACGGCTTTGGGTTTGCCTTGTTGGATGCCCAAACGTTCCCAGCGGGACCTGTGGGCTCTACCCCTCCGTGTTTTTCCGCTGAAGAGCCGAACTTCGACAATTCGGTCGGCGTCGGCTTCGACGTATACAGGAACAGCAACGATCTGGGCGACGACGATCTCCGCGTCAACTACTCCAACGCCGTGTCCGTTCACTATGTCCCGGCGGGAACGGCATTTCCGAACTGCGACCTAGCCAAGGTCGCGTCGACCCAGGTCGAGGTCGGGCGGGTGGTCCATACGCTGGGTGTGCTGGACACCGGGCTCGAGCTCGTGAGCACGACGTGGAATCACGCCAGAGTCATTCTGGAGCAGCAGGCGGACCATGCGCTGGTCACCCTCCGGCTTACCGGAGAGTACGGCCAAACCTCGACGGTCGTCGATCGGGTCGAAATACCCGTCCCGGTGCCCTATTCCCCCCGGGTTTGGTTTGGTGCACGCGCAGGTGGGGAGAGCTCGACCTACGACATCGCCAATGTTCGCGTCCATTCACTGCAAGCGGCTGAATCGGGCGTCGCGTTTTCGAAGCGCGAGTGGAGAGTCGACGAAGCCGGATCGTTTGTCGACCTCGAGATCGTGCGCGAGGGCGCGTCGAGCTCTTCCTTGGTCGTTCAGTATTTCACCCAGGATCGGACGGCGGTCGCCGGGCAGGACTACGAGACGCGGTGTGGTGAGGTGAGATTCGGCCCGGGAGAGTCCACCAAGAGCATTCGCATACACGTCCTCGATGATCAGCTCGACGAGTCGTCGACCACCTCAGTGGGTGGCTCCAGCGAACCCATCCCTTTGCCGGATGCCGAGAGCTTCACCGTTTCGTTGTCGACCAGTGACCCGAATGGCCGGATCTTTGGTCCATCCGTGGCCAACGTGACGATCGTCGATGACGAAGCTGCACGCAGTTCTGGCAGCTGGGGCCCGCTCTTGCCGTCCGGAATCGTCGCCGTGCATGCCGCCCTCTTGCCGACGGGGAAGCTATTGTTACTCGATCGGCTGGGAAACTTGGTGCTCTCGCAGTTGGGTGGGCAGAATGTGTCAATCGGGGGCCCGGGCTACGATGCCTTCTGCAATGGGGCGGCCTTTCTGGAGGATGGCAAGCTCCTCGTCAGCGGCGGTCACGATGCGCCCACGGGGGCGGCCCTCATGGACGGCGTCGGCGTCGTGAACAACAGCCTGTTCGATCCAGTGGAGAATTCCTGGTTGCCGCTGCCCGAGATGAATGAGGGGCGCTGGTACCCGACCGTCACGACTCTTTCGGATGGGACAGCATTACTCCTATCGGGTAGCTACGAGCAGGATTTCGAGAAGAATCCATTGCCTCAGGTCTATCTCCCCGACCAAGGGATCTATCGCGACCTCGTGGCGGCGGAGGCCCAACCCGAGAACGATCTCGCGCTCGGCTACGATCTGTATCCCCGCGTGTTTGCTCTTCCGAACGCAAAAGTGATCAAAGTGGGACCGGATCCGGACACGTGGATCCTCGACACGAACGGTGATGGGGGGTGGGTCGAAGGCCCTACCACCATCGAGCAGGGCGGTCGAATCTATGGTCCGGCGGTCCTGCGCAATCATCAGGTGATGTTGACAGGAGGGGGGAGCCTCGACGACGCCGCTGCGCCAACCGATTCGACGGAGGAGCTCGACCTCGACACGCTCGCAGGCGAACCCGCCTGGGCTGCTCGTCCGCCCTTGTTCTTCGCGCGGCGCCAACACAACGCTACGGTGTTGCCGGACGGACGAGTCTTGGTAACGAACGGCTGCCAGGGGCCCGGCTTCAGCGATATGAGCACCGCCGTGTTGCCCGCGGAGATGTTTACCAACGGTGACTGGCAGATAATGCCGGCGTCGAGGGTACCGCGCTGCTACCATTCAGTCGCGCTCCTCCTCGCAGACGGAAGCATTCTGATCGGCGGTGGGGGTCAGGGGGCGGCTCTGCCGAGTGCTCAGAATAATTTCGAGATCTATTATCCTGATTACTTCTATCGGCCTCGCCCCAGCCTCAGCGGCGTGCCCGCGGAGGTGCACTACGGCGCCGCCTTCAACGTGACTACTTCGGCACCACCGAGTCGTATCTCCGTGGTTCGGCTGGGGGCCGTCACCCATTCGTTCGATCAAAATCAGCGATTCGCGGAGCTGCCTTTCACTCCAATAGCCCGCGGCGCCAGCGTCACTGCTCCGAACGATGGTTGGTTGCCTCCGGGTCACTATGTGCTGTTCGTGCTCGACCAGGCCGGCGTGCCGTCGGTAGGTGAACTGATTCGTCTGACACTCTGAGCGTGAGGGCGTCGGCAGACGGCGAACGCGCCAACTCGAAGTCCTCTCGGGGCTCGGCGAGCGCAGTCGCCCCGCTCGCAGCCACGAGCCATCCGGCGTGCCGCGCACCGGCATTGCAGGGCGGCCGCCAGTGCGTCGGCGGCTGCAGTTCCTCCAGCGCCGAGCCGCCCGGGCCGCCTTAGCGTTCCCTGATGCCCACGAGCTCGGCGATGGGCCGACCCGTGCGCTGCGCTTCGAGGAGCTGGCGGTGGCGCCAGATCGTGTACAAAACGGGTAGCACTTCCAGGGTCAAGAACGCGCTGGTGAGCAAACCGCCGAGCATGGGTGCCGCGACGCGGCGCATGATCTCGGCGCCAGCTCCGTTGCTCCAGAGCAGTGGCAAGAGGCCGGCCGCCATGGTGGTAATGGTCATGAGCTTGGGTCGGAGACGGCGCACGGTGCCCTCGGTGTGAGCCTCCACGATGTCGTTGCGCGTCGTCAGCTTACCTTCACGCACGCGCTGATAAAACGCATCGTCGATGTACACGACCATTACTACGCCGGTCTGCATGGCGAGGCCGACGACCGAGAGCAGACCCACCCAGACCGGCGCGGAAAGGGGGTAATCCAGTATGTACAGCGTCCAGATGCTGCCAACCAGCGCGAAGGGGACGGCGCTGAGCACGATCAGCGCATGCATCCAGCCACGGAACTGAAGGAAGAGCAGGAGCAAGAGCGAGCCGAACACGAGCGGCACGATCCAGCGCAGCCGCCGCTCGCCTTGCTCGATGAGCGCGTACTGCCCGGTCCATTCGAAGCGCTCTCCCGGCTGGAGCTGCAGGCTACCGCCTTGCAGGGCAGCGTCCAGCTGGCGTTGGCCTTCGCGAATGTAGCTGCCCACGTCGGCGTCGGTTGTGAGATCGACGTACAGGTAGGCGACCAGCTCGCCGCCCTCGGATCGAATCGAGGAGGGCACGGGGACGTGAGCGGTGCGACCGAGCAAGGCGAGCGGGATGGGGCCTGCCGCGCCGCGCACGCTCAACTGGCGCAGCCGATCGGGGTCGCCGCCGCCGCTCACCCTGCGGGGCAAGAGGCGTACCCGCGTCGCCTGGCCGTCGATCTCGACATCGCCCAGCGAGCCACCGTGTAGCACGACGTCAGCGGTGCGCTGGACCAGGCCAGGCTCGGTCTGCAGGCGCGCGAGCGCGTCCGCGTCGGGAGTGAAGCCCAGGCGTGCCTCGCCGCCCAATGATTCAAAGAACACGCTACGCGTTCCAGTGACGTCTTCCAGCTGTGACTTCAGAGCAATCCCGAGCGCTTCCAGACGCTCGCCGCCCGCCGCCACGACGCGCAGGCCCACCGGGGTGCGGACGCCGGTCGCCAGCATATCCAGGCGCGCGCGCGCCGGCGCCGTCCAGGAGCTCGTCCAGCCCGGCAAGTGAGTGGCGGAGTCGAGTGCCGCGACGAGCTCCTGCGTCGAGCGCGCCTCTCGCTCGGGCCAGCCTAGCGCGAGGCAACGCCGGAACGGCTCCGGCGCCCAGATCGAGTACCAGCGCGGGTGTGGGAACTTTGGCCATTGCTCTCGCGGTTTGAGCCGAATGGTCGTCTCGGCCATCGACCAGGGCGCGGGATCGGTCGCTGTTTCGGCTCGCCCGACCTTGCCGAACACGCTCTCGACCTCGCCAAACTTGGCGATGATGCGATTCTGTAGATCGAGTTGGTCCTGAGCGTCTTCCGGATTAATACCAGGCAGCGTCGTGGGCATGAAGAGCAGATCGCCCTCCTCGATGCGCGGCAGGAACTCGCTGCCGAGCTGGGCGGCGATGGGCACGCTCGAGAGCAGCGCTAGCGCGGCCGTGGCGAGCGTCAGCAGTGGGCGGCCGAGTGCGAAGTGCACGATGGGGCGGTAAGCGCGTACCAGGAGGCGCACGAGCGGATGCTCGAACTCGGGGATCACACGACCCTTCAGCAGCAACGCCCTCAGAGCCGGCGCGAGGGTCAGCATGACGAGCAATGCGGCTGCGATCACCAGGGTCTTGGTCAGCGCCAGCGGCCGCAGCAGCTGGCCCGTCTCACCCGTGAATGCGAAGACCGGCAGGAAGGTGATCGCCGCGATCGAGAGTGAGGTGAAGATCGCGGACGTAAAGCCCGGATTAGCCACATCTAGAGCGGGTTCGCTTTGCGGCCGCAGGGCAGCCGCCTCGAGACGCCGGTGGCAGGCTTCCAGAGCCACTACGTCGGCGTCCACCGCGAGGCCCAGCGCGATGCCGATGCCGCCGAGGCTCATGATGGTGGCCGGCACGCCGAGCAGCCACATGCCGAGAAACGTCAGCCCCAACACCACCGGCAGGGTGATCAGCGGAATCAAGGCGCTTCTCAGATGGAGAAGAAACAGTAGGACGATGGCCACCACGACGGCGACTTCTTCTGCGAGGGCCGCTACCAGGGTGCCGTGCACGTGGTTGACGAGGTCGAGCCTATCGTAGACCGTGACCCAGCGGACGTGGTCGCGCGGCGGCCCGAGCTTCTGGTCGAGGGTACGGCGAACCCGCTCGATGAGTGGCCCGAGATCGGCGTCACGCCGCGCCACCACGATGCCCCCCACCACCGCGGGGTTGCCGGCGAGGTTGGCCAACCCGCTAGGCATGGTGGTCTTGAGCCGGAGTCGCGCCACCTCCCCCAAGAAGAGCGTCGAGCCGTCCGGTCCAGCGAGCGGGAGCTGCGCCAGAGCTTCGGGGCTTACGGCTCCGCGTTGCTCGCGCAGCGCCCGCTCCAACGGAGGCAGCGTATCGCTGAACGCGAGCCCGCGCTCCTCCAGCACGGTGCCATGTACCTCGACGAGCAGCTCTTCCACGGCACCGCCCACGCTGGCGACCTCGGCGACGCCGGGAATCTCGAGTAGCGCCGGGCGCAACACGTCGTCCTGAAGACGCTTCAGCGTGAGCAACGACTGGTGGCGCGAGGGATCCGACAGGGCGTACTGAAACACCCAACCGGTACTGGCCGCCGCCGGACCTACCTGAAGCCGCAGATCCGGGGGTAGTTGCGACCGCAGGGATGCGAGCCGGTCGAGCACCTCGCGGCGCTGCTGCTCCAGGTCAGAGCCATCGGCGAAGCTCACGTCGACGTACGCCATATCCGTCATCGACGAGCCGCGCACCGCAGTGGTACCGGGCAGTGAGCGCAGGGCGCCAGTCAGCAGGCTCGTCACGTCCTCGGCCACCTCGCTTGCGGAGTGCCCCATCCAGTCTCCCACGAGCGCGATCTTCGGATCGGAGAGCTCTGGAATGACGTCTCGTGAAAGCGCCCTCCGCCGCCATTCTCCCGCGAGGGCCAAGCAGACCATGAGCAGCAGCACGGCAGGCGCGTGCCGCGTGCAGAAGGTCTCGATGCGGCGGATCAAGGCATCCCAGCAGGGGCCACACCAAGACGGCGTTCGGCGTCCAGAAAGAAGGCGTTGCGGACAAGGACGGGCTCGTGCTCCGACAAGCCGCTGACGACCGTCACCTTTTGATACTGGATCTTGCCGATGCGGAGCGGCCGCTGTTCGAAGCGGTCTGACTCGCCCGCGCGCACGAGCACGTACGGACCATGGCCGAGCGAGAGCAGCGCTTGCTCGGGCACTACGAGCGAGCTGCGGGTGCGGCGGGCGGTGAGCAGCACGCGTCCGACGCTCTGCGGCGCGAGCCCGTCGGGCACGGCACCTTCAAAACGAAAGCCGACACGCGAGGTCGACTCGTCCCACGGCAAGGGCGGCTCGGGCGCGCGCGACAGCGCCCGTGGCGGGTCGGTGCGGGCACCAAAATAGGCGAACGGGAGGTCAGCGTTTGATAGGCTCGGGAGCTCGTCGTTATATAGGATCGCTTGAACCCGTCCCGCAGCATCCAACCAGGCGGGTGCCTCGATAGCTTGGGAGAACACCTGCCGCAGCGCGGGCTTCACGTCGCCACGAGCCGGGGCGCTGTCTGTCGGGTCGGCGGCGGCCGCCTCGGCTCCCAGCGGCGCAGCCCGCCGCCAGGGCTCCAGCGCCATGCCGCACACAGGGCAGTCCCCCGAGCGCTCCGACCTCACCTCCGGGTGCATGGGGCACACGTAGAGACTCCCGCTCGAAGAGCCGGATCTCGAAAAGGCAAAGCCAACCGCCAGCAGGCAGAAGAACACCAGAACCATGCGCCCGCCAACGATCCAGCGTGACAGAACTCGACCCTCCCTCCGGCGCAATCCCTCGACACCACCGAGACCCGGACTCTCCCAGTAGCGGCTTCCGACTGTCCGAACATACTCTGGACCGAGGGAATGGTCGACTCGACCAGCTTCGCGAAGCCGGCACGGGCTTTCAGAGGGAGGTGCGCAGCGGCTGACCTTTGCGATCGGAACGCGAGAGCGGCTGGCGCGCATTGCCGTCGCGAGCAAAGCCCTGCCTTTCCGGATCTGCACGTCCGTCAGATGGGAGGGTCCTCAATGCGTCCCGTTCGAGGCTCGCGATCGGCCTGCGTTGCTCCCCGGTCGTCCTGCCCAGGTCGAGGAGCATCGCGGCAACGAAGCGGACCTCCCGCTACGCCATCTCCCTCCGACACGTGAGGTTTTTCGGCATGCGCGGCTACTCTGGCGACAAGCCGTCGCCACGCAGCAGGCGAGCCGCGGGAAGCAGCGGCGCATCGATGAGCGTTGCGCGCCCCGCATGCTTCTGCCACATCTTGGTTCTTTGCTTCGTCAGAAGGATCTGGGGTGTGCATGCGCTACGTAATAGGTTGCGTTCTCTTCGTGTCCACCCTCGGGGGGTGCAAGCCGAACGAAATGGGGGGGGGCCGATCCCCGGCGCTAGCCGCCGCCGTAGGAGTACAGCGCGCATTGTTCGTGTCCGGAGGTCGTTCCCTCGAGCTCGAGTTTCTGGGGGACGACCTGCTGCATTTCCAAATTTCTGGTGTGGGTCCGCCCCCGGCCGCAACTGACGCCATCGCGATCACGCCGCAAGTGCTGAAGACGGATTACACTGGACCGACGATGTTCGTTAGAGACGGCAACACGTTTAGGACGAGCGAGCTCCAGGTGGTCGTTGCCGAGCCAAGCTTGTGCCTTAGCCTCACTGATACGGCGCGGCAAGTCGAGCTAACGACCATCTGCCCTCTCGATCTGGGTCAAGTAGGCCAGCGGCTGAGCATCGCGCGGGGCGTGATGCAGAACGCTTACGGGCTGGGTGAGGAGTTCTGGCCCGGTGCCGATCCCGATGGGGACTGGATCGGGCGCGTGCGTTCGTCGCCAGACCGATTGGGCAATAAAATGGCCCCCTACAACGACGGCAGCGACGCCAACGTACAGCTACCCGTGCTCTACGCGCTTGGCCCTGGCTCGTCCAACTACGGACTCTTCGTCGACCACATCTACACTCAGACGTGGGATTTCACCGCCGAGCCTTGGCTACTTCGAACTGAAGGGGACGCCATCCGCGGCTATGTGATGACAGGCGCCGATCTGCCCGATCTGCGAACCGATTACATGGACCTGGTGGGCCACCCGATCGTGCCGCCCAAACAGCTCTTCGGCGTGTGGGTTTCGGAGTTCGGATATGACGATTGGACCGAAATCGATGGCAAGCTCGAAACGCTACGCGCGCATGCGTTTCCCGTTGATGGCTTCGTCCTCGATGTGCAGTGGTTTGGCGGGGTCGCGGGCGACTCGGACGCTTCCAACATGGGGCGCCTCACGTGGGACGCGGGTCATTTTCCAGAACCCGCGGCTAAGCTCGCCAGCTATGCCGCAGATGGGATTGGGATAATTCCCATCGAGCAGTCATACGTGGGCAAGAGCCTAGCCGAGCACGCAGACCTCGAAGGCCGAGGCTTCCTGATTCGCCAATGCGCCGGCTGCGTGCCAGTCTATCTCTCATCAAATCCCTGGTGGGGGAAGGGGGGAATGATCGATTGGACCGAAGGAGCGGCCGGCGACTACTGGCATGACCAAAAACGGCAGCCGTTGATCGCGGATGGCGTGCTCGGCCACTGGCTCGCTTTGGGCGAGCCAGAAGCATACGATGCTAACGATTGGGCAAGCGGCGTATTGGTCGGTAAACACGCGCACGCTGACTACCACAACATGTACAATTTCGAGTGGGCCAGGAGCGTTGCTCGCGGCTACGCGCGCAACCTCGTTACGCGGCGGCCCTTCATCTTGGCGCGTTCGGGTGCCGCCGGTATCCAGCGCTTCGGCGTCGCGTTGTGGTCGGGAGACATTGCGAGCCGGATGGGTAGCTTGAGGGCGCACCTGAACGCGCAAATGCACATGTCGCTCTCAGGCATCGACTATTTTGGTTCGGACGTGGGTGGGTTCGCTCGCGACAGGCTCGACAGTGATCTCGATGACCTGTACACACGCTGGCTAGCAAATAGCTTGTGGATCGACTTGCCAGTTCGGCCTCACACCAACAACAGCGATCCCAGGCAACCACGAGAGACAGCGCCCGACCGCGTTGGTAACTCCGTGACAAACCTTGCCAACATACGCCAGCGCTACGAGCTCGTTCCCTACCTCTATTCGCTGGCGCATCGTGCCTACACGCATGGCGAACCCTTCGCCCCCCCAGTCGTGCAGTACTATCAGAACGACCTCAACGTGCGTCGCCTCGGCAGCGAGAAGCTCGTCGGTAGAGACGTGCTAGTGGCCTGCATCACAAACGTCGCACCGCCCGCGCCAGAGCCCCGGGGGAGCGATCGAGGGGTCTATTTACCCGCCGGCGACTGGGTCAACTATCACACCGGACAATGGTTCCATAGTTCCGGGCAGCTCTATGGTGGGCAACCCCTTTGGGTCGACGGCATATTGCGCGTTCCGGTCTACGTACGAGCGGGGGCGATCCTGCCAAAAATGTACGTCGACGCACAAACGCAGAACGCGCTGGGCCGCCGTGCGGACGGGACCACGCGGAACGAGTTGATCGTGCGCGCCGTCACGGCTGCCCGCGAAACCCATTTCACGCTCTATGAAGATGACGGCACTACGATCGCGTATCAGGGTGGAGCAGTACGCCAGACGCTCCTGTCGCAGAACACGAGCGGCTCGGAGTCAATTGTGACGATCGGAGCAGCGACGGGCGCGTATGAAGGGGCGCCAAGCAGCCGGGACAACGTCGTCGAGCTCGTCACTGACGGCCGTCGCGCGATATCGGTCCACCTGAACGGGGCCGCGCTCAAAGCGTTCGCGAGGTGCGCCGAGCTCGATTCTACTCCGAGCGGCTGGTGCAACCTCGGTCGCGGCGTGGTGCGGGCCAAGTCTGGAAACCAGGGCGTGAACCGTCCAAAGGTGTTCTCGTTCGCGACCGAGACCGACCCGAAGGTGGCCGCCCACTTCGTGTGTGACGGCTTAGCGTCGAAAGCGGGCGAGTCTGTCTACGTCGTGGGCAACGTGCCGGTGCTCGGCAACTGGCAGCCGGACAAGGGCGTAAAGCTCGAGCCAAACGGCCCCTTCCCGCGGTGGACGCGGACGCTGGAGGACCTACCCCCCAACGCGTCAATCGAATGGAACTGCGTCAAGCGCTCGGATACGACCCCATCGAGCTCGAAGATCGAGTTGCAATCCGCTCGCAAGAACCACTTCACGACTCCGGCCTTCGGCCACATTGGTACGATCTTCGGCACCTTTTCGCCCTGAGCGAGCCGCCGCGCAGCACGGCAGGAATGTGTCGAGCCCGGTTCAAAAATGGCGGAATGGGAGCAGGAGGACCGTGCCGATGATCTGCAAGGTGGGTATCGCCTGCCGCGCCGCGTGCTTGACCGGAGCCCTGACAATGACAGGCGCATGCGCAGGCCCGCACGTGAGCGCCGCCGCCGCGGAAGCACTGACCATAACGATCCTCGGAAACGCCGAGTTCGAGGTTGGCAGTAACGTCACCTTTCGCGTCCCATCGTGTCCGCGCGGAATGGAAGCCCACGTACGGAATGCTTGGGGAGCATTTCCGATCGAGATAAGGCGCGGGTCTGCCGACAAGTCCTGCGTGCTTGCGTTCGGAGCGCCGGTTTCCTCCACCATCGGGCTCGCGACAATCGAGGCCTCGGCAAATGGAAGGAGCATAAAAAAGCCGATCTGGGGCCGTCCGCCGGCATTGCCCCTCCACGATTCACCAGCCAAAAATGTCAATCCACCAGAGGTTCATCTCGATCCTTCTCGTCGGGCCGTGAATTTGAGGCGTACGGGGCATTTTACCTGGTTGCCTGCAGGGACGAGCCTCGCTAGCCTAGTGAGCGATTCTCTGCGTCATGACGTGCAGGAAGGCTATGCTCGAGCATTGGCGCAGTTGGCGCGTGCCCGCGCTGACGGAAACCAAGCAAGTCTCCTGACCTGTTTCGAGGGTGAGGCGCTAGAGCAGGCGCGCGTCGCCGTCCACATGGGCACACGAAGTGCGTTGTTTCGGGAGGAGATCGATATTGACCACGAGCTCCAGGTCGCAGACATTGATGCCAAGCTAGGTACCCTGACGCTTGTGGACTACGCGGCTAGCGTCTATCGCGTCGATCGCGACCGACGCACACATGAGGCTGTGAACACTGAGTTCGTGGCAGCCGATTGGTCAGTGAGAATGCGCTTGAGGGAGGGCATTTGGCGCGTTAGCGCCTTGACCCGTCAGGCGGAATCAAGCCCCACCCCCCCGCCGCGCCTGACGGGATCCGGCGGGCGGTTCGTCCGTGCGAGCGGCACAAGTTTGATAGCGCCCGACGGCGGGCCTCTGACCCTCAGGGGATTCAACTACTATCCGAGTCAGGCCGCTTGGGAAAAGTTCTTCCCGAAGTATTCAAAACGGCAAGTCGAGTTGGACCTCGAGGCGATAGCTCGTGCCGGTGCCAACGTGCTCCGGATCTTCATTCATGTCGAGGCGTGCGCCGCCGAAGGATCGGCGTGGGAATGCCAGGAGAAGCTTCAGCACCTCCTCGAAACCAGCCGCCACCTCGGGTTATACGTGATAGCAACACTCTTCGACTTTCAGCCAGGCTACAGCCTCGATCGTTGGCACGCCGCCGACCGCTACCTGGAGCAATGGGTGACGCCCTTCTCCCAGGAACCAGCGCTGCTGGGATGGGACCTGAAGAATGAGCCCGATCTCGATCGCCGAAATGCTGCCGACGACGTCGATCGGTTTTTACAGTTCTTTTTGGAACGGGTTCGCGTCTACGATACCAACCACCTATTGACGATCGGCTGGCAAAGCAACCAGACGGCGTGCGACCTGGCAGGTAGCGTCGATTTCATCAGCTATCACGACTACGGCGACCCCGCGACCATTGGCGAGCGAGCAAAGCGTGTCCTTGGACGGTGCGGCTCCAGGCCTGTCGTTCTAGGGGAGTTCGGCACACCCAGTGACGACAGCGCTCCGATCTCGCAATACGACTACTTCGATAGCGCTGCTGCTTCCCTCGCCAGCGTGATGCTCGCGGGGACCCTCATTTGGACATGGAATGATTTCGACTCGACCCCGACGTCCGTCAGTGGCGGCAACGACTGGGCCGCCTCGAGGGAGACGCGTTTCGGCATGCTCGACCTGAGCGGTGAAGCCAAACCCGCATTCTCGATTGTGCGCGAGCATTTTCTCAATCGAGCAGTTAGAAAGTAGAAAGTGACACACTGCCCCCGGCTGGTCTGTAGCTGGCCAGGCGGGTTCGTGGCTTAACGCTTGCGGCTAGGGTCGCGTTTGCCATTTTTCGGTCGGTCTCCAGGTAAGGCGAGGCTACTCAGGAGCTTGCATTTGTGCTGCCGGGCGTGCCTGGCGTGTGAACCAGGCCGCAGCGCTCCAGAGTCGCGGAGAGATCCTCGAGGCTGACCGGCTTGCTCACGTAATCGTCCATGCCCGCGGCCAGGCATTGCTCCCGATCGCTGGGCATCGCGTACGCGGTGAGCGCGATGATGGGAACGCGCCGATCCAAGCCAGGTACTTGCCCGTCGCGTATCTGACGTGTGGCCATGTAGCCATCGATGCCTGGCATCTGGCAATCCATGAGCACCGCATCATAACGCTCGCAAGCGAGCATAGCGAGCGCCTCGGCTCCGTCGTTGGCGACGTCGACGCTGTGACCTAGCTTCTCGAGCAAGCGCCGCCCCACGAACTGATTGGTGCGATTGTCTTCGGCCAAGAGGAGACGCAGGCTCCGGGACGCGAACTGTAGCGCCACCCGGGGCGTCGTCGAATTCGTCGGCGCCTTCTGTTCCGCGAGCGCGCGGCTTAGGCCTGCATGGAGGTCGCGTTTTCTCACCGGCTTGATCAAGATGGCGTCGAAGTCGTTCATGCTCGTCTGAGCCGGCCTCGCCAGCCCGTGATCGGAGGAGAGGAGCAATAGGGGCGTGCTACGGATCAGCGAATTGCTCCGGATCCGGCGCGCGAGCTCCACACCGTCCATGTCGGCGAGGTGCCCATCCAGCAGGGCGGCGTGATACGGAAGGCCGGTTTGGGCTTGGGATAGCAAGCGGTCGAGGGTAGCACTGCCCGTCTCGACGGTGTCTACCTGCGCGCCCCAACTGCGCAGTTGACCAGCGATGATTTGTCGGTTCGTCGCGTTGTCGTCCACCGCGAGGATCCGCAACGACGCTGGCAAGACGAGCAGTGCTGGAACGTGGCGACCGCTGACCTTGGGCAGCGGCAACTCGAACCAAAACGTGGAACCACGGCCAAAAACGCTTGCGAAGCCGATTCTACCGTCCATCAGCTCGACCAAGCGGCGCGAGATGGCAAGGCCAAGTCCCGTGCCGCCGAAGTGACGCGTGGTGCTGCCGTCGGCTTGCACGAAGGGCTGAAACAGTTGCTTTTGGGCCTCGCTGCGTATGCCGATGCCAGTATCAGCGACTTGAACGTTGAGCACCAGCTCTGTTTCGGTCTCTTCCAGCGCTCGCACGATCACGCTGATTTCCCCGCATGCGGTGAATTTGATCGCATTGCCCAAGAAGTTGGTAAAAACTTGACGGATCCGGAGGGGGTCACCGTGCAGCCAGGGCAGCGTCGTCCGGCCGAGGTCGCAACACAGCTCCAGGCCCTTCCGTTGAGCATTCGGTGCGAGTGGCATGAGAGCCTGCTCAAACAGCTCGTTCGGGTCAAACTCGTCCCGGGTCACGCTCAGCTTGCCCGCCTCGATCTTTGATAGATCGAGAATGTCGTTGATGATGACGAGCAGCGTGTCAGCACTATTTTGCACGATCAGTGCCATCTCGTGCTGAGCCGTCGTGAGCTCGGTGTCGAGCAGCAGGTCCAGCATACCGATCACGCCGTTCATGGGGGTGCGAATCTCATGACTCATGTTGGCCAAGAACTCCGACTTCAGCTGTGATGCCTCGAGCGCCTGATCGCGTGCTTCCGCGAGTGTTTGCTCGAGCTGCTTGCGCTGGGTCACGTCGGTATGCGTACCGAGCATGCGGCAAGGGCGCCCTTTTGAGTCGCGCCGCACGACTTTGCCGCGTGATGAAATCCAGCGGTAGACTCCGTCTTTCCCCTTCATGCGGTACTCGTGTTCGTAGGGCTCGGTTGCGGCGCTGGAATGGTGCTTTGCGAGCAAGGCCAGCACGCCAACGAGGTCGTCGGGATGGACGCGCGCCGGTGCGTCTGTGGAGATGGCCTCCTGTTCATCGTAGCCGAAGAGGGCGCGCCACTGGCGGGAATAGAAGACCTCTCCCGTTTCCATGTTCCAATCCCAGACGCCGTGACCGCTGCCTTCGAGAGCGAATTTCCAACGTTCCTCGCTTTCGCGCAGCGCGTCCTGTGCGAGCTTGAGGCTGGTGATATCGCGGTTGACCCCCACCATGTGTGGTGCCCGGCCCGCGCTCGATTCCGAGACGGTCTCGACGGAGTGAAGATGGCGCACGGCGCCATCGCTGTAGCGCCGAATGCGGAATTCGCGCGAGCTCGAGCCGCGTCGCTGCAGTGTATCTTGCAACGTCAGCTCCTGCGCGGCGATGTCCTCGGGTAGGACGGCGTTGCGCCAGGTGGCGTACGGGATGCGCCCATCGACGCTCGGCTCGAGCCCGTACATGCGAAACATCTGGGCGTCCCAGACAGCGTTGTTCTGCTCCGTATCCCAGTCCCAGATGCCGACCTCTGCAGCGCTGGCCGCGAGCCGCACGCGTTGCTCGCTGCTGGCCAAGGCCTGGCTGACCTGCATTTGCTGTGTGATGTCGGCAGTGAACATCACGATGCCGCCGGGCTGCCCGGGCACGGTATACCAGGGTTGAACCCGCCAGCTCAGCCATTGCCGATGGCCGTCCAAGCGGTCGAATGGATCGGCATCGCTAGTTTGCGTCTCTCCGGCGAGGCAGCGTCGATGGATTTCTTTCCAGTGCTCTGGAACTTCGGGAAAGACCTCGTAGTGGGTCAACCCGATGATGTGGCGCCCCTCGAGGCCATAATCTTGGAGCCAACGGCGGCTGACGACGAGGTAGCGCATGTCGCGATCGAACATGGCCACCGCCGCCGGCGCGTGCTCGGCGAAGAGCCGTGTCCGCTGTTCGCTCTGGGACAGGGCGCGCGCCGCTTCTTTAGACTCCGTGAGGTCGCGTGCGATGCCGACATAGCCCGTGATCTGCCCCAGCTCGCCGCGCAAGGCGGTCACGCCCAACAGCACCGGGACACGCCTGCCATCCTTCTTCACATAGGTCCACTCGCGTTCGTCGACCTCGCCATTTCTGGCGCCCGCGACGAACACCTCGAATCCTGGTTCGATGAGGCGCCCGAGTTCGGCTGTGAGGCTCGCGGCGCGTGCGATCATCTCGCCCAGATCGTGGATAATAGCCGGGGTTTGCTTGCCCACCAGCTCGTCACTCCGGTAGCCGGTCATGCTCTCTGCGCCCGCATTGAATTCACGGATTGTGCCGTCCGTCTCCGTGGCGATGATGCTGAGCCGGGTCCCGTCGAGGATGGCGCGCTGCATGCGCAGCGCTTCGGCGAGCTCTGTCGTCCGCGCCGCGGCCAGGGCGCTTGCGCGCTTGCCCAAGGTACTGAGGTTCATCACCAGCCCAGCAAGCAGTAGGGTCACCAGGGTGGAACCGGTCGCTGCAGACAGGGGAGCCGTCAGATCGGAGGCGACAAACTCGGGGCCCTTGCGCCAGGCGATGCTCAGGCTCCGTCCCGCGAGCTCTAAGTGCGTGACGAGATCGACGGTCGCCACGAGGGCTGTACCCGGAACCGACGAATACCAGAGTCGGGTCGCGTCGCTGCCCTCTCCGTCGAAGACCTCACCCTGCATGCCGCCGAGCGACCGCTCGATCGCTTCACGGATCAGTACTTCCGAGGCAAACGGCGCGCAGATCCAGAAGGCGATGTTGGCACGCCGCTCGTCGAGCGTCCGATCCGGCGCTCCGTTAGCATACACGGGAAACAGTAGGAGGGGCTCGCGTCTTCCGCCATCGGCCCCGGCTACGACGCTGGCGTGTGTCAGGCGCGCTTGCCCCGAGTCGCGTGCGGCCTCGAGCGCAGCTCGGGCGACGGCGTCTTGGGCCAAGTCCAATCCGAGCAGCGTGGGGTCGAACCCGAGCGGTTCCACAAAAGTGATGACGTAGTGCTCGGCGGGGTGCGCGGGATTGCCCGGCGGCCGGTCAGGGTCTCGCGGGCGGGACTGGACCTGGAAATTCGCAGCTCCGTCAGCCCGCGTCCGCGAGACGAAGTCGGTCAGGTTCGAGTCGTCAACGAGCGTCACCACCCCGAGGCTGCCGAATGCAGGGTAGCGCTCTGGCACCTTCAGGGCTCGGACGTAGGAACCCCATTCGCCACGTTCGACTGCTTGGCTGGCGTTGAAGAGTCCAACCGCGGCCCGCAGGGCATCCTCGTGCATCCCGAACGCCGCGCGAATCTCGCTGGTCACGTGTTGTACATTGGTTTGCAGGCTCCGGCGGTCGTGCTGCAAGCGGGCATCATGTAGCGAGGCGAACAGCCAAGCGCTCAACGTCCAACCTAAGAGTAAGACCAGACTCGGTAAAGGCAGGTCGCCCACGCGGCGGAAGATGGGCAAGACCAGAGCCGTCGCCGCGACCGACATCAGAAAAATCTGTAACCGCAACAGGTCCTGATTAAGAGTGCCGCCGGTAAAGGGGCCTGAACCCCAAAACGCCGCCAAGATGCTGCTGCTCGAGACCAGGCACGCGACGAGCCGTACGCCGGGTGCGTCGAACCAGGACGCCGCTAGCAGCATGACGGGGAACACGGCCAGCAGAAAGCCTCCACCTCCCGGAAGATAGAAGATCAACCAGTTTATGCCCAGCGCTAGCGCGGCGACCGCCCCTGCTCGCGCGACACGACCTGGGGAGAGGTTGCTGCGGCGGGAAGGGCCGCCAGCGATCGCCGATAGCAGCGGCGCGATCAGCAGCGCCCCGAGCGCGTCCCCGACCCACCAGGTCAGCCAGAGCTCCGAAGCGAGCTCGCTCGGGATCGCCCCGGCCGCCCTCAAAGCGGCAACGCCAATGCTGGCGCTCGCCAGTGGTGCGATGAGTGTCGCGAGGAGAAACCCCACGGCTTCGGTCGCGACCCCAAGCCGCTCCCGCTGACTCTCACAGGCGGCGAGGAGGCGTGCCCCGGCGATGGCCTCCAGCGTGTTGCCGAGGGCGATGGCACACGCCACCATGAGGGACGAGCCAGTGCTGAGGTTTGCGGCGAGCGCGCCCAGGGCCACACCGGACCAGTGCGGGGCCCGTCGCAGGGACAGAGCCCAGATGGCGAGGCCCGTAGCGGGCCAAACGGGCGATACGCTGCCGTGCACGCTGGCGAGCAGCAAACCTAGGCGCGCTGCACCGAAGTAGGCGCAGGACAGCAACAGCACCCCGCGTGCCATCGCTAGACGGCGGCCCGCCTGCGTCCCGTCAGCGTGCAACAAACCTCGCTCGTACGCAGGGTTTCATTTTGGCTCTGCGCCTCCAGCAACCTTGACGGCGGCCGGGTGCTCTCGCATAAGCGGCCAAGGACCCTCACTTACCGACGGACCTCTGGAGAGCATCGGAAAGCCGCCGTCGTGTACGGTCGAGGAGGTGCACAGGCGCGCCGCGCCGGGGTCCGCTAGTGCCTCGAGTGTACGTTCGGGCCGAGTTCCAATGGGGGGCCTTAGCTACAAGCGCCTGGGCAACCACCATCGGCCACTTGGGGGGAGGAACAGCCAATAGAAGGAGTAAGTACGCAAGTCTTCGGGGAAGCGTCGCTGGTCGGCGGCGAAGGCGCAGTGCGTCTTGCCGCAGATGAAACGCTCAGGGCTCAGCACCTGAAGCTCCGCCATGAAGTAAAAAGGTAGGACTGAGACGCATCTACTACTGGAGTCAACCATCCCCCTTCGAGGTGAGAGTCGTGGCGGACCCAGCTCCGAGCGCAGGTAGGTGCCCACCGGTAGAATAGGCAAGCGACTCGAGAGCCGTGAAACAGGTCGTGAAAGGCTCAGCCGTTGCCACGAGCGCAAACCACGGGATGATTCTTGCGCGTCAAGATGCTGACGCGCATCTACATTCTGTGTCGTATATGCTCGCGCCTCGCGCAACGCATTTCCGAACCGAGCGCGGGGTTGGGACACGAACGTAGGGACGCCGTGTTGCGTCGCGGCCACGAGGGTCGTGGAAAACTGACGAACGAACAGCTCGATCAAGACCCCACAGAGACCGCGATCACCATGCTGAGATCGCCGATCACCATCGCGAAAGAGGGGACCACGATGGCGCGCAACACGCAGTCCAGGGGATTTCAGGTGCGCGTTTTATCATCACGACATGGATGGCGTCAGGCCTCACCCGTTCGCCTCCAAGACCTCGCGCAGCTTCGCCAAGAGCACGTCCGTAAGGAGCGGCTTCTCGATAAACGCGATTTCCGACTCGAGGATGCCGTGGCGGACGATGGTATCGTCCGTGTACCCCGACATGAAGAGCACCTTCATTGCAGGTCGGATCGTCGCAAGGCGTTCAGCGAGCTGCCGGCCGCCCATATGAGGCATGACGACGTCTGTGAGAAGGACATGAATGAGCTCCGGGTATTGTTCGCAGATGAGCAGCGCCTCGCCGCCGGACGCCGCTGCCAAAACGCTGTAGCCATGTTTGTGCAAGATGGTGCGTGTCAACGTACGCACCTGCTCGTCATCTTCGACGAGAAGCACGGTCTCAGCGCCGCGACGCGAGCCCTCCGGCGGATTCGTGCGGGCAACCGAGCTTTCCCGTGCTGCAGTCGGCGGCAGGTAGATCTTGACTGTCGTTCCCCTGCCTGGTTCGCTGTGCACATAAATGTTGCCGCCGCTCTGTTTGACGATGCCAAAGACCGTCGATAAGCCGAGCCCGGTTCCCTTGCCTTTCCCTTTGGTCGTATAGAACGGCTCGAAGATTCGGGCCTGAGTCGCCCGGTCCATACCCGTTCCGGAATCTCTCACGCTCAGCATCACGTACGGCCCAGGCGCCACGTCCAAGTGCTCCGTGGCATAGATCTCGTCGAGCACGACGTTGGAGGTCTCGATAGTCAAGCGTCCCCCTCGTGGCATCGCATCGCGCGCGTTCACGACCAAGTTCAAAAGGACTTGTTCGATTTGGCCAGGATCGACATACACGCGCTCCAAGCCTGATGCGGGCAAGAACAAAAGCTGGATATCCTCACCAATGATTCGATGCAACATCTGGTTGATGCCAGAAATGCTCTCATTCAGATTCACCACCTTGGGCTGTAGTACCTGGCGCCGGCTGAACGCGAGAAGCTGGCGAGTCAGGTCGTGAGCGCGTTGGCCGGCCCGCGCAACTTGTTCCAGATCCGCGCGCATCGGGTCGGTAGCACTTAGATCACTGAGCATGAGGTCGGTGTAACCGAGAATAACGGACAACAGATTGTTGAAGTCGTGGGCGACGCCGCCCGCCAGCGTACCCACCGCTTCCATTTTCTGCGATTGCCGGAGCTGTTCCGCGGTTTCGCGGAGCGCCTCTTCCGCCCGTCCTCGCTCGGCCGATTCCTTCTCGGCGAAGAGAATGGCGCGTGCGCCAACCTCCTCGGCGTGTTTTCGTTGGGTCAGATCGAGAACGAACGCGATCCCTAGCGGCGGTTCGAGCATCGCCACTCCCACCAGAACTGGCACGCGTGAGCCATCCGCGCGCGTGTATTCCTTCTCCCAGGGCTTCGCAATTCCTGTGGCCGCGAGCTCATCAACGGCCTTTTCGTCCAATTGGCGCCACTCGGACGGTGTCATGTCGGGCCACCGTAGCCTGCCCGAGCTGAGATCTTCGCGATCGTAACCAACGATGCGCAAAAAGGCATCGTTGGCCTCGTGAATCTTTCCTTGCGTGTCCGTGACGATGATGCCGATGATGCCTGACTCGGCCAGGTGCCTGAAACGCGCCTCGCTCGCCTGCAGCGCCGCTGCAGCCTGTTTGCGTTCCGTGATGTCTCTGATGTACGCCGTGAAGAGGGGGGCGCCATCCAGAGGTGTCGCCACCACCGCAATTTCGATGGGGATTTCCAGCCCGTCGGCGCGTAGCGCACGCATTTCCAGACGCCTGCCCAGGATGGGGCCAACTCCAATAGCCAGGTATCTCTGGAAGCCCGCGAGGTGCTGCTCACGAAGTGACGGCGGAATGAGCATGACCAGCGGCTTGCCGATGGCGTCTCGACGCGAAAAGCCAAAGGTGCGCTCAGCGGCAGGGTTGAACTCGGTGATCAGACCGGCCTGATCCATGCTCAGAATGCAGTCGAGCGCGGCCTCCAAGATCGCACCTTTGCGCGCTTCGCTGTCCCGGAGCACCCGCTCGGCGTGCCTTTCTTCCGTTTGATCTCGAAACACGAGCACGACGCCGCTGAGCACGCCCTGGCCGTCTCGGATCGGAGACCCGCTGTCGGAAATCGCCCGCCGCGCACCGCTCCGAGCAATGAGCGCCGTATGGTTCGCCAAGCCCACCACGACACCCTCCCTCAGCACTCGGGCGACCGGGCTTTCCACTCGGGCGTGGCTGTCTTCGTTGACAATGTGAAAAACCTCATCGAGGAGCTGACCGCGGGCTTCCGCGATAGACCAACCGGTGAGGCCTTCAGCGACCGGGTTCATTCGCACGACACGCCCCTCGGTGTCCGTTGCGATGACCGCGTCGCCGATGCTGTTCAAGGTTGTTGCGAGGCTCTGCTCGCTTTCGCGCAAGGCGATCTCTGCTCGCTTTCGTTCGGCGAACTCGATCTCGAGCTGCTTCGCCGTTCGGACCAGCTCCGCGGTACGTGTCTGAACTCTGAGCTCGAGTCCGTCGTTGGCCTCATTAAGAGCCTGAGCCTGAGACCGAATGCAGCTTGCCATGGCGTTGAAGCTCCTGCCAAGCTCACCGAGCTCGTCTCCGCGCCTGTCGCTCACCCGCCAATCGAGGTCCCCACCGGCGAGAGCGTGCGTTGCCGCAGAGAGCGAACGAATGGGGCCGAGCATCAACGCGCCGAACATCCATCCCGCCCCGAGCGCGAGCACTATGATGACGCCGGCGAAGACGGTCTTCACTCGGGTCACCTTCGCCACAGTCACGTCGAGGGTCGCTTCGGGGACCATGTAGAACACCGTCCAGGGCACCGTGGTAAAACGACGAGCGACCCCGTGATTGATTTGCCGATTTACTGGCGCAAAACCCCGGAACAGACCCGCATCTGGAGCTTTTGCGCGCGCACGATCGAATTGCTCGGGAAAGGACCGCACGTCCAGCAGCAGCTCGCGAGTGTTTCCTCCAAAGCGCCGCTCGGCGACGGCTGCTTCAATCACCTGTGGTGCAAGCCGCCCACCGGGATGGAAGAGGATCTCGTCGCTGTAGGTGTGAGCGACCCTGATGCCTTCATGGTCGAACAGGACCGCGAAGCTACCCGAGCCCGCTAGTCCGTTCGAGGACTTCATCACATCCCACAGCGCGCTGGCGCGAACCCAGAGCACCGCCACGCCCACCGTGTTCTGATGGGGACCGCGCACGGGCGCCAGATAGGCGATGGTCGGGACGTATGCACCGTCAGCGTCGGCGAGATGAATGTCGGAGATGATCGCCCTACCCGCGAGAGCCTGCCGCACATGGGCGTAAAAGGAAAGGTTCCGCCCGCGTAGCGCTGCGTCCGTAGCGACTTGGACGGAGCCCGACAGGTCGAGGATACCCGCCGCGCGAATGGCGGCATCGCTGGTTGGCCAAACCTCGAGCAGTGCGAGCAGCGCCGGCCGGAGGCGGTCCGCTTCATCGCCTCGAGCTTGGCTGAAGAGGGCCACCTCGGGTAGGCGGCCCACGCGGTCGACGGACTTGCCATATCCCTGATGGAAGGTGTCGAGCTCGCGCACGAGCTGATCTCCGCGAGCCGCCAGCAGCTCGGACGTACTGTCCACGAGGCGCTGCCGCGCGTCTCGAATCTCGAAGAATGCTGCCAGGCTCAGCGGGAGCACGGAAACGACGACTAGCAGCGCCGCTAGCTTCCCGCGCAGCGGCCAATCGAGAAAGCGTACCCACACCCTCACCAACGAGCCCCCCAAAGTTCAGTCAGTATCACAAGTCCAAGTACGCAAGTCGCGTTACCGCGAGTGCGCACCCACCCTTCAACAGCATGCCATGCCGATTCTGAGAACGCGAGTGCGGTGGGACGACCGGGCCTCCAGTGCACGATTCCGTGGCGGAGTCGACAAATGACGAAACCAGAAATCGTGGAGACCACGACCCGTCTAGCACGAGTGGGTTCCCCGGATGCCCACTCCTGGGGATGAGTCTTGAAGTCTCGAGATCGCGAGGCTTGATAGGCGCTCCGGGCGATCGACCGAGGCTCCAAGGGAACCTGAAAGGCACCGCTGAACGCAAGTTGCCATGCTCGCAGCTAAGGCCCGCCCGAGCTCCCGAGCCTCACCCTGATCTTCTTGCGCAGTACTTGCCCAGGGAATTCAGCACGGCTCCGGTGGCTCGGCCTCGTGCTTCGAGCAGAGCCTCGGAGCTCAGCGCGGACATGGCCATATGGGCGTCGGCGAACGACATCGAATTGCCCAGGATGGGAACGTCATAGTTGTGCTTTCTATCCTTCAAGTCTGTCGTTTCGTCGACACGCATCAACACAGCTTCTTCTCCCATAAACAATGTCGTCACGCGTTCGCCTGCACGAGCGAGTACCCTGCCTGGGTGGACCACTTTGTACGTGCCGGCACGTGGCTCGAGGCACAGTTCGCCTACGGTGCTCTGCACGTCGAACGCGCCGCGAGCTTGAACCGTTGAAGCGCGGGTGCCGATCAGAACGGAATCGACTACGGTGCCGCTCGCAACGTCACAGTCAATCAGCACCGAGTTCTCGACCAGGACCTTCGGTCCGAGCCTGGAGCTACCATCAATGATGTTTCCGGCGGCGTCGCGTGGCAGTTCAATTCCGGCCAGCGACCGGGCGATACGCCCGGTTGGGCCCCGCTCGTTGAGCGCCATGTAGAAGGCGAGAATCTGTTGATGTTGACCGACGTCGCCCCAGTACACCTCCCCAAAGTCCATGGCCACAAGCCGGGCACTGCGACCGTGCTGAGCTCTGAATCTGGACAATACCCCCAGCAATCGGGTCAGCAAGCCCGGCATGTCCCGGTCTAATTTTGCTAGCGCCGGTACCTCGAGCGTGGCACTGCGCCAAATCTGAGCACACGATCCGTTTACGTCGCCGGCGGCGATGACCAGTGCGGCAAAAAATTGAGGATCCAGGTCAGGGCGAGCCGAACGATTGGCGCAAACATCGTTGACTTCTAGACTGAACTCGCCCAGCAGCGCGTCTAGCAACATGCGAGAGACGGCGATAGATCCCAGATTGATTCCAGCAACCAGGGCCGAACCATCACGATCCATGAGGCCCATGTCGGCCAGGGCATACATGCGCTCGAGGGGACGGCGGGGAATGAAGCTCGTGATCTTGCCGCTGGCGTCTACGCCGACCCAGTCCTTGTTGAGTGCCGTGTCTTCGGAGACCGTCTGCATGGAGACGAAGCGGACTATATCCGCGCCAGCAAAACGAGCGGACGAGCCGGTGAGTGCGCAGCTGGGGATGAGTAACTCGTCTCCCCATTTAAATACCACGCCGTCGAAGCCGGAACGTCGCAAGTAGGCTTCCACAGACGCAAAGTGGCGCATTGCGAGCTCCACCATGGAGAGGTACGGAGCGCTGCCTTCGCCGGGCCTGACCGCGCGGCGAACAAACGACTCCAACGCAGGTTTCTGCCCATTGTCGGTCTCAGTAAACGGCGTAGCGCGCGTGCCCTCGCCGAAGACGAAAGCGGCGAGGGCTCCCTCACCTTTGACGAAGTGTTGCCTCAGGCGTTGCCAGGCGAGCAGCACACCGAAGGCTTGATTGACAGGCAAGTCTTCGTGAAAGCTCAGCAAATGGTTGGCTCGGAATTCCTCGCGAGCCCCCTCTAGCTTGCCTTGCCAGAAGCGCTGTGCCGTCGCCGATCCCGAGACGGTGGCCAGCAGTTTGGGCCCTGCCCCTGCGTCAAGAAGGGTACGCGTCAGCGCGAGGTTTGCCTCGATTGTTCGAACGAATGCCATGTGCCGCGCATGCTCCAGCATTCGGGTGGCGATGCCTGCTGGGCCAGCGCTGAGCCGCACCAGGTGCTTGACCCGCGCTTCGCTGGAAGCGAGCGCGTATACCCTCAGCTGTGGCGCGTTGCCCGACGGACGCAGATGAACGACCTCTTCGTTGGTAAAGTGGACGCGGATCCCGTCCAAATAGTCGATGCGTCGTATCGAGGAGAATTCCTGTTCTTTGAAGTGTTCCGCCAACGCGCTACGGATGAGCAAGAGCGTGAGCCGTAGGTTGGCGTCCGCGGCGTGAATCACGCCAAAGGTGTCGCTCCAGAGCACAGCGGTGTCGTACACGACCTCCCTCAGATCTGGCAGGTCCGGGCGACAGAGCGCCATCAGTTCACGACTCAGCGAGGAGGGCACCTGATCCAGCAAGTCCGCCTGTCCGAAGCGTTGCGGCAGCGTCGCGAAGAGCTCAACCAGGGAAATGTTGCGCAGGCGGGCTGCGTGCAGCACCGAAAGGATTGGAAGCAAGGCATCACGTGTTGGCAGCGCCTGAAGGCTCGCACCCTGCCGTTCGATAGTCGCACCAGTCAAAAATCCACCGTTTGCTTCCCATCCCACGGGGCGGAGCCCCGTGAGGGTAGCCATCGCCGCCACCACATGGGGGGAGCCGATCCGGGTTCGAACTACCCGGGTAGAGGGGGGGAGCGCGAGCTCGATCGCATCGGTGGCACTCACGGGCACGGCCGCGCCGTCAGCGTTGAGGTACAGCGCAGTGACGAGTCCGACGAGGTCTCCGCCGAAGAAGCGTACTTTGCCGTCCGCGTCGAGGCCGGCCACTAGTGGACGATCGCTGTCGCCATCGGTCGAGAGGATGGCGTCGACCGGCCCGTGCGTATGCCGCACGTGATCGGCGAGTCGCTGCAAAGTGGCAAGCTGAGAGTCGGAGATGGCCTCAGTGTCCAGCGCCGTAAAATCGTCGCTCCGCCCCAGGGGATGAACCTCGGCGCCTAGCGCACGGAGGACGTCGACGAGCAACTCTCGGCCAACCGCCGAGTGCTCGAAGACGACCAAGCGCAAACCCTTCAAGGCATCCGTAGGGAAGAAGGAAAGATTGCGCGCGACGTAGCGTTGCCTCGGTTCGACTGTTGGGGCACCCAGTTGGGGTGCGACTCCGGCCAAAAACATGCCGTCGTCGGCAAACAAGGACTGCTGTATCGGACGTTCGTATTCGACGTTGCGTGCGTGCTCGATGTGCCAGCCCAAGGCCACCTCGTCCTCTTTGAGCACCTCGCCGTGGCACCGCTGAAACTTGATACCGTTGCGATCAAACGGAATGTGGCTACCGGTTACCATGATGCTGGGGTAGCCATTTTGGAAAGCGAAGAAGCTCAGGGCCGGAGTAGGCAGGCGACCACAGTACAAGACGTCAAAGCCTGAGTCAGTGACGGCCCGTGCGACCGCCTGCATGATGCTGCGATGCTCCGAATGAGTACTGGGGCGCAAGTCACCCGCAAGGGGTACCGAGCAGCCCGGACGCGCTTCGCCAGTGGCGACGAGGTAGTTGAGAAAGCCGCGCGTGCTTACATAGGCTTCTAGGTCGGTCAGGTCCCTGACCAATCCGCGGAGGCCGCTAGTTCCAAATTCGAGTCGTTGGGGATCGCGTCCGCGAAACAGTAGCCTCTCCCCGGGTACTGGTTCGGGACGGCGTACCTGCAGTGGCTGTTCGAGTTGACCCGATTTCCCGCGTTGTCCAGACGCTGGGCTGTCTGCGGCAGCTTCCGAAACCGGTTCGTAAGAGGTGCTGGCTTGCGGATCGGTTCTGGTTTGCTCAATTCGTTTCCGGCCCATTAACTCTCCTGTTTGCAAGCTGGCGTGTGTGGATGAATGAGGCCGCGCCGTTCATTGCACCGCCCATGTGAATCGGTCCGAGCAGCAGCTGGTTCGACCCCAGCGAGACTAGCCGGCGATAGCCCTCCACCTCCGGGCTGGCCTCTCGAGTCGCTCGGCTGTGGTAAACGACCGCTATCGGTCAGTCTTCAGAGCCGTCATGGAAGGGAGTCGCCGTAACCGACGCCGCTCAAGGATCGTGGGCAACTGCCGTTAAGGAATCGGGACGAGCGCGCGGGTCACACGAACTGTCTGGTGGGAATTGTTATGCTGAGAGGTTCACCAGCCTGGGTGCGCAACGTTCTGACGGTGCTCGTTGGAATGAGCGTAGTGAATGCCGGCAACTACGGCGTCAACATCGTGTTCGGGTGGTATCTGACCCCAGCCAAGCTGGGTGATGTGGTTTTCACCACCACTGGGCTCTTGGTTCTCAGTGCTGGAGCCTTGGCGATGCAGTCGACCACTGCGCGCGCCTGGGCTGCAAGCTACGCCACGCACGACGCACGAGTCGCCGCAGCCGTGCTGCGCGATGCCCGCCGCTTGAGCTTGTGGGCGGGCATCGCCGTAGCGGTCATGCTATTTGCGCTGGCTCCTGCGTCCAGTCGCTTTTTCCAGCTGTCCTCGAGCGCGCCGCTTTGGTGGCTGGGAGCGCTCGCTCCTCTGCACCTTTTGCAAGGAGTACAGCGTGGCTTGTTGCAGGGGTCGGAGAGGATGGGTCGCTTTACACGGACCTTTCAGGCCGAGATGCTGGTGCGCCTCTTCGGGTCTTGGCTGGTGTTGGCCCTCGGCTTCGATCTCAATGGAGTTTGCGCGGCATTGTTCGCCTCGGTGGTCGCGTCGCTTCTCATGGGAGGACCGAACGAGCTCGTCTTGCGCGCGGAGGAAGCGGTAGGCACAGTTGCCGCGCGTAGCAACGCCATTGAGACACAGTTTCGCCCGATGCTTATCTCCTCCCTGGTTGCTCAATTCAGCGTCATCATGTTTACTCAAGCCGATATCCTGATCGCTAAGGCGCGCATTTCGCCTGAGGCCGCCGGGGCATTTTCTATCGTCGTGTTGACGAGCCGCATCGTGAGCTTCATCGTGCAAGCTATCAGTGCGTCGCTCCTGCCAACTATTGTCAAAAGGACGGAGAAGGGTGAGCGTACCGACCTTTTGTTGGCTGCAGCACTCATGGCGGTGGTGATCGTTGCAACTCCGTTGCTCCTGATATCTTGGTTGATACCCGGAATGGCGATCGAAGCGCTGTTCGGACCGCGTCACACGTCCGCTGCGCCCTATCTCCTGGCATACGTCGGCGCGACGGCCATTCATGGGCTTTCGTGCATCGTGACCGACTACGCGTTCAGTCGTGGGTTACGCACTGCAAATTACGTCTCAGCGGCGGCCGGGTTGGTGAAGATTGTGGTTGCCGTACAATTTGCTAGCAACCTCGAGTCACTCGTCCAGCTTGCGTTGCTCGTGAGTTGCGCACTGCTCGTGGCGAGTTGCGGGACCGTTTTTTTTGCCCTTCGAGGTCAACTCCCTGTCGCGGCGATACCATCGGTCAGGGCAGCCAATGGGCGCCCGGCGTGATCGGGAGCCTGACCACGAACGTTGTCCCCATGTCCCCGTTGCTTTCGATATCAATCGTGCCTCGATGGGCCTCTACCACATGACGGACGACTGAAAGGCCCACTCCTATGCCGCCATGGCGCCGTTCGGAACCCGAATCGAGTTGATGAAACGGTGCAAAGACAAGCGTACGTGCCGGTTCGGGGATCCCGATTCCCGAGTCCGTCACTCGAAATTCGATCATGGTTACCTCTGCAGGCAGAAGTACGCAGTCTCGCAAATTCTCCACATCCGGGCCGGGCACGTCGCGTTGTCGAACGCCTAGTGTGATGCGACCGCCGTCCGGCGTGAACTTGAACGCGTTGTCCATGAGACGAAGCAGTGCCTGCTGCAAGCGCGCGGCGTCAGCCCACACTTGAGGCAGGTCTTCTTCCAGCTTTAGCTCGAAGGTCACGCTTCGCGCAGCAGCCTGTTGGCGATAGCTGCTCGCGACGGCAGATGCGAGTTTGCCAGCATCGACGGTAGTCGGCACCATAGCCAGGCGTCCAGCTTCCAGCTCGGACAGCGCAATCAGGTCTTCGATCAAGGCGAGTAGCCGCGCGCCACTATCCCGGATTTGTTTGACCACGTGATGCTGCTCGTCGGTTATTAGTCCGGCGCTGCCGTCGCTGAGCAGTTCACTCAATCCCACAATTGAGCTCAACGGAGTTTTCAGTTCGTGTGAGACCGCAGCGAGCAAATTTCCCTTCAGACGGTCCGACTCTCGCGCCTGCTCGCACACCACCCGGAGCTCATGAGCTTTTGCTTCGCCCGTGCGGTAGTTCTCCTCCATGCAAGCAAGATGGAAACGATTGGCGATCAAGGCACGCAAGCCGCCGTCAATCAACAACTCGATGACGAACGCCAACTGGGAGCCTGCCTTCGTCGCCCGCTCGCGGCCGTGCTCGGCGGGCGCCTTCCCGGGCATCACCGCGGGTCCCTTTTCGAATGGACCGAGCGTCGCGGCTTCCTCGCCGCCTGCGGAAGGACCGACGGCGTATGGTCCGACAACGAGGTAGCCTAGCCGTCGTCCGGCGTGTTCGAGCGGGAAGAGTTGATGCTCAATTCCTGGGCAGCATGAGTGGAGGCCGAGCTCCACTAGATGGGCGGTACCAGTCAGTAGATGACGCCGAAGGCAGGTACACGAGATCGAGCTCATTCCACCGCTAGTGTCGGTGCCCGCGAGCACCGGCCCTTCGGTCGCGACGATCTGCAGACTCATGTCGGCAAGCGGAACGCTCGCGCGTAGCAGGTCGACGAGCGCTTGGCGGTCAACCAGGTGTTCCAAGGCCAGATTGTCTTCCGTCACCTTCAGGCTCCCAGCCCCAATCGGATACGGTGCATTCGTCTATCGGAGCACGTCCCGTGTGAGCGGGCGCCGCGATCCGCGTCTAGACGGTGAAGAGCTCCGAGCGGCCCAGACAGCTGTTCACCGTTCACCGGCCAAGAGCTAGGCCGGCTTCG
>JAYTOL010000038.1:0-38170 GCA_043747815.1 Deltaproteobacteria bacterium
CACTCGAGGTCGGCGACGCTGGCGAGGCGGGACGCGTCGCAATGCCGAGCCGAGGCGAGGGGGTTACAGCGCGCCACGCCACCGCCGGGCAGCTCGACCGCGTAACCCGTGCCGAAGCGGGTATCCGGCACGAGGTAGTCCGTGCTCACGAACTGGGCACCGCTCGCGAACGCCGCGTCCTTCAGGCTCGTGTCGCCGCTGCGCGCTTGAAGCGTATCGATGTCGGCGCGCGTGCGCACCAGATAGCCCGCGGAGACCAGCGCGGCGATCTCTGCCCCGTCCGCCAGAGCGTCGTTGACGTTGAAGAACGCGGCCTCGGGCTGCCCGACGTCGGAGGCCGTGAACATCACCCGGCCCGACAGCGAGGCGTGCCCCGCCACGTAACGCTCTCGCGCCGCGTCGCCGTTGAGCAACGTAAACAGCACCTTCCCGCGAGAGGCGACGACGCTGGGCCAGCCTCGAGTCAGCACGGCTCGTTCCAGCGTCGCGGCGTTGCCGCGCACCTCGTCGGGCGTGATCAGGTCCGCCTCCGAGAACACGGACAGGATTTCAGCATCGATGCCGTCGAGCTCCGCGCTGCCGAACTCGAGCGGCACCACGAAGCCCAGGCCCAGAGGATCATCGATCGCCTCCTGCTTGGCCTCGACCATGATCATGAGGGGCAGGTGCGACGGATTCTCTCGGCTCCAGCCCTGGATCAGCTCGAGGCAGCTGACGAAGGAGAGGCAATGCGTCTCGAAGTCCAGATCTTGGATGTGCAGCACCTTGAGCCCGGGGGCTTCGAGCTCGGCGAGACCGGATGCCGGGTCTTCACCCACCGCAAGCAACCCGGCACGCCGCGCGTAGCGGCCCCCTTCCGGATCGGCGAACACGTCGAGCTCCAGCTGGCGGGCGCCGCGATCGAGCTGCTCGGTGAGGGGCAGGTGAGTGTACTCGAGCGTGGCTGCCGCCTCCGGCTCGAAGCTCGCCAGGGCGGCGAGCACGCTGGGCCGTGGCGCGATGTGATAGCTGTTATGGGTGCCGAGCACCTGTATCTCGTTGAGCCTCGGGTGAGCGTCGACGCACCCGCCCAGAACGGCGCCAGCGAGCAGTAGCGAGGGCAACACGTTTTTTTTCATGTCAGATCCCCAGGGTCAGGGTGAGGTTCAAGGTCAGCGTCAGCTGCGTGTCTTCGAGCTCCGAGCCCGCCGCAGGATCCAGCACATCGAGCAAGGCGAGCAAGCCAAAATTGAGCGGCCCATCCCCTCCAGAAAAACCTGCGCCTAGCACGGCGCCGAGGCCATGCATTTCCGCGCGCTCGGGCTCGTCGTCCTCGCAGGCGCCATCGCACCACCAGTCGAGCTCGCCGAGCTCCGTTCGCTGTCCGTGCATATACCCGAGCGCAGCCGAGAAGACGCCGTGGGTGCCGCTCGCATCGGTGCGCGCAGCGACGGCGGGCCCGACGAGCCAGTAACTGGAGCGTGTGCCACCGAAGAGCTGTGCGCTCACTTCACCCGTCAACGCTCCGACCGCGCCGATCCCGACGTGCTCCGATGGCCAGTAGTCGAGCTCTACGCCCAGCCGGCCCGCGATGCCTACCGCCCCACCCCCGGAACCCGCGGACAAGCGCGCCGAAAATGCCGTCGGCCGCTCACCTTCGAGCGGGACGGCCTCGGCTTCGACCGCGCGGGAGCCCGAAGTGACCTCCGCTGCTCTGGCGTTCAACGCAGCGCACAGGCTGGCAGCTCCCAGCAATGACAGTGAAACGACGTGCCTCATGCCCGTCGCCTTCGCAAGACTCACGCCAGCCTGCTTTCCCGAGTCGTTCTGCTGCGATGCCTCGCGCAACGGGGGCACCCGTGTGCAACCCGCTGCACACTCTGAGACGGCGAGTGCACGCTACCCGAGGTCGGCGCGCGGGCTGGGAGCAAGCCTGCCGTACCTCGTCGATACGCGCTCGGCGTGGCCCGCGCCAAACGCTCACTCGACGGCGATGCCGAGCCGCCGACGCAGCTGGGCGTGGCGATCGCTGATCACGAAGCTCAGCAGGTCGGCCCTGAGCGGGCCTTCTGGGCCTTCTTCGCTCGCGAGCAAGCGCGCCGCGCAGCCGAGGTCCCCAGAGAGGAGGAGGCCGGCGCGGCACGCCGTCTTGTCGACGCTGTCCTTGTAGCGCAACAGATTGGTGCGGCCGCCGTCGGCGACGAAGGCTTTGAACTGCTGGCGCACGGCGTCCTTGCGTTCGGCGTCTAGCATGGGCTCGAGCGCGTTGCTGATCGGCGCCACGCGAGCTCGCACGTGGGCCGCCAGGGGCAGGCCGGGGCTGGCGATGAGGAGCGCCGCGAGGAATAGGTCTTCCAAATCGCCGAGGCCCGGGGCCAGCACCTTGACGAAGAACTCCGCTCGATAGTGCGTCATGTGGCGCGCGGCGAGGAACGCGCTCTCCATCTGCGTGCGCCCGGCCAGAGCCCCCTTACCCACGAGGGTGTAGGGCGGGACGTCGAGCACGTGCTGGAAGGCCACCTCGCGCTCCACGTCCGCGTAGATCGAGGGCGTGGGCATCCCGAGCACCGTCGCGGCCCAGGCCAGGGCCCGTACGGCCATGACCGTGCTCTGCTTGGGGTCCTGCTTCAAGGCGTCGGGCAAGGCGAGGAGCTTCTTCTCGCGACGCAGCCCGGCGACCCTGCCCATCAGCGCGGCAGGCGTGATCAGGCTCAGGATGTGACCCGTGACGAGCTCGAGCTCGGGATGTAGGAGCGCGCCATTCCAGTCGTCTACGGAGAGCGCGCGCTCCGGCGCGATCAGCCCCTTCGGTTGGTGCGTCGCGACCAGGTCCGTTTGAGCCGGATTGGCCACTCCCAGCAGCAGCAGCGCCTGCGCAGCGCAGTACTCGCCGTCGCGATCACCTGCCTCAGCGAACGCTTGGTAGAGGCGCGCGAACAGCTCCGGATTGGTCGGGTCACGCCGAATCCTGGCGCGCAGCTGATCGGCAGATTCATCCCCGAGGGCCTCCGAGGCAGCCAAGCCCGTCAAATCGACCTCGACGTTGACCTGTGAGCGCGCCTCCCGCAGCTCCTCCTCGAGCGCCTGGACGCGGCGGTTCAGAAGCTCGATCCGAGCGAGCAGCGCCGGTCGCGTCGAGACTGGGTCGGCGTCCGCCGAGAGCGCGTCGAGGGCGGAGAGCGGAGCTTCGAGCCCTTCGATGACCTTGACGTGGTGATGCGTCTCATACGCCTTCAGCATCGCGAGCTCGAGCTGCGCGAGTTGCCCGGGGTTGATGCCCAGGCTCTCGGCGGCCTCGTCCAGTCGTCCGCGCTCCTCTCCAGTGATCACACCATCTCGGATCGCGTCCGCGAACAGCTCGCCGTACTCCGCGGCGAGCTGCCCGAGCTCGACGCCGCCGGTGACCGCGCCTCGGTGAAAACCTCGGGTCAGCTCGAAATCGCTCGCATGCTCGGGCTCGCTCATGAATATCCTTTCGGTGGGCTCGCGCTCTAGCAAACGGACACTCCGGCGCGGAACGCAAGCGACTCGAACGTCGAGGCGCTCTGGCGTGGCCTGTGTGCAGAGGTGCGAGCGCGCGGCTCGGTCCGAGGGACGTCGCGAGCATCAGTCTTGGCCGCGGGCGCCTGAAACTCAGCCATCGATGCTTGGCCCTCGGCGCTCCGGCGAGCGAAACGGACGGGTGCATCCGTCGTTTGGGGTGCAAACGAGCCTTGCGCGGCAGCGCAGCGCTACTGGGGTCTCTGGCACGCTCGTCGGCCAGATAGGCGGGAGGTGAGAGACCAAAACTTCATTGGGTCGTGACGCGAGGCCATCGCCTCCACCAAGGCACGCCACCCCTCCCCGGGGCAGAGCCCGGGTTCCCAGACATTGGCCTTTGACTGGGCCGCGCGTGGTGCACCCCACTGCCGCCGCCTGGCACCGTTGTTACGACGCCATCGTCACAGGGTCCGAGGCTTGGGTTAGCGATTGAAGAAGGCCGCCTGCTGGAAGCGCAGGCCCGCCAGAATTTGGTCCACTCGCGCTGCAGATAGGGATCCGATGCGCTCTCCCAGGCGCGCCTTGTCGACCGAAGAGATCTGCGACACCACCAGCACGCTCCTGCTCTCGAGGCTGCCCTCACCCGGGTCGAGCAGGACATTGCCCGGCTCGTGCGCCCGGTGCAGGTTGGAGGTCAGCGCACAGACGACCACGGTCGCGATGCGCGAGTGGTTGAAGACGTCTTCCTGTACTCGTTTCCACGTGCGCAGGCAGTCCGCTCTAGCGAGACCAGTGTACCTCAGGTTCGGGTTCAGAGCAGCTGGGGTGGCGACCGCACCCGTCGACCTCGAGCTCATGGGTCCATTTGCCGCCCTCGGGTGGGCCGATGGACGGGCGTCACTCCCCGGCGTCTGGGGCGCCGGCGTCGCTCGTGGCCGCACCGGCATAGAAGTAATACGTTGCCTCGAAAGGCAGGAGCACGCCGTTCGGGTAAGCGGCGGGGTCGCACGGGTCCTCAGGGTCGACGCCGCCGGCGGTATCGACACGATGAACGTACTGCACCCGGCTCAAGAAGCCGTCGCCGCTACCCGAGGATCGCGGCTGCAGGAGCCAAGGCAGGCCCACGCTTACGCCCTCCGGTAAGACTCCGGGATTCGTCCTTCCAGCATACAACTGACTCGCGTCTATCCAGGTGAAACGGGCGCCGCGCATGATTCCCGACAGAAAGTCGAGCGTTCCGACGATCGTGCAGTCGTCGCCGTACAACGTCGCCGCAGAGACCTTTTCAGCACGCAGCGCCCATTGCGCGGCGCCGGCCGTGTCTGGTGTGCCATCAGGCAGCGTCGCCGGAGCACATTGCAAAAATATGGTCCCCACCCCACGATAGCCTCCGAGCAGGGTGAGCCCAGGCGGGAGCGCGATCGCCTCTGGGACCGTCGGGACGGTGTGGGACACGCCCGGGATTTCACAGGTCCGGATGGCGTAGGGCTCCGCTGCCGTGGCGGGGGCGCCGGCCCCCGGAGGAGCGCAGTCGGTTTGCTGCTGGCTAGCGGCCGCGATCGGCCGAGGTTGTTGGGGAGTGCTGGAGCCGACGCTGGACGAGGGCACGCCGGGGTCATTGCTCGCTGCGTCATCGCCGGAGGAACACGCGGTCGATGCGCTCGCCAGCCCAATCAGGAGCGGTGCTAGACGGACCGCCGCTCGTCGTTTGATGAGGTCTGATGTTTTCATGATTTGGCACCTGTCGTTGGCAAATTTCAATCGGTGGTCGCGGGCGCCACGTGCGGTGCCGACGTTGCTTCGATGCAACTCATAGATCGGCCGGGCGGCGTAAGTGTTCCAACGGCGTTCACACCCGCCGCCTTCGCGTGGGTATCACGCGCTCAATGAGCCACGCTTCCTCGGGCTCAATCAACCGGGTTGCGATCGCCATCGCCGCCGATCGCATGCCCCCACCAGCCAGGCAGCGCCGCCGCGGTCACGCTCGGGCTGACTGCTCGCTGTCGGCGACGAGTCCTCGGCCGCGCGTGACAAACGCTTCGACGCCGATGCCACGTCCGAAATGGAGAGCCTTTGGCCGCGATTACAATCTGCGGCGGCTTTCGTTTCTTTGAGCTCCCAGCACACACTGCGCGGCAGGCGTCATCCAGTGTGTTCCTACGAGTCCGCGCTCGCGCGATGGTTGCTCCGATGGAGCGGCGCCGGGAAGAAACGACTTCATGCCGATAATTCGCATCGCTTTCCAGAAATGGCAGCGGCCGTCGGGAGCGCCCGCTGGCTCTTACATCGTGTCTCATGTCGGTCTCGCCGTGCTGGCCGCCTGTGCCGGGGTGCTGACCACTAGCTTGCCAGCCGCGGCGCAGGAGCCCGCGCCAGCGCCTGAAGCGAGCGCGGAGGCGGAACCCGCGCCGGAAGCAAGCGCGGAGGAAGAACCCGCGCCGGGAGACCCGCCCGAGTACGTCGAGGAGGGCGAGCTTGCAGAAGTCGTCGTTACCGGCTTTCGATACAGCCTCGGTGCCGCTCTGCTTCGGAAGCAACGATCGACCGCGCAGGTGGATGCCATTGTCGCAGACGACATCGCGGATTTCCCTGATTTGAACCTGGCCGAGTCATTGCAGCGCATTCCGGGCGTCGCGATCACGCGCAGCTACGGGGAAGGGGCTCAGATCACCGTGCGTGGCCTCTCCGGCCTGTACACGCGAGTGCGAGTGAACGGCATGGAATCACGGGCCGCCGTCGGCAACAACGCCGGACGAAACTTCGATTTCAACATCTTCGCCTCCGAATTGTTCAATTCAATCGTGGTGCATAAAACCGCGTCTGCCGACCTAGATGAAGGCTCGCTGGGCGCGGTGGTGGACCTGAACACGGGCCGCGCCTTCAACTATGAGGAGGGGTTTACGTTCGTTACCGGCGCCACGGGTGCCTACAACGACCTCAGCAATACCATCAGACCACGCCTGACTGGCCTGGTCGCCTACCGAGACCCTGGAAACGTCTGGGGTGCGACGGCATCGGCCGCGTACTCCTCAGTTCGCAATGATTCTGCGACCGGCGACAGCGTGCGTTGGCAACGCGGTCCTTTCAATTCAGTCCGTGGCGTGCCTTGTGCCGACGATCCACTGCTGGAGATGGATCCGGGCTGCCTGGACGTGAATGGCGGCGGGGGAGTGCTGGGCGCTCAACACCCGCGCATCCCGCGCTACGGAGAAGAAGTCAATACTGCCGACCGTTTGGGTTTCACGGCTGGTGTTCAGTTCCGCCCGACGGACGGGACGGAGATCCGGTTGGATGCTCTCTACGCAACCTACGACACCCACAACGATCGCAAGTGGCTAGAGGTGCTGTTCCGCGGCAACGAACCGGGCATGGATATCACCGACTATCGGCTGCAGCAGCTGCCACTGCGATACGGCGCAACCAACAACACGCTGATCGCGGCCGATGTGAACAACGCCTGGGTTCGGAGCGAGCGTAACGCGATCGATCTGGAATCCCGATTCTACCAACTCAGCCTTGCCCTGGAGCATCGGTACACCGACAGCTTTTACGTCAATGCGCTGGGAGGCACCACGCGCTCCAAGGGACGTCTGAACGACCGCACGGCGGACTACGACATCCGCAACTACAATGGTTTCAGCTACGACTATGGCAACGACCGGTATCCGGTGCTCGCGTATGGCGGCCCGGACGTGACCAACCCGGCAAATTTCCAGATGACCGAGCTTCGCGACAGGTACAGCCAAACGACGACCGGTTTTGACGTCGCGGAGCTCGATCTGCACTTGGACATCTTCGACGAGTTGAAGCTCGCCGGCGGTGTGAACTACAAGAAAGCGACCCTCGACACCCAAGCCTCGAATCGGGACGGCACGGTGTGCGGGCTCGGGCTCTTCGATTGTGACGCCGACGATGATGGGACCAACGAGGTTTCGGGTCCAGCGGGTGAGGCCGGGCTCAGTAACGGGGTGAACTATCCCGGGCAAGTAGGCGCCGGGTCGAACACGCGTTGGACCTCGCCAACGCTCGACGGTTGGTTTGAACGCCTCGGCTACCGCGATGTGCCGCTGACCGATGATCAGGACGGCACCTACAAGGTCACGGAGAAAAACCTCGGCTACTTCTTACAGGCAAAGGGCGAAATCATGCTCGGGTTGGGTGACATGCGCCTGCTGTATGACGCGGGTGCCCGGTATGTCGAAACCCGCCAGTCATCCAGCGGCTACAACTCGGGCGTGTACGTCACCATCGACCGGCCCGCATATCATGACTGGTTGCCGTCCGCGAACGCGGCGCTCTGGCTCACCGAAACCTTAGTTCTTCGCCTCGCGGCTGCCGAGGTGATGTCACGCCCAGCGCTAGCCAACCTGAGCCCCGGTGGGACCGTCGACAGCTTTAACTTTGCGGTCAACAATCAGAACCCTTTCCTGAACCCGACGCGTGCCACCGCGCTCGACGCGGCAGCGGAGTGGTATTTCGCGGACGGCTCCGTCCTGTCTCTCGCCCTGTTCTTGAAGGACATCGATTCGTTCCCGATCCGGGACTCACGGACCGGTACCTTTGCTTCAACCGGGCTGCCTCGTTCAGTGATTCAAGCCACCTCGCCGGCGGACGCGTCGGGGCCGGGTGCGGAAGGCACCTGTGGCAACCCTGAGGGCTGCTGGGAGATCAGTGAGCTGACGAATGGCCCCGGTGCCACGCTGAAGGGGCTCGAGGTTGGCTTCCAGGCACCGTTCAATGCGCTCTACGGGGGCCTGCCGCCAGTGATCGAGAGCATGGGTATCGTGGCAAACTATACCCTGGTCGAATCGAACGTCGACTACGACTTCTCCGGCACCAACATCTCGGAACGCCTGCTGGGCCTGTCCAACCGCTCCTATAACGCGACCCTGTACTATGACGACTCGACGTTCGGTGCTCGCCTGTCGCTCGCGCATCGCAGCGACTACCTGCTCAATGGCCCCAACCTGACGGGCAACCTCTGGGAGTACGCCGAATCGGAGACGCGGCTCGACTTCTCCTCGAGCTATGAAGTGACCAAGAACCTGAAGCTCAGCCTCGAAGCGCTCAACATCCTGGACACGCCCACCGCCACCCGAGTCGACATCGATGCCGAGCGGCGCGTTTTGTACGCCCACACGGGGCGCAATGTCCTGCTCGGGGCGCGGGTCAGCTTCTAGGGGTCTAGGGAGCCCAGCACTCGCCCTATTTAAGCCCGCGGCGGCCTTGCCAGCAGCTGGCCGAATGGGGCACGCGATGGCCGCAATTGCGTCAGGAACCGGCGCCGTCACCGTTCGTCTAGATGAGACACTCGAGCCGTGAAATCGAACCCGCCGCGACACTGCCTGTCAAATCTTCCCGCCCTTCGCAAGTATCTCTTGGGCGTCATGCCTCTCGTGTTCAGCCTCGCCTGTTCGGCTTCGGACGGCGGCGCCGCCGTCTCGAGTCCGCCGCCGGCCGCGAGCGATACAAGCGATGGCTCGGCGACCGACAATTCGGCGGCGTCCGGGACCGCCGCGCGCCCTCAGCTGTCCGCCGAGGACGCCGAAGCCAACACGTTGCTGCGATACTTCGAATACGCTGGCGACCTGGCCTCGGGTCTCCGGTTTGACCCTTGGGATCCGCGCGCCGGGGTCGGCGCCGTGGACACACTGGTTGCCGATTTCGTCGTTGCGTCGGCGGGCGGCAGCCACACCACGCTGCAGGCGGCCATCGCGGACGCGGCCCTGATGGGGGGGACCGAGCGCATTTATATCCGCATGGAACCCGGGATCTACCGCGAGGTGATCTGCGTGCCCGTGGAGGCACCGCCAATCACCCTGTACTCACTCGACGCCGACGCGTCGCTCAGCACGGTGGTGTTCAACAACAACCAGACTAAGCCCAAGCTCGTCAATGTGCCCGCGAACCCCTGCAACCCGAACCTGATGGGAGAGACGTACGGCACGAGCGGTAGCGCGACATTTGCGGTCTACGCCGACGGGTTTCGGGCCAAAAATATCACGTTCGCCAACGACTTCGAAGAGAACGGCTTGACCATGGGCACTCAAGCTCCGGCGCTGATGACCGCGGCCGACCAGCTGATCTTCGAGAACATACGCGTGATCTCGCACCACGATAGTTTGTACCCGAAGACGAGCGCCGTCGGCATCGTGCAGCGCGTCTACTTCAAGGACATTTACGTCGAAGGTGATGAGGATTTCATCTTCGGGCGTGCCACGGCAGTATTTGAGCACTGCACCATTCATTATCTGAGCTCGCGTCGTGGCCCTTCGAACTCTGGCTTCGGCGTGGTGCCCAGTACCGACGTGCGTAATGACCATGGCATGCTGATCATCGACAGTGATTTGACGGCCGAGCCCGGAACACCGGAGGACAGCGTGTTCATCGGACGCGCGTGGGATGAGAGCCAGGTGGACCTCGCGACGTACAAAATGAACATGACGACCGGCATCTTCCCCAACGGCAAGGCCGTCGTTCGCGACTCGCGCCTGGGTGCGCACATCTTTCGTGACTCGCCGTGGGCTCCATCTGCAATCGTGGGTCGGCCGTTTCACTCCGTGGACACGGAGACGCCTGCCAATCGGCTGTATGAGCTCAATAACTCAGGGCCCGGCGCCGCCCCGTAGCTGGTTTTGCGTCGAGCGGTGGCGACGAGACGCGGGCCGTTCGGAGTCGAGACAGCTATCAGAAGCAGGGCAGACGCCGCGTGTCTGAATTAGATGCTAAATGGCGGATTGGGCGGAGGAGACAGCGTGGCTAGGCCCGCGCGCCCGTGGTTGTATGAGGGTCAGCTCGATGGCTAGCGAACCGCCGAGCCCCATCTCGCGAACCTCACCACGGAGCACGCATGGAATCAAAAGACGAAAGTGCCAAGAGTTCTAGACGCGGCGCGCTGAAGCTGATGGGAGGCATCGGCCTGTTCATCGCTTGCGGCGACGCACAGGACACAACTGATTCTGGTGCGCCGCTCAGTCCAACCGGCGAGCTCCCAGCGCCAAGCCTGGCCACGTGTGATGCGACGTTTGCCCAAGACGAGGGGCCCTTCTTCGTGTCAGAGCGCCCTCTCCGGGCCGATCTGACGGCGGACACGACCAACGTCAACGCGACCAACGGCGTCCCGATGCGTCTGCGCTTCACCGTGTATCGCGTTGCGAACGACGATTGTACGCCCGCGGAGGGCGTCGAGGTCGACGTCTGGCATGCGGACACGGGCGGCCTGTACTCTGATCTTTGCGTTCAGGGGACGGAAGGAGACAAGTCGCTGCGCGGCTATCAGATCACGGACGCCCATGGCGTCGTCGAGTTCACCACCATCTTCCCCGGGTGGTACCCGGGCCGCACCATACATATCCACGTCAAGCTCCGGCGCTACGAAGGCGCCGTGGCGGTGGTCGATTTTACGACGCAGCTCTACATCGACGACGCGATCGCCGATCGAGTCGTGTCCAACGGAGCGTACAACACGCGTGGGGCACGCGGCGTCATCAACTCCAACGATGGGCTGTTCACGGCAGTCAACAACTCCGGCGGCATGCCCATCCGCCTGCCGGAGAACATTTGTGAGTTGGTTGCGGCTGGCGAGGCTCCCTTCGGCCCCAACGGGCGCCCGCCGGGGGACGGGCCCCCCCCGATGGTGACGGCTGACAGCATGGGGCCGCGCTTGCTGCTCGACACGACCGAGGCCAGCGACGGGTCCGGTTATCTCAGCAGCTTCAGCTTCGGCTTGGTCGAAGCGTGACGTAGGAGCGGGCCTACGCGGGGCTCGTCCATCATGCCAGGGCCGTGTGGGCTGTTAGCCCGCCCGCCCTGGGTCGCGCCAGGGCGCTGGGCGTTCGAAGCGACAGTGTGCCCGGTCATGACCGTCAGCGCCCGACCTGCTGACGTGCCCCTACTGCCTTGGGCATCCGCCCGCGCTCAGCGCAGCGCGGCGCCGCTCTCCGGATCGAAGAAGTAAAGGCGGCGCGGGTCGACGCTCACGGTCAGTGGCTCACCGATCGCGATGGGCACGTCGGACGGCAGCCGAATCGTGAAGCGAGCCCGGCTCTGCCCCGGACGGAGCAGCGTGTCCTCCGCGCTGGTGCTGATCTGCGCGGCGCGCGTGGCCTCGGTGTCGAGAGGCGGGGCGTCGATGTCCAGCATCACGTAGCGCTCGTCCCCGAGCTCTTCGACAAAGCTGACGAGCCCGCTGAGCACCTGCCCGAGGCGCTCGCTTTTCGGCGCGAACGCGGTCGGCCGGAGCCCGAGGATGACCTGCCGATCCGACCCAGCGAGCGCTGAACCGGGCGGGAGCGCCAAGCGCACGCCCGCAAAGCGTACCTGACCGCTTTCGACGCTGGCACCCACGAAATTCATCCCCGGCGAGCCAATGAACGACGCGACGAACAGGTTGACTGGCTCGAGGAACAGGGCCTGCGGCGTGTCGAACTGCTGCAATGCCCCGTCGCGGAGCACGGCCACTCGTTGCCCGAGCGTCATCGCCTCTGTCTGATCGTGGGTGACGTACACGGTGGTGACGCCGAGCCGCCGGTGAAGCAGCGAGAGCTGCGCCCGCATGCTCACGCGCAGCTTGGCGTCGAGGTTGCTGAGCGGCTCATCCATCAGGAACGCCTGCGGCTCGCGCACGATGGCGCGGCCCATGGCCACGCGCTGGCGCTGCCCGCCCGAGAGCGCCGAAGGGCGACGATCGAGCAGCGGTAAGAGGCCGAGCGAGCTCGCCACCGCGCTAACGCGCCGCTCACGCGCCGCCCTGTCGACCCCGCGCATGCGCAGGCCGAACGCAATATTTTCGCGCACGGTCATGCGCGGATACAGCGCGTAGCTCTGGAACACCATGGCCACGTCGCGCTCTTGCGCCAGGGCGTTCGTCACGTCGCGCTCGCCGAGATAAACCTTACCGGAGCTGACCTCTTCGAGCCCGGCGATCAGGCGCAGCACGGTCGACTTGCCGCACCCCGAGGGCCCCACGAGCACGATAAACTCCCCCGGCTGCACGCTGAGGTCCAGGTCGCGGACGGCTAGAACGCTGGCAGAGAAGCGCTTGTTCACGCCTTTCAGCTGCAGCGCCGCCGCTCTCGGATTCGACGCCGGGGCAGGAGGCCTTGCAGGAGCGCGCTCTCTCTCGACCACGCATCATCCTTTGAGCGCGCCGGCCATGAGCCCGCGCATGAAGAAGCGACCCAGGACGACGTACACGAGCAGCGTCGGCAGCGACGCGAGCAGCGCGCTCGCCATGGCCTCGTTGAAGGGCACGGCCTGACTGCCCGCGATGTTGTTCAGCGCGACCGCGACGGGCCAATTGTCCTTGCTCGTCAGCAGCACGCCGAACAAGAAGTCGTTCCAGGCGGAGGTGAACTGCCAGATCATGGCTACGGCGAAGGCCGGAGGCGTGATCGGCAGCGCCACGAACGCGAACGTGCCGAGCAGGCCCGCGCCGTCCACCTGGGCCGCCTCGATCAGCTCTTGTGGCAGGCTGGTGAAGTAGCTGCGGAAGATCAACGTGGTGATCGGCAGGCCATAGATGACGTGAACCAGGGTTACCCCGGAGAGCCCGCCCGCCAAACCCAGGTACGACATGGTCTGGAACATGGGGATGAGGATGGCCTGATAAGGTATGAACATGCCGAACAGCATCAACGGGAACACGAAATCTGCTCCCGGGAAGCGCCACTTGGCGAGCACGAACCCGTTGGCCGCGCCGAGCCCGGACGAGATGAGACTCGCCGGCAGTGCCACCAGCACGCTGTTGACGAAGCCTCCTTCCAGCTTTGGCCAGACGCGACGGAAATTTTCTAACGAGAACGTTTCGGGCCAGCTCCACATCCTGACCACACTCACCTCGGCGGGGCTCTTCAGCGCCGTGACGAGCAGCGCATAAATCGGCGTGAGAAACAGGCAGGCGAGCCCGAACAGGAGCAGGTAGCGTAGCGCTGCCCAGCGCGCCGCCCAGCGCGAGCGGATCCGGCCCTGGCCAGGCAACGCGAGCGAGGTCATCTGCGGCGCTCCGCTGCGAGCGAATACACGATGTACGGTACGATGAAGAGGGCCACCGCGAACAGCAATAGGCTCGCGATGGCGGCGCCGCGCGCGTAAAATCCGCCGTCGAAGGTCGTGAACCACATGTACAGGGCCGGCGTGTCGATCTTGATGTTCTTGGCGTCTATCGCGTAGAAGAGGTCAAACGTCTTCAGCGAGATGTGCGCCAGGATCACGATCGCGCTCATCAGAACCGGCAGCAGCATCGGCCGGATCACATGCCAGAAGACCCGCGCTTCGTTGGCGCCGTCGACTCGCGCCGCCTCCCGTAGGTCCTCCGGTACGCTGCGCAACCCCGCGAGGAACAGCGACATCACGTAGCCTGACAGCGACCAGCCTGCGGGCAACGCGATGGCCGCGATGGCCCAGCTCGAGTCGGCTCTGAACCAGTCGCTGTGCCAGGACTCGAACCCCAGGAGCTGCATCAACTTGTTCAGACCGGTCGTCGAGGGGCCGCTCCCGTTGTCCAAGAGCCAGCGCCAGATGATCCCCGTGACGATCAGCGAGAGGGCCATGGGGAACAGGTAGACGCTGCGGAAGAAGCCGTCACCGGCAAACTTCTCGTCCAGGAGCAGCGCCATGGCGAAGCCGAGCGCCAGCGTGCCGCCGACGAAGACCAGCGTAAAGATGGCCACGTGCGGCACGTCGAACTGCATGAAGCGCGCGTCGCTCCAGAGCTGCTCGTAGTTGCGCAGCCCGACGTAGTCGTACTTGGGCAGGAGGCCTCGCCAACTGGTCAGCGAGACCCTGACGTTCCAGCCCAGAAAGCCATACACGAAGAGCGCCAGCGCGAGCAGCGACGGCGCCATCAAGAGCAGCGCCGGCCCCCAGAGTCGAATGCGTCTCACGGGCGATTAGTTTGCCGCAAATGCCTTGGCCACGGCGCCTGCGAAGCTCGCCACGTCGCCGCTGGCGACGAACATTGAGAGGGCAGAATCGATCTCCGAGCGGACGGCGTTGGTCGCCACGACGCCGTGCGCCAGGGAGCCGACGATCTGCGTCTTCGGATCTTGCCAATCCGCGAGCGCGGACGCCAGGTAGCCCTGGTACTTGGTACGATCGGCGTCCGTGCGCGCGGGCACTGAGCCCTTCTGTGGATTAAACAGATCCTGCCCGCTGACGGAGCCGCACTCAGCTAGCCATTTCAGCGCGGCCTCGCGGTGTTTGGCCCCGACCGGCAGCGTGAATGAGTCGGAGAGAAAATCGTACACGCCCGCGGAGCCCGGTGACACGACCACCGCATAATCCGCTTGGAACTTCAGCTTCTTCGCGCGACCAAAGTAGGCATCCAGCCAGTCCCCCATGACGAAGTAGACCGCGCTGCCCGCGAGCACCCGGTCCGCTGCGGGCTGCCAATCGGCTGCAGAGGACTTGATGTCGGAGGCGGCCAGCACCTGCTTGAACGTATTCAGCGCCGCCGTGACGGGGGGCGACTGCCAGCGGCTGGGTTCTCGCCACAGGGCCGTGTATTCTGCTGCGCCCAGCTCGCCGAGCAGGACCACCTCCAGCAGATGCTTCTGCGTCCAGCTGGGGCCGATGGCCAGCGGCGTCTTGCCTTGCTTGGTTATGGCGTCGGCCTGCGTCAAGAACTCGGCCCAGCTCCTGGGTGGGGCGCTGATGCCGAGGTCCTGCAGCACCTTCGGCACGAACCACAGCAGGTTGGCCCGATGGATGTTCACCGGCACCGAGTAGATCTTGCCGCCGATGGTGATGGCGTCGAGCAGGCCCCTCGGCAACTTCTCCTTCCAACCCTTGGCGTCATACAAGCTCGTCAAGTCCTCGAGCTTGCCCGCCGCGATGTCATCGGCGAGCTCGAGCCCCGCGTGCCGCTGATACGAGTCTGGAGGCGTGCCGGCCTGGAGCCGGTTGGCGAGGATCGCCCTCGCGTTCGTCCCCGTGCCCCCCGAGACGGCCGCGTTGATCACCTCGACTCCCGGGTTCTTTGCCCTGAAATCCGCGATCATCGCGTCCAGCCCCTCCTGCTCACCTGCGCCAGTCCACCACGAGAACACTTCGACGTGGGTGGCCTTCTGGTCGACGGCGACGGCCGACCCTGGAGCTCCCGCTGGCTCCTCAGCGACGGGCGGCGCCGCCTTGGAGCACGCCGCCAGGGCCAACAGCCCCGCGCCGAGCAGAACCGAGACGCGGCGCTGAAAGCAGCCGTTCGAGCATCGTTTCATGGGCATACCTTGCGAGCGATCAGGCGTGAGACTCGAAAAGCCTAGAGGATCACTCGCGCGCTGGCGATCGGAAACACGCGGCACGAGCGCGCGACGCGACTCGAGGCGTCACTTCATGGCAGCTCGCTCACCCACACGCCCACCTCGAAGCTCGAGCCTGGAGGCCCGATGAAGGAGCCCGCCACGGGCGGCACCGATTCGGGCAGGCGCGCCACGGCGACAGAAAAGTGATCCGTGCCCACGACGGCGCCCAGCGTGGGGTCGAAGCCCTTCCAACCCGCTCCTGGCAGAAAGACTTCGGCCCAGGCATGGGTCGCGCCCAGCGTGAGCGCCGAGGGCGGAGAGTTCAGGTACCCGCTGACGAAGCGCGAGGCCAGGCCCAGACGCCGCGCACCTTCCATGAACAGGAACGCCGAGTCGCGGCAGGAGCCTGTACGGCGCGACAGTGTCTCTGCGGCGACCTGAACTCCAGGTTCCTCACGCAATTGATAGGACACCGTCTGCTGAATGTGGGACGCCAGGCGTTGTAACAAGGCGTACGTCTGGATGCGCTCGCCCGCCCGCCACAAGCTGCCCACCCATTGAGCCAAGGAGGCCACCTCACTCGGCGCGTGCGTGGCGGAGCTCTTGTACGGGGACAAGACCGCCTCGTCCTCCGGTAGATAGGCAAATGGGTAGTCGGTCGCGTAATCGGCTACCCAGAAGTCGAGAGGCGCCTGGTTGTACTGCTGAACGATGACGTCGCTCTCAATCAGCAGCTGGCTGGTGGGCAATTCAAAGGTGGCAATCGCGACCGAGTTGTCCTCCACGTCGCGGTGATAGCGCAGGCTCGACTCAGGCGTGGTGGTGAGGGTCGCGGACTCGATGCGCAGCTCATGGCCCTCCCGCGGACGCAGGCGCAAGGTGTGCGGCCCGAGCTGCACGGTGGTGGGGAAATTGTAGTAGGTGCGATGGAGAATCTTGTAGCGCTGCATATTCGTCCTGCTCACTCCCAATACCCCAACCTGTGCGTCTAGGTCAGCTTTCCTCCTACAGCAGCAAACCTGACCGATTCCACGTAGGAGGTGTGGCCAGGTGCTCCGGGCGCGCACCGAGCGCACGCTAGCGCCAAGATTAACATTTAGGTTCCCTCGGGGTATCCGATCCTAGGTGTATGGCGTCGAGGCATTCGGCGCGCGGACGTGATCACATGCACGCATTTCTCAAGCCATCACCCCTCGCGGCGCGGGCGCAGAAGACATCCGACGTGCGCGGCGCCGAGCAATCTCCCGAGCAGAGCGCGTCGGGGATCTCGGGGACGTACTTTCGGGCGGTTCGGCCGCCTTCCGCAGAGGCGGGCGCGCTCGCGTCAGGTCAGTTGGTGCTCGATGATGCCAAGATCGAGGGCCTGCGCTTCGAGCTCGACGTCGGCGTTTGGAGGGGCGACAGAGAGCAGATCGCCCGCTCCGTCATCGAGGACGCCGAGTGCATCTGCGACGCCGGTAACCAAGACGAGTGACGCCGCCAGTATGCCGAGGCTGAAACGTGGTCTCATATTGTAGGGCGGGGTCAGGCGCGATACGACGATTCGCGGCATGGGCGAATCCACAGAGCCTGCGGGCGACGCGCTAATCTTCCTGCAGCGGCGGGCGGGATGGTTCGGGTTGGTAGCCGGGGCGCTGGTCCTCGCGTTCTACGTGTTTCGGATCATGGGCGAGCCTTCGGCAGCTGCCCTCGCCGAGCCCAGCATGTTGACCCACGCCGGCGCCGGCCTCAGCCTCGTCGCGACGTGGCTTTCGCTGCGCGGCGCCCCTCGCCCTCTGCGCTGGGTTCGAGCCGTGGAGACGGCGGGCCTCGCTCTGGCCAGCACTCTGCTCGTGGTGATGGGGACGTACATCCCGATCTATGCTCAGCCCGGCAAAATCGTCGTGATGGCTCTCGCCGTCGTTCACCTCGCTCGCGCGATCTACGTGCCGAGCTCGGCGCGTCGCACGGCGCTCTGCTCCGCGATCGCCGGCGCTGTGATAGTGGTCGTGGTTTTCCGGGCGAGCGCCCGAGCCGACCTCGCGCCCTTTGTCCACCTCGGGGCGGACATCGCGGCCTTGACCCCGCTTCAAATTGCCACCCGCCTAGCGCTGGACGCGGGCGCGTGGTGGGCGCTGTTCGGATCGCTCGCGGTGGCGGCGTCACAGGTCATCTTCGGCCTGAGGAAGCAGGTCGGCACCATCCGCGCGTTGGGGCAGTACCACATCGAGGCGGAGATCGGCGCGGGGGCGATGGGCATCGTGTACCGCGCGCGCCACGCGCTCTTGCGGCGGGAAACTGCCGTCAAGCTGATGGCGCCGGAGCGGGCCGGCGAAGCCACGCTGCAACGTTTCGAGCGCGAGGTGAAGCTCACGGCCCGCCTGAGGCATCCCAACACCGTCACCGTGTACGACTACGGGCGAACTCCGGACGGCATGTTCTACTACGCCATGGAGCTCCTCGACGGCGCCACGCTCGAGCAGATCGTGCAGAGCTCGGGCGCGCTCCCCATCGGTCGCGTCGTGCGCGTCCTCGAGCAGATCGCGGGCGCGCTTTCCGAAGCGCACGAGCTCGGCCTCATCCACCGTGACATCAAGCCGGCCAACATCATGCTCTGCAATCAGGGCGGTCAGGTGGACGTGGCCAAGGTCCTGGACTTCGGCCTCGTCAAGCAGATGAAGGGCGAGAGCCCGCAGTTGACGCAGGAGAACAGCATCACCGGCACGCCGCTGTACATGTCCCCGGAGGCGCTCAACAGCGCCGACTCCGTCGATGCGAGGAGCGACCTTTACGCGCTCGGCGCAGTCGCCTACTACCTGCTGGTGGGGGACCACGTTTTCCGTGGGGAGTCACTCATCGAGGTGTGTAGTAAGCACCTCCTCCAAGCCCCCGAGCCCCCCTCCGCTCGTGCCGGGCGCCCGCTTCCGCAGGCGTTGGAGCAGCTCGTGCTCGACTGCCTCCAAAAAAAGCCCGAACAGCGGCCCCAGTCGGCGCGCGAGTTTCTCGAGCGTCTTTCCCGCGTCCCCGCGGAGCCGTGGGACGCGCGGCAAGCGGAAGCCTGGTGGAGGCAGCACGGGGCGCGCGTACGCACGGCCAGCACGGCGCCCAGCGGCACCGGTCGCACGATCCAGGTGGACCTGGGGCTGCGTTTGACCGGGTAGGGCGCAGGAGTAGCGTTTCCGCAACCGAGAAGAAAGAGCACCTCGGCTCATCAATTAGGTAGCGGGGTTCGCGGCTCGCGCACCCAACCACTGACGGCTTCGCAGAGGCGCCGTCAGAAATGGAGAACGCGACATGAAGAGGTGGTCCAGAGTTGCTCGGGGTGGTGGGTTGATGCTGGGCATGGGGTTTGCTGCGGGCTGCGATGCCCAGGCCGATCCCACGTACCGGGGCGATCCGTTGGTGACTGTCCAAGGGCAGGTGGAGGCGGCACTCGGTACCGAAGAGGTCGTGGTGGGCGTGCTTTGGCTCACGGGTGGAGGCCCGGCGTGCGGGGGCGCGAGCGTGGCCGTGCAGTGCTCCGTCGAAGCGTCGGGGCTCGAGCCGACCGATCCCGAGTGCATCGCGGCCTGCGGGGAGCCATCGTGCGACGACCTCGAGGCACTCGCGTCTTTTGAAGAGTGCGCGTCCGCTTGCGGCGGGGAGACCGGGTTCAGCATCAACGTCACGCAGAATGTCTGCTTCTCGGGAGCGATGGGGCAGACGACGCCCGTCGTCGGCGACTTTCCTGCCCAGTTCACGCTGGACATCCTGGAGCCCCCGCCGGACGCGGCGCTCACGCCGTCGGATACTGGCGAGCGGGTCGTCTTTGGCGTGTTCGTCGCGCTTTCGCCGGGCGGAGCCCCGTGGGTGCTCGAGTCGGGCCACCTGCCGCCGTTCCCGGACTGGCTGCTCGGCGGTTCCGACAGCCACGCGCTCTTGTACGCCGCTGACCCCGTCACGCCGTCCTCCAGCTGGGGTAGGCTACTGAACGGTGCGTTCGATGCAGGCTACCAGCTCATGGAAGCAGCGCCAGAAGACGAGGGCGTCGGCTTGCGCCCGAGCCTACCCAACTCCGAGTCCAGCATCCGCATGCGGATCGCTCCCCCGGACAGCATCGCGTGGCCCTTCGCCCAACCTTGAGGTCGACGCTTGGTGCTACTCGATCGAAGCTCGACTCGAGGCAATCCGACAAGTAGAGCTGCCGTTCCCCGCGTGTCCCGGCTTCCGCCCCTCGAGCTGCTCTATCAGAGCCACGGCCCTGCCGTGCTGCGGCGCGCCCGCCAGATTCTGGAGGACGAGGCGGAAGCCGAGGAAGTGTTGCACGACGTGTTCACGTCGTTGCTGCTGAACCCGGATCAATTTTCCGGACGCTGCTCGCCCATGACGTTTCTGTATCGGATGACCACCAACTGCGCCCTCGGGCGCCTGCGGAGCCGAAGGACGCATCGCAGGCTGCTCGAGGCGGAGCACGGGGCAAGCGAAGAGCCGAGCCATGGCAGCCCGGAGGCGCGCGTAGAGCTGCAGGAGTGGCTCGCCTCGCTCCCGGACGAGCTGGCCCAGCTGGCCATCTACCATTACCTCGACGAGCTGACGCAGGACGAGATAGCGAGCGTGCTGGGCTGCTCCCGCCAGTGGGTGGGCAAGCTCATCGCGCGGCTACGTGCGCCCGCGCGACGAAGGCCAAATCTATGAGGCGACGCTCGGAAAACTGTGTTTCGGATTTGAGGCTCGACCAGCTCTCGTCGGGGGAGCTGACGAGCGACGAGCGCGCCGAGCTCTCGCGGCACCTGTCCGGCTGCGCCGGCTGCCGTCAGCGGCAAAGCGAGCTCGAGGGCGATCGGCTGAGTTTTTCGCAGCGAGCCCCTGCCTTCGACCAGCTGATGAAGCCCCGAGCTCCGGCGCGGCCTCTCGCTTCCGCGAGCGGGGCTGCTCCGTCCTCCCGTCGTCGTGGGCTCGTGGTGGCGGCGTCCGCGTTAGCCGCCGCGGCGGCGATCGCGCTCGGTATCGGAGTGGCCTCGCGACCAGCGCGCGAGCTTGCCGCCGATGGCGAGCCAGGCGCGTGGGGTGTCACGCGCACCAAGGGAGGCGGGCCCAGCCTGGGCTTCGTCCTGCGCCGCGGTCAGCGCGTCTCCGAGGGCCAGCCGGATCAGATCGTGCATCCAGGCGACGCCTTGCGCTTCACTGTCACGAGCTCACGGCCCGTATACGTGCTGGTCGCGGGCGCGGATGCGACGGGGACTTTGAGCGTCTATCATCCGCAAGATGAGCGACCGAGCCAGGTGGCCGCGGGTCAACGTGTGCCGCTGTCGAGCGCCGTCGAGTTGGATGCAACGCTGGGCGAAGAAGTGATTTTGGCGGTGTTCTGCGACGCGCCTGTCGCGCCAGCCGAGCTGGCCCGTGCGCTCGCAGCGTCCCCCAGCGCGCCCCCCCTGCCTCCGGGGTGTGTGCACCAGCACTGGAGCCTACACAAGGAAGCGCCGTGAGCCGCTGGGCTTGGCCGCTCGTGCCGCTGCTCCTCGTCCTCTCGAGCACGCTGGCGCGGAGCGCGCACGCCGAGATCACCCGTTACGCTGTCGTGGTGGGTAACGATCGAGGCGCCCGCGAGGAGGGCCGCCTGCGTTACGCGGAGGCGGACGCGCGCAAGGTGTATGACGTCCTGCAAGCCCTCGGGGAATTTCGCCCGGAGAACATGGTGCTGCTCCAGGGGCTCGGCGCAAGCGAGCTGCAGCGTGTGTTGATTTCGATGAACGCACGCATTCGAGCCGAAGCCTCGGGCGGCGCTGGTGCCATCCTGTTTGTCTATTTCTCCGGGCACGCCGACGCACAGGCGCTGCACTTGGGTCTCACGCGGATGGAGCTCGGACTATTGGAACGGCTGGTCCAGGGGTCATCGGCCGACTATCGAATCTTGGCGCTCGACGCCTGTCGCTCTGGGGCGCTGACCCGGGTCAAGGGAGCCAAACCCACGGCACCCTTCGCGGTGTCCGTCGACGCCTCGCTGCCCGGAGAAGGCGTCGCGTTCCTGACCGCTGCCGCTGCCGACGAGGACGCGCAAGAATCGGACGAGCTCCGCGGCTCCTTTTTTACTCACTACCTCGTCTCGGGCCTGCGGGGCGCCGCCGATCGCGACCAGAACGGCGCCGTCTCCGTTGAAGAAGCTTATGCGTATGCCTATGAGCACACCCTGCGCGCGAGCAGCCAGACCTTACAGGGGCTGCAGCACCCGACCTTTCGCTTCGATCTCAAAGGCAAGGGCGCGGTGCCACTCACCTGGGTTTCGCACGCGGGCCCGCGCGGCGGGCTGATGACCCTGCCCCCGGGGCGCGCCTATCTCCTGTTCGCCGGGAGCGACGTCGGGCCCGTCGCCGCCGAAGTGGGAGAGCACGATCGGCAGCGGCGGCTCGCGCTCGAGCCGGGCCGTTACTTCGTGCGCGGGCGTGCCCGCGACCACCTGCTCGAAGGCGTCGTCGAGCTCGCCCCAGGACAGGTTTTGGAAGTGCGAGACGCCGAGCTCGAACGGGTCGAGTACGCGCGCCTGGCCCGTAAAGGCGGAGGCTCACGCCCAGTACACGGGCCGTGGCTCGGCTATCAGCTGCGCTCGGCGCTCTGGTCCGAGGCTAGCCTGTGCCACGGTCCCCGCGCGGGCTATGCGCTCGATCTGCCCTCGCTGACGCTGAGCGCCGGTGTCGGCGCCTGCAGATCCCACTTCGCCAACGACCTCGTGAGCGTACGTGCGGACGAGCTCGGCATCGACGTCGCGGCCTCGCACGTCATCGACTTCCCGCCCATCAGCCTCGGGCTCGGGGCAGCGGTGGGCCTCGGCGTGTTGCACCAGAGCTTCGACAGCCGAGGCCTAGCTCCGTCCAGGGACAGCCTGGACTTCAGCGTGGGCGGGCTCGCCAGTATCTCCGCGGATCTGGCGTCGGGCTACTACCTCTTCTCGGACCTCTTCGGGCAGTTGCACGTCTTCGCTCAGCAACGCGGCGCGGGCTCCAGGGCGGCCACGGCCGTCTTCACGCTGCGGCCGGTAGCGGGGGTCGGAAAGCGGTTTTGAAAGGACGGCGTACGGGGGCGAGGCGACCCGATCTGGATCTTCGATCGCTCGTCCGAGTATGGGTTTTCGGGCTCCGGACATTTCCTCCTCGAGAGCGGGCCGCTGCGCGCGAGTGCGACGGGGAGCGTCCCGTGCTCGTAAAATCGCATGACAGAGAAGATACAGGTGGCGTGGTCGTCAGAGCGGCACGCGAGCGCGTCGGACGGGCTTGGGAAGTTCGTCGGGCTCGCGTGGGGCACGACCTGGTTGCTCAGCGCGCCGTTGGCCCTTGCCTGGTCACGCGGGCTGCCGGCGAGCGGCTACATGTTTGCGCTCGCAGGCTTGAGCGCCTTCGGCCCAACCTTTGCGGCGTTCGTGGTCGCGAGGCGACAGCGGCGGCTGCGCGAAGTCTTTTGTCGCTTTCGTGCTGACCCGTTCTGGGTGGTCCTCGCCCTGGCGACGCCGCTGCTCTTGCACCTCGTTGCCCGGCTCCTCGAAGCGGCGCTGGGGGGCAGGGTGGCGCAGTGGTTTTGGCTCCCTCAGACCTCCGCGCAGGTGGCGGCGGTCGTACTTTTTTCGGTGGGTGAGGAGTTTGGCTGGCGCGGCTTTGCTCATCCGCTTTTGGTGCAGCGCCACGGCCCCGTGCTCGGGCCGCTGATCACCGGCGTCATCTGGAGCATCTGGCACCTGGCCTACGCCGTCACGCCCGAGGGCACCCTGTCTCTCTCCAGCTTCGCCGTGATGATGCTGGAAATTACGCTCTGGGCGGTCGTCGTCGCCTGGCTCTACGAGCGCGGCAAGCGCGGCATGAGCGTGGCGTTCGCCGTGCATGTGGGTGCTCACCTCGACAATTCTGCGCGCATCCCGGCAGAGGACTGGCGGCTCAGGCTGCTGACCATCATCGTCCTCGCGATCGCGGCGGTGTTCGCCGCACGCGCACTCGCGGCCAATGGCCCGGCCAAAGGGCGAGCCGCAGGACCATGAGCGGGCAGAAAAAACGGCGGGATGTCGATCTGGGTCGCTCCTCAGCGTTCTCGGCGCAAAGGAGAATGGATCATGGCCAAGTATGTCCTTCTGCTCGGCGGCGCCGATCTCGACAAGCGGGCGGGCAACGCCGCGTTGGCGCCGAAGTTGTTTGAGCAGTTCTCGAGCTGGCTCGGAGCGCTGCGGGAACGCGGGCAATACATCGAGTCGCACAAGCTACGCGACCACGTCGGCGCGCGTCTGACCGTGCGCGGTGGCCAGGTCGTCGAGGGGCCGTTTATCGAGAGCAAGGAAGCGGTCGGCGGTGTCTTCCTGATTGAGGTGGGCTCGTTGGAAGAAGCCATCGCCCTCGGGCGAACCTGTCCCACGCTCTCTTTACAGAATGGTTTTGTCGAGGTCCGCGTCGTGGAGGAGCTGGGTCGTCCTGCCGCCCGCTGACACGCGCGAGGCCGCCATTGCGCGCGCATTCCAGGCCGCTCACGGTCGCGTAGTCTCGGCCCTGCTGCGGCGCTTCGGCGCCGATAAGCTGGCGCTCGTCGAGAACGCCGTGCAGGAGGCCGGGCTGCGCGCCCTCGAGCGCTGGCAAGGCAGCGAGGCAGCCGAGCTCGGAGGCTGGCTGGTGCGCGTGGCACACAATGCGCTGGTCGATGAGCTCCGCAAGGGCGCGCGCCACGTGCCACTCTCGGACGATCACGATAGCTACGCTCAGCCGCCCCTACCAGAGCTCGATGACGAGCTCTGCCTCATCTTCCTGTCCTGTCACCCGTCGTTGCCGCGGGCAGCGCAGGTGGCGCTCACTTTACGCATCGCCTACGGCTTCGACACCGCGCAAATCGCGCGCGCCTTCCTCTCCGACGAGCGTACGATCGCCCAGCGCATCGTGCGGGCGAAACAGCGGCTGCGGGAAGATGGCACGCGTTTCGAGCTGCCCGATCCGGATGAGCTCAGCTCGCGCTTGCCGCCGATCCTGGATGTGCTCTACCAGCTCTTCACGGAGGGCTACGCTACGACCGCGGGCGAGAGCGGGATCGACGAGGCGCTATGCAATGAGTCGCTGCGCCTGGGGCGGCTGCTCACGGACGACCAACGCTGGAGCACACCCGCCGCGGACGCGCTCTGTGCGCTCTTCTGCTTTCACGTCGCGCGCGCCGCCGCCCGGCGGGCAGACGACGGGAGCTTGCTCTTGCTTCACGAGCAGGATCGCGGCCAGTGGGAGCCGGCGCTCCTCGACGAGGGTTTTCTGCATCTGGCGCGCTCGGCGCGCGGCGATCAAATCTCACGCTTCCATCTGGAGGCGGGCATTGCGGGCTGCCACGCGCGAGCGTCGAGCCACGCCACGACCGACTGGGCGGAGATCGTCAAGCTCTACGATATGCTGCGCCAAGCCTTCCCCTCGCCGGTCGTCGACGTCAATCGGGCCCTCGCTGTCGCGATGCTGCGCGGTGCAACGGCGGGCCTCGCCGAGCTCGACGCGATCCCCGAGCGGGATCTCATCGCGCGCTACCCCTACGCGCTCGCCACCTACGCGGAGCTCTACGCCTCGCTCGGGCGCGTCGACGAGGCGCGGAAGTTCCTGGACCGCGCGCTCGAGCAGCAATCTTCCCCCGCTGAACGCGCGCTCCTCCGCCGCAAGCGCGCCGCCCTCGACGCTTGATTTCGGAGCACGACCCCACAAATCGACGCGCGGATGTCGATGGCAGGGCAACTCGCACGTTCTCGAGGCAAACGGGCCGCTCCTCCCAAAGACGAGCAACCCGAACCGGCATGGCCGGCAACCCTCGAATGGAGAAATTGACATGCAAGCACGAATCAAGAGCCCTGCTCTCACTCTGCCCGGCGCGCTGGACGCCCTGATGGCCCTCTCCAAATCGGTGGAGCACGGGGGCGTGCCGCGGCAGACCCTGGAGCTGATTCACCTGCGGGCCTCGCAGATCAACGGCTGCGCCGTGTGTATCGACATGCACTCGCGCGCGCTCGTCAAAATGGGCGAAAAGCACGAGCGCATCTTCGCTGTCGGGGCCTGGCGCGAAGCACCCTACTACTCTGACGCCGAACGGGCCGCGCTCGCACTGACCGAGGCCACCACTCGCTGTAGCGATCGCGCGGACCCGGTCCCCGACGCGATCTGGGACGAGGCGGCGCGGCACTACGGCGACGTGGCGCTCTCTTCGCTCGTCCTATCTATCGGCATGATCAACCTCTGGAACAGGCTGAACTGCGCCACGAAGCAGGTGAGCGGCGCGTGGACGGCAGAGTACGTGTAAGTACACCCTGTTCTATTTCAATTCGCCCGGAATTTGATCGCTGCCACACGGGTCTAGTCACCGGTGGCGCACGGCGCTTTGCCGTTCCGCCGGGCGCCGCCGGCGCGGCGCGGGTCGCCGGTGGCGCACGGTGCTTTGCCGTTCCGCCTGGCGCCGCCGTTCCGCGCTGGCGCCGCCGTTCCGCCTGGCGCCGCCGGAGCGTCGCTGGTCACCGGTGGCTCACGGCGCTTTGCGGTTCCGCGCTGGCGCGTCGCGCGTCGCCGGTGGTTTACGGTGCTTTGCCGTTCCGCCTGGCGCCGCCGGGGCGTCGCTAGTCACCGTTTGCTCACGGCGCTGCCGTTCCGCGCTGGCGCGGCGCTAGTGACCGGTGGCTCACGGCGCTTTCTTCGTTCCATGAAGAGTCGACCGAAGTCGTGCTCGGCAGCCAGGTCATTGTGCGCTCCGCAACGCAGCATGATATTTGCAATGGACGTAGCGCCGCCGCGAGCGTGGGCGTGCTCGTGATGGAACTCGAGGCGCGCCGTTTCGCGGCAGCGCACGCCTCGCGAATCGACGTAGGTAGCGGCCGCCGTCGCGCTGCGCTACGGAGCGCCGAAGGGCAGCGGGCAGATGACGGTCCGCTGAGCTCGGCGAATTGACGGAAGGGGTCGATGCGGAAGGAGTCGATGCGGAAGGGGTCGATGCGGAAGGAGTCGATTCGGAAGGCGCCCGTGCTCTCGTCAATTCCGCGCGTGCGTTCTCCGAGAACTCGGGCCCTCGCCGCGCCCCCGTCTCGATTCGGCCGTACTTGCGACGCGTCAGCGCTTCCACGAGGGCCTCGATGGCAAATCGCTGGACCGCGGAAAGGTCTCGATTGGGGATTTGGTGTTCGAGCAGGTCACGGGCTTGCTCGAGCAGATCCACATAGGCTTGGTCCGCTGTGAACTGCACACGATAACGCATCGAAGCGAGCCGCGGCGGCGCTGAGGCCACGTCGGCATCTCGCGCCGTCGGGAGCGCGGTCGCGGCGCTGACGTCTGGATCAGGCCTCGCTGGCGCGGAGGCCATCGGATCAGGCCTCGCTGGCGCGGAGGCAGCTTCAACGCTTCGCGTATCGGCGACTTCTCCCGCGGTGCTAGTCTCCAGCCAGCGGGGCGGGGCGCTTGGTGCTTCGGTGGGTTCATTGCCGGGTGTGAGGTGCCTCACGTAGCCTGCAACGCCATACACCATCGAGCCATATGTGCTGGGCGCCGGACGCCGGAATCCGTCATCTGCCGGCCCGAGCGGTTCGATCACGCTTGGCACGTCCGCGCGCGGAGCGACCTGGGCGACCAGCTTCTCGAGCTCGCGCTTGGTTCGATAGCGCGCTCGCGCCAGGAGCTCCACGTGGTTCTCCTGCGTCAGGTGTGGCGCGAGCAGCACGATGCCCGTGAGGTGAATGGCCCCTTCGGCCAGCATTTCGAACAGAATGGGGAACTGGCGCGCCACCCGCGCGGCCCGGCAGCGCCGCTGGGCTTCATCCTCCGAGAGCCTGAGCTCGTACACGCAATAGCTCACGAGCGTCGCGCAGGCCCACTGCCGATAGGCGCCTCGCGCGTCGATCTCCGCCAGGTGGGCCAATACGAGCGCCGTGATTTCGTTTTCGCTGCCGACGCAGCGCTTGAGATTGACCAGCAAGGCTTCGTCGCTGACTTCGGTGAGCTGATACTTTGCTTCCATACTCGCAGCATACACCCGGGCTTTTACCGTCTCTGAGGGCGACGCCGCGCGCTCTTGGCGACATCAAATTCACTTCAACGCCATTCAGACCATGCAACGCGCGGTACAGGACGCCTGACGCGAACGGCAGCGCTTTTTCAGCTGAATATAGGGCTCGTCGCGTGCTGCTACGAAAACCGCGTCAAGCACCAAACACTGTTGCTCGCGCTTTTTTTTCGGCTGCTTCGCTCGCGCCTGTGGTCGGTTTCTGGCGCGCCATCGTGCCTGACGCCCTGTCGTGTGCGCTTTCGCCAAACTCGTCGAGCGCGAAGCAATGGTGGTCGCCTCGCACGTCCCGGTCGTCCGTGCCGCCAGAAAAGTCGGGCAGCAGGCTGATCGTCACGCCCGCCTTCGGGCAACCCAGCCGCGCCACGCGGCTCCGAGCGGGCCGCACTCGCGGCTCGGTGTACCCGGATGGGCGAGTGCTGATGGTCCGCGGAGCCTCTCACAATTGCCACGGTCCGCGACGTGGCGCCTGCACCTCGCGCCTGCTAGGACGTAGGCTCGATGTGGATCCCCAGGCGCCGTAGCGGCTCGGTGCTCAGGGCGACTCGCGCCCGGCTGTCGCTGCTCCTGCTCGCCGGTACCCTGGCGTGTGGAACAGCTTCCGATTTGCCAACGGCCTCGAGCCTGGGCCGTCGCCAGGCCGAGCTATCGGGCGCGAGCGTCGACCGTGCGTACACCGGGGCTCTCGCGCTCGTCACGGTCACGCCCGAAACCATCGAGCTGTGCACGGCCGTGTTGATCACGCCGAACCTGCTGCTCACCGCGCGCCACTGCATCGCCGATACGTCGACTGATACACTTCAGTGCATCAGCAACCCTGCCTTTTTCCAGGAGCCGTACGACACCGGCAGCCTCTGGGTGAATCGCGCGGCCGCGCTCAGCGGGCCGCTCGGCAGCTTTGGGCTGCTCGCGGTGACGGGCGGGTCGGAGGAGTTCGTGCCCGTGGCGGAGGTCCGCGTCCCAGAAACGGACGTCGTGTGTGACGGCGACATCGCCGCGCTGATTCTCGATGGCCAGCTCGCACCGAACGAGCACAGCCCGCTGACGCCGCGCTTGGACGAACCAGTGACGAGCGGCGAGGCCTACGTCGCCGTGGGCTTTGGCGCCACCCTAGACGGGGGCGAGCAGGGGCTGCGTCGATCGCGCCAGGGCCTCTCCGTGAGCTGCGCCGGCGGCGATTGCCAGAGCGGCATCGCGCTCGATGCAAAGGAGTTTGCGGGTGGGGACGGGGTCTGCTCGGGCGACTCCGGAGGGCCCGCCATCGCGAGCGACGGGCGGGTCATCGGAGTGGCCTCTCGCAGCAGCGATTGCACGGGGTCGGTGTACTCGGCCCTGCCGGGCTGGCGCGATTTCATTCGCGCGGCGACCCGGGAGGCGGTGCTGCTCGGCGACTACCCGGCCCCGATCTGGCTCGTCGAGCCACCCCCGCCGATCCCCGCGCCCTCGGGCTCGGCCCCGAGCGACGCTGGCGGAGGCGGCGCTCTGCCGTCGGACGAGGCCCCGGCTCCGGTCGGCGCTGACCTACCGGCGCCGAACGAGCCCGCCGTCACACCGGCTGGGGACGGAGGCGGGTGCAGCCTGAGCGCGCTGCCCGTGCCGCAACCTCGCGCAGCCGCTCCTTGGCTGTGGCTCGCGGCCTGCCTCGCCGCATGTGCACGGCGCGCGAGCGGTAGCCGGTCGCGCTGACTAGCTTGGCCGCTCAGCGCGGGGACGCGGCGGGTGGCTCGGTGTATTCAGGCGAGCCCGGGGCGCGGTAGCGATCGAGCGGGCTCCGCTTCGCGTCGCTCCCGTAGTAACGGCCGTTGCCCTCGAGGCTTCCGAAGAGCAGGTGCAGGGGCGCTCGCGCGCCGTCGGCGGGGGCCTTCATTCCAAGCTCGGCGGGCGACTTGCCCTGCGACTCGGCGTAGTGCCGCGTCATGTCCGTCGCGATGAAGCCTGGCGTGCAGGCGTTCACCCGCAAGCTCGGCTGCTCCCGCGCGAGGAGCAGCGTGTAGGTGTTCGCGCAGGCCTTGGAGAGCCCGTAAGCGTCCCCGTTGCCGAGGCCCTTCGCGGCGAAGGCTGCCGCGCCTCCGGAGATGGCGAGGCACTCGTCGATGAAGGCCCGCAGGCGCGGCCATGTCAGCTGCGCGTCGAGGAAGAAGCGCTGCCTGTCCGGGCTGCACGTCGCGACGAAGCTCGGCCCTGCCGCTGAGGTGACGTTCACGATGCGCCCGGAGCGCGCATCGACGAGCGGCAAGAAGGCCTCGCACACGCGCTGCACGCCCAGCGTATTGGTGCCGAGCACCGCCGCGAGATCGTGCGTGCGCGAGCCGATGCCGGCGTTGTTGACTAGCCCGTACAGCGCTTGCCCGCCCAGCCTCTCGGCCATGCGCTTGCCGGCCTCGGCGACCGAGCCCGCATCCGCCACGTCGATTGCCAGGACCTCGATCCGCGCCTCCCAATCCGAGCGCGCCCGACCGAGCGCCGCAGCCGCAGCGCGCCCGCGTCCCAGATCGCGTGAGCCCAGATACACGAACGTGTCTGCATGCTCGGTGAGGATCGCCTCTGCGATCGAGAGCCCGATCCCCTTGTTCGCCCCGGTCACGAAGATGCTCCGCATGCCGCCTTCATCTCCCGGCACGTAAGAGCCGTCAATGTCTAGATGACGCCAACCTGAGGCCGACATGATAGGTCAACGACCATGACGGCGCCGAGCTCGACCATCTTCACCCCCCTCACACCAGCGGACAGCGACCGGCGCGCCCGCTACGAGCCCTTCCGGACCGAGCCCGGTTGGCGTAGCCGGTGGGACGCGGAGAAGCTGTTCGAGGTCGGCGACCCGGGCGCCGCTGTGAAGCAGAAGTACTACGTGCTCGAGATACTCCCTTACCCGAGCGGTCGCATCCACATGGGGCACGTTCGCAACTACTCCATCGGCGACGTGATCGCGCGCTTCCGTCGCATGCGCGGCCACCACGTGCTGCACCCGATGGGGTGGGATGCGTTCGGCATGCCCGCGGAGAACGCCGCGATCGAGCGTGGCAAGCACCCCGCCGACTGGACGCTCCAGAACATACAGACGATGAAGGCGCAGCTAACGCCGCTCGGCTTCTCCTACGACTGGTCGCGGGAGGTGACCACGTGCGAGCCGGACTACTACCGGTGGGAACAGCTGGTTTTCACGCGCATGCTCGAGTCGGACCTGGCGTACAGGAAGTCCGCCATCGCCAACTGGTGCCCGCGCTGCGCGACCGTGCTCGCCAACGAGCAGGTCGAAGACGGCGGTTGCTGGCGCTGCGGGACGGGCGTGGTCCAGCGCGAGCTCGATCAGTGGTTCTTGCGAATCACCGCCTACGCCGACGAGCTCCTCGAGGGCACGGAGGCGCTAGCGGGTGGGTGGCCCGAAAAGGTCCTCAAGATGCAGCGCGACTGGATCGGAAAGAGCGTCGGCGCTCGCGTCAGGTTCGCGCTAGAGGCTGGCGTCAGCGCCATCCCGCACCTGGAGGTGTTCACCACCAGGCCAGACACGCTGTATGGCGTCACGTTCCTGAGCGTCGCTCCCGAGCATGCGCTCGCGCGCGAGGCAGCGGAGCGCAACCCGGTCGTCGCCGCGTTTCTGGAGCAGGCGGCGTCGCTCGCCGAGCGCGAGCGGGGCTCGGAGGCAGCATCCAAGGGCGGAGTCTTCACCGGGCTCTACGCCGTGCATCCCCTGACCGGCGCGCGCCTTCCGATCTGGATCGGGTCGTTCGTGCTCGCCGGCTACGGCACGGGCGCCGTGATGGGTGTACCCGCGCACGACGCGCGCGATTTCGCCTTCGCCCGAGCGCATGGGCTCGAGGTCAAGGTCGTCATTGCGCCGGGCGAGCACGCACCCCTCGACCCCGAGTCGATGACGGAGGCGTACACGGGGGCGGGCCACATGCTGGCGTCAGGCGACCTGAGCGGGACCCCGAGCGACGCCGGGAAGGCCAAGGTGGTCGAGAAGCTGGCCGCCGCCGGGCTGGGTGAGGCGACCGTTCACTATCGCCTGCGCGACTGGCTCGTCTCGCGGCAACGCTACTGGGGCTGCCCCATCCCGGTCGTCTATGGAGAGGACGGCGTGGCGCTCGCCGTTCCCGCCGCTGAGCTCCCCGTCGTGCTCCCTCGCGATGTGCAGTTCACGGGTGAAGGCGGCTCTCCGCTCGCGCACCACCAGGCGTTCCTGCGCGCCCGGGACCCGCGCGATCCCAGCAAGCCGGCGCGGCGGGAGACGGACACCTTCGACACCTTCTGGGAATCGAGCTGGTACTTCCTGCGCTACACCTCGCCGCACTACGACCAGGGGCCGGTCGATCCGCGGGTCAGCGCCCAATGGATGCCCGTGGACGAGTACATCGGCGGCGTAGAGCACGCGGTCATGCACCTGCTCTACGCGCGCTTCTTTCACAAGGTGCTTATCGACCTGGGCTTCGTCTCCGCAGAGACCCCGCGCGAGCCGTTCCTCCGCTTGCTCACTCAGGGCATGGTCACGATGCAGACGCGCTTCGTGAGGGACGCGAAGGGCGCGCCGGTGTGGCTCTACCCGGAGCAGGTCGATGCCCACGGCAAGTGCCTCGCGCCCGGCTACGAGGGGGCGGCGGTCGAGACCGGCCGCGTCGAGAAGATGTCGAAGTCGAAGAAGAACGTGGTCGACCCGGACGCGATGGTCGCCAGATACGGCGCCGACACGGTGCGCGTCTTCATGCTCTTTGCAGCGCCCCCCGAGCTGGAGCTCGCCTGGTCAGACGCGGGGATCGAGGGCTCGCACCGCCTCCTCTCGCGCGTCTTTCGGTTGATCCGGGACCTCGCGGCGTTGCCAGCGGGTGAGCCGGGCACGTCTGCCGAGTCGGGCGCGCTCCGGCGCAAGCTGCACCAGACGTTGCAACGGGTGACACACGACATCGAGGAGCGGCGCCAGTTCAACACGGCCATCGCCAGGATGATGGAGCTCGTCAACGAGCTCGTCCCCGCGGCGGCCGCGGCCGCCGAGCATACGCCCGCGCCGGGCGTCCTCGCAGCTCTGCGCGAGTCAGCGGAGCTCTTCGTCCACCTCTTGTCGCCGTTTGCGCCGCACCTGGCCGACGAGCTCTGGGCCACCCTGGGCGGAACCGACTTTCTGCTATCGCGCCCCTGGCCTGCGCTCGACGGCGCCGCGGCGCGCGAGGACGACGTGGAGATAGCCGTGCAGATCAACGGCAAGGTCCGCGGGCGGATCCGCATCGCCAAGACGGCAGACGAGGCCATCGCGCTGGGCGCCGCCCACGCGGTCCCAGCGGTCGCACACCAACTCGCGGGCAGGGCGCCGAAGAAGGTGGTGTACGTGGCGGGGCGGATCCTCAACCTGATCGTGTAGCCATGAGCGGCTCGGCCGCTCGTCTCAGCGGAACTGCCGTGCCTTGCGGATCAGATCGTACGCCACGTTGATTTCCCGCGCCCGCTTCTCGGCGAGCTGGCGCATGCCCTCGGGCAGGCCTTTCGCCATGAGCTTGTCCGGGTGGCTTTCGCTCATGAGCTTGCGGTAGGCGCGCTTGATCTCGGCCTCGGTGGCCGCCGGCGTGACTCCGAGCGTGGCATGTGCATCATCCAGCTGCCGCTGGGGCGGGGGGGCGCTCGCGGCCGCAGCGCCGCCTTCTGCTCCTCTGAGCAGCGCTTCGAGCCGGGCCACGTCTGCTTCGCCCAGACCTAGCCGCCGAGCCACTCGCACCAATAGGGCTCGCTCCGCCGGGTGCACCTGCCCGTCGGCACCGATGGCCATGAGCTGCGCCTGAAGGAACAACTGAAACAGCGCGCCGCCGCCGCGCGCGGTCTGAGCGAAGCTGTCGACCTCCGCGTCGAGGTCGAACTCCGGCGACTTGCCACGACCAAAGGCCGCCTTGGCGGCTTGCTTCTGCTCGGGCGAAAGATGCAGCTGGGCGAAGACCTCCTCGGTGACCCGAATCTCGTCGTGCGTGACGACGCCGTCGGCCTTGCAGATCGCTCCCATGACCGCGAAGGTGGCGTCCAGAAACTGCGACTGCGCGGTCAGCAGGCCGCGCCCGGCGCTGGCCTGCGCGATGCGGTTGAGGACGAAGCCGATCGCGGCACCGACAAACAGACCCGAGGTCCCGCCGAGCCAGAGCCCGAAGATCGCACAGAGGAAGATGAGCATCATGAGGCCGCGACGTTAGCACGACGGCCTGTCTCGGACATCGCCCCCGGCTCAGGGAGCGAGGCGGGGCGCCGGCTCGCTCGGGACAGCGCTGTCAGGCGCCGGCGCCGAGTCGAGCGTGCCGAATTGCAGGACGATCTCCCCCGAGTACGTCGCGCCGGCGGCCAGCTCCGTGGAGGGGAAGCTCGGGTGGTGGGGTGAATCCGGGTAGTGCATGGGCTCGAGGCAGAACCCGGATCGGCTCGGGTAGGGGACACCGCCCTTGCCCACGTCGCGCGGCGCCTGACCTGTCAGACTATTCGCGGTAAAGAACTGCAGACCGGGCTCCGTCGACCACACCGTGAGCAGCCGACCTGACTCCGGCTCGTAGACGCTGGCGTTGCGCCTCAACTCACCCGTGGCCTCGGGCGCGACGACGAACGTGTGATCGTAGCCGCCGTTGACCGGGTCGATCCGTGCGAGCATGTCATAGCCGACGTCGCCGATGTCCTCACCGATCCTCTTGCCGGCGCGAAAGTCCAGGGGCGAGCCGCCGACGCTGCGCAACACGCCGGTGGGGATCAGCGCGCCGTCGAGCTCGAGAAACTCATCCGCATGGATGACGAGCCGATGCTCGTTCACCAGGCTGCCCGGCGTGTTGCTCAGGTTGAAGAAGGCATGACTCGTGAAGTTGACGACGGTCGCGGCGTCGACAGAGGTGGCTCGGTAGCGGATGTGCAGGGCGTTGGCGTCGGTCAACGTGTAGGTGACGTCGAGCTTCACTGTACCAGGGAAGCCGGTAAAACCCGGCGTCGCGTCCTCGGCGTCGGCGAAAGTGAGCGACATGCGGACGCTGGAGCGCGAGCTCTGCTTCGCGTCGAAGACACGGAACCGTGCACCCAGAGCTCCGCCGTGCAGAGTGTTCGGGCGCGCTCCGTCGTTGGCCGGGACAGTGAACGTCTTGCCCCCCAGCGTAAACGCTGCGCCAGTGCGCTCCACACCGCCGGTCGAGAAGCTATGGCCTGCGATACGAGTGGCGTATCGCCCCATGAAAGCCCCCATCGAGGGCTGCCCGGCGATGACCGCGTCGAGGCTCGGATAACCCAGCACCACGTCCCCAAAGCGACCTGCGCGGTCAGCGACGACGAGCTGTTCGATCTTGGCGCCCAGATTGGTGACTTTGGCGAAGCTACCGCGGGCGTTCTCGAGCGTGTACAAGTCCACGGCTCGGCCGTCGACCATGCCCCTGAAGTCGTCCCGAGAGATCTCCACGTAGGACTCCACGAATGGCCCCTTGGGTACGCGCTCGACGGCGGCACATCCCGCCAAAGCGACAACCACTGCCCCGCACCCTGCTCTTGCCCGCATCGCCAAACCATTCTCTCTCCAGCGCCCGCGCGGCGCTCGCCCCGTCTGCAGCACACTAGGCGTTCCACCGCATTTTTGCCGGTCATTCCGAGGCGGGGTCACGTCGCGAGGCTTGGCTCTGTGGCGTGACCCATGTTACGGGAGCGCTCGATGCACTGGAGCGGCCTGCACGAGCTACCAAGCCGAGGTATGGTCGCTCGAGGCTCCCTACTAAGGGAAGTCGTGCGCGATCTCGCCGCCAATGCGCAGGGGCAAATCTTCGTACGCATGAACAGGGTCGCGTTCGACGAGGGCTCCGCCCCTCAGCGGCGTCGCCCCTGGTTCGGTGGAGCGGCGCTCAGCCGAAGCCGCGTCGGCAGCGTGTCAGCTCGCGGTGAGCGGCAAGCGCGACGCGGTGGCAGGTTCGTGGGCAGTAGGAATAGAAACCTGGAGCAGGCTGGATTTAGCCGAAAACCCCGTTTCGAACGGAGTTTTTAAGTAGTGATAAGTGCACATTGAACCAAGCCGCCGGGCGGCAGCGGGCGACCTGACAGCGCCGGGCTCACAGTGGCGTGAGGACGGGATTGAAGCGATCCGAAATGGGACGTTGTGCCGTGGTGCCAAGCACGAGTGACTCTCGAGCAGGATTTGGTGCTTGAAAGCACAGCTCGATGAACGGACGATGCGCGGCCGTGCTCGAGACAGTCCTCTTCCGGGTCACCGCCGCCAGCGCGCATTTGTCTATGATTGCGCGTTGCATAGAAACCCCATAGCGTCGTGCCGCGCTGCCGCCCCGCAGCTTGCTCCAAGGGCCCTCATCGCCACTGCGGCGCTCGGTCGCGATCCGCTCCCTCGGCACGACTGGCTCAGACGGCTACTCATTATCGATAGTTACGTACGTGCAAATGACCTATTCAAGCCGAAGGTTGACATGTTCATTCTCACGCACGCTGTCCGCGACCCGCGCGATGCCGGGCGCGAACTCCTTGCATGCTCGTCATAGTTCCGGCTCGCTCACCGCTCACTCATCCAAACTGTGACAATCCCGAAGTCTTGAGTATCAATGGCGACGATGTCGTCTTTGCCATCGGCGTTCAAATCTCTCGCGCAGAGCGAACTAAACAGCCTCGATGACTGGAACATTGCTGTGGCTGCGAAGCCACCGTTCCCGTCACCGAGTAACGCCACTAATGAGTCGGCATTGGGGCCGAAACGGATCCCTGCTACGATATCGGATGCCCTGTCTCCGTTAACGTCGGCGACGACCACCGGGTTGCCGACGTGCGATGGATACAATTCGCGGTCCTCGACGACGATTTCTTGAGAAGGCGCCCACGTGGAACCGTCGCGGAGCCGGACGTCGACGACACCACCGGGCTTTGAAAGAACTATATCCGCTTGCCCATCACCATTGAAGTCGCCGGTTGCCAAATGAACGATGCCTTCGGAGACTACTAAATTCTCTGGGGCGCCAAAATGTCCCAGGCGATCGCCTAGCAGAACACGCACTGTCGCGTCCATGTCCGCGAGCTCCGGGCGATCGAGATCTCGGCGGTGAGGGTACGGAATTTGTCAACGCGGATGAGACAGCGATCTTTAGAATTCTATGAAGAAAAGGCTACGGCTGCTGCAGCCAGCGCCTCGCGTCTCGGCGTACTCGCCGTGGCGTGAGGCGCCTTCTGGGATCTGCTTTCAGGCGGCATGTCATCGACAAGTGGAGTGTTGATGTTCACTGGGAGCGTCTCCGCGTGGGCGACCGAAACCGCCAATGCTTCGAGTGGGTTGATATGCACCTCTGCGGGCGGCAGTGCGGCCTTTGGCGGGCCGTTTGGGAAGCGGTCGGGGTGCAGGGCGTAGGCGGCGTCGAGCGTCGCCTGCCGGACGGCGTGCACGGCCTCGACCCGTCCGAAGAAGACGTCCGCCGGCGTGAAGAGCGCCAGTCCGGAGTGGTGGTGATCGTTGTTGTGCCACTCGAAGAAAGGATCGAGCCAGCCCCGCGCATGCAGCAGACCGGTGAAGAGTCCGGGGTAGTCGGGTTGATACTTCAGGGTCTTGAATTGTGCCTCGCTGAACGGGTTGTCGTCGGACACATGCGGGCGGCTGAAACTCTGGTCCACGCCAAGCGTTGCAAGCAGCTGCGCGAGGGTTGCGCTCTTCATGGCAGGGCCACGGTCGGAATGCACGGTGGTGAGACCCGGCTCGATGCCGTGACGCGCGACGGTGTCGGCAAACAGCTGGGCCGCCAGGTGCTGGCACTCTTTTGCCGCCACCATCCAGCCAACGACGAAGCGGCTGAACAAATCGATGATCACGTACGCATGCAGGAAGACCCCCCTCTGCAGGGTGGCGAGCTTCGTGATATCCCACGTCCACACCTGGTTGGGAGCCGTCGCGGTGAGGGAGGGCTTCACGTGCGCACGCGGGAGCCGCTGATTTCTGCGCTCTTTCGATTCTCCAAGCTCGGCCAGCACGCGGTAGAAGGTACGGATCGACGCCAGGTACACTCCACCGCTGAGCAGCTTCGCGAACACCTCCATCGGTGGCTGGTCCACGAACTCGGCACTGTGCATCACTTCGACGATGGCTTGCCGCTCGTCGTCACCGAGTCGACGTGGGCTCGGCGCGCGTTGGCGAACCGTTGGTGGTGGAGCAGGGTATGTGCATCGGTACAGCGTGGCACGGCTCACACCCAGGGCGGAGCAGGCTGCGATCATCGACACTCCCGGCTCAGCAAGGTCTTCCACGACGTCCATCAGATGTCTCCGTCGCTCTCCGGCAGTGCCAGCCCCAGGACCTCGTGTGCTTTTTTTTGGAGGGCTATGAGCACGTTGGCGATGTGCAGCTTTCGCTCGAGAACTGCGTTGCGCTTCATGAGCTCCATGTTGCGCCGCTCAGCCTCGGTGAGCTTCGCCTTGCGCCCCGGCTTCTTCGAGGCGAGCCCCGCGGCACCCTGGGCACCGAGCTGCGTGCGCCACGACGATAGGAGCGAGGCGTAGATGCCCTCCCGCCGCAGCAG
>JAYTOL010000039.1:0-1732 GCA_043747815.1 Deltaproteobacteria bacterium
TGTTAACGGGCACGCGAACCCGCGGGAATTCGGTGAAGTTCACCGGTGAAATCCGCGCCCGAAGTCGGTGAAGTTCACCGGTGAAGGCAGGTATAGGACCCGCAGACGCGGACGGTCGAAGTCCTGGATGCCATCGGACTTCGCTCCGCAGCGCACTTGCGACGGCATGGATGCGACCCGCGCGTGTAGATGATGCGACCGTGAGGTTGTGCTCGGGATTGGCGAGCTGCGGCGCGTGAAGCCGCAAAGGGACGCTGGGACGGCCTCTAGCGGGCTGACTGCGCAGGCATTGCGGTCGTACGCCGAGATGGGGAGGCCGCCCTGGGATGGCGCTTCCTCCGGGAAGCGGTGGGCGAAGAGCGGCACTCACCAAGAAAATAAAGCCGCACGAACGAAGAGCGTCGGCCGCACGAGACGCATGTCGTTGAGGCCGGGCTGTTCTCAGCGTCCGTAGCGGCTTCGGTGACGGCGACGGCGGTGCCCCCCGCGTCGGTGGAACTGGGTGACGTATGGGTCCTTGCGTTACCGCCGGGCGGCAAAGGCAGGGGTCCAGGAAGCCTATGATGCGTCATCGCCCGTCGTCGGTCCAGATAGCGCGCCTGACGCGCAGCATGCAGCTCCCGACCCCGATCCTTCGCTTGGTATGCTCGTCCGGCGCGACTCAGGCCGAGGCGGCGTGCAGCTCTCGCGCATTCGGGACCACAGTATCTGCGCCCGCTATCGCAACTCCCGCAGACAGAGAATTGGCGTCGGCAATCGCCACGGGCGCAGACGACGAATCGGTTACAGCTGCTCGGAGACTGACGTGGCACGAGCTTCAGGGTGCCGACGGAGCGAGCCGAATGGAAGCTGCGCTCTTGAGCAGGCTCCGTGCCGGCAGCGACGATCTATTCACCGGTGAACGGTGAGGCGCCATCCGGCCCGCTTGGCGCTCTTCACCGTCTAGACGCGGATCGCGCCGCACGCTCACAGCAAGCGACCCCTCCCGCGCTGCGCCGCTCCGTGCTCCGACGCGATCAACAGCGTTGCCGAGTGCCCGGCTGCAGAAACGCAACCTTTGTCGATCTACATCACGTCCAGCTGCGCTCCGAAGGCGGCCGCAACCAGCTCGCCAACCTCGTGACCGTCTGTGGCGCGCATCACCGAGCCGCGCATCGCGGTAAACTCGTCATCGAACACGACGCCCACGGGGCCGTTCTCTTCCGGCATGCTGACGGCACTGACTACGGCCACCCGCTGCAACCCAAGGCCGCCGACCTCCAGGCCAAGCTCTTCTCGGCACTGCGCAACCTCGGCTTTCGAGAGCGAGAGATCCGTGCGGTGCTCGAAGAGCTCCGCCAGGACTCCAAGCTTCGAGACGCGAGCATCGAGTGCCTGCTGCGCGAAGGCTTGCGCAGAATCCGATTGCCGAGCGACGGCTGACGAACGGGCTGAGGATACATGCGAGCGCCTCCCCAGAAGCGGAAGCGGGCGGGGGAGCGGGAGCGCTTGGGGGAGGGCGAGCGCGAGCGGGAGAGAATGCGGGGGTCGCCTCGTTGCAGCTCGATTGCGCCAGTGCCCTACGGCGCTGGGTTGTTTGGGACGGCGGCGACCCGCGCCTCGCGTCTCAACCGGGAAGCTGGAAACGCCCCGCCACTACGCCAGGGACGGTGATGTCTTCGTCGAGCTCTTCCCAGCGTAGCTTCAATGCAGCAACCACTGCCAGCTCATGGGCTCCCAGGTCGCGTCGAGT
>JAYTOL010000040.1:0-33900 GCA_043747815.1 Deltaproteobacteria bacterium
GGGCGAGTCGAACTCGTCCCCCTCGGCGTTGCTCACGAGCGCCGTGCCCGCGAGCTTCACCCACTTGAAGGTGTACAGCGCGCCCTCGGCGGTCGCTGAGTAGGACTCCAGGCCCTTCTTCAGCAGGCGAGCGATCGTGCTCTTGCTCGAGCCCACCGGGCCATGCAGCAAGATCACGCGCTTCTCCGGGCCGTAGCCTTGCGCTGCTGCCTTCATCACTTTCATCAAGCGCATCAGCGGGATGTCGAGACCGAAAGGATCTTCATGAGCGAAGTTGGCAGCAGCCCCGAAAAAGCCTCGACACACGCCGGCGATTCCCTGGGAAGCCGCGTGCAGCAAATAGCGGGCTTGCACAACGCCGAGCTGTATCGGGATCTCTCGTGGGAGGGTAGCTTTGAGGACTATCTGGAGATCGTCCGCCAGCGCCCCGAGACCACGCGCAGCGCATTTCAGCGCCTGTACGACATGGTCATGTCCTACGGGACCGAAGAGTACGTCGACAACAAGAAGAAGCTGATTCGTTATAACTTCTTCCGCGACGAGCGCGACGGCGGGCGTGACGCGGTGTTTGGCTTGGATATCCCGCTGATGCGCCTGATGAAGGTGATGAAGGCGGCGGCGCAGGGCTACGGCCCGGAAAAGCGCGTGATTTTGCTGCACGGGCCCGTGGGCTCCAGCAAGTCGACGATCGCTCGGCTCCTGAAGAAAGGGCTCGAGGCGTACTCGGCGACTCCAGAGGGCGCGCTCTACACCTTCAAGTGGGTCAAGCTGGCGGGCACCGCGTTGGTGAGCGGTGCCGAGGGGGACGAGTTCGAATCGCCCATGCACGACGAGCCTTTGCGGCTCATCCCGCAGGCGTGGCGCGTGCGAGCAATTGCTCAGCTCGGGCTGTCTCAGCCTCACTTCAAGGTCAACGTCGAGGGGGACCTCGACCCGGCGAGCCGCTTCATCTTCCGCGGCTTGATGACCCGTTATCAGGGGGATTGGGCGAAGATCGTCGATAACCACATCCGCGTGCACCGGCTGGTGTTGAGCGAGAAGGACCGCATCGGCATCGGTACGTTCCAGCCCAAGGACGAGAAGAACCAGGACTCGACCGAGCTCACCGGCGACATCAACTACCGCAAGATCGCTGAGTACGGCTCGGACTCCGACCCGCGCGCCTTCAACTTCGACGGCGAGTTCAACATCGCCAACCGCGGCATCGTCGAGTTCGTCGAGATGCTGAAGCTCGACGTCGCGTTCCTCTACGATTTGCTGGGTGCGTCGCAGGAGCACAAGATCAAACCCAAGAAGTTCGCGCAGACCGACATCGACGAGGTGATCATCGGTCATACGAACGAGGCGGAGTACCGCCGGCTCTTGAACAACGAGTTCATGGAAGCCCTGCGTGACCGCACCATCAAGATCGACATCCCGTACATCACGCGCCTGTCCGACGAGATCCGCATCTACGACAAGGAGTTCAACGCTACCCGCGTCCAGGGCCGGCACATCGCGCCGCACACGTTGGAGGTCGCTGCGATGTGGGCAGTCCTCACCCGGTTGGAAGAGCCGAAGAAGCAGAACTTGCAGGTCCTGCAGAAGCTCAAGCTGTATGACGGCAAGGTGCTGCCCGGATACACGCAGGACACCGTCAAGGAGTTGCGCAAGGAGAGCAAACGCGAGGGCATGGAGGGGATCAGCCCGCGCTACGTGCAGGACAAGATTTCGAACGCGCTCGTGAGCGAGGTGGGTGAGGGCACCATCAACCCGTTCATGGTGATGAATGAGCTCGAGAAGGGCCTGCTCAACCACTCACTCATCACCAATGACGACCAGAAGAAGCGTTATCGCGATCTGATCGGCGTGGTGAAGCGCGAGTACGAAGAGATCGTCAAGAACGAGGTGCAGCGCGCCATTAGCGCCGATGAAGAGGCGATCAGCAAGCTCGCCGCGAACTACATCGACAACATCAAGGCCTACACCTTGAAAGAGAAGGTCAAGAACTCGTACACCGGCCAAAACGAGGAGCCCGACGAGCGTCTGATGCGCGCCATCGAGGAGAAGATCGAAATTCCGGAGAACCGCAAGGACGACTTCCGACGCGAGATCATGAACTTCATCGGTGCGAAGGCGATCGAGGGCAAGCGCTTTGATTGGCAGACGAACGATCGCTTGCGCCGTGCGCTGGAGCTCAAACTGTTCGAGGACCAGAAGGACAGCATCAAGCTGAAGACGCTGGTGTCCGCGGTGGTAGACAAGGAAACGCAGGAGAAGATCGACGTGATCAAGAGTCGGTTGATGCGCTACTTTGGCTACAACGAGGTCAGCGCGACCGACGTGCTGAACTACGTCGCGTCGATATTCGCGCGCGGCGACGCCAAGCAGTAGCCTCGGAAGGGGCGCCAGGTTCCGGCGCGGGCGGGCTGTCTGTAGCGCAGAGGTTGCAGCGTCGCTCGGTAGAGAGCGGCGCTGGGTGGCGCGCTCCCGCTTCAAGCGGCGGGCGCGCCTCCTCGCTTTGTGGCAACGCTAGCGCGCTCAGCTGTCGCTGCGCGGCGTGGGAGCGGGCAGCTGTATGGCGGTGGTCGCCACCCAGACGACTCGCGGTCTGTCCTGTGCACGAAGAAAACACCCACGACACCTATTGAGGCTCAGCGCGTGGACGTTAGCCGCGGCGCCTGAGCCCCGAATGGGGATGGAGCATCGCTCCCGGTGGGCTCCTGTTGGTCCGGACTGGGTCGAGACTGTTACGTTACAGTGCGAAGCCCGCGAATGTCGCGCTCCGAGAGCGCTCGCGACGCTTTGCCTCAACCAATCTACGCGACGCGAGGAGGCTCCGTCTCAACGTGAAGCCACCTTGTGCGGGGGTGCACGCCAGCGTGGAAGGAGCGCGCAGAGGATGGCCCATGTCAGCCTCGCTTTGCTACAGAACGGGCCACTTTCAGCGCAAATTCTCCGACGAGAGGCGCACGTCACCCCGGGGCATATCACCCCGCCCTTTGCTTAAAGTTAGACCAGCCACGACCGTTCCCCCTAAAAGTGGCGCGAGTTAGTTTAGATCAATTAGGTCAAGATAAATTTTGCAAGCTCGGCGCGTGCGCAAGCGCGCTGGCCGTGATGCTGGTCTCGGATGTCGCCGGGGCCGAGCAAAGCGGGTTGGGGTCAGCAGGCGCCCGCGGGGCGCGCTGGCAACAGGGCAGCGTGACGGTGAGCGTCGAAGCCTCCGTCGATCAACTGGGAGGCGAAGCCTTCGAGGCGATCATACACGCGGCCACGGCCTGGCAGAACGCGCCCGGCATCTTGCCGACGCTGGTCGTGCAACGCGGTCCAGATGATCCCATCGGTTACCGACGCCACGGTGCGAACAAGAACACCGTGCGCTTCGCGCCGGATGGAGACCCATTGGCGAACGGCGCCCTGGCGATCACGGTGATCACCTTCGACGCACACGCCAAGGAGATCCTCGACGCCGACGTCGTGCTCAACGGCGAACACGGCTTTGCCTTCTTCGATCACGACGCTCGTCATGAGGGCATGGCGACCTACGACTTGCAGAACGTGCTCACTCACGAGCTGGGTCACTTGCTCGGCCTCGGCGAGGACATGACCGATCAAGACGCGACCATGTACGCGTTCTCGCAGCCGGGCGAAACCGGCAAGCGCGATCTCGAGGTCGTGGATAAGGACTCGATCGCGTCGCTGTACAGCGAAGAGTTCGATCCGCAAACAGTAGGCGGCTGCGGCAGCGCTGCGATCGCCGGCTACGAGGGAGAGGCCTGGGTCTGGGCCGCTCTGGGCCTGGGTGCCCTCGGCTTCGCGATGCGACGGCGCGCGACCCGCGGCGCTGCCTTGACCATCAGCGCGCTCGGCACCTTACTCGTTGGTGTGGGCGCCTCCACCGCGGCCCCACTCGACCGCGACGTGATGGCCTGGATCGGTGAAGACGGCAGCATCCCGATGACGGTGGCGAGCTCGGAGTCGAGCTGGGAGGGCGGCGTGATCGTGACGCGGCTTAGCCTGCGCGGCCGCCAGGATGTGTCCCAAGACCTGACGGTTCGTACCCTGGGGGGTAAAGTAGGCGACCTCGTGCAGGTGGTCGGCCACGCCCTGCCGCCCCGCGTCGGCGACTCGCTGCGCATCAAATTGGGCACGGGGATTAAGGGAGAGGCGATTTGGGTCGCACCGATAGCCTCGGAGCACTGACCCGAAGGAATTGTCGAAATGTTGAACAACGCCCGTCCACGCAGCCAAGCCGATTTCGTCAAGACCGAGCGGACCCCTGCGGAGGCCGAAACCCCCGAGTCGCTCGAGGAGAGCACGCGGCGTGTTCACAGCCGGTTCAGCGTCGACCTCGACGTGACCGTCACGAGCGAGCATAACTTCTACGCCGGCTTCGTGGAGAACCTCTCGGTGGGGGGGATCTTCATCGCCACCCATCAGCTCAAGCCAGTGGGCGAACGGCTCGAGTTCTCGGTGCATCTGCCGGGCAGGGACGAGCCCATCCGAGGCATGGGTGAGGTGCGCTGGGTGCGCGTCTACTCCGAAGCGAGCAACGTGCCCCCGGGCATGGGCATCAAGTTCGACGGGCTCGACGCCTCGTCGCAACGCGGCATCGAAGAGTTCTTGGCGCAGCGCGAGCCGCTCTTCTACGACGAAGACTGAGCGCTGGTAGCCCGGGCCTGCTCGGCCTCGCGCAGCGCTTTCTCTTCTTGACCGAGCTTTTTGACTTCGGCCAGGCATAGCTCGGCCAGCTTCGCGAAGAGCCGCGGTGAAGCCGGTTCGGAGAGCAGGTCGCCGAAGTCGATGGGCGAGCCGAACACGCTGTGGATCGGTACGCCCGTCCCGTCGAAGTTGCTCTTGATCTGCTGTGGCAGGTTGTTCGGCAAGAGGCCGTTCGTAAAAACCGGAATCACCGGCACGCCGCGGGCGGCGTGGATCAGGCGGCCCACGCCGCTCTGAGCGGGGAGTAGGTCGTACGGGCTTTGACCCGGGTTGCGGCGGCCCTCCGGGTGGATGCCCACCAGGGTCTCCCCCGCGCGCAGCAGCTCAGCGAGCTCATCGAGGCCGAGCGCGTTGAGCGTGGCGCGGCGTTTGTCGCGAAACAGCGGCGGATACATCGCGAAGAAGCTCATCACGCCGTTGACGACGAAACCTGCCGCGGTATCGTAGAAGAAGTTAGAACGCACCGGAAACACGATGCGCTGACGCATGCCCCAGCTCAGCAGCGCCGCCGTGAGGATGTAGAGATCGAAGAAGCTGCGGTGATTGGCCACCAGGATGAAGCTGTGGTTAGGCCGCAGCGGGCGCAGCCGCTCGATGTGGTGAATCCGATGTAGCTTGCGCGTGGCGACGGTGATCCAGAGCACCCCGACGCTGCGTTGCAAAAAGCGCAGCGCGTCGTCGACCCACCCGGGCTCGAGCGTGCGGCGGATGGCCCGCATCTGAAAGTACTCCAGGCGCGTGACCTTGGCCTGGGCGCTCGAGAGGAGCTGGCTTTGCCCCCGAGGGCTCCGGATGCGCGCGTCCCGGAGCAGCTCAGGAAGTTGCCGCTCGTTCGAAGGAGCTCCGTCGGTTTCTGCGTCAGGTTTCGAATTCACGGGCCTGGTCTCCCGGGCCGGGCACGGACCGAGCGGGCCTACCCTTATCAGGTGGCGACGCCGTCGTCGACGAGCAGTCCGACGCTCGAGCGAGGCACCAGAGCGCGCTCGCGGCTGTGCCTGGCGCGGCCACGAGCGGGCGTGCCAGAGCGGTGCTGCGGCGGTCGAGGCGCCTCGCGGATGCTTGCGCTGCCCGGTTGCTCGTGCAAATGAGAGAGGCTTGTCCGGGAGAGACCCGTTCGAGAGCCCCTCGAACAAAAAGCTCGTGCCAGGAATGCATACCGCCTCAGCAGAGCGCGCGGGCCCGGCCAACGGAGCCGTGCTCTCCGTACTGGGCTCCGTTGCCTCGCTTTTCCGTGCCCGGTCCCGTCGCGTGGCGGTGGGCAGCACGCGTGCGCACGTCGAGTTTCGCGAAGCGGATCCGCAAAAGCTAGATGCGTTGGTCGCAGCGATGCAGCGCGTGGCGGCATCACTGGGTCAGCTGTCGTGGGTTGAGGTGAACCCCGATACGCAACGCGTCGTGTTTGCGTTCGAACGAGGGGCCTATGATGCCGACGCCCTGTGCGCAGCGGTCGAGTCTGCAGAGGCCGAAGCCGGTCTCGACGCGGGCCGCTTTTCCGAGGACGGCCGCTGGCACCCCGCGGACTACGCCGAAGCTTTGCGCAGGCTGGTCGAGCTGTTCGCGGACACTGCCGCCTTCCTGTTCGGTCTCGGGCTGCGCTTTTCGCCCCTGCCCGCGCTGCCCTTTGGCGGCAACATCGTCGCGATCCTCTCGCTCATGCATTCGGTGCCGCGTCTGCGCCGAGGTCTCGAGCGCCGGCTGGGTCAGGAGCGCGCGGCCTTCGTGTTGAATCTGGCGAGCTCGCTCGCCCAGGGTCTGGCGCAGCGCCCCTTCAACTCGTTCGTCGACGCGCTGCACAAGCTGGCTCTGTTTGGCGAAGCCCGCTCGCAGCGCGAGCTCTGGGGGCGCCGCGAGGCAGAGCTCTGCAAGCCCCCGGAGTCCTTGGCGGCGGCGACCCAGGAGCGACGTGAGCGGCCCGTCCCACTGCCGCGAGGCCCGATCGAGGAATACGCCGATCGCGCCGTGTTCGTATCGCTCGGCGGTTTTGCGCTGAGCTTCCTGACCACGCGCAGCTTTCAGCGGGCGAGCGCCGCGTTGTTTGGTGGCTTGCCGCGACCGGCGCGGCTAGGCCGGGACGTGTTCGGTGCGCGGCTGGCGCAGGCGCTAGCGGCGCGTGGCGTGCTGGTGCTCGATCAAGAGGTGCTGCGGCGGCTCGATCGCATCGACTGCCTGGTGCTCGACGGCGACCTGGTGGGTCGCCGGCAGTTCGTGGTGGGCGCCGTGCTCTCGGAAGATCCCGACGAAAGCCAGGAAGACCGCCGCCACGCCGAGCAGCTGTTCAACCCCAAGCGGCCGCTGGAGATCCGCACGGATGGCCTCTGGCAGCTCGGGCCGTGGCGCCGCTCGGACGCGTCCGCGGAGGCTGTGCTGATGGAGCACGCCCGGGTGCGCTCCAAGAAAGGCGGGCTAGTGCTCAGCCTGGAGCGCGCGGGGCGGATGGTGGCCGTCGTGGAGGTAGAGATCCTCGCCCAAACCGGCATCGAAGAGTTGATCGATGCCGCCCACAACGCCGAGATGCGGGTGGTGGTCGCGGCCGCGAGCGACGAGGTGCTCTCGGACCTGAACGCCGACGCCGTCATCTCGGACAGTGAGGGCCTGCTCGCGGGCGTTCGGCGGCTGCAACGCGAAGGCCACGGGGTGTGCGTGGTGAGCGCGAGCGGAGCCCTGGCGCTCGACGCCGCGGACTGCGGCATCGGCCTGTGCAGCTCCGAGAAGCCCACGCCGTGGAGCGCCGATCTCCTGGTCGGCAACGACCTCCTCGACGTCCATTTCGTGATTCAGGCGTGCGCCTCCGCGCGGCGGCTCTCGAGACGCTGCGTCAATATCGCGCTGGCCGCCGCCACGCTCGGCACGGTGGCGTCGGCCGGGGGCCTGCTCTCGTTCACGCACCGGCGCGTCATGTTCGTCGTCAACAGCGCCACCCTGGTCTCCATGTTCAACAGCGTGCGCGTCTCGCGTGCGCTCGAGCTGCGCGCCTTACCGGCGCCTCGCGACCCGACGCCGTGGCACGCGCTCGATCTCGAAGGCGTCCTCGCGCGCCTCGGCAGCAGCGAGCACGGCCTGGCGCCGAGTGAGGTCGAGCGGCGGCGCGCAGCGGTCAGCTGGTCCGAGCCAGCCGGCGGTCTGTCGGGGCTCGGCGAGGCCATCACCGACGAGCTCTTCAACCCACTGGCGCCGCTCTTGGCCGCGGGCGCCGCGTTGTCTGCCATGGTCGGCTCGCTGTCGGACGCCGCAGTGCTGGGCGGTGTCGTGGGCCTGAATGCCGTCGTCGGTGGGGTGCAGCGGTTCCGAACGGAGCGCCGCATTCGGATCCTCTCACGCACGGCGCCGGCGCGCGCCCTGGTGCGCCGGCACGGCTCGGAGCGCGTGGTCGAAGAGCGGGAGCTCGTCGTCGGCGACGTGATCGTGCTAAACCCCGGCGACACACTGCCGGCCGATTGCCGCGTCATCCAGGCGCGCTCGCTCGAGGTGGACGCGAGCAGCTTGACGGGCGAGTCTTTGCCCGTCGTAAAGCACACCGATCCGTCCTTCGAGCTTCAAATCGCTGACCGCAGCTCCATGCTGTACGCGGGCACCGCGATCGCTGCAGGGCACGCGCTCGCCGTGGTCGTTGCCACCGGCGACGCGACGATGTCGCGTCACGGCGCCAGCGGGGCGCGGGCCAATCGGGGCCAGGGCGGCGTCGAGCAGCGCCTGCGGGCGCTCATGGACTTGACCGGGCCGGTGGCGATTGCCGCGTGCGTGGGCGTGGTCGGGGGGGGGTTGCTCAGAGGGCGCAAGCTCGAGGATCTGGTGGGCTCGGGCGTGAGCCTGGCGGTGGCTTCGGTGCCGGAGGGGCTGCCCATCTTGGCCACGGCCGCGCAGCTTTCGGCGGCGGAGCGGCTCTCGCAGCGTCAGGCATTGGTGCGCAATCCACGCTCGATCGAGGCGCTGGGTCGCATCAACGTGATCTGCGTCGACAAGACCGGTACTGTCACGCGCGGGCAGCTGGAGCTCCACGAGATCTATGGGGGCGGTCGCTTCCTGCCGTTGGCCGAGTGCGGCCCCGTGCAGCTCGCCGCGGTAGCGGTGGGCACGCGCGCCACCGCGGCGGAGCAACGCAGCCTCGGCGCAGCCGATCCCACCGACGATGCGTTGCGGCGCGCGGGCGCGCACCTCTCCGTCGGCGTCGAGAGCGGCGCGCCGGGCTGGCGTCGCGCGAGTGAGGTGAATTTTGCCCCCGGGCGCAATTACCACGCGACGTTGGCGGAGACGACCCAGGGCCCGCTGCTGAGCGTGAAGGGTGCGCCCGAAGTGTTGCTCGCCTTGTGCGATCGGGAGCGCGGCCAGATCGAGCCCCTGACGCCGGAGGCCCGGCAACGGCTAGCGGCCGAAGCCGCAGGCTTGGCCCAGAAGGGGCTGCGCGTGCTGGCGGTTGCCGAGCGGCCGCTTCCGAACCTCGAGGTGCTCGAGCCGCGTCACGTGAGCGGGCTCGAGTTCGTGGGCTTTCTCGCATTCAGCGACCCCGTGCGTCCGTCCGCGAAGCGGGCCATCGCCGGAATTCGCCGCGCTGGGGTGGGGATGATCATGCTGACTGGAGATCATCCCCACACGGCGGAAGCGATCGCCTCGGAGCTCGGCCTGCTCGAGGGGCGGCGCGTGGTGTCAGGTGACGATCTCGGCAGCGCCAGCGACGACGAGCTCGACCTCATGCTGCCGAACGTCGCGGTGTTCGCGCGCGTTACTCCGTCGCAGAAAGTACGCGTCGTGCGCGCGCTGCAACGCACGGGCCACGTGGTGGGCATGGTGGGCGACGGGACGAACGACGCGCCCGCCATTCGGCTCGCGGACTGCGGCATCGCCATCGGTGAGCACGGGACTGCCGCGGCCCGCGGCGCGGCGGACATCGTCTTGATGGACGGGCGCGTCGAGACGCTGGTCGACGCCATCGTCGAAGGGCGCGCCATGTGGGCTTCGGTCCGTGACGCGGTCTCCATCCTGCTCGGCGGAAACCTGGGCGAGATCGGCTTCACCCTGGGAGTGGGCCTGATCGAAGGCCGCCCACCGCTCAACGCGCGGCAGCTGCTACTCGTGAACCTGCTGACGGACGTCGCGCCTGCGATGGCCATCGCGCTGCGCCCTCCGTCGCGGGACTCGCTCGAAGTCCTGGCCAGCATGACACCGGAGGAGACGCTCGGGCGGCCTCTGAATCGGCAGATCGCCGCTCGCGCTCTGGCGACCGCCGCGGGGGCGAGCGGCGCCTGGCTGGTGGCGCGTTTTACTGGGACACAGGGGCGCGCCCGCACCGTCGCGCTCGCCGCTCTGGTGGGCTCCCAGCTCGGACAGACGCTGCGTTCCGGAGGCCTCAGCCGACCCGTGGTCACGACCAGCCTGCTCTCCGCGGCGGCGCTGGTGGGCGTGATTCAGACGCCGGGGCTCAGCCATTTCTTCGGCTGCCGCCCGCTCGGGCCCCTGGGTTGGGGGACCGCGGTGGTGGCGTCGATCGCCGCGACGAGCTTCGCGTCGGCAGCCGATAAGGTCTTGCAGCGTGACGTGTTCACACCGCTCCGGCTCGCGGAACGTTGGGGCATCACGTCACATGACGAACAGCCCTGGGCGGGCGCCGGCAACTACAGCGTGCGTCCCGAGGGTGCGGCGGCGGCTACGGTAACCGTCGAGGTGGTCCAAGGGGTGTTGTTGGACGGGCCCGTCGAGTAGCCCGCTCAACATAGCCCCCGCGCCGCCCCGGTACGCTCACACGCCCTCCATGGGCGTTAGTTGGCGGCCTTGCCTAGCAAGTTCAAGAGGCCAGCTTCGTCCAGCACGCTCAGCCCCAGCTCCTGTGCTTTCTCGAGCTTGGAGCCCGCTTCCTCGCCTGCCACGACGTAGTCCGTGTGCTTCGAGACGGATCCCGTGACCTTGCCGCCCGCCTGCTTGATCCACTCGGCGGCGTCGCTGCGCTTGATGGTGGGTAATGTCCCCGTGAGCACGAAGGTCTTGCCGAGGACCCCCTCCACGGCTTCGCGCCGCGCGCTCGTGGCGCTGAGCGACACGCCGGCAGCCGCCAACCCGGCAAACACGGCCCGCACCGCCTCCGAATCGAGCTCGGCGAAGATGCTGTCGGCTGTCTTCTTCGCCAGACCTTCAATCCTTCCCGAGCCTTTGTCCGGCGCCAGCGCTTGCACCGCCTCCGGATCGCCGGCGACATACTTGTGGGCGAGCTCGAGCAGCGCGTCGGCCGTGCCGAAGTAGCTTGCCAGATCCTCTGCCATCGTCTCCCCGACGTGGCGGATCGCGAGCCCGACGAGCACGCGCGACAGGCCACGAGATTTGGCGCGCGCGAGGGAACGCACCACGTTCTCGGCGCTCTTCTTCCCCATCCGCTCGAGCTCCGCCAGCCGCTCGGCGGTGAGCGTAAACAGCTGCTCCGGGGAACGCACCGCGAGCTGATTCATCAGTTGATCGATGAGCGCGGTGCCCATGCCGTCGATGTCCATCGCGCGCCGGCTCGCGAAATGTTCGAGCCGTTCTCGCACCTGCGCGGGGCAGGCAGGGTTTGGGCAGTACACGAAGATTTCCTCGGCTAGCACCGCCGCGCCGCAGGCGGGACAGGTGCTCGGCCGCTCGTAACGCTCGGTGTCGCTCGGCCGCGCGTCCATCTGGACGCTAACGACCTGTGGGATGATCTCGCCTGCCTTTTCGACGAGCACGGTGTCTCCGACCCGCACGTCTTTGCGCTCGAGCTCGACGAAGTTGTGCAGTGACGCTCGTGACACGACCGTGCCCCCTACGAAGACAGGCTCGAGCTCGGCCACTGGCGTAAGCTTCCCGGATTTACCGACTTGCACCATGATGCGGAGCAGCTGCGTCGGCTTCTGCTCGGGGGGGAACTTGTAGGCGATGCCCCAGTGCGGGTGATGACCCGTCGAGCCAAGCCGGCGGTACAAGCCGAGGTCCTCGATCTTGATCACCATGCCGTCGATGTCGAAATCGAGCGAGCCTCGCCGGCTCTGGTACTGCTCGCAATACGCGAGCGCCTCGTCCACCCCGGGTGCGATGAAGATTTCGTCGTGATAGACCGGGGCCCCCACTCGTTCGAGCCAGGCGATAGTCTCAGATTGCTGGTTCGGCAGGCTCACGCCCTGCGCCCAGGCCACCTGATACAAGAAAGCCTTCACGCCGATCTCGCCGAGCCCGGTCGGGTCCTTGCGCTTCATTAGCCCTGCGCAGCCGTTGCGCGGATTGACTATCGGTTTTTCACCGAGCTCGAGCAGCTTCTGATTGTGAGCCTCGAAAGCGGCGTGCGGCCAATACAGCTCGCCCCGCAGCTCCAGCTCCCCGGTCAACGCGCTCGAGCCCACTCGGTTTAGGCGGAGCGGCACCGCCCCGGACTCCTGCACCTGCCGCGTGATGTCGTCACCCCGCCGCCCGTCGCCGCGTGTTACGGCGCGCAAGAGCGTCCCCTCGACGTACGTGAGCGAGACGCTGATGCCGTCGATCTTGGGCTCGACCAACAAAGCGAGCGGTACCTCGGGCGCGAGCTCGAGCTCTTTTCTCCGTCGCTCATACCAGGCACGGAGCTGGTCCGCGGGTGAGACCGCCAGGCCTTTGCTGTCGCGCCGCGCCGTGCTCAGCTTCTCCAGTGAAAGCATGGCCACCCGGTGTTCCACCGTCTGGAACCCCTCGGTGTGGTCGGCGCCGGGGCGGGCGTCGAGCCGCTCGGTGGTCGGTACCCCGAGGCTGTCCGCGAGGTCCGAATAGCGGGCGACCAGGTCGTCGAAGATCGCGTCCGTGAGCTCCGGGGCGCCGTCGCGGTAAGCTCGCTCGTGGTAGCGGAGCTGCTCGCCGAGCTGCGCCAGCTCCTCCCGCTCCTCCCGCTCCGCCTCGCGTGGGGCCGGGATGTCAGCTGCTGATTCGGTCGTGGCGGCTGCCTTGGAGCCGGCCTTCGGCGGTCGAGAGGTCTTTCGTGTCGCCATGCCGCTCCGCGGATTATCGCCGAGGCCCGTCGAGGGCAACCCCCACGAGCGGTGCTGGAGCGCCGGTAAGGTCGGGCCCCACGGACCGAGCCTCGCTGCTTCGGCAAGCGTCGCAGCGACCCCCCCCCGCGCTCCGGCCCAGACGCCGCCCGTCACCCCGCTTTGCTGCGGCGGGGGGTCACGATATTGCGAGCGCATGAACGGGCACGCGAGAGATGTTCGGTGGGCTCGGGCTCACGTGCGCCGCGGTCGTGCTCGTCCACCCGCGCCCGATCTGGTTGGTTCGACAACCGAAGCTGCCGCTCGAGTCGCTCTGGCGCGCCGCCCGCCACATCGACTGACGGCTACTGAAAATCGAGCCGCCAGCGGATGTCGGCGCCGAGATTGCCGAGCGTCGAGCTCGAGATGTCGTTCACGTTGTCGTAGGAGCCCTCGATGCTCACCTTGCGGTTGATCTTGACCTCGACGTTGGAGCGCACGTCCCGCGACTCGCTGAGGCCGCTCGTGACGAACGCGCGAATGCGCTCACTCAGGCGCTTGCCGATGGTGATGGCGGGCTCGGTGCGACCCGAGCGTGACGAAAAGCTGCCGAGTCGGAACTCGTCGATCACCGGGATGGCGTCCGTGACGACCTGGTCGGCTCCCGTCAGCGCGCCGAGCGCCTCGAGCGCCACGCTCTCTCCCAGGCTCGAGGACTGGACCTGATCGAGCTCGGCGCGCGTCACCCCGAGCGTGAGCAAGAGGAAGATGTCGTCCTGTGACAGCTGCGGTTGGCTGGTGAGGTCGATGCGCAGCGTCTCGGCGTCTCCGTGCGCGTGCATGCTGACCTTCCAGTCGCCGGAGGTGGACGGGGTGTTGCCTGTGCTCGTGCCCGCCGCTTCCATGCTGCCCCCCGCGCGCCGAAACTCGGTCACCGCCGTCACGTCCACGAGCGGCGCGATCCGCGTCGGGTCGTCAAAACGCACCCGACCTTGCGCGATCTCGAACTCGTTGCGAGTGAGCCGCACGCGCCCGCCGGGTACGATGCGCAACGCGCCACGGATGCCGAAGCGCTGATTGGTGCCCGCCAGAGTGAGCACGTCATCCTCGATGGTCAGGTTGGCGTCGATCAGGTTGTTCTCCAAGACCAGCGGCTTCGTCGCGCGCACGTTGATGTCGAAGCTGACCAGGTCGCCTTCCGGCTGGTACGCATCGAATTCTGTGCGGCGGCCGCGCTGCGCCAGATCGGTGATATTGGCGGACAGCTTCACGGGGCGCGAGTAAGCAAACGAGCTCAGGACGACGTTGCCGACCAGCTGCGGCAGAGCTTGCTTGCGCAGCCCTCCCTGCGGGCTCGGTTGCCAACGGGCGCGCAGGTCCGCGTCGCCGGTGGCACGCACCCCGGGGCCCAGCGGCAACGCGACGTTGCGTGCGGTGATGAACGTGCGCAGCTCACCGAGGCGAAAGCCGGACAGCGGCGCATTCCCTTGAATCTGCACGCGCCCACCACCGATCGAAAACGCGCCGTGCTCGATGATCAGCTCGCCCGGGGCGACCGCGAGCTTGAGGTCGAGCTCCGTGATCGACTGAGGGGAGTTGCGCAGGTAGATGGCGCCGTTGGTCAACGCAAAGCCGCCGCGATAAATCGGCGCATCCAGCGGACCGCTCACGGAGATTTGTCCGCCGAGCATGCCCACCGCGCGCTCCGCTCCCGGGATCAGCCCGACGAAACCCGCGAGCGACGTGGGCTGCAGCGTGAAGCGCAGCTCCACCTTGGGTTTGTCCTCCAGGCGATCCAGCTTGCCGCCCAGGTCGAACAGCGCCGTCTGGCCGCTCCTCGTCTTTGCGCGCAGGGTGAGGGCGGGCAGCTCGATCTTTCCGCCTCCGAGCTGCAAGCTCGCTGGCCGCGCGGCGTCGAACTGCGTGTCGCCGTACCCGATTTGAAGGCGGCGGAGCTCCAGCGTGCCCGTGGCTAGAAGCGGCCGTGCAGGCTCGAGATCCTGGATGCTCAGGCGCGCGTCCAGGCTACCCGTCGGCTCCGGGTCGAGCAGCGCCAGGCCTGGAGATAGGTTCGAAAGCGCGACGAGATCGAGCCCCTGGAGCTCGACGCTGCCGCGCACGTGTTTGGCGCTCTGGCGCGTGATCTCGAACTGATTGAGCTGGACCTGGCCACCGAACAACTTGCCTGTCACCCGAAAGACCCCGCTCGGTCGATCCGCCGCGTGCTCCGCTCGATCGAAGCCCGCATATTTGGGCGCGCCGCAGGCGCTCGTCCCGATCACGCGCGGTGCGTTGAGCACCGGTTCGAGCTGCACCGAGAGTGCGGACGGCGGCAGCTCCGAACGCCCGATACGAACTGAGCTGATGCGTGCCTGCACCTCCGCGGAGAGCGCGTCCAACGTGCCGCTCACCACGGCTTCGGCGCTGACGCTGCCCAGCATGTCATGGCCGAGGCGACCCAGTCCCTGTAGCTCGGACAGCGGGACATGCGTGGCGATCAGCTCGCCGTCGACGCGCGCGCCGTCCCTGATACGCAGTGAGCCGAGCAGCGTCCCCTTGCCCTTGGTCAGGCTCAAGCTGGGCACATTCAGGCGCATGCCGAGGTAGCTCGCGTCAATGTCGAACCAGTCCAGGTCGAAGCTCGAGGCGACGTCGGTGTAGCGCTCGTCGAACATGTTCAAGCTCTGTAGCTTCAGGTTGCCGCCGACGTGCAGGAGGCCGCTCTTGCAGCGGTCGGCCTTGCCCCCCAACACGTAAGTCAGGCGGCCGTCGAGGCCCCCTTTGCCCGAGACGCTGTCCCAGCGCGGGTCCTCGTCGAAGTGCCACATCGCGAAGAAGTCTCGCAGATCCATGCGCTCGCTGCGGACGGAGGCGCTGGCCTTCACGGTGGCGTCAGTGTCGAAGTCGAGCTCGGCGCCGCGCAGACGGTATTCGCTGTCGCCCTTGGTCAACGTGGCGCTCTCCAGGTGAATCACGAGCGGCACGAAGCGCAGGCTATCGGTCGTCAAGTTGCCGAGCGGAAAACCCGCGAACCACAGGTCGTCGATGCCGAGTGAGCCGGTGAGCACTGGGTCGCCCATGTTGCCCGACATCTGCACGTTCAAGCGCGCTTGACCCGCCAGCGGAATGTCCACGAGCGGGCTGACGTCGCCGAGATCGAAGTGTGACCCCTCGGGAACCGTGAGCGCGATGCTGTTGTCGTAGCCGATGCGCACCGTCGTCAGCAGCAGGCTCTTGCCGAACTCGGCGCGCATGCCGTCGAAGCGCACCGAATCGGCGTGCACGCCGAAGGTGCCGCTGAGCCTGCCGCGGGACACGCCGAGCATATGCCGGCGCGCGGCGTCGTGAACGGCGCGGTCGAAGATCTCGAAATCGTGCGTGTCCGCGCTCAGCTTGCCCTCGATCGCCGGGGGGACGAGCGTGCCCTTGAAATCCTCGATCGAGACCCGGTCCAAATTCCAGTTGACGATCGTGTCGTTGGTGACGTCGATGTCGCGCATCAAGCCGGGGAACGTCAGATTCGTGGCCAAGGCGCGCCCCACCACGAGCGGTAGGCCCGGTGCCAAGAGGTCCACGCTGATGTCTTCGAGCAGCACGTCGCCGTCGGCATAGCCCGCTCGGAAGCTGCCGATCAGGAGCCGATCTTGGATCAGGTGCAGCTCGGCGTCCGCGTGCGCGACGAGGGTGTACGCCTTCAGCCCGATGCGCCCGGTGCGCAGCCGGCCGTGGAACTCGGGCAGCTTGGTGCGTTGGCTCGCGTCGAGCTCACCGCTTATCTGAACCCAACCCGAGAGTGGCCCCGCGTCGACGTAACGACCGGTCAGGTCGAGCGGCGCTTGCAGCAGCACGTGGCCCGTTGCCTGACGTGGCTGGCCCTCGACGTGTTCGATGCGCAGCCCCGAGAGGCGCATCAGCACCCGCCGAGGATCCTGGCGGATAGCGTCGAGCTCGCAGCCCGGTTCGGTGCCGGGCTCCGGGCTGCCGTCGACGGCGCCGAGCAGCGACAGCCGCCGGACGAGCAGCTCTCCCGGCTCGATCCGGACGCGCGCGTCCATTTGGCAGGAGATGTCCTCGTCGACGGCCACTCGATCCGAGCCTTTGATGGGTCGTTCCCGGCGGATGGAGGTCGTAGCGGCTCGCAGCGCGACCTCGACCGCGCTTGGGCCATCGGCAAATATATCCAGGTCGATGGCAGGGCTCGAGATCTTCATGCCGTCAATATCGGCGAAGAGATGCGCGTCGGTGATCGACAGCGACGCTTGCGGAATGTGCTCGGTGCTCGCTCCGCCTTCGCTCGGCGTAAGCTTCAGGTTTTCGAGCGCGCCATTTTTCACGATCACGCGGAGCTCGGGCTCCTCGATCGAGATCTGGCCGGCGTCCACGCGCCCCGCGAGCAAGGAGAACAGCCGTGGGCGGATGCTGACGCGCGGGGCGACCAGGGCGGGCGGGCCACCGTCAGTGGAAGCGAGGGTGACGTCCGAGAGCTCGATCCCGAGCGGCCAGAGCGAGATCTCGAGCTGGTAGCTCGCTTCGAGGCCAAGCTGCCGTTCGAGCAGACGTGTGGTCTCCTGCGCCGCCCAATCACTTACCGGCCTCGAGCGCGCGAGCGCCAGCGTGACTGGAGGAATGAGCCCGATCAGCGCAAAAGAGAGGCACGCCAGGCGGGCGATCCAGCGCCCGGGGTCCCGCCGTGGCACGAGCGAGCCGGGGCGAAGGTTTGGGTGGGTCAGGGTCACGGGGCGCATTGGAGCCTATCGCGAGTTGCCTCGCGGAGCCCATTTCTAGCCGTCTGGTAACCTGGCCGGTACGGTGACAGCGTCAGGAATCTCGACCGGCGACGCGCGCGCGCGCGGGATCGGGCCGCGCCAGGCTGCGCAGCATCATTTTCGACGCCAACGGCGCGGCGATGCCCGGCAGCCCTCGCGTGGGCTCGAGTTGCCCGATCAGGCCGAAGAGCAGCGCCAACGTGCGCTCCAAATAAAAGTACCCGTCGGGGTATTCCACGCTCCGCATGACCTCTCGCAGGCGACCGCGCACCAGCGCATAGCCAGTGAGCTTGTGCAGCTCGGTGCGCTCGAAGTTGGAAAAATCGCTCACGTTCAGCGTCGCGAGCGTCTTCAGATACTCGCGACCGACCTCCCGGAGCAGCTCCCGATCGCCTCCGGGCGCAACGAAGCCCATCTGCTCGGCGCCTTCCAGCACCTGCTCGGAGTTACGCGTCAGCGCGCCCAAGATGACCGTTTTGAGGCCCCGCACCAGCGGCTCGCTCACGTCCTCCACGGCGCCATAGTCCAGGATCACCAGAGACGGCCCAGGGCGCACCAGGAAATTGCCGGGATGCGGATCGGCGTGCAGCACGCGGTGCTCGAACAACATGGTAAAGTAACAGTCGGTGATGAGCCGGGCGATCTCTCGCGGATCGAGATCTGGGGTGGGCTCGCGCAGCACGTCGGCGATGCGCCGCCCGCCCTCGAAGCTCATGGTCAAGACGCCGGCGCGGCAAAGCTCGGGCACGACCACGGGGACGATGACGTCGCTGCGGTGCTCAAAAATGCCCTGGATGCGGTCCATGTTGAGGCGCTCATTTTGGTAGTCCGTCTCCCGACGCAACATCGCCCCCAGCTGGGCCAAGACTCGGTCAAAGCGAGCGATGGGGAAGACCCGGCTGATGATCGGCAGGAACAAGCCGAGCACGAACAAGTCGCGCGCGATGAGCCGTTCGATGCCGGGGTAGAGCACCTTTACGGCGACCTCGCGGCCGTCCTTCAGTGTGGCCTTGTGCACCTGCGCCAGGGACGCTGCGGCGATCGGCGTGCGTTCGAACGTCGCGTAGCGCTCGATCGCGGCGGGGCCAAACGCTTCCTCGAGCCGCCCGATCACCTCGCCGAAGGGCCGCGCGGGCACCTGGTCCTGTAGCTTTTCCAGCGCCTGGCGGTATTGCCCGGGCAAAAATCCCCCGAGCACGCTGATCACCTGCCCCAGCTTGATGAACACTCCGCGTAGCTCGGTGAAGCCTATTCGCAGGCGCCGCGCGCAGCGCTCGTGAACCGCTGCCCAGCGCCCCGCGAAGCACCGACCCCAGGTGAGCTTCACCAACAGCCACTGGAAGGCGTAAGCGGTGAGCACGCTCGCGATGAGGAGAAAGGCTCGTACGGAACGTGTCATGGAATGGGCGTCGCAGATCCGGCCGCCCGGCAGCGGCTGGAGTGTAGTCGCTGAGCTCTGCGCTCACCAGAGGGCGAGCAGGAAAGGTTGATTAAGTGCGTGCAGCAAAAGAGATTTGGGCAAGCGGTCGTAGTGCCGTGCCCAGGCTCGCCGCTTGGATCTGCTAGTCCCTCGATTCTATTGAATCGAGGGCAACGTAAAGGCTGTGCCGCGAATCAAATCTAGCGCTAGGCAGGTAACTTCCGCCGCCCTCGCCCCGTCAGGGGCGGCGGAAGTTACCCATCGCTTCGATGGATTCGCGGCACTAGAGTGATACGACAGGACGCGGGACGTCGAAAGAGCAAGGAGAGCGCATGTCGGAAGGCATCAGTACTGCTGCAGTGATTGGGTCGGGGGTCATGGGCAGCGCAATCGCTGCCCAGTTCGCTGGCGCCGGCATTCGGACGCATTTACTCGACGTGGTCCCTCGGGAGCTGCCCGTAGGCAGCGAGGCCGATCCGCGGGCCAGAAACCGCGTTGCTGACGAGGCCCTGGCGCGGGCGCTGAAGACCAAGCCAGCGCCCTTCTACGTGCCCGATCACACGCGCCTAATCACCACCGGCAATCTCGAGGACCACCTCGATAGGCTCAAAGGCTGCGACCTCGTGATCGAAGCCATTGTGGAGAACCTCGAGATCAAGAAACAGCTCTTCCAGAAAATCGCGCCCCACCTGGCCGACCACGCCATCATCGCCTCGAACACCAGCGGCCTCTCGATCGCCGCCATGAGCGAGACGTTGCCGAAAGACGCGCAGAAGCGCTTTGTGGTCATGCATTTTTTCAATCCGGTGCGCTACATGCACCTGCTCGAGATCGCGCCGGGGCCAAAGACCTCGCCCGAGGTGCTGGCGCGGGCGGCGCACTTCGGCGAGTCGCTTGGCAAAGGCATCGTCTACACGAAGGATACCACCAACTTCGTCGCCAACCGCATCGGTGTGTACGGGATGATGCTGACCGTCCACTCCATGTTGCAGGCCGATCTCGGTATCGACGCGGTGGACGTGATCACCGGCAAACCCATGGCGCGTTCCTCGGGGTCCACGTTCAAGACCGGCGACATCGTCGGCCTCGACACCTTGGTCCACGTCTCGAACAACTGTTATGACACGCTCAAAAATGACCCGGAGCGCGAGGTCTTTCGCATTCCGGAGTTCATCGCCCGGCTCGTAAAAGAAGGGCGGCTCGGGCGCAAGAGCGGAGCCGGCTTTTACAAGAAGGTCGGCGAAGACATCCTGGTCCTCGACTACAAAACGCTCGAGTATCGCCCGGCCCAGAAAGTGCGCTTCGACTCGATCGGAGCCGTGCGGAACATCGAGGATCCGCGGGCGCGCCTGGCGCGTCTCGTCGCGGGTGAGGACGCCGCCGCAACGTTCGCGTGGAACCTGACCGCTCGCACGCTCTCGTACAGCGCCGGCCTGGTCGGGGAGATCGCCGACGATATCGTGAGCATCGATCGCGCGATGCGCTGGGGCTTCAACTGGGAGCTCGGTCCGTTCGAGGCCTGGGACGCCATCGGCGTCGAGCCCGCCGTCAAGCGCATGCAAAAGGACGGCCTGCCCGTGCCCGAGTGGGTGCAGGCGGTGGCACGTGGAGGAGGCAGCTTTTACGCTGGCAACCCTCGAGAACGCACCTATCTCGACGTCGCCACGCAGAAGCCCAAAGTCATGCCGCGGGATCCGCGGCAGCTCACCTTCGAGGTCCTCACGAGCGAGCCCACCCGGGTCCTGAAGAAGAACCTCGGTGCGTCCTTGGTCGACCTCGGCGACGGTGCGCTGGGCGTCGAGGTGCACACCAAGATGAACACCATCGATGGCGACGTGATCGCGATGTTGACGGAGGGCGTGCGAGAGGCGGAACAGAACTTCGAAGCCTTGGTGATCAGCAATGACGGGCAACATTTCGGCGCTGGCGCCAACCTGTTCATGATCTTTGCCGCGGCTCAGCAGCAGAAATTCGACCAGATCGGCGCGGTGATCCGCGGCCTGCAAAACGCGCTCCAGGGCTTGCGTTACGCGAAGGTTCCGGTCGTGGCGGCGCCCTTTCAGTACACGCTGGGGGGTGGCGCCGAGCTGGCGATGGCCGCCGATCAGTGCCAGGCCCACGCGGAGACGTACATGGGCTTGGTCGAGCTCGGGGTCGGGCTGATTCCGGCAGGCGGCGGCTGTCTGCGCATGGTCGAGCGGCACACGGCGCCGCTCGCGGGTGTCGAAAATGCCGATCTACTGCCGCTGATCGGCCAGGCGTCGATGACGGTGGCGACGGCCAAGGTCTCGACCTCTGCGCACGAGGCCAGGCAGCTGCGTTTCCTGCAAGCGGAGGACGGCATTTCCCTCAACCGCAGCCACCAGCTCTATCACGCCAAGCAGCGCGCCCTGGGCCTGGCTCGGGCCGGCTATCGGCCCCCGGTTCCGAGGCTGCTGCCGGCGGCGGGCTACGACGCCGCGGCCACCATTGGGGCGCGCATCTGGGGCATGGTCGAAGGCAAGTGGGCGAGCCCGTTTGACGCGCTCTTGGCCAACAAGGTCGCGCACGTGCTGTGCGGCGGAAACGTGGCCGCCGGCACGCTGCTCCGGGAGCAAGACTACCTCGATCTCGAGTTTGAAGCCTTCCTCGGCCTGTGCGGCGAGGAAAAGACGCTCGCGCGGATCAAACACATGCTCGAGAACAACAAACCCCTGAGGAACTGATCATGTCGTTTCCACTGAATGTCATCATCGCCAGCGCCGTCCGCACGCCCGTAGGGCGAGGCGTCAAGGGCAGCTTGAAGGACACGCGCCCCGACGATCTCGCCGCCCTGGTGTTGGACGCTGCCGTGAGGCGCGTGCCTGGCCTCAGCCCCGACGCGGTGGACGACGTCGTGCTCGGCTGCGCCATGCCCGAGGGCGAGCAGGGTTTGAACATCGCTCGCAACGCCGCCTTCATCGCCAAGTTGCCCAACACGGTCAGCGCGCAGACCATCAACCGCTTCTGTTCGAGCGGGCTGCAGGCCATCGCGCACGCCGGGCTCGCGGTGCACGCCGGGTTACAGGACGTCGTGCTGGCCGGCGGCGTCGAATCGATGTCGATGGTCCCGATGAGCGGCAACAAGGTCAGCCTCAACCCTGAGCTGATGCAGCGCTATCCCGAGGCATATATCGCGATGGGGCACACGGCCGAGCGCGTGGCCGCGCGTTTTGGCGTGAGCCGCCAAGAGCAGGACGAGTTTGCGGTGCGCTCGCACGAACGCGCCGCAGCAGCCATCGCTGCCGGTCGCTTCAAGGACGAGACCATCGCCGTGCAGGCGCGTATGTTCGAAGCCGGGCACGTGACGGCGCGGGAATTTGCGCGCGACGAGTGCCCGCGCGCCGGCACGACCGTGCAGGTGCTCGCCAAGCTGCCCCCGGCGTTCACTCAGGGGGGCAGCGTCACCGCCGGCAACAGCTCTCCGCTGAGCGACGGCGCGGCCGCCGCGGTGGTCCTGTCGGAGCGCAAGGCCAAAGAGCTGTCGGTGCAGCCGCTCGGGCGCCTTCGGGGCTTCGCCGTCGCCGGCGTGGATCCCGACATCATGGGCATCGGGCCCATCCCCGCCATCCAGAAGCTACTCGCGCAGACGGGGCTGGCGATCAAGGACATCGATCTCTTCGAGATCAACGAGGCCTTTGCCGCTCAAGCCGTGTACTGCCAGCGCGAGCTCGGCATCCAGGGGGACCGGCTGAACGTCAACGGCGGCGCGATCGCGCTCGGGCATCCACTCGGGTGCACTGGAGCCAAGCTCACGGCGACACTGCTCTACGAGCTCCGGCGGCGTGGCAAGCGCTTCGGAATCGTGTCCATGTGCATCGGTGGCGGCATGGGCGCGGCTGGTCTGTTCGAGGTGTCCTAGTAGCCCGAGCTCAACGCAGGCGCCGACTAGACCAGAGGGCTCAGCCGTACCTTGGTGACGTCGAGCTCGACGCCGACGATCCGCTGACCAAAAGCCCCAAACCAGGCGGGGTCATCGGTGGTGAGCACCTCGTAGCTGCCGCCGCGCCCGAGGCGCGTCTCCATCTCCGGGTGCCGTGTGAGCCAGTCAGAGAGCCGCTCGGCGACCAGCGGCCCCTGCGGCAAGAGCTCGACGGGCTCGGGTACGTTGGCTCGAATTCCGGCCAGGAGCAGCGGGTAGTGCGTGCAACCGAGGAGAATGCGCGTGGGTGGCGTCACGCCCGGCGCGAACAGGGGCGAGAGGTACTTGCGCAGAAAGTACTCGGTCCCTGGGCCTTCGGTCTCGCCGGCCTCGACCAACGGTACCCACAAGGAGCAGGCTTGTTGCACCAGCGTGAGGCCCGGAGCGAGCTTGGCGAGCTCGAGGCGATAGGACTCTGACGCCACCATGCCGGGGGTGCCCAGCACCGCCACCGTGCCGCTGACGAGGGCAGGCGCCGTAACGCCTGGGATGGCACCCGGAGGCAAGCCCGCGAGCGCCTCTGCCGACGGACGCACCACGCCCAGCACCCTGCGGTCCGGAGCCCGGTGGGGCAAGTCCTGCTGTTGAAGGCTGCGCAGCGCCCGCGCCGATGCGGTGTTGCACGCCAGGACGACCAACGGGCAACCACGGGCGAAGAGCTCGAACACGGCCTCGCGCGTGAACTCGTACACCGCCTCGTGGCTGCGATTGCCGTACGGCGCTCGGGCGCTGTCGCCGAGATACAGGTAGTCGTACTCGGGTAGCCGGGAGCGCAGCGCGGCGAGGACCGTCAAGCCACCGAACCCTGAATCGAAAACCCCGATCGCGCCGGTGCGCGCAGGCTCATTGCCTGGCCTTGCTGCGTGCATGACGCCTTCTAACATTCGCGGCTCGGCGCCCGCCCTTCGAAGTCGAGCCGAGTCCTTTGGAGGCCTGGTGCCGAGTGTCGTGCCCCGCGAGCGCCTCACGCGTCGTTTCGGGTCGGTATTGGTAGGCGGAGCTGCTTGCGGGGGCGTTCGGCGCGGCCCTCGAGTTACGGGAAAACCGCGCCAGCAGCCCGACCTAATGGCCAGGCGCACGCGGCGCATCTAAACGCTTCAGTTGCTCTGCTTGTTCAATGCACCCTGGACTTTGACGAGCTCGGTCTGGGTGCGAGAAATCTGACGGGCCAGCTGACGCAAACGCTGCGGGTCGAGCTCCTCCGCTTGCTTCAACCCGTCGAGCAGGCTGTGCTTCGACAGCGCTTGAAGCGCCTTCACGAACCCGGGCAAGCGCCGGCGCCCGCTCGGTCGGCGGCCGTCGGGAGCACGGCTCCCCTTCAGCTTGTCGATCTCCTGTTGCAGCCGTGCCACGGTCCAACCCTCTTTTTCGACGCGGCTGAGCAGCTGGCGCTGCTGCACCTTGGCCAAGTTGGCCACGCGAAACAGGTGCCCCGCGCGCACGTACGTCCAAGGAGGCTTCATGCCCAACGTGCGACACGTCTCGTAGACCTGAATGCAGCGAAGTAGCGTGGAGACGCTCACCTCCGGTAACGCATTCGACTGGATTTTCCGCAGGCTCGAAGGCTTAGGCGAACGGTTCGCGTCGCGCCGGCTCTCATACACCCGCTCCACCAGTAGCTGTCCTACCTTGTAACTGTCGTTGGTGGTCAGCGCCTGCGCCTGCAGGAACGCGTCGGGCCACGGCAGTTCGCGGATGTTCTTGTCGTTTGGAGTGCTCTTGCGTCTCTGGGCCATCGTCGCTCTATTTAGTAGTGCGGGAGTTCCGGAATTTTTTGTTAGCTCATCGGTGCCTGGCTACTGCGGGCGCTCTGAATCTAGCCCCGTGCAACACGTAGCGGTGCATCAATCACCTGCGAGGTGCTCCCTATTCCCCCCTCGCCGCCATTATCTCCACCATCAGGCTATCATGACCGTCAGGCATCCTCGTGTCCCACGAGTCAAAATGCCTCGCCGGCCCGAGCGAGAAGAGAAGCTCCCCATCGCGATTCCCGCTCCCGAGTTTTCCTCTAGTTGATTTGTCTGAGCTTGTAAATCTACGTGGCCCAGAGCCCGCGTCACGTGTTCCTTCGTGCCCCACCGCGTTCCACCTCGGGGCGGCACCACCGCGACACGTGCGTGGACTTAACGAGAGGCGTGCATCACGCGAGCGCGTCGCAGTCCACCGCAGACCCAGAAATCTCGGTCGGGCTAGGTTTCCTCGACGTTGCAGCAGCAATTAACAGCGCGTCTCTAATCGCTTGGTGGGGCACTTCGGCATCTCCAAACAGCGCTTCGACGACTTCCGTCGGCTTGACCGAGCCATCAGGCCCGAGCTCGACTTCGACGACGACGCTCGAGAATCGCCCGATCAGTCCAGCGGCGGCGATCCGCGCGCGGGTTTGGGCGTCACCCACTGAGATTGAGTGGATGCGAGCCTTCACGTCGATGAGCCGGCCAATGCCTTTGGTCATGCGTTTGACCACGGCTTTGTCACGCGCGAGAAATGCGGAAATTCTGGCCTCTAGCTCGCTCGCGTTTAACCTCGTGGCCTCAGCGAAGACCAGGATGTAGCGCGCTCCGATCACTGCTGCGCCGAGTGACGGCGCGCTTCGCTCCATGCGTTCTGCATTCACGAACCTGAGCCCCGCGCCGCTCGATCGGTTCAGCTGCTCCAACATCGACTGGCCGGTGGCCGGAGCATCGATCAGGTCGACCTCGATCTTTTCGTCCAGGCTGGCGACGCCCAGCGCGAGAGCGGGGCCAAACGCAAACCGCGGCTTGGGATTGAACCCCTGGCTATACACGGGGCGCAGGCCTGCGCGGCGGATGACGCGGCCGAGCTCTCGCGTAAAGTCGAGGTGCCCGAGCAGCGCGCTAGGCCCCAGCTTTTCGAAGCTCAGACGCCAGCGTTCGTGCCGGTCTCCCGGTTGAGGTGGCCGTTCCTGCTCTGGGGTCCAGGTCCTGTCGTTGTGCCCAGGGCCACCCTGAGGAACCAGCGGCAGCGCTCGGCGGCTCTTCTCGGTCGGCTCGATCGCGCCCATGCCTTGCAGGAAAGAGATGCGATCTTGTCGCATCTTGCTCATGTCGCATGCAACACCGCAGTCGTAGCAGACCAAACGCCGATCATCGGTGCTGGCATCGCTGACGTTCGTGTGGTGGATGAACATACCCGCCGCCTTCCCGCACGGAGGAGAAAGGCGGTTTTTCAAGGCCTTCTGATACTCGCGCGCGAGAAACCCTTGCTCTAGCCCGATGTCGAAATGGTCCCACGGCAGCCGCGCCGAAACAGGCAGGGTACCGAGATACGTCTCGGGCTGAATCCCGTAGAACGTGAGGGCCTCTTGCCAGATCTCGATCCGCAGCTTCTCCTCCCAAGAGTCGAAGCTCGCGCCGTTCAAAAATGCGCGCTCCAGCACGTCGGCGAGCCGCCGATCGCCGCGAGCGAAGATGCCTTCCAGGTGGCTCGTCGAGCTGTCGTGACAACGCAGGGTGATGCCACGCTCGCGGCCGAGCTCCTCGCGCAAGAGCGCCTGCTTTCGCTGCACTTGGGGCAAGGTGTCCATTGCACACCATTGAAATGGCGTGTGCGGTTTGGGCACGTGAGTGGACACGCTGACGGTTATCTTGGCCCGCGTGCGCCCGAGCCGCTTCGCCACCGCCAACGCGTTCTTGGCGACCTGAATGATGCCGCGGACGTCCTCGTCCTCTTCAGTGGGGAGCCCGACGATGAAGTATAACTTCATGGTATCGAAACCCTTCGAGAACACCCGCTCGGCGGTCTCGAGTAGCTGCTCCTCGGTCACGTTCTTATTGATCACGTCACGCATGCGCTGGGTGCCGGCCTCGGGCGCGAAGGTCAGGCCGCCTGCGCGAACGCGGCGCATTTCATCCAGCAGGTCATCGGCGAGCCCGTAAGCGCGGAGGGAAGCCACGCTCAAGCTGACGCGCTCGGGCGCCGTTTTCTGAACGAGCTCTCGAATCAGCGGTGAAATGCAGCTCACGTCGGCCGTAGAAAGCGCGGTCAGGCTGACCTCATCGTGCCCGGTGTTTTCCAGCGCCCGGAGCACCGTCTTGACGACGTCTTCCGGTTTTCGCTCGCGCACCGGGCGGTAGATCATTCCAGCCTGACAAAAGCGGCAGCCCTCGGTGCAGCCGCGTGCCACTTCCACGCTCACGCGATCAAATATCGCTTCAGGGCCACCCACGGGTCCATCGTCTGGGAAAGGAAAGCGCGACAAATCGTCAACGAGGCGTCGTTGGATTGGGAGACCAGGCGCGCCGCTACCGGCGACCACGCTGAGCACTTGGAGCCCCGTCTCCGGATCTTCGTGCGCCGCATAGAACGTGGGCACGTACACGCCTTGGAGCTGCGCCAGCCGTTTCAGACACTCGCGCCGAGGCAGGCGCTCCCGCCGTGCCTGGGCCCAGGTGTGGGCGACCTCGCCTGCCAGCTCTTCGGCGTCGCCGATCACGAAGGCATCGATGAACGGCGCCAGTGGCTCCGCATGTGTCGCGACCGGCCCGCCCGCGACAATCAAAGGGTCTTGGTCCCCGCGCTGGTCGGAGCGGAGCGGGATGCCTCCGAGCTGCAGCATCCCGAGCACGTTGGTGTAGGTGAGCTCGTATTGAAGCGAGAAGCCTACGACGTCAAAATCGCAGAGCGGGCGGGCGCTCTCGAGGGAGCGCAGGAGCTCGCCCCGCTTGCGCAGCTCGACCTGCATGTCGCTCCAGGGCGTATAACAACGCTCCGCGAGGATCGCGGGGTCGTCGTTCAAGAGCTTGTACAGGATGCGGTAGCCGAGGTGGCTCATCCCGATGTCGTACAGATCCGGGAACGCTAGACAGAAGCGCGACTGAACGGAATGCCAGGCTTTGCGGCGCTCCCCGTGCTCACCGCCGATATAGCGCGCCGGCTTGGCCACGGCCTCGAGAAACGCCGCGTAGGGATGCGGCGCTGGCTTAGGGACGCGCTCGCCCAAAAGCGCCTGCGTGTTCGGCTCGGTCTGTGGCTCAGTGTTCATGGGAGCCGGGTCCATGACCTAGTGCCGGTGATGTGTCAACGCGCGGCCTCGGCCTAGCGCGGTTTCGTGGCTGTAGTAGGAACTCGGGCGACGTGGCGTGGATCGAAACGAAAATCATAGGTCGACACGACTGGGCGCCGGGCTTGATCACGCTCGAGCTGCAGGCAACGCCGGCTGCCTTCGTGCCCGGACAATTCGTGAGCTTGGGGCTCGAGCTCGGCGGTGAGCGCATCAAGCGATCGTATTCGCTCGCCTCAGCTCCCGCAGACCCAGCTGAATTTTACCTATCCCACGTGCCCGACGGAGGGCTCACACCGGCCCTCTTCAACCTCGGTCCGGGCGACGACGTCTGGATAGATGACAGGGCGCTCGGTTTTTTTACTCTCGACTACGTCCCCGTCGCGAGCCACCTGTGGCTGCTCGCGACGGGAACTGGCCTCGGCCCTTTCATGGCGATGCTGCGCACCCCGACGATCTGGGAGCGCTTCTCTCGCATCGTGGTCGTGCACGGGGTGCGGCATGTGTCGCACCTCGGCTACTCGGCGCTCTTGGCACGCTGGGCGGAGCAGCGCCCTCAGCAATTTAGCTACGTGCCGCTGGTCACGCGCGAGGCGGCGCCTGCGGCGGGCCTGTTCGGGCGCTTGCCGCAGCTGATCGCGAGCGGAGAGCTCGAGCAGAAGGTAGGGCTCGCGTTCGAGCCCACTCGAGACCACGTGCTCATGTGCGGCAACCCAGCGATGATCAGCGAGGTCCAAGCGGTGCTCGCCACCCGCGGCTTGCACAAGCATCGCCCGCGAAAGCCGGGCCACATCACTATCGAGAGCTATTGGTAGCCGTGTTCGCCAGGGCGCCGCTCTGGAAAGCCCGGGCGGGTCACCCCATTGCGAGGGCAGGCGATCCCGTCTACCGTCGAGCTGGCCATAGCTCAGGTCCCTTTCGCGCTCCCAAGGAGAGTCACGCATGCCCCTCACCCTCAAGCTTTCTTCCAGTACCTTGCTCGACAGCGACAGCGAGGTCATCGCGCTCGGCGTGACGGAGTCGCCGCTCGATAAGCAAAAGGGTCTGGTTCTGCTCGACGAGGCGCTCTCGAAGAAGCTGCTCGGCCACGCCGCACGCGCGAAATTCACTGGCGGGCCTGGCCAAATTCTGGACGTGCCGACCTTTGGGCAGCTGCCCTCGGGCCGCGTCGCGTTGATTGGGCTCGGAAAAGCGCGGCGTGGTCTCGAAGCGGCCGCGCTCCGTACTTTCGCGGCGACGGCGGCTCGTCAGGCCATCTCTGCGGCCTCCCTCAGCCTGTTTCTGCCGGAGAAGGCGCAGGGTGTAGAGGCGTTGCGCGCCGTAGGTGAGGGCATCGGGCTCGGCGCCTACCGCTTCACCAAGTACTTTACCGGCAAGCGCCGGCCAGAGTCGGATCTCGGCAGCGTCGACGTGATCCGGGCAGGGCGGTCCACGGCGGCCGAGGCCAAAGCGCTGCAACTCGGTCTCTCGATCGCGGGCGCCGTCTCCCTGGCGCGAGACGCGGTGAACGAGCCGCCGAACGAGCTCACTCCCGAAGGCCTGGCGGAGATCGCCCGCGGCATCGCCAAGCGAGGCAAGCTCAAGCTGAAGATCCTCGATAAAAAAGGCATCGCCGCGGCCAACATGAAGCTGCACTATGCGGTCGGGCAAGGCAGCGCCAATGAGCCGCGCTTCATTCACCTGTCGTACGTTCCTGCCAAGCCGAAGGCCAAATTGGTCTTCGTGGGCAAGGGGCTGACCTTCGACTCCGGCGGCTTGTGTATCAAGCCCGCGCCCGGCATGGGCGAGATGAAGACGGACATGGGAGGCGCAGCCGCGGTCTTGGCGTTGGCTGAGGCGGTGGCCCTGCTCAAACCGCAGGTGGAGGTGCACGTGCTGGTGGGCGCAGCGGAAAATATGCCGGACGGCACCGCATATCGGCCCGGGGACGTCTTCGGCTCGCTCGACGGCAAGACCGTGGAAATCATCAACACGGACGCGGAAGGGCGCTTGGTGCTGGCGGACGCGCTCGCGTACGCGAGGGATCTCAAGCCCGACCTGATTGTGGACGCGGCCACGTTGACGGGCGCATGCTTGGTCGCTCTCGGCAAAGCCTGCTCGGCGTTCTACGTCGAGGACAACAAGACCGCCAGGCGCTTCGAGGACGCCGCAGGCCTGGCTGGTGAGCAATTCTGGCGCATGCCGCTCCTGGAAGATCTGCGCGAGCAACTCAAGAGCGACATCGCGGACCTCAAGCACACCGGCGAACGTTACGGCGGCTCGATCACGGCGGCGCTCTTTCTCCAGGAGTTTGTGGGAGACACCCCGTGGCTGCATTGCGACGTGGCGGGGCCCGTGCTCGCTGACCGAGCGAAGGGCATCTACCCCAAGGGGGCGACGGGGCACCCCGTGCTCACCTTCGTCAACCTCGTCGAGTCTTTTGGTTGACGGCGCGCTGGGAGCTGCGGCGGGGCCGGAGCTCCCCGCGACCCCCCATCGCCCCTGGTTCTTCCAGGCGCGGGGTCTGGCGACCATCCTCTTGCCGGGGACCTACGCTTGGGGCGCCACGGTGGCGTGGCCAGCTTTTTTAATTCCGTCGAGCTCTCCAATCGCGAGGTTGGGAGCCGTCGCGGCGGCGCTCGCGCTATTTAGCGGGCCGTTGATCGCGCGTACCCACCTCCGAATCGGGCGCGCCGTCGGCGTGCTGTTCTTCGTCGGTTTTTCGGCTGCCGCCTGGGGCGCACTCGGAGCCGAGCTCCAGACACCCCATCTGGATCCCGTTCGGGCGGCGCTCGGTGCCCTCGCTTGGGGCCTCTTTGCCTTGGGCTGGGGGACCTTTCCGGGTCGAACGCGTCTGCCCGAGGATGACCCCCACGCGTTGCTGTCCGCGCGTCTGCCGCCGAGGGCTCGCTTGCCGCCGGGCGTGGCCGTCGGCTTCGCGGCCCTGCTGATCAGCGCGTTGGCGCTCCCCCTCCTCGCCTGGCGTGTGGAGCGCTCGGGAGTCGCCCTACTCGCGCACGCCGCGGCACTGGCCGGTTCCGTGGCCCTGCTCAGCGTCGGTTCCCGCGTCCTGCTCGCGCCCAAGGCTGCCCCGCGCGCGGCGGCGCCCCGGCTGTGGCTTTGGCTGCTTGGGGCGTGGCTGGCGCTGGGGGCGCTCGTCAGGCTGCTTTGAGCTCTGTTTCGGTGTAACTTACGCCAACTCGTGACACGTCTGGATCATGGCCCGCAGCGGTAACGCGATATCCTTGGGGTTGGTCATCCTGGCGACCGGTGCCCTAGCTCATGGGCTGTGGGCGTTGGCGGAGGGTGCGGATCTCTCCGGGCTGTACTGGTTGGTGGCGGCGCTCCTCGCGCTCGGCGCGGCGAGCGATCGGGAGCGCTTTCTTGCGGCACGTTGACGTCGAGGTGAGGCTCTTGGCTGCCGCGCTGCTCGGCTGCGGCAGCTGGGCCTTGGGGTGCGGCAACTCTGCCGAGCGCCGCCCTGGCGCGCTCGTCGAGCTACATGTGGATCGGCGCGTGGTCGATCGGATCGCGAGTGAGCGCGCCCTGGGGGCAGAGCAGGCGCTCGTGCTCGCCGTGGAGGACGCGCTGCTCGCGCAACACTTCTCCGAGCGAGAACCGCCCGTCGCGCGCTGGATCGAACGCGTCGTGTTGGCGCGCGTGCTGCTCGGCGAGCTGGGCGAAGAGGCCAAGGCTCGAGGTCCCGTGACCGATGCGGAGATCGCCAAGCTCAGCAGCGAGCGCTTTTGGGAGCTAGACCGGCCGCGCATGGTTCAAGTGGTGCACGCAGTGGTGATCTCGAAAGAAGAAAACCGTGAGGCCCGAGCGCTCGCGGAGCGTATCGCCAGCGCGGTCGCGTCAGCGAGCTCGGCAGCGGAATTTCAGGCCGCGGCTAGCGCTGTCAGCGCTGAAGGTTTTGCCATCAAGGTCGAAGAGCTGCCGCCCGTCGCCCTCGACGGGCGAGCCGTCAATCCAGATCGACCTCCGCCAGCTGGGCCGCCCGTGCAGAGCTTCGATCCTGAATTTGCGGCGGCCGCGCACCGGCTGCAGCGCGCTGGCGAGATCAGCCCCGTGGTGCGGACAGCGTTCGGTTACCACGTGCTGTACCTAGTTCGCAGCATCGATCCAAAACAGCCCGCGCTGAACGAACGGCGTGCGCTGCTGGGCGCGGAGATCGAGGCGCAGCGAGCGCAGGCGTTACAAACGGAGCTGCTCTTGCGCAAGCGGGGCGAGCTCTCGCCCGAGCAAGCCCGGTCCGCGCTCGCCGCGATGGAAGGTTTGGACGGGTCGCGATGATTTCCCGACGTCTGTTCAACCGGCGCGATCAAACGCCCTCGAGCTTCGCGCCCACGCTCGGGCGGCTTTGTGCTGCCGCAGGTGTGGTCGGCGCGGCGCTCGTCGACGCGGACGGCGAAGCCGTCGATTACGCTGGCAGGGTATCTCCGTTCGAAATTCGAGTAGCGGCCGCGGAATGGCGGATCGTATTGGGGCGCCTCGGCCGTTGCAAACAAGGCGTCTGGCGCGACACGAGGCAGCTCATGATTCGCGGGGTCAACAAGAGCTTCGGGGTCGTGCTCTTGCCGGAGGGCTACGCGTTGGTCCTGCAACTCTTGCCGCGTTGCTTTCGTGTTTCACCGCGCGCCTTGTCCGAAGCGGTGCGCGAGATCTGTGAAAACGCAGGCCTCACGCCCTTCGTCACGAGCAGCGCGCAGTGGATGCGGGTGCAAGTCAACGAATCCCCGTCGCCACAACGCCGACCGCGGTCGGTCTGGGTGAATCGCAAGTGGCTGCCCGTCGAAGTGCTGGGGCGTTGGGTGGACGCGGAGCTCGCACCTAACGAGATCGGTTACCGAGTGCGGCTGTTGGGCGGCGCGGAAGTGACGCTCGTGCGCGAGCCGCTGGCGCATTGGTTTGCCGATCCCGGCGCGGCTCTCCAGTAACCGCGCGAGTCCGCGCGATGGAGCCGACAACGACTCGCTTCGATCCGCGCTCGAGCCGGGAGCCTCGTTGAGCCGCGTGCCCATCGCATGGACGCCGCTGGCCGTGGCAAAACGGCGCTAGCTACAGGCTTGAGCGACGCACGCTCCGCGAACCGTCGCGTGAATGGAACGTGTCACCCGCGTTACGTGCTGGCTACGGCGCCGCCGATGGCGAGCCGCCCAACGCCACCCGCCCGCGCTCGAGCGCCGACGAGTCGATTCCCTGCGCTGCGCGCCTGCCAAAAGCACGAAAATGGGGGCGCCTGCCGGCACTCTTCGCCCCATTGCTTCCTCCTGCGGGGCAGTTCCCTTGAACAGATACTGCACATCTGACCGGAAGACTGCACGAATGTCCTGGCCTTTTCCCCTTCCGACGCGGCTCGAGGGGGGGCCGTCACTTTTTTTAAAAACCTGTTTGACAAGGGAGGGGCCTCCGCCTACTTACAGCACCCCTCGGGACGGCGGCAACGCCCCCCACGGTCCTTGAAAACTGAGTCCTATTCCCGTGATAGATATCGCGGGTCCCTGTCCACTCGAGACCTTTGCCGGTCCTCGAGTGAGACGATAAGACAAAGAGTATTAAGCGTCGAAGTGATTCGCGCTGTCGGTGGCGGTGACGCCAGCGACAGACAGGTCAGCGGCGGCTTGCATCGAAAAGCTCAGGTCAAAAGCCTGGCCTCGACGATGTAGCAATACTTCCGAAGCTTCGGCTTCTGGGTGTTGCATGCCAATGACACAGAGCTCGTAACCCGAGCCTGTACGACCACTTCGATGAGCTACAGGATTTAACTGGAGAGTTTGATCCTGGCTCAGAACGAACGTTAGCGGCGCGCCTAAGACATGCAAGTCGAGCGAGAAAGGGCTTCGGCCCCAGTAAAGCGGCGCACGGGTGAGTAACACGTAGGTCATCAACCCTCGAGTGGTGGACAACTCTCCGAAAGGAGAGCTAATACAGCATGACGCCAGCAATGGCCAAAGCGGGCCTCTCCATGGAAGCTCGCGCTTGAGGATGAGCCTGCGGCCCATCAGCTAGTTGGTTGGGGTAATGGCCCACCAAGGCTAAGACGGGTAGCTGGTCTGAGAGGATGAACAGCCACACTGGAACTGAGACACGGTCCAGACTCCTACGGGAGGCAGCAGTCGGGAATCTTCCGCAATGGG
>JAYTOL010000041.1:0-245887 GCA_043747815.1 Deltaproteobacteria bacterium
TGACGCGCTGGGAAACCCGGTCCGTCTCGTGCTTTCGCCCGGTCAAACGCATGAGATGAAGCTCGCCTATGAACTTCTCGGCGATATCACAGACGCCTACATCGCTGGAGATAAGGCCTATGACGCTGCGCCGCTGGTGCAGTTGCTCGAGAGCAACCGCTGTACTGTGGTCATCCCTTCCAAAGCCGACCGCGCGGGCCAACGAGCGATCGACCTTCACCTCTACAAGGAGAGGCGCCTGGTGGAGTGCTTCTTCCAGCGAATCAAACGCCTTCGACGCATCTCCATGCGCTTCGAGAAACTCGCACGGAATTTCCTCGCGTTCCTTCACCTGGCCTCCGCCTTGGTGTGGCTGGCCTGATCGAACGAAAGAGGGGTTTGAAAACACTCCCTAGCCAAGGGGCACGCTGCCGCGTCGGTTCCGGTCGGCTTCGTGTATGCGCTGGGGTGTCAGGGGCTAGCCCACGGGTATCGCGGATCCTTCGTGGAAGCGCGGCGCTGTATCAGCGCCGCTCTCGAGGCTATCCGGGGGGCCGAGCACGCCATCGAGGCCTCGCTGCTCGGCCTGCTCGGCATGGTTCAGCTGTGGCAAGGAGCGTACGCGGAGTGCATCAGCACCACCGAGCGCATGCGCGCGACGGCGGAACGAGTCGGTGGTCCCTACATCTTTGCCATGAGCCGCACTTTTGGCGGCTTCGCGCGCTGGATGTCTGGAGAGGACCCGGATGCCCTGAAGGAGCTATGCGACGCGGTGGACTGGATCGAGCAGCGTGAGATGCGGCTCTTCATCTCCTTCGGTTTCGCCTGCGTGGCGGAGGCGCTGGCGTCGGATGGGCAATTCGAGGCCGCCGAGCGCTACGCGACGCGCGCGCTCGAGCGCGCTGAACAGATGGATCGGCTCGGTGAGATCGCCGCGCGGCGCGTGCTGGCGCGCTGCAGGTTACGGCAGCCACGGCGCGCCGCCGAAGGCAAGGAGCAGCTCGAAGAGGCCTTGGCGATCGGCACCGCGCGCGGCTCGCGACGGGAGGTGGCGCTGGTCAAGCTCGACCTCGCCAAAGCCGTGATCCAGCAGAGCAGCAGCTCGGGGCCGAGCGCGGACCTCGAGGCGGCCTACGGCTGGGCAAGGGAAGCGGAGCGCGAGCTCCAAGCTATGGGCATGGCCCCGCACGCCCTCGTGGCAGCGCGCAGCGCCGGAAGCTGAGGGCCCGTGCGGCGGCTCGAAGCCGCCGCGCGCCCCTATCCGTAACGTTGCCGATAGTGGCTACTGCTCGGGGCATCGGGGGCGAGCAGGCGATCTGTATCGACGACGCCGAAGCGGTCAGGCTGATGCAGCAGCCCGGGCCAACGCGCTAGATCGGCGGCGAGCGCCCGGCTGCGACCCGACACGGCCACGACCAAGCGAACCCGCTCCGCCTCGAGCTCACCTGTGTGCTCCATGCGGGCGGCCAGAGTCTGCAGCCGGAAGAGCGTGAAGCGCGGCTCGACGAACAGCTCGGCGTAGTCGATGGCGTCGTGGCGCAGCGGACACAGCTCATCGTCCCACAGCGGACGCCGATGCCGCATGCGATCTTCGGTGAGGCCGACGTCGGCCAACAGCGGATCGCTATAGTCCTCTCGATAACGCCACTCGATGAGGGCCGCTTCGACGCTCCCGTCACTGGAGCGGTAGCGGATCGCTGCAGCCGCGCTCGTGGCCCGGCTGCCGCGGACCCGGGTCTTGCCGTGCCCTTCACCCAGGTGATCGCTGAGGCCTATCCACTCGAAGGTGACGTACTCCTCTCCCTCGATGGGCAACAGCTCCGCGATCGGTAGGACTTCGCCGAACAGCCAGCGCAGCGCGCCGGGGTTGCGAGCCTGCGGGGCGAGGGCATTCACGCACTGGACCTGCGAGTCGAGCAGGTGGTTGCCCGGCCCCCTGCGGATACCCGCATGCCAGGCGATGTCCAGGCGCTTGAACGTATCGAGCCCCGCGGCGCGGGCGTCCGGCAGGAGGTTCTGGACCGCATGCGCAGCAGGCAGGCAATAGTCAAACGGCCCCTCGATGATCTCCCCGTTCCCCTTGTAGTAGTCCGCTGCCAAGCGCGCGGGGTCTGACAGATCGACGGTGGACCTTTTCCAGGCGACCGCGCGAGCTCGTTCATCGCGGATGAAGGGGCTCAACATGAGGCGACCTCCTGGCTCGAGCTGGGACGCCGTGGCTCCGCCCCGCGACCTCCTGGCCCAAGGGGGGACCCGATGACTCGATGAGGACGACGCATACACCACCCATTACTCCGACGAGGGCAGCGAAGCCGGGCAATCTGAGCACGAGCCGCGCTTTCTCGACCGCGGCGGCGCGCTCCCGGCGGGCGAGGCACGACGGCGTTCGTCACATCCGTCGCTAGCGCCGGTTTGTTAACCCGGCGCAGAACACCGCGCCCGCTGGGAGGCTGGCCGCGTCGGTCAGAGGAGCTGTGGCAAGACCGCCGTCTCGCGGTAGAGCCGCGCCATCTGGAACGCTCGCCCACCGAGCTCTCGTTCGAGCACAGAGTGAGCAGCCTGGCCTTGCTCGACGAGCGCGTACACGCGTTGGAACGAGGGTCGATCGAGCCGAGCCAGTAGCGCCTGATCGGCCGCGCGGAGCTCGACGCTCCCGTCTCTCTGCTCGCCGACCGAAGTCAATGGCTGGCCCGACGCGTCCAGTATCTGAAACGTGCCGTCCTCGAGCTGGCGACAAAAGGCGACGTACTCGAGCTGCCCAGCGCGGCGCACCTCGAGCCGAAGCGTCCTCGGGTCCGCCGTTGCCACCCGCGTCACGCTGCGCCCGTCGCGCACCTCCTTGACCGGGTTCGAGCCCGTCCAAAACTCGACGGAGTTTAGCACGAGCACGTCAGCCAGAACGAACAGCTGGTAGACGGGGATGATGGACAGCCCCAGAAAGACGAGCCAATTGACCCACTTGCCGCCCACGTCATCATTCCACTCCCAGAGCCCGCGAACGGCGCCGAAGCTGCCGAAGCAACCGCTGAGTGCCAGCGTGCCGGCGCCCGTGAGCACGAGCCTGCGTCCAAGATGAGTAGGGTGCTGAAAGGTCTTCAATTTGAGCTCCGTTTGCTATGGACGCGGGAGCCTTCGAGTTCGACGCCGCGCTCCGATGTTCGCGCTCGCCGCGGCCCCGCTCTTCGCTCTTAGCTGCTCCGCGTCCGCCTGTCGACGCGGTTCGCCTTCGACAACGCGCTGGCCTATTTAGCTCACTCCGTTGGAGGCACCGCCGTCAGAGCGGCTTCCGGAGCGCCACCCGCAGCGGGCCCTCGCGCCGCACGTCTTTGTCGAGCAACGCCACTAGCATGCCGAGGATCATGCCCAGGGCTGCCTCTTTGCCGGGGCAGGCGTGTTGCGTTTGAAGAGGAGCACCGCGAGGGGCCGAGTAGCTTCCGCCGAAGAGGAGATCGGGGCTCCATCTGCCGGCGCCGATCTGTTCGCTGACGATCGCCGAGCCCACGCTCACCACCAGGGTATCTCCCGCTAGCACCTGGACGCCGCCGAGCTTTGTTTCGGCGACCGCGACGCGATGCAAGAGGTCCGGCGCCGGCTGCCGGCCCATGGCCTTGAGTATCTCTTGGACGATCAGCGGCTCCTCGAGCTCGTGCGGGCCCTGGCCATGGCTCGGCCACCCCGCTCGCTGCGCACGCCATGCCTGGCCCGGAGCAGACTCGAGCCACTGGCGCAAGCGCCCGAGCCGACCGTTTTCCAGGCAATGGTTCGCGACGCTGACGAAGCTCCCCACCGTCGCGGCCAGCGTCCCCTGCGCGCCTCCGACGAGCGCGGCCTGCACCTGCTCGGCGCCGAGCTTCAGCTTGGCCAATTCCACGGCCAGGGGAGGCGCGGCGACATGAGCGGCGCGTTTGGCTTCGACCAGGGCCTGCCCGAGCTGGGCGGCAGCCGCCCTCACCTCGGACTCGGGGTGCGGGTAAAAGATCGAGAGGGCCGCGGTGTGGAAAGTGTCGTAACCCGCCCGGTCGAGGGGCAAACCAAACCATTGTCTCGAGACCTGGCTCACCACGCGCTTGGCGAGCTCCGTCAGGTCGACATACGGCAGGAGCTCGTCGAACGTCTTCTGCGACACAGCGAGCGCCGCCTCGAACGCGCCTCGACGCGTCAGCGCGTACATGTACCGATTCGGCTCGGTTGCGGCCTTGGAGTAGCTGCTGCCGTCGACAGCCGCCTCGTACTCGATCCACTTGGGATCGACGGGCTTTGCGGCAGGTGGCGCTGCGTGCCGAGCTCCGCCTGACTCGGGCTTTTGCTGATGCGGACACGCCGGCGTGCTCGCGTGAACGACCGGACAGCGATCCATCCCAAGGTACAGCGGGCCCACGCTATCCTGCATGCGCTGCCAGTAGGGTCGAACCGAAAAGTGCTGCTCGTCACGCAGCACGGCCTCCACGTGCTCGGCAGCGCCCACGAGCACTCCATACGGGGTGCGCAAGACCCCCTGATGCTGCTGGCGAATGGCAGCCCACACGGCGCGCGCTTCGTCCCGCGCGCCGCGATCTTCGAGCAGCAGCTTCCACTGGTAGAGGCTGCGAGGCAGGCTGAGCTGCTCGCCCGGGGCGCCGCCCAATTCCATCTTCTCGGCGGCTTCGGCGGCCTTCAACTTGGCGATGATGGTGGCGCCGATAGCGGCACGCGCTCGCTCTTGCGCCGCGGCGCTGTCTCGCAGCGCACGCTCGGGGCTCGCGAGCGTCGCCAGCGCTGCTGCGGACGGGGCAAACAGATACATGCCCCACTTCAGCTTGACGAACGGTTTATCTTTGCGCAGGTGCCGGGGCTCTTGCCCGTCGAGCAGCGTGAGCATCTGGCCCGAGCGGTGGCTGAGGAGTGGATCGGCGTGGGAGCTCAGCGCCCCGGTGCTGTTGCCGCCGTTGAGCCAACGCTGAACCACTTCGAACTGCTCGGCGAGGCTGGCGTTATACGCCATGAACATCAGTCCCCGCGGCTCTTTGGACGGCGTCTTCGAGAGCGGCCCGTAGGAAAACCCGCGCCGCAGGAGCCGCGGCACGCGGATCGCGAGGCCGTGCACCGAGCGCGCCTCTGGCGTGCGCGGATTGGCGCGCCGAACATGCGACACGAGCGGGCATTTGTCACCCAACTCACCGGCGTAGTCAAAATCGTTGAGCTTGCCTGCCGATGCCGGGGAGCGACCGTCTCGATAGCGCCCCATGAGCTTGGCGTAGAGCTCCTCGGCCCCACCACGGAACTGGCTGGCATTCTCGTTGATGAACAGCTCGAGGGCGCCCACGTCTTGTTCGAGCTTGCGCACGACCATGAACGACCCGTCGCGACAGAGGGGGACGTCATGGCCCGGATAACGGTCACCACCCCCCCGATCGTTGGGGTGGCCGAGCAAGAGCTCCCCGAGCGCCACGCCGTCACGCTTTGCATCCGTGCCCTTGGCGCGGCACGCCGGCACGGGCTGGCTGACGCCATCCGCAAAGCCAAAGCGCTCCTTCACGAGCCGCCCTTTCGGTGCGTCCAGGACGTCGGGGGCACGCTCCGTAAACTCGCGCTGCAGAGTCTGGACGTGGAGCACGCGTACGCCCGGCAAGCTTTGGCCACCCGGTTTTACGAGCTCGTGGACGCGCTCCCACGCCGGGTGCGCTTCGTTCCAGCTCGCGTCCATGGTTTGATTCATGTTGCGCTGAACGACCAGCATCAGATCGACGCTCGACAGCGGCAAGACGGCTCCCTGCCCCTCGCGCTCGAGGCCCGTGCACCGAGGCTCTTGCCAGAGCTCCGGGTGCTCTTCCGCGACGTCTCCGAGCAAGCCTGCCCGAGCCGCCATGCCTTCGCGAAACTCGCGCGGGAACTGCTCGAGCTCATGCTCGGTGAGCCCGAGCGTCCTCAGCCCCTCGAAGCTGAGCGCCACGTTCACGCCGATCTCTGTCGTGTCGCTCACGCTGCTGTCGAGCGTCACCTGCGGCGCGAGCCTCTGCAGGAACGCCCTCCCCGCTTCGCCCGAATCGAAGCCGATCAGCACCAAGCAGCCATGCGTCATGTGCGGATACGGCGTGAGGATGTTCCCTTGAACCTGAGCGGAGAGCTCCGGGCGTTCGCCAGCTTGCGCCTCCGGGCGATCGCCGACGCTCGGCTCGGGTGCGGGCTCGGGTGCGGCCAGCTTGACGCCTGCGGCCCGAGGCTCGCCCCGCAGGCGCGAGGCGGCGACCGAGAGCGCGACGAGAGCGGCGCCCAGCCCACCCGGGAGCCTGGCAGCGACCGCGTCCAGATCGCCCACGATGTTGGGACTCACCAGGAGCCAGGCCGCGCGCTCGAAGAACCGCCGCTGGTCCTGAGCAGCCCGCGATGCACCGGCAGGGACGTGAAAGAAGGGTTGCAGCGCAAGGACGGCGCCGAGCGACCGCGCGAGCCGTTGGTCCAGCACGCCTTGCAGCGCGCGTGCCTCTTCAGGCGTGCTCGGCCGCGCTGGCCCCGGAGGGATGCCATCCAACCCGGGCTCGCCGAGCGCCAGCCGCGCCGCCCGCTCGTCAAACACGGGCCCTGCCGCGCGTTCGCGGTGGATACGTTCGAGCTCTTTGAGATAACGCTGGTCGTCGACGGTGAGATCGGGCTCTGCGGCGTAGAACAGGGACACGTCGATCTGGCGCTCTCGAACCCAGGAGGCGAACTGGACGTAGCCGTCTTCGGTGCTGCTCCCGGCGTAGCCTTCACAGTGGCAGAAGATGGCGTCGAGCAGCGGCCCCGCCTGGTCGACGATGGCACGAATGTACGGCTCCCAGGGCCGATCAAAGGTGACCGCGAGCAAGAGCTTGCTGCCGCCGTCGAATACGGACCAGCTGAAGTTGTACAAGGAACGTAGCCGCTCCAGCGGCCCGACGGACGTATACAGGCTCAGCTCGGTCGCGGCGCGGCGCAGCTCGAAGAAGGTCTTCAAGAGGGCTCCGAGGCGCGTGCCATAGGACATGAGGTCGTGCGTTTCGGTGGGCACGAACCCGCGCTGGATGGGCGCTACCAGCGTCAATTCGGTGGATGTCCGGAGGTGTTTGCTCGTGATGACTTTGAGGGCCATGGACTTCTCGCTTGATGGCGCGCGGACCGCTGCTGCCCTCATGACGAGGCGCCTCGCCCGGGGTCGCGGAACTTTCAGCCTTTAGCCCCTCACCCTCCTCCATGACGCGCCCCGACTCAGCATTTTGCCGCGCTCTGGGCGTGCCCTCTGGGTCGGCAAGCCTCCGCCGCGTCCAACATGGCCAACACCTGCCCGGCGTCGCCAAAGCGCTCTTCCGGCTTCTCGCGCAGGCAGCGCAGGACTAATTCGTCGAGCGCCGGCCAGACTTCATGCCGCAGGCTGCTCGGAGGCACGGCCCGTTGCCGCAGCCTACGAATCGCCGTGACCTTCAGGTTCTCTCCCTTTAGAGCGAACGGCAGCCTGCCACACAGCATTTCGAAGAACACCACGCCGAAGCCGAACAGGTCCGTCTCCGGACCGAGCTCGTGCCCGAGGATCTGTTCGGGCGCCATGTAAGAGACACTGCCGACTCGCGCCTGCCCACCCGTGCCCACGGCGCGGCTTTCGTCATTCAGCGCTCGAGACAGCCCAAAGTCGGTGATCGCGATGCGCAGCTCTGCAGCTTGCCCCGCCACCATGATGTTGTCGCTCTTCAAATCACGATGCAAAACCCCGGCAGCATGCGCGGCGGCGAGCCCCGAGAGGATCTGCCGCCCGATCCGCAGCGCCATGCCGAGCTCGATCTTGCCAGCTCGCAGCAGCTGGCCGAGGCGCTTGCCGTCGATGAGCTCCATGGTCAAAAAGTGCAGATGCTCATCCACGCGCCCGGGCTCCCGATGCACACCCACGTCATGCACACGGCACACGTTGGTGTGGCTGATTCGGCGGGCGAGCCGCGCTTCGGTCAACAGGCGCCGCACCGCGTGGGGATTGTCTGACGTTGTCGAGAGTAGGGTCTTGAGCGCGACTCGCTCGTGGAACAGGCTGTCGAAGGCCGAGTACACTTCGCCCATGCCACCGCGGCCCAGGAAGCCTTCGATGCGGTAACGCCCGGCGATCACTTGGCCCGGGCCAAATGTCGCCATCCAGATGCGGTCCCCGCCGAAGCAGGCTGGAGGGTGGTCCCACTGGTGTACGGCCGCGTTCACCAGCTCCTGGCAGGTCGGGCACCAATCGAGGTGCGCGTGCACGCACTCGATCTCGGCGGGCATCAGGCTGCCCTCGCTGAAGGCGAGCACCTCTTCCTCGCTCAGGCATGGCCCGGACTCATGGTTCGAAGGCGCGGAGAGCTCGGCGGTTGGCTTGACGTCAGGGCTCGGGCGGGTCTCGACTGGGGAGCTACGTCCTTCGTCTTCGTTTCGCATCGCGTCCAACTCCACCGCCTCACCCCCGACGAGGCAGAACCCACGAAAACCCCTCGGGCTCATCGAAACGATGGAACACGAGCTCCCCCCCTTAGAGCAAGCAACGTGCCAGGTGCAGGCGCGCGGTCTCGCTGCTCGAGTCGGCGCAGATCGCGAGCGTCCAATGCTCGCCGGTGCCGGTATCCAGCGGCTCGTCGCGCCCAGTGTCCACTCCGGGCAACACGGGAGAGTCCGCGGTGTCCTCTCCACCGGACATCCTCCTTCAGGGGTGATGCGCGCAGCGGCTCATTGCTCACGACGCCGCGCGACCCCCCGATGTGACCCGCGTCCAAGGGGCTGTGCCGCAGCGGTTCACACCCTGGGAACCCGTGCTCGGCGCGCTGCAGGCAGATCCCACTCCCGGCGAAGGGCTGGCCGTCAGGGCGTCGGACCAACAACCGCCGTTTCAGCAAGTTGGCGCTCCCGTCCTCGGCACTGCGTGGTACCGTCGCGGGTCGGCCATGCAGGCGGTAGGCGAGGAATTGGTCCCTGAGGACGGCGAGCGGCTGCGTCAGGAGCGCGACCTCTACCGGACCCTGCTCGACCTCGGCTCGCACGACAGCCTCGAGAGGCTGACCGAAACTGCGCTCGGGTTGGTCACGCGTATGAGCGGCGCCCGTAAGGGTTATCTCGAGATCTTCGATCAGCGCTCAGCCAGCGCGGAACCCCTGCGTTGGCACGTCTCGCTCGGCTGCTCGCAGGCCGAGGTCGAGGAGATCCAGGACGTCGTCTCTCACGGCATCATCGCGGAGGCCGTGGCGAGCGGAGAGCCCGTGGTCACCGCTTCGGCGTTGCTCGACCAGCGCTTTCGAGATCGGCGGAGCGTGCAGCAGAACCGCATCGAGGCAGTGCTTTGCGTGCCGATTGGCGCTGACTCGGTGATGGGCATCTTGTATCTGCAAGATCGGGTCTCGCGCGGGCCGTTTAGCGACGCCGAGGTGAGCTTTTCCCAGACGTTCGCGACGTACCTGGCCGTGTTTGCCGAGCGGCTACTGGTGAAACGGCGCCTGCAGGACCAGACCGACCCCACCTTGCCTTACCGCAAGGCGCTGCGCCTCTCGAATTTCGTAGGTAAGAGCGAGGCCATCGCGGAGACGCTGGCTCAAGTCGCGCTGGTCGCCCCGCTCGAGGTGAGCGTGCTGCTCACGGGTGCTTCGGGGACCGGCAAGACACAGCTCGCGCGCATCCTGCACGAAAATAGCCCGCGTTCCGGGCAGGCGTTCGTCGAGCTCAACTGCGCGGCGATTCCGGAAGCACTGTTGGAAAGCGAGCTCTTTGGCGCGCTGCAGGGCGCGCATTCCACCGCCACCCGGCGCATCCAGGGCAAGCTCGACGCCGCCGAGCACGGCACCCTGTTCCTGGACGAGGTGGCGGAGTTGACGCCCGCGACGCAAGCCAAGCTGCTCCAGTTCCTGCAATCTCGCGAGTATTATCCGCTCGGCAGCAACAAGCCTCTCACCGCGGACGTGCGGGTATTGGCGGCCACCAACGCCGACCTGCGCGGAGCGGTGCAGGAAAAGCGCTTTAGAGAAGATCTGATGTATCGGCTCGAGGTGTTGCCGCTGCGGGTCCCGGCGCTCAGTGAACGCAGCGAAGACATCCCGGAGCTGATGGACTTCTTCTGCAGCCGGGCCTGCCAGGTGCATCGCTTCGCGCGCTTGCGTTTTTCACCTTCCGGCGTCCAAGCGGGGCTCTCCGCGGAGTGGCCCGGTAACGTGCGTCAGCTCGCGCACGCCGTGGAGGCAGCGGTGATCCGCGCCGCCGGCAAGGCGAGCTCCTCGGTGGAACGCGAGCATTTGTTCCCCAGCCAGTCCCGTGCTTCGAGCGAGCGCCGTGAGGCGCTCACGTTCCAGCAAGCGACGCGCCAGTTTCAAGAGCAGCTGCTGCGGGAGACGCTCCGTGAGACGGAGTGGAACGTGTCGCAGGCGGCGGAGCGGCTCGACGTGGCCCGCTCCCACATCTACAGCCTGATCCGCTCGTTCGGCCTGCAAAAGGGCGAGCCGTAAGTTTAGGGCACGCGCCCGGTGAGGCTGTCGAGCTCGACCCCGATGTCCTCGAGGGCCCCGATATCGAAGGTCAACCAGAGCCCGTAGGAGAGCTGCGCCGCTTGCCGGACGTCGGCTTGAATGAACGGGGTCAACGCCACGAAATCAAACAGACCCACCCGCGGCCCTAGCCCAATGTACAGGGGGATGGGGTCGACGCTGCCGACCAGGGTCATCACATGCAACGACGGCCCGAGCTCCCAACCGGTGGTGAGAAACCTGTAGTCCACGCCTCCGTCCACGCCCAGAGCCGCATCCAGATCGAGCTCGGTGATATTGGCCGCGACGGAAGCAAAGAGCCCCGCGCGCACGTGCCATTTCGGGGGCAGGCGTTTCACGCTAGCGATGCCGCCCACGTCAATGGTTTCGCAGCTATCGACGTTTAGGTTACGCAACATCAGCAGATGCGCGCCGGCGGCCAGCTGGTGCGTATGAGCCTCGAAGCGCGTGAACGCGAGCGCTCGTGGCCGCAGCAACCAAACCGTGGCGTTGGCGGGTATGCCCGCGACTTCACCGTCGACGCAGCGAATTCGCGGTAACGGCGGATCAACGGGGGGCGGGGCGGGGGCAGTGGTGAGCGGGCACTCGGGGACGCGGCCGGTCTCTTCGTCGATGGGATTGGCCACACAGGGACAGAGGTCACACGCGTCGGGATTACCATCCCCATCGCTGTCGGGTAGGGTCTGACCGACCAGCGAGCTCTTACAGTTGAAGTCCACCGAGTTGTCTGCGTCGACGCTGACCTGGGCGCAGGTCGGCGCACCGCAGCCGCACTCCGTCGCGCCGGCTGGGCTAGAGCCGAGCAGCGCTTGCACGGCGGCCAGCAGCAGCACGAGCACGACGCTGCGCAGCCCGCGCGGCTCCGCACGCAGCCTCCTGGCCAGCCCGAGACCAGGCGGCGCCGGGCGCAGGCCCCTCACGCGAAAATTCGCTCGCATAAATTGGCCTGGTCCTGATCGGCGACCATCAAGTCGTGCGAGTTGACGGATGAGGCAACGCTCTCGAGCATCTCACCTAGCTCCCGCGGCACGAGGCGCAACGTCAGATCCATCGGCACGAGGCCGTCACCGCGCACGATAACCTCACCATCGCGGCGGCCCTCGAGGTCAGGCATCGCCGGGAACTTGGGCGTGCGGGCCAAGGTATTGAGGTTGTCCCCCTGCACGACCACCAGCCGCTCGATGCCGCGCATCGCCTCAAAGGACTGCGAGTCCATCTCCTTTTTCCAGGCTCGGGCTCGCTCGAGCAGGTGAGGAGAGATGCCCTTCTGCAGGTCACCGTCGGCGGCGAGCAGGTTCGCGCTGCTCCACGTGCTCGCCTTGAAGGCCTCGACGCGGGTGGCACCGGGGACCCGCAGGCGCCAGCGTGGCATCATCATGTACACCGAGGGCCAGGTGCGCACGACCGCGGCATCGAGATCGAGGCCCGGCACCAAGCTGAAGCCGTTCACCAACGCTTGCACGGCGTTCACCGAGCCCTGGAGCGGTACGCCGAAGAACACGACGCGCCGCACGAATTTCCGAAACTCGATGGGCCCTGCGACAATAGACGCCCAGAGCACCAGCAAACCCCCCTGCGAGTGACAGGCGATGTCCCATGGCTCGCTACGGCCGCTGCCCCGCAACATCTCCCAGAGCCGCGCGCCGTTGTAGCGCAGGTCCAGGCGCCAGTCATAAGCATAAAATTCATACACCTTACGCCGCGTGACCGGGTGGACTTGATCGAAGAAAGGCGTGTGGATGGCCCGGATCACCCCCGCAGCAGTGACGTCGATGGGCGTGCCATTGGGGCGGCGCAGGCCCGTCGTGCGGAGCGGCGGCAGCACGTCGGGATCGGCGGCGTGCTCGCAGATAAAATCACGCTGCCGGTCGTGAGCGAGGTCCACGATCGACCCCACGAGGTGGCCCGCATCGTCTTTAAAGAAACAGCCACCGGTCCCGGCAATGAATAGACGTCTGCTCAATTCGCACCTTTTGCCCGCAATGTCGCGGCGCCTCACGACGCTCGGCCGCAGCGCTCGGCGTCGAGAAGCGTCGTTTGCTCCTCTGCTTGACGGGGCAAACGTCGCCGCGTCGCAGCGCCCAGAGCTTTCAGCTAAGAGTCTAGCGCATCACGGGCGGGCCGCTCGTGCGGCCTTTCGGAAGTATCCGACGCTGCCGGTTGCAAGCCAGCGCAAGTTACCTTCACACTCGTCGACATGCGGCTCGCTCGTTGGTGTTGCACTGCGTCGTACCACACGGCCCTGCTCGTGGGGCTCTTGGGTCTGCCGGTCGCCTGTCACTCCGACGAGGCCACGCGCCAGGCAGCCGCTGGCAGCACCAGCGTGGCACCAGCGGCTCCCAGCGCCTCGGGGCCGTCGCGCTCAGCGCCGGGGCGAGGGTCGCAGGCCGGCGCCCTGCCCGAGAGCGACGACATCACCGTTCCCCCTGGCGACGTGGACGTGCATGTCATCAATGGTCGCAACATCATCTCGGCGCGCCTCGACTCGCCGGCAGGCGGAGCTCGAAAAAGTGCCTCAGGCGCCGAGGTGCGGGTGACGTTCTGGACGACGCCGGACGGGGAGAAGCTGCTCGCTCCACGCCAATTCGAAGGCAACCTGGCGGAGCTCGAGCTGGGCGCGGGCGACCTGCCCATGCTGAAGCTCGGAGAAAAACGTCGGCTCTGGATCCCTGGCCCCAACGGCATGGCAACGCTCGACGTCGAGCTGCTCCGGGCCCCGGGCGAAGGGCACGCTCCTGGGTCGCGATGAACGTCGCCATGAAGGCGCCGTGAGCGCCGCCTTCAGCTCAGGCCTCGAGCAGGCGCGCTGCGCGGCGATGTGCCGTGTACGCCGAGATCAGGTGGCACACCCAACCCAACATGCCGCCGCTGCCTATCCACAGACCGGGCGTGATGATCAGCCAGAAGATGGCGCGCAAGAAATCGCCGTTATAAATCTGACCGACACCAGGCAGAACGACTGACAGCACTGCTGCGAGACCGGGGCGACTCATTTGCGGAAGAACATAACCCCCCCGGGCGCCCGCGCAAGCTCGGGCCTGGCGAAGCCCGTGCCCTCAGAAGAATACGTTGCCGCCAAACTGGAGACCCAGCTCGGTCGTCGTGCGGTCGACTTGATCGTTGCCACCCGCGATGCCGATGTCGGCGTGGGGGGTGAGCGTCAGGCCAACCCCCGGCCCCAGCAGAAACACCAGCGGCACTTCCAGCGTCAGCGCCGTCGCCGTCTCGTCGTCATCGTCGTCGTCACCGATGTCGAGCGCCACGTGCGTCAGCCCCACGCGCGGCCAGATGCCAAAACCCGCGCTCGGGCGCGCGAAGTAGCCCACCCGCGCGGCGAGCAGCCAGGCGCTCGTGTCGGCGCCCCCGTCGAAGCTGATCGTCTCGTAGCCCACGGCGCCGCCGAAGGTGACCCCCGACCTCGCGAGGTAGTCGAAGGCCAGGCGCGGCGTGGAGTAACCGCGCAGCCCGCTGAACGAGGTGAAGATGCTGATGGAGGTCGCGGTCGTCGACACGTCCCCGCTCGGGGTCTCGATCTCGCTGGTGACGCGGCTCAAGCCAAAGAGCCTTTCAACGGCGATCGACCACTCCCCCGGCGGCGCCGCGTGGGCCGATCGGGCCGCCAGCAGACACAGCCCACCCGATGCTGCCATGACCCAGATCTGACTCAGAGCTTTTACCATGGCCATTTCTAGCCGGCGCGGTGCTCAGGATCCATCTTTTGGCAGTCGGTCGCGCTCGCAGCAGCAAATCGAGCGTCACAGCGAAGGCAGCGCGCGCGCTCCGCCCCCTGCCGGCGCAGTTAGCGGAGCAGCAGGCTCGCGCTCCTTGGGGGCGCTGCCCTGTGCGACTGGCGCACGCGCCGCCGCCGGCGTGGCCCCGAGGGGCAGCTCGATGATGGCTGTGCTGCCGCGCCCTACCTCGCTCTCGAGCGTGAGCGAGCCACCGATAGCCTCGACCACTCCGCGGCTCGCCGGCAACCCCAGGCGTAGCTTGACGCGCGAGCCCTGACGCGAAAAGTCGAGCTCGAAGATGCGCTGCAGCTGCTGTGGATCGATGCCGCGTCCCGTGTCGCGCACCAGCACCCAGAGCCGCCCTGCCGCCACGCGGGCGCTGACCACAATCTCGCCGCGGCTGAGCGGGCCCTGGGCGTCGAAGGCGCTCGCCGCGTTCTTCAAGAGATTGAGGAAGACCTGATTTAGCCTGCCCGGAAAGCACTGCACCCAGATCGGACACGGCCCGAGCTCGAGCTTCACGGCGACGCCTGCGGGCAAGGAGGGAACGATCAGCGCCGCCGCCGTCTCGATGCCGCCCCGCACGTCCGCGACCTGCAGCGCAGCACGGTCCAGGCTCACGAACTGCTTGAGCCGCTCGGTCACTTCCCGGATGCGCTCACCACTCGCGGCTTGCACACCCGTGAGCCGCCCGGCAGCATCCAGCGTCGAGACGAGCTCCGCCGGGGAGCCCGTCGGCAGCATCGCGCGTACGCGTTCGAGGCCACGCCCGAGCGTCTGCGTCGCTGAAGACAGCGCACCGAGGGGTGTGTTCATCTCATGCAAGATGCCAGCTACCAGGCGCCCCGCAGCGGCTCGCTTCTCGTTCTCCACCAGCTGCAGCTCTGCTTGTTTCAAGCTCGCGAGCGCCGTTTCGAGCTCGACGCTGCGCTGTTCGAGCAAACGCGCGCGATGGTAGGCGAGGCGCGCGGACAGCTCCCGTTGGTGGGTGACGAACATGAGCAGCAGATTGGTGCAGGCGAGCACCGTCACCGTCACGCCCATCTGCAATTGCATGAGCGGGTCCGCCTGGATCATCGGGCCGTGCTGGGCCGCGGCGCAGCACAGATACATCATGCTCGCGGCGACCCCGAGCAAGCTCGCCGTCGCAAAGCGCAGCTGAGAAGCGACATACAGAACGACCAGGTTCAGGATCGTGCCGTACAAAGCGTACGTCAGCGGCAGCGCCAACGAGTGCCAGCTATCGACGAGCACGAGCCCCGCCATACACAGTGCCGTCACCGTGTGCAGGTAGGGCACGAAGCGCCGAGACAACGTGGCCAGGAACAAGAGCAGCGCGAGCGCCGCTCCGAAGGCGAGCCCAGGGCCGCCCACCCCCAGCTGCGGCGGTACGGGCATGCCCGCAACGCGCGCGAGCTCCAGCTTATGCCGGATGCCCGTGGTGACGAACCCCACGAGCAGGACCATGAAGACGATGAAACGGCGCAGGATGGCTCGGGACGCCTCCGACCGCTGGAGCCGAAAGTCGCGCTCCGTCTCCGCGTCGAGAAAACACAGCGTCAGCCGGTTGAGCGCAGCGGCCGGCTTGGATGATGCTGTCGAGGGACGGGCGAGTCGCACGGCGGTCGAGCTCGGGTATTGGGCCCGACCGAGGGCGCGTCAAGGGGGGCCCGCTCGGCGCCGCGCCGAGCGCCCCTTCGCTGGCTCAGCTCCCCAGCAAGCGATACAGCTCGACACCGGCGAGGATGAACGGCCCGTTCCCCTTCGGGTCGTTTTTCCAAACGGGTTCGCTCATGTAGTAGCGATAGCTGCCGTCGCGCCCGTAACCGAGGCCCGCCACCAGGCACTGGTTGGTCATGCTGATCTTCCCGTCGGGATGCACAGTGATGAACTCATCGATGGCGCCCTGATAGGCCTCGACCGCCGCCTGCTTGTAAGAGCTCGGGAGGTAGCCCTTGCGGACCGCCTTGGCGAGGAAGTACGTGAACATGGCCGACGCCGTGGACTCGCGGTAGTTACCCGTCGCCTGCGGCTGGTCCAGGATCTGCCACCAGGTGTGCGTGGCTTTGTCTTGAACGGCGAGCAGCGCCGGCGCGAGCTCGTTCACGATTTCGAGAAGCGGGGCGCGGTGTTTTTGATCCGCCTCCGGAATGTGATCGAGCACGTCCACGACGGCCATGCTGAACCAGCCCAGGCCACGGCCCCAACGTTGCTTGGACAGGCCCGTCTCGGGATCTGCCCACGGCTGCTCTCTCTTTTCGTCCCAGGCGTGCGCGTAGAGGCCGGTCTTGGGATCGCGCAGGTGCTTCCTCGAGATCACGAATTCATTGACGACTTCGTCGAGGCTCTTCCCCTCCTCGAACATGGCCGAGTAGCGCGCCAGAAACGGCATGCCCATGTACACGCCATCGAGCCACAGCTGCCAGGGGTAGCGCTTCTTGTGCCAGAAGGCTCCCTCGCTGGTCTTGGGATGAGCTTCGAGCTGCCGCCGCAAGAGGCCGGCGGCCTTCTTGTACTTCTCCTGGCCAGTGCTCGCAAACAGGCTGAGCAGGTTGCGGCCCGGCGCGACGCTGTCGATGTTGTAATCGTATTCGTCGTACTCTCGGATGTTACCCTCCTCGGTGACGTAGGAGCCCGTGACCTGTTCAACGACGGCGGCGTAGCGCGCATCGGGCGCGATCTGGTTGAGCTCTTCGTAAGCCAGCGGCTGGAGCCCCACGACGTCGTATTCGAACTTGGGCTTGCGGCCGCGGTTGCGATCCCAACCGTCGAACCGGTAGCTCAGCGTCTTGCGTTCGAGCTCGGAGTCGGCGAGCTTTTTGGCCCAATCGCGCGCCGAGGCCGCGGTCAGCGGGAACACCTTGGATTTTTGCGACAACGCCGTCTTCAGGCGCTGGCGGGGGGGCATGCCGAGCTGCTCCGCCTCCCGCTCGAGATATTTCTGAAACTCGTCCCGACTCTTGATGCCGCCGGGCTCTCCCTCCCAGGCGGCGAGGAAGTCATACGTGACCTCGGTGCCCGCGGGCTCGAGTAGAACGGCGTAGTTTTCGGGCTCGTCGAGCACCGCCACTTTGTCCGCCGCCAGGGTAGCGGGCGCCGTGCGGTCTCGCGCCATGCCCCCGGCTGAGCGTTTTGAGCCAGCGCTGGCGGCCGCGGCCGTCGGTTTTGCCTGCGGCACGACGAGCGCGCCGCGCTCGAACAGCACGGCCATGCCCAGCTGATCCCCGTTCAAGCTCTGTTTGCCCCAGCTCCCGACGTACGTGTAGCTCTTGCCGGGAATGTTCGCGGAGCCGACGAGCAGCTCGGTGCCTTCGTGCTTCACCACGCCCACCGCCAGCTCGGGCAAGCCGTCGGAGAGCGTGAGGCGCGTGTGCACGCGCCGACTGCCCGCCAGCATCGAGAAGTTGGCGCTCACGTCGAGGCGCTTGCCCCGCACCTCCCACTGCTTGTACTTGATGCCAAAGGCTGAATACACCGGGCCGTTCTCGACGACGCGAGCGTCCCAACCCTTGACGCTGGAGACGAGACCAATTTTTTTGCCGTCGTAGGAGCCAAACCCACCAGCCCCGAGCGTGAGCCCGACCTTGAGGATGTCCATGCCCCAGTCGGCCATGTGATGATACGACTCGTAGCCGTCGAGGCCGACGCGCCCGAGCACGGGCTCCGGCGTCTTCTTCCCGAAGATGTCAAAGCCGTTGCGCTCGTCGAGGTAGATGCGATAGCCCACTTTGTCCGACTCGATACCTGGCCCTTCGTAGCGGATCAGATATGAGTGGTCGGTGTGCTCCGGCGGCGGCGTGAGCTGCTGGACGTTCTGAAATGCTCCACCCACATACTCTTTGAGCTTGGGGTCCTTCTCCCGCGGCTTCCACTCGCCGCCCACCTTGACCGCGATCTCGGCCTGGGTACGCTTCGCAAAATCCTTGGGCGCCGCGCGGTCGATGCTGACGCTGACCATCAGGCGTTCGCTCGGCTCGAGCTGTACGAGCGCGAGGATGCCGTCTTTGGCGCCGTCCGCGTCTTCGTCCACATGCTGCATCGGCACGCTCGCGCCGCGCACCACCGCTGACAGGTCAGCGAGGCGGGGATCGCTCGCCGCGAGACCGAGGTCGTAGTAACTCAAGTAGATCGGAGCGTCCGCTCGCGCGAAGTCTGAGGGGTTCTCGATCTCGACCTCCGCGACGCTCTCCGAGCGCGGTTGCGCCCGCAGCTCCAGCGCCTGGCTACCGGACGCAGGCTCGTGCTCGAGCGTACGCTGGTTGGCGCACCCCCAGGCGAGCCCCAACGCGGGCAGCAGCCAAAGGCAGGCTGGCGAGAGCGACTTGACTAGACAACGGGGGGCAATTTCGAATCGGCGCATTCTCACGGACTGCCTCTCTCGCGGATTGTTGGACGAAATGCCAGAAATCCCCTCGGCCGATCACGGATTGTTCGCACAGTTCGCAAATTTAGGCCGGCTCACGCCGGGGCGGTCGGCGCGAAAACCGAAGAAGATCGGAGACGTCTAGTGCCTCGATCCTTTTGAATCGCAGCCCGCAATAATTGTAGAGCGCGGCTCGAAGGCGACTAGCTACTGACGAGCGGGGTGCCTCCGTCGATCGGCAGTCGGACGATGAAGGTGGTCCCAACGCCAACGGCGCTTTCAAAGGACAAGGTGCCGCCGTGCGCCTCGACCACGATGCTGCGCGCCAAGCTCAAGCCCTGCCCCGAACCGCGCCCGACCGCCTTGGTGGTGAAGAATTGATCGAAGACTTGATGCGCGATGTGCGGGGGGATCCCGCAGCCATCGTCCGAAATCCGCACCTCGACCCAGCCCGCGGCCGCGCTGGAGGCCACGCGGATCAGGCCGAGCCCCGGCTTCTTGGCGTCTTCGATCGCGTGCGCGGCGTTGACAATCAGGTTCAGGAAGACCTGGTTTAGCTTGCCGGCAAAGCAGATCACGAGCGGCAACTCACCGAGCTCGGTGTCTACGGCGGCCAGGTTCTTGTACTCGTTCTGCGCGACGGTCAGCGTGTCGGTGATCGTGCGGTTGATATCGCTATGCACTTTTTCATCGTGATCCAGGTGCGCGAAAGACTTCATCGCTTGCACGATCTTCGACACGTGCTCGATACCCTCGTTGGCAGCGTTCAGAGCCTTCGGCACTTCCGCGATCAGGAAGCCGAGGCGTAGCTTCTTCTGCGCGGCGGCCAGGCGGGGGCGCACCTCTGCCCACGCCCCTTCCCCCTCGTCGCTCGACGCGGCCAGCACGATCTCGAGATACGACGAGAGGTTCTTGAATGCGCTGGAGAGAAAGTGCACGTTGTCGCCGATGTACTGCATCGGCGTGTTGATCTCGTGCGCGACGCCCGCGGCGAGTTGGCCGATGCTCTCGAGCCGCTGCGCCACACGCAGCTCATTCTCCAGTCGCTCGCGCGTCGCGCCCTCGCTCTGCAATTTGGCGTACGCGCTCTCGAGCTCCGACTGCGCCGCGGAGAGAGCATCGTTCTTCGCGGCCAACGCGTCCCGCGCGCGCACCAGCTCGAGCGCGCGTTCTTGCTCGGCTGCGGCCCAGCGCGAGACGTCCGCCAGCTCTTCTTGAACCGTACCCGAGGCGCGCGCCGTCATGATCACGCGCTCTTGGTCGCCGGAGCGGACGGAGCACACGATCAGCGAGCGGCGGGTGCCGTCGGGCGCACAGAAAATCATGTTGTTGTCCTGTGTGCGCGCGTCGCCGAACATGGCGTGGAAGCCGACGATGTTGAGCATGTCCTCTTCCGCGACTAATGAGGCGAACGGCTGTCCCAGCACGTCCTCCAGCTGGCGCTTGGCGAGCTGCAGGAAGGCCCAGTTGGCCGCCTCGATCCGCCCCTCTGCGCTGACCACGAGCACGCCGTCGGGCAATTCGTCGAGCCTCAAAGCCAGCTTGCCTTCACCCCACCCGCCCCCTGGCGTGTGCGCTAAGCTAGGTTCTTCGACGACGTTCACGCCTACCCTCCTTCGACTATCTGAGAAACCCTACCCCTCTCTACGACTGAGCCACCGGTTCGGGTAGTACGCGGAGCGCGCGGGCCGCCGCATTGGCCCTGATCAATAACCTCTGCTCGTAGGCCTCGATTCCGCGCGCTCGGGGGATTAATGTCGCGCGGCATGCGCACGTCGGGTGGACCGGGTGGGCCCACGCCCCTCTTGATGGGCATGACTCGTCGGCGGGGGCTCCTGGCGCCCCGCGGGCCATGGCTGATGATGTTGCTCTTGGCGCTGACGGTCGGCGCCATTGTCTACTGGCTGCGTTGAGCGCTTGTTGGTAGGGCTCGAGGGGAGTAGTTCGGGCCGTGCGAGCGATCATGCAGGATATCCACGTCACTTTCGTCCCGGGGGCCGCCGGTCTCGGAGCGTTCTGGGAGCCGGTGATGGCGCGCTTGCCGCAGAGCTGGCAAAAGCGCACGCTCGACCTACCGGGTCTCGGTGCAGCGCCACCCCAGCTCGACGTGAACGGCTACGACGACCTCGTCGACCTCGTGGCTCGCGGCATCAGCTTGCCGAGCGTCGTCGTCGGTCAGTCGATGGGAGGCTACATCAGCCTGCAGCTCGCGCTCCGCTACCCCGAGCTGGTGACGCACCTGGTCCTCGTGGTCGCCGCGGCGGGGGTGGACATGGCGCGCCAGGGCGCAAAGGACTGGAGGCCCAGCAATCGAGCCTCACATGACCCTGGCCCCACCTGGCCCCACGCGCCCGTACCCGATCTGACGGACCAGCTGCATCACATCACGGTACCCGTGCTCCTCGTCTGGGCCACTCGTGACCCGATCAGCCCGCTCGGGGTCGCTCACGAGCTCGCGGCGCATCTCCCGAATGCCCGCCTCATGACGTTCGATACCGACGATCACTGGGTCGCCAGGCAATTTGCAGAGCCGACCTCTCAGGCGATCGTGGACTTCGTCAACGCCAGCCGCTGATCTTCGCTACCGTTCCTACGCCGCTGCCGCCCGTCCGCGCCCGTGGGCCCGCCGCAGGTGACTCGGCGAGCAGCAGCTCCAGCGTGCGGCGCTTGAGCTCTACGAAGTCGGGGCTCGTGAGCAGCTCGGGCGTCCGCGGGCGAGCGAGCCGTATGGCGATCTCCGCCTTGATCCGCCCTGGACGCCGGGTGAGGACCACCACCCGGTCACTCAGGAAAATGGCCTCGTCGACGTCGTGCGTAACGAAGATCACCGTCATGTGAAACTCGTGCCAGAGGCTGAGCAGCAGCTGTTGCATCGTGAGCCGGGTCTGCGCGTCCAGCGAACAGAACGGCTCGTCCATCAGCGCGACACGCGGACGATTGACCAGCACACGCGCCAGGCTGACCCGCTGTTGCATGCCTCCGGACAGCTGCCAGGGGTAATGCTGGATGAAATCCGCGAGGCCCACGTGCGCGAGGATCTCGCGAGCGACGTCCGCTCGCTCGGCCCTACCCACGCCACGCATCTTGAGACCGAACTCCACGTTCTCGAGCACGGTCTTCCACGGGAACAGCGTGTGCTGTTGAAAGACGACGCCACGATCGGGGCCGGGCGCGCTCACCCGCCGGGCGTCGACCTCGAGCTCGCCCGACGTGATCGGCGTAAAGCCGGCGATGGCTCCGATGATCGTCGACTTGCCACAACCGGACGGGCCGAGGATGCTCACGAGCTCACCCGGCTGGACCTCGAGGTCGATGCCGCTCAGAGCTCTGACCGCCGTTTTGCCCTCGCCAAAATGGATGTCCACGTTACGCAGGGCGATCGACCCCGAGCGTGGTGCGGCCGCCGGCAGCGCTTGGGACAGCGACCCCGTATGCGTCACGAAGAGCTCACCCCGGGCCGAAACCACGGCATCAGGCGCCGGCCGATCCACTTGACCAGCAAGCTGCTCGCCATGCCCAGGATACCGATGCTGATCATCCCGAGCACGATATGCGGATAATTCTGCAAGGTGTAGGCCTCCCACGTGTAGTAGCCGATGCCGTATTGCCCGGAGATCATCTCCGCGGTCACGAGCGAAAACCAGGACGTGCCCATCCCGATGCTGAGCCCGGTGACGATGGAAGGCAGCGCACCGGGCAAGATGACCTCGCGAAAGATGTCGAACGGGCCCGCCCCCAGGCTGAGCGAGGCGAAGACGAGCCGCTTATCGAGCGCCTCCACCCCGTGGACGGTGTTGAGCAGAATGGGGAAGAACGCTCCGATGAAGGTGATGAATACCATGCTCTGCTCGGCAGAAGCGAACAGCAGGATCGCGATCGGGATCCAGGCCACGGCGGGGATGGGCCGCAGCACCTCGAGCGGAGGCCAGAGCGACTGCGCCGCGAGACGGAAGCGGCCGATCAAGAGGCCAGCGGCGACGGCCAGGACAGCAGCGATCGAGAAGCCGATGAAGATGCGGCCCAGGCTGCTCGTCAGGTGCGAAGCAAATTTGGGCGCCTCCCACAGCTCGCTCGCGGCGGCGGCGACCTCGGAGGGCGCCGGCACGTTCTCGAAGCGGAAGAAGAAGTTGTAGTCATTGACGGAGGCCGTTTGCCACAGGCCGAGCCAGAGGCAGAGTGAGCCGAGCCCGACGAGAAGCGAACGGAGCGCCCGCTTCCAGCGCCGGCGCGCGCTGCCGCCGTCGCGTGGCAGGTCCGCGCGTGGCAGGTCCGCGAGCGCCGACGGGTCGAAAGCGTCGGCACCGAGAGCGCCGACGGGCTCGTCCCGCGCGCGGGGTGCGCCGACCTCAGCTAGAGACGCCAACTTTGCGAGCTCCATCGAAGCCAAGCACGGCGCCTCCGTTTTTCGCGGCCCACGCATCGGCAGATTTTCTGCTCAAGAAGGCCGCGAGCTTGCCGCCGTTCTGCACATACCAGACCTTGTCCGCGAACAGCTTGTTGCCGCTCTCGCGATCGTGGACGAACGTCACTCGAATGGCTCGACCCTCGGCCTCGAGCTTCTTCAGCGCAGCGAAGGTGGCCTCGACGCTGCTGTACAGTCGCACCTTGGCTTCACCCCGGACCCAGATTTGCCCTGCCAGCTTGGCGTCCTGCACGGGGCCGCCGGTGTCAACGGCCTGCTCTCGAAACGGCAGCGGCTCGTAGCTTTTTAAGCGCGCGTCGTAGTCGTACCCGGACTTCTGCGCCGCCTCCCGGATGAATCGATCATTGACGTAGCTGTCGACGTCGATCTTCTTGACCACCTTCTTCAGCACCTGGAGCGACTCTTGCGCTCGGGCGATCGCGGTCTTGAACTCGGGCTTGAGCGAATAGTCGCGCGTCTGGATGCCGTGCGGGCCGTGAAAGGCGTAGTAGACTTCCGCGTCCACGCCCGTCCACTTGGCGAGCCGCTCCGAGATACCCTCGGGGTCTTCCCGATACAGTCGGTCCGCTTCGAGCGTGGCCTGGAGATAAGCGACCACGATCTCCGGGTATTTGGCGGCGAAGTCCGAGCGCACCTGCACGCCGTGCGTGGTGGTCACCCCCGTCGAGCTGCCGTCGTAGATCTTGCGCGCGAAACCGCGGAACGGAAAGAGCTCGCCAAAGGGCACGAAGTTCGCGTGCGCGTCGATCTGGTGCGCCTTGAGGGCGCTGCCGGCGACCTCCGGCGTTTGGGTCACGATCTGCACGTCCGTGTTCGGGTCCCAGCCGAGGTCCTGGACGGCTCGGATCAACATGGCATGCGCCGTCGAGCCAAACGGCACTGACACCTTCTTGCCCTTGAGCTCGGACAGCGACTGTACCGGGGAATCCGTAGGCACCAGGATGGCGTTGCCCGCGCCGTTGATGCCGCCCGACAGGTTCGCGATGTAAAAGGAGCGCACCTGGTCCCCCGCCGCAGCCAGCGCCGTCGCGCCGATCACCGAGGGGAAGTCCGCCATTTGCACGATGTCGAGCTGATTGGCGAGGTACTTGCTGTTCAGCTGCGCGCCCGTCGGCTGGTTCTCCCACTGGATGTCGTAGCTCGTGTCCTGGTACTTGCCGGTCTTGGGTAGGTACTTCTCCAGCAAGTGGAGCTCACGCACGAGCGGCCCGCCCGTGGCGCAGTTGATCGTGGTGTCCTGCGTGCCGATCGCGACCCGAATGGTCTCACCCGCTCGCGCCGAGACGCTGAACAGGCACACGGCGATTTGCAGCAGTTGGACGATTCGTTTCATTGGTTCGCTCCTGTTGTCCCGTATACTAGACAGTCGTGCCGATTACACGCGTATTGCACAGAGCTTTGACCGGCTGTAGCTCTGGCGCTCCGTCGGTCGAGGCTCAGGATTGCGCCGAGCCTTGGTTGATGGCTTCGAGCGCGCGCGCCGCGGCTTTGCGCACCTCGACGTCGGGATCGCGCGCGAGGCCCGTGAGCGCTGCGACAGCGCGGGTGGTCTTGATTTCTCCGAGGGCGTAGGCCGCGGCGCGCCGCAGATCGGCGGCGTCGCTGTTTAGAAACCCGATCAGCTCCGGGACCGCCGCCGCCGCGGCGAGCCGCCCGAGCGAGTTGATGGCTTCCTTCTGGACCTGCCAGTAGGGATCCCGGAGCGCCACCTGAAGGCTGGGGATGGCGCCGGACAGCGCGGAACGCCCGAGCACGATCGCGGCCTCCACGCGCACGCGCCAGTCCGAGTCCCCGAGCGCCGCCTCAAAGTCCGGGAGCAACGCGGGCCCGTTAAAGTAGCTGAGCGCCCCGACCACCACTCGACGCACGTTCTCGTCCGCGTCGCGCAGGCACCTTCGGAGCGGCGCTACCGATTCGGGCAAGCGCAGATAAGCGAGCGTGATGACGGCTTCGCGACGCACGTCGCCGGAAGGATCTCGCAAGGCCTGTATCAACGGCGACACGGCCCGCGGATCCTTCTGCTCTCGAAGACCCACGATCACCGCGCGCCGCACCTCCGGATGGGGATGCGCAATGGCGGCGATCATTTCCGTGGCTGCGTCCTCTCCGCGAAAGTCTCTGAGCGCAGCGCTGGCGGCCTCCCTCACCTCTCGGTCCGCGTCCAGCAGGCAAAGGATGATGCCCGGCACCGCGCGCGCATCACCGAGCTCCTCGAGGACACCGACCGCGAGGCGCCGCACGACGGGGTCGCTGTCCTCGAGCGCCTCGATCAGCGGCGGCACCGACTCCGCGCTCGCGATGTCGTCGAGCTGCATGAGGGCGAGTTGGCGCTGACTCGCGTCGGGGTGGCGCAGCTGGCTTACCACTTTGTCGTGCTCCGGCTCTTGCATCGCGTTCTCGGGTACTTCCGCGGGCGAGGCGCTCAGCGCAGCAGGAACGGGATCTTGACGGTGATGGCGTCTTTGGGGCAGTCGATCTCGCAGGCCAGGCAATACCAGCACTCGTCAAACGCCATGCTGGCCTTGGTGGTCTTCGGATCCACCGCCAGGCAATCCACTGGGCAGGATTCGATGCAGATTCTGCAGCCGGTGATGCACTTCGTCTCATCCACGATCACGGGCACGTCATAGCGGCGCGTGGTTTGGGCGCTGCCCACCTGGGACGCCTGTTTGGCCTTGATCGTCTCTCGATCGACTAGCTCGCTCAAATGCTCTGTTCCTGTCTTGGGGTAGTCCGCAGTTTCATGGCCGCTTATTACGCGCTCAGCGCCTGAGCCGCGGCGATGCGCAGCCCGTGATAGCCCCTGAGCTCGTCTTTATCGAGCGGCACCACATACGGTGCCACGGGCCGCTTGAAGGCTTCCATCTCGCCGCTCGCGCCTTTCTTCAGGTTGACGTGTACGAACCAGTTGTCATCGTCCATGTCCGGGAAGTCCTGACGGTAGTGGTAGAGGCCCCAGCGGCTCTCGGTGCGAAAGAGCGAGGCTCGCGCCGCCATCTCGGCACAATCGCGGATGAAGTGCGCTTCCATCACCCGCATCACCTCGTGCGGGCCGTTGGCGCCGACCTCAGCCAGCTCTGCGCTGGCGCGCAGGAAGTGCTCGAGCCCGGCGCGCATGCGCTGTGCGCTCTTCGGCGGCTGCAGGTAGTCATTGACGAGCCGGCGCAGCTTGTACTCGAACTGGTGGTGCGGGATGCCGTTCGGTCGTGAGAGCGGCGCGAGCACGCGTGCGCGCTCCGCCTCGACCTGCGCGTCGAGCTCGGGCGAGCTCGGGCTCTCCGGCGCCTCTTTGAGGTAATCGAGCGCGTGGTTTGCGCAGAGCTTGCCGTACGTCAACGCGCCGAGCAGGTAGTTGTGGGGGACACACGCCATGTCACCCGCGGCGTACAGCCCGGGCACGGTCGTCTCCCCCTTTTCATTGACCCACACGCCAGAGCCGCTGTGCCCGCTGCACAGGCCGATCTCGGAGATGTGCATCTCCACCAGGTCTCGATCATAGCTGTTGCCGCGGCCCTGGTGAAAGCGGCCTCGGCTCGGGCGCTCGGTGCGGTGCAACACTCGCTCGATCTCGGTGAGCGTCTCCGGCGCCAGGTGGTTCAGCTTGAGGTACACCGGCCCCTTCTCCGAATGGAGCTCGCGGTAGAACTCCATCATCATATGCCCGCTCCAATAGTCGCTCTCGATGAAGCGGTGGCCGAGGGCATTGACGGTGTGGCCGCCGAGCGGACCCGTGACGTACGCACACGCCGGGCCGTTGTAGTCCTTGATCAGCGGATTGATCTGAAAGCACTCGATCCCGGTCAGCTCGGCGCCGGCGTGATAGGCGAGCGAATAGCCGTCCCCGGCGTTGGCGGGGTTCTCGTACGTGCCGTACAGGTAACCCGAGGCGGGGAGGCCGAGCCGGCCGGAGGCGCCACAACACAGGATCACCGCCTTGCAACGGATCACCTTGAACTCGCCGTCGCGCGTATCGAAACCGAGCACGCCCGCGATCCGCCCGTCGTCGACGAGCAGGCGCGTGGCCATCACCCGGTTGATGATGCGGGCGCCCACGCGCTTGAGCACACGGGTCAGGATCTTCTTTAAATCGTAGCCCTCTGGCATCGGCAAGACGTAGCTGCCGCGGTGGTGGACCTTCTTCACGTCGAAGGCGCCGGACTGGGTCTTTTGAAACTTGACGCCCCAGGCGTCGAGCTCCTCGAGCATGGCAAAGCTGTTCGTCGCGTACTCCAGGATGGCGCGCTGATTGACGATGCCGTCATTGGCCATCGTGATCTCTTTGACGTACTGCTCGGGCGTCGCGTGGCCGGGCACGATGGCGTTGTTCAGGCCGTCCATCCCGATGGCGATGGCGCCGCTGCGCTTGATGTGCGCCTTCTCGAGCAGGATGACGCGCCCGCGCGGCAGCATCTGCTGGGCGCGGATGGCAGCGGTCGAGCCAGCGCTGCCGCCTCCGACCACGACCACGTCCGCTTCGAGTATTGAATCTTGCATGCTACGATGCCCCCATCAGCAAGCGCCGCGCCAAGCCCGCTCCCGCCGAATTGCAGCTGCTAATCCCCCTCTGGATGCGCCCCCAGCAGCAACTGCTGCAGGCTGCTGCTGGAGCAGCAACGAACGCATGAGGGCTAGCCGGCGCGGTCCGACCCAGGAGGGGCGGCAGCGCCACTGAAGTGACATTCAGGCGATAGAACAGGTCTTCGCGGAAGCGCCCCGCCCGCAAGGCGGCTCGCAGGTCCACGTTCGTGGCTGCGACCAACCTGACGTCCACGGGGGTCGCTGCGCGTGAGCCGAGCCGCGTGATCTCGCCTTCTTGCAGCACCCGCAGCAGCTTCACCTGGAGCCTCGGCGGCAAATCGCCGATCTCGTCCAAAAACAGCGTCCCACCGTGGGCGGCTTCGAACCACCCCGGCTTGCCGACGTGTGCGCCCGTGAACGCCCCCCGTTCGTGCCCAAACAGCTCGCTCTCGATCAGCTCTTCCGAGAACGCACCCGCGTTCACCGCCACGAAGGCTCGGTCCGCGCGGCGACTCTGCGCATGCAGCTCCCGGGCGACCAGCTCTTTACCGGTGCCGGTCTCCCCCGTCACCAGCACCGCGGCGTCGCTCCGCGCGATCCTTTCGATGCGCGCGAGCAGCGCGCGTGACGCAGGATCCTCGAACACCATGGCCTTGGCGCGCAGGGAGCGAGGGGGCGTAGCGGGCGCGGTCAGCGTGAACACGGAGCTTTGCCGACATACCAAAAGTCGTTGGCCACCTCCACTATAATGGATCCATAGACATCAAAAGAGACTGGATCGGTCATCCGATACTGCCGCTTGGACCGCACGGGACCCGCCGGGCCGCCCCCGCGACGACCTGGAGTCCCGTGGCCTTTGAGGGCTCCGCCGCGCCGAGCCTCCCAGTCGGTCAGCCCACGACCCGCCAGGCGACGCTCTCGCCCGCGCGCAGCGGCGTCAGCGGCTCGCCACCAAAGTCATACTCCGTCGGCACGGGCCAGGCCTCCCGCACTAGCTCGACGCGCTCGGTATTGCGAGGCAAGCCATAGAAGTCGGGACCAAAGAAGCTCGCGAAGCCCTCCAGCTTGTCGAGGGCTCCTGCGCTGTCGAACGCCTCCGCGTAGAGAGGTAGCGCCGCGTGGGCGGTGTAGATGCCGGCGCAGCCGCACGCCGCGTGTTTGGCGCTCCGCGCGTGGGGAGCGCTATCCGTGCCGAGAAAGAAGCGCGCATCCCCCGAGGTGGCGGCCGCGAGCAACGCCTGCCGATGTGACTCGCGCTTCAGGACAGGCAAGCAGTACAAGTCGGGCCGCACGCCGCCGCGGAAGATCGCGTTGCGGTTATACAGCAGGTGATGCGCTGTGATGGTGGCGGCCACCCCCCGCCGCGCGCTCTCTACGAAGCTGACCGCCTCGCTGGTGGTGATGTGCTCGAACACCACGGGCAAGCTCGAGAAACGCTCGACCAGCGGCGCTAGTGTATCAGTAATGAAACGCGCTTCGCGATCGAACACGTCCGCGCTGGGGTCCGTCGTCTCCCCGTGCACGAGCAAGGGCAAGCCGACCTCGGCCATGGTCTCCAGCACCGGGTAGACGCGCTCGAGGCTGCGGATGCCGGCTTCGGAGTTGGTGGTGGCGCCCGCGGGATACAATTTTATGGCGTGCACGTGGGGGTCGGCCGCCGCGCGCCGGACCTCGGCGGCGGTCGTGTTGGCCGTCAGGTACAGCGTCATGAGCGGCTCAAACGCGACGCCGCCGCACGCCTCGAGGATGCGTCCCCGGTAAGCGAGCGCCTGCTCGACCGTTTCTACCGGCGGCACGAGGTTCGGCATGACGATGGCCCGGGCAAAGTGCGCGGCGGTGTGCGCCACGACGGACTCGAGCCGTGCCCCGTCACGCAGGTGCAGATGCCAATCGTCGGGACGAATCAGGGAGATGCGCTCCATGGCGCGTGTCTTAGCAAATTCGGAGTCGAAGGGATCGACGTGCAGAGCTGACAGACTCCGGAGCGCGTGCCGGCCCGGCCGTTACCAGACGTAGGCGAGCTCCAGGGTCGCGCCGGGCTGCAAGCGCCAGGGCACGATCACCGTGGAGAGCTCCTGGCCCTCCAAGATGTCGTAATGGCTGGCCGAGAGCTGCCAGCGGAGCAAACCGGCGAGCGCCAGCTCCAGATCACCCATTGGCACATTTAGCCCTGCTTCCATGCCCACGAACACGCGCGGGCGGGCGCGGCGGCTACCGGTCAAACGCAGCGCGTCGGGATCGATGACCTGCACGTCGAGGCCGAGCAGGTCCACGTTCCCCCCGAGCGCCACGCGGCCGATCAGCTTGGAGAGCGGCGCGCTAGCGCACAGCCCCGCGCCAAGTGACGCTCCAGAGAGGCTGACGTCGAGCCCTCCTGCTCGCGTATGGTCCGACGTAAAAGCAGCTGCGCGCGCAAAGGCGCCCCACGACAGCGGCTGGTCTTGCCAATCGAGCTCGACGCGAAGCGCCGGCCCATGCGTGAGCGGCTCGGCACCCCGCGCGTAGAAGTGATAACCCAAGGCTGTACGCACGGGCAGCCGTGCACGACCGGTGGCCCCGGCAGGCGCTTTTTTTGCGGCTGTTCCCGCGAGCTTCCGCGCGCTGACCGGAGCAGCGGGCTCAGGCTTGGCGGGCTCGAGCTCGGCCGCCAACACGGTCGAATGCAGCGCTTGCGCAATCACCTCGACGCCAGCGTCATCCAGCCCCGCCGAGAGCGCGATGCTGCGGACCCAGCGCTGCCCGCCTCCAACCGCACCTCGAGCGCCCGGCGGGACGAGGTAGAGGCGCGCCTCGCGCTCGGACTCGAGCAACACGCGGACCTGGCGCACTTTTGGCGCGCGCACGTCGCCGGTGGCGAACCGGGCGGACTCGACGAACTCGACCCGAAAGGGCTCGTCGCGAAACCAATCGCAGATCGACAGAGCGAGGGACGCCGACCTGGCCGCGTCGACCAGCGCGACCTCGAGGGACTCAGGCCCCGCGCCGCCGCACGTGCGCGGCGTGCCCCCGCGCGCGCCCGTCACTGCCGAGCTCGCCGAATGCAGACAGCCGAGCATGAGCAGACCGCTGAGCGTGAGCAGATGCGGCAGATGCGGCAGATGCGGCAGATGCGGCAGATGCGCGAAGCGGAGCCGCGAACGAAACCTGCCAGCCCGCAGGGTTGACGTTGGGCCGCGCACGCCGTCGCCGCTACTCGGCATGCCGGAGCTGCTGGCGCGCGACCCTGGCATAAGGAGAGGCAGGATACTGCTCGATCAGCCGGCGCCACGGGCCGCTCGCCAGAGCGCGCATCCCTAGCCGTTCGAGCGCCTGCGCCTCGCCCCAGATGGCCTCGGCGGCGAGCGCGCTGCTCGGGCGCCGCTGATGAGCGCGAAACCAGGTCAAAGCCTCCTGCGCACGGCCCCGAGCGAGCGACCACTTGCCGAGCGCCATCTCGCTGATGCCCGCCTCGGGCGACGCGGGGTGACGGCTGATGAGCTGCTCATACAGCGACGCCGCTGCCGGCCAATCGCGTTTCCGGAGCTCTCGGGCACGCTCGAACAGCGCCGCGGCCGAAGCGTCGTCCAACGCCACCGACGTTACCTCGCTCGGTGCCTCGCCCTCCCGAGCGGAATCCGGCTCGCTGCGAGACGGGGTTGCCTCGCGCGCCGTTTCGAGCGCCGAGGCCTCGCGCCCAGCGTGCAGCAGCGTCGGCGATGTTCGCTCGGGCAACGCGCCGGGCTCCCGGATTTGGGATGCCGCAGCAGCGAGCGCGTGGACCCCGGTGGACGCAGCCTCTCCGTGAGCCGGGTGACGACGCGACACCACGGCCGAACCGGCGACGGTCGCTCGCTCCGTGACAGATGCCTCTCGAGCAGAGGGCTCGGCGAGCTCTGCGTCGCCTCTGGATCGAGGGGTGGCCCGAGGAGGCACGCTTCGGGAAGGGCCGTGTCGAGCAGGGCCGCGTCGGCCCTCGAGCGCGCCGACCGCGACGGGCTCGACGATGGTCGGTGCTGCGTGCTCTGGCGCTGCCGGCACAGCCACTGGACGCACTGACGCCGGATGCGCCGACGGCCCGTGAGCGAACGCCGCGCTCGCCGGTAGCGCCGCCGCCTCGGTCAACGCCTGCACGGCTCGATAGCCTCCGTAGCTCGCCGCGGCCGCGCCGGCCAAAAACACCGGCACCACCACGAGCAGCGGCAGCGGCTTGCGCAGCCCGCGCCGAGCGAACCGCTGATACCAGCGCTGCTCCACCTGGAGAGCGATGCGCTGCACGAGCTCGGCATCACCCGGCGCGGGAGCTCCATCGCGATCGAAGGCGTCACCCGCCAGCAGCGACAGCTCGTATTCGCTCGACGACTGCACGGCCACGCGCAAGCGCCGCTCCTCGGCCGCGCTGAGCGCGCCGCGCCTGCGCTTGCTCAACAGGTCATCGAGTGTGGCCATCGCTCATTCCCACAACCTCTAGCAGACGCTGGTCTCCCAACACCCGCTGCCGCAACGCCTGACGTCCCAGGCGCAGGCGACTGCGCACGGTCTCGACCGGGGCTCGCGTCACCGCCGCGATCTCCGCGGCGGTCAAGCCCACCACATGGTGCAGCCCGAGCACCTCCGCCTGAGCCTCCGGCAAGCTATCGAGCAGCTCTCGGAGCGCCAGCGCCGAGCGATTGCCGAGCAGCGCCTGTTCGGGCGTCGGCGTTCGCTCGCCGTCGGCGCTCAGCTCGTGCAGCTCGGTCAGCTTCTTGGCGCGCCGGCACTGTGAAATTTCTCGACGACGCGCGTTCATGGCCACCAGCACCGCAACGCGACAACCAAAATGCAGCACGGTGCACTCACCGCGAAAACGCCCGAGGCCGGTCAGGACACCCCAAGCGGCCTCCTGGGTCACATCATGGACTTCGGGATGGCCGGGCCCAAGGATCTGCCGGGCGACTCGCAAGAGTGACGGCGTCACGGCCAAGAGCAGGGCGTTGGTCGCGGATTTGTCCCCGTCGCGAGCCAAACGCGCCAGCGCTGCCAGTGGGTCAGGGCCTCCGTGCGCTGCCACGGCGAGGTCCACGGGGGGCGGTCGGAGGCGCTTCCACATCGGGCGTCTAGAACTAGTACCGCAGGCTCGGCATTCGGGTCAGCCCAAGGCTGACAATCAGACGAGATGCTGCGGAATTGGCAAACCCCACCTCAGACAGGGTCTGGCGGGCTGGCCGAGCTTTGACGTTGCGGGGAAGAAGCTCGCCAGCGCTCTAGAATCGCCTTCGTCCTTTCGGTGCGCTAGATGACGGGAGCATGTTGGAGTCGGGCCGACGTCGGGGGGCTGCACTGTCGCGCTGGATCGAGGGCACGCTGTCTCGGCGGGGCGTCGCGCTGCTGATTGCGGTGTTGCTGTGCGCGGTCGGCTTTGCGGCGCGCCTGCGGGGAGCTCAGCAGGATCTATCATCGCCGCTCATCGACGAGCACGAGGTGGTGGAGCAAGCCGCAGCGTTCATGGGGCACGACTTGCGTTATCACTTCCTCAGGTACGGCCCCTTCACGATGTACGTGCTCGCGGGCATCTACCACGTGCTCGCCGCCGCTCGCGGCATGACGAGCCTCGAGTACGCGTCACGGGTCTTTTTCGAAGGTGAAGAGCACTATTTCGTGGCGCGGGCCTACGTCGCTTGGACACTGTCTGTCCTGGCGCTGCTGTCATTCCTGTCGTTCCGGCGGCACTACGGGGCGGCACCAGCCCTTTTGACGTGCACGCTGCTCGCGTTTCCGTTCGTCGACGTCTTGACGCGGGGGGCTCGCATCGACATGCCCCAAGCAGCGTTTCAGGGCATGGCGCTCCTTTCGCTGTTCGAAGTGGTGGTGCGGCCGCGCCGGCGTCATTGGCTAGCTGCAGGTGCGTGCGCGGGGCTGGGCATCGCCACAAAGCCGCTTCCCGGCCTGTTGGTGTTGCCGTGTTTCGTGCTCGCGAGCTGGTTTGCCGCAAAGTCCGGTGAACAGGCTGCGGCTCGGCCGTGGTTGGCGCGGATCGGCAGGACCTTGGTGAACCCCGGCGCCTGGCTCGCGGCGTTCGCGTGCGCCGGGTTTGCGGCGGCTGCCAATCCGTCGCTGCTGCGCTTTGGCGAGTTCATGCAAAGCCAACTCGACACCGTCTCGCTGCATTCGGGGGACGTGTCCTTTTCGCATCAGAGCATCAGCGCCTCGGCGAGCGGCTTGGGTCTACCGTTCCTCGTGGGGTTCGGGCTAGCCGCGCTCGGCTGCGCGCTCACCAAAGATCCGAGAGCCGTGCTCACACTGGCTTTCTTGGTGATCTATCTCGGTGCCTTCGCGGGTCGGGCGTCGCGCGCCTACTACCTCGTCGCGGCGGCTGTCGCGGCGTGTTTCGTCGTCGGGCAAGGGTTCGCCGCCGCCTTGCGCTGGTCGGCGAGGGTCCGAGGGGTCTCCTGGGCACGCTGGGCGTGGGCACCTCTAGCGGCGCTCTTCGTGGCGACGCCGTTCCAAAGCGTGTGGGCGCGCTCAGACTTGACGCCGGACGCTACCCTGGCGCGGACCTGGATCCACGAGCATGTGCCGCCCGGCACGCGCATGTTCTACGTGGGCTGGAGGAACTTCGGGCCTCAGCTGGTCGCCTCGAAGAAGAAGGTACAGGCGAGCTGGGGAGGCCATTTCCTGTACGGCCGGAGGCGCTACGCGTTTCTGAGGCAAGCTTTCGACTTGGCCTACACGCGGTACGTCGAGAGCGGCAGGCCCCGATATGCGATCGCGTCGAACACCGCCAAGCCTCTTCCGCGGCGCGCCAGGGGTGGCCCTCCGCGTTCCATTACCGACTCGCTCCTACGCGATGCACGCGCCAAAAGGCGACGCTATATCATCCTCGCCGGCTTGCGCGGCGACGTGAGACAGCTCGGCTACCGCTGGTTCGACGACGCCATACTGGAACGGCAGTTCGGAGGCACGGCGATCTTCCGTGTGCCAGAAGCACCGCGGCCCGCAGGCCCCACCGCCCCAGCGCACGTGCAGCCCTGAAGCGGTGCCGGTTCAGCCGCGGTAGCGACGCGTTCGGTACCGCGGGCGTTTAAACTACAGCTTCCGCGTTTTGCGCTCCGCGGCTCACCCGTTCCTGCCCGGCCAAACACTGGACTAGCATGAAGAAGACGCTCACTCCCATCACCCCCTGGTTCATTCTCGGCGCGGCCTTGGCGGGCTGCGGCGATGAGGGGATCCTCCTCGCCGAAGTCATCGCGAGCTCGCAGCAAGGCACGCGCCCTGGCGGGCCGTCCGCGCCACCATCGGCGGACGACGCACCGGTCCCGGCGCTGCCGGGCGAAGTCCCGAGTCCCGCCCAGTCCGCGGCGCTGGACGTTCTGTCGGCAAACTGCGGCATGTGCCACAGGGCTGACCTGCCTCCCCTCGGCTTGATCTCGGATATTACCGATATCGACGCGCTGATCGGCACCGGCATGATCGTCCCCGGTGACCTGGAGGATTCGACGCTCTTGGCGCGGATCGTCGCGGGCTCGATGCCGCCGGCGTATTCGGGCCTGCCCCGAGTGAGCGATCGCGACATTCAGATCGTGAGTGATTTCATCCTCACCCTAGCGCTAGAGAGTGGACCTATCGAAGCGGCGTTGGAGGAGATCCTGACGAGCTACTGCGGCGCTTGCCATACCGGGTCCCCAAGCAGCGCGTCGGGCGGGCTCGACGTGATCGATGACACCGACGCCTTGATCGAGCGCGGCCTCATCGTCCCCGGCAGCCGCCTCGACTCGCCCGTCTACGCGCGTATCGCCCAAGGCAGCATGCCACCGGCGTTCTATCAGCCGCGGGTCAGCGACGCCGACCTCGAGCGCATCGGCAAATTTATCGACGCCCTGTAGGGCACCTCTAGGCCTAAGTGCCGACCGAGCGGGCTGACCAAGCCACGCCTCGGTCCCGCTCGACCCACTTCCGCTTGCCGGCGGCCAGCCCCAGATGTGAAGCCAAGTTGCTTCGATGGTGGCGTAATGTGAAGATGCGCCCGGAATTAGGATGCATCGGGCTGCCGGCAGGTCGGCGCGGTGTTAGCCTGCGCTGAGGTAAGATGAGCGGCTCGCAGTTCGATATGCCTTCGCTATCCGTATCTACGGAGCGAGAAGCTCCCATTGGCGCCGCCCCCGTGGTGGCCAGGCCCGAGGACCCGAGAGACGCGCTGGCCCTTCCGGACCAGCTGGCAGGCAAACGGCGAGGCCGGAGGCTCTGGCTGATCGCATTAGCAGCGGCGGTGTTGATCGGGGCGTATTTCCTGTTCTGGAAGCGCTCGGGCCCGGAGAACATCTATCGCTTCTCCCCCGTCGAGCGGCGTGAGATCCGCCAAACGGTAGAAGCGTTTGGCTCGCTCGACGTGCTCAGGCGCGTGTATGTGCCCGCGCCGCGGCCCGGGCAGCTCAGTGAGCTCTACGTGCGGCGAGGCGCGACCGTCACGGCAGGGCAGCCGCTCGCCAAGCTGGACGCCACGGGCGCCACGGCTGAGCTGAGCGCGGCCCAAATCGCTGCGGGCGCGAGCGGAGCGCAAGTCGAGCGAGCCCGCGTAGCTCGCGCGTCGGCGACAGATGAGCGAGCCCGAGCGGAGCGCCTGCTCGAGCGGGGCCTGGTGAGCGCGGCCAGCGTGGCCGCCGCCAAGGCGAGTGAATCGGAAGCGACCGCCGCCTTGCGCGCGGCCGAAGCTCAGCGCGAGCTCGATGTGCAGTCGGCGAGCGGCGCCAAGCTGCGGCGCGACGAAACGACCCTGCGGGCGAGCGTCTCGGGCTTCGTGCTCTCCGCGACGGAGGACGTGGGCGCCATGGTGGGTCCGCAGACGGGTCCGTTGTTCGTGATCGCTCCCCCGCTGACCGAGCTCTTGCTCACCGTGCCGGTCTCCGAGGCAGACATTGGCCTGGTGCGCGTCGATCAAGGAGCGGCGTTCACCGTTTCGGCGTTTCCCGAGCGGCGCTTTGCCGCGAAGGTCGACGAGATCGAGAGCGAGCCTCAACGCAACGGCAGCTCGGTGAGTTATCGAGTGCGGCTGCGCGTGCAAAATCCCGAGCAGGTGCTCTTGCCCGGCATGACCGCCAACGTCACGCTCGAAATCGCCGAAGCCAAGGAGGCGCTGGCCGTGCGCGAAGCCGCGCTGCGCTTCTCGCCCGGTGACGCGGCTGCGGACGCACCCGGAGCCAATCGCTCGCGCGTCTGGCGACAAAAAGGCGGCAGTGGCGTGGAGGCGGTGGACGTCGTGGTCGGCATCTCGGATGGGGCCTACACGGCGGTGACCCCGGTGGAGGGCGCCGAGCTCGCGCCGGCGGATCAGGTCGCCATCGGCTTTGCTGGCTCGTCGCGTGGACCCGCCAAGGGAGGCCCTGGGATCTCCCTCGGTAGTAAGCAGTGAGCAGCTACATCGTCGAGACCGCCGGGCTCACCAAGATCTACGAAGAGGGCGGCACCCCGCTGCCGGTGCTGGTGGGCGTGGACGTGCGCATCGAGTTCGGAGAAATCGTCGCGTTGCGCGGGCCCTCGGGCTCCGGCACGTCGACGCTGCTCAACATCCTGGGTTGCCTCGATCGGCCCACCCGGGGGCGCTATTGGCTGGGCGGGCGTGACGTGTCGGGCCTCGACCGCACCGCACAGGCCTGGGTGCGGCTGCACTACATCGGGTTCGTGTTTCAGACCTTCCATTTGATAGCACACTCGACCGCGCTCGAGAACGTGGCCCTACCGCTGCATTACGCCGGAGTGCCCAAGCCCGAGGCACACGCACAAGCTCGCGCTCTGCTCGGGCGGGTCGGCCTCGAGCATCGGCTGGATCACAGGCCCAACCAGCTCTCCGGAGGGCAGCGCCAACGCGTCGCGGTCGCGCGAGCGCTGGCGTGTAAGCCGCGGTTGATCCTGGCGGACGAGCCCACGGGTGCGCTCGACACGCGCACGGGCCAGGACATCCTCGGGTTGTTGCTCGAGCTTCACCACGAGCAGAAGCTCACCCTGGTGCTGGTGACGCATGACCCCGCGGTGGCCAGCGTCGCGCATCGGCAGATCGAAATCCGCGACGGCCGGGTCGTCGGCGAAAGGATCAGCGATGCCCCGGCCGCGTAGTGAGCTGTTCGGCATGGCGTTCGAGACGCTGCGCCGTAACCCCGGGCGCAGCGTGCTCACCTTGCTCGGCTTGGCGATCGGCGTCGGCGCGTTCATCGCGATGGTGAGCTTCGGAGAGGGCGCTCGTCGCGCGGTGATGGATCAATTTCAAGCGCTCGGCACCCACCTCGTGCGCGTGCGCGGCGCGACCCGCGGAGGCCAGGACCGGCGCCCGCTGAGCGACGCCGACATCGCCGCCATCGAGCGGGACTCGACGGCGATCGCCGACGTCATCCCCGTGGCCAGGATGGCGTTCGAGGCCACGCACGCCGGGCGGCAATGGTGGACGCAGGTCAACGGCACGGAGCCGGAGTTCACCACCCTACACAACTGGGATCTGAGCCTGGGCGGCCTGTTCAACAATCGCGACCTCGCGCAGCGCTCCAAGGTGTGTGTGCTGGGCAAGACCCTGGTGCGCGAGTTGTTTGGCGACCCCGACCTCGACGTGCTCGGCAACACTGTGACGCTGGGCGGCCTGCTCACCTGCCGCGTGATCGGTGTGCTGGCGGCGAAAGGCACATCCACCTCGGGCAATGACGTGGACGACATCATCCTGATTCCGGTCACGACCTTCGCGACGTACCTGGGGTTGCCCCAGGGCTATGCTGCGCTGGAGATTGGGCCCGCGGCGCCCGAGTGGGTCGAGGCCGCCAAAGCGGAGGCAGCCGCCGCGTTGCGTCGCAGCCACGGCCTCGGTCCGGAAGAAGCCGATGATTTTCAGATCGACAGCCCGACAGAGGTGATCAAGGCCGTGGACCGCACCGCCACCATCCTGGCGCGCTTGCTCCAGGGCATCGCCGCCGTATCGCTCTTCGTCGGCGGGGTGGGCATCATGAACATCCAGCTGGTCTCGGTGACCGAGCGCACCGCCGAGATCGGTATCCGCTCCGCCATCGGCGCCTCACCGCGGCAAATCTTGGCGCAGTTTCTGGTCGAGGGCGCGCTGCTGTCGCTGCTCGGTGCCACCTTTGGCATCATCCTCGGCGTGGGTGTCTCGGTGACCGTGGCGGGCTATATGGGCTGGCAGCGCATCACCTCCATCAGCGACGTGGTCTTCGCCGCTGCGTTCGGCATCGCGGTGGGTCTGGTGTTTGGTTTCTTGCCCGCCCGGCGCGCTGCCCACCTGGATCCGATCGAGGCGCTGCGGCGCCAGTAACCAACGAATCGCCAAATGATACGAAGCAGCGTCCGGTCGCCTTGGATCACCTCAGTCCAGTGGATGGCCGCAGTCCCGGGGATGGCCTTGAGCCTCAGCGTCGTGATGACGGGTGCGCGGAGCGCCGCGGCACAGATCGTGACCTTGGACCAGGTGGAGGCTGGCGCCCAGCGGGACCGCCCCGAGCTCGCCGAACGCCAGGCGAGCATCGCTCGGGCTCAGGCGGAGCTCAGTGCCGTCAGGGCCAAGACGGGGCCCACGCTGGCGGCTCGCGCGGAGCTTGGCCTCAGCCCCGGCGGGCGGCTCGTCACGGTCGAGGACATCAACGGTGACCCGTACCTCGTGCAGGGCTCACGCAGCATCAACCAGCCGGGCGCGCTGGTGCCCCAGCCACGCTACGCCGCTCTGTTCGCGGGCAAGCTGACGCTCTTGGACTTCGGTCGCACGAGCCTCGCCGTGCGCGCCTCGGAAGCGGCCATCGGCGCCGAACGGGCCAGCTTGCTGCAAGCCAAGATCGAGCTCGTCCGCGCCGCGCGCGATGCCTACCTGGCGTGGGTCGGAGCCCACCAGAGCTGGCAGCTCGCGGAGCGCGACGCGGAGGTGACCACCGCGCGCACGGTCTCCGTCCGAGAGCTCATCAGCGAAGGGGCTCGCCCAGCCACGGACGCGACACTCAGCGCGTATGACGAACAACTCTCCCATCTCCGCCAGGCGCGCGCCCGACGCGCCGCCATGGCCGCGCTCGGACAGCTCGGCGCCGCCATTCAGAATGCTCTGCCCGACAGCTCCGTGCCCGATCTCGACGTGCTCGAGGCCGCGCCCGCCCGAGAGGCTCTAGCTGCAAGCACATCGACGCGAGGGGTCGCAGCGGCAACCAGCCCAACCACAACCAGCCCAACCGCAGGGCCCCCGAGCGCAAGCCAGGGCGACGCCGCGGAAGACCCCACGCTGACCGCGCTCAGCTTGCAACACCAGGCGGCCCTGTCGGCGGCTCGCGCGGCCGATCGCGGCGCCGCGCCCCAGCTCGACGCTTCGGCGGAGCTCGGCATCCAGGGTCAAGACGATGAAATCTTCCCCATGTATCGCGCCGGCATCGCGCTCAGCGTTCCGATCTGGGACGGCGGTGCCCAGGCAGCCCAGGCCGATCTGCATCGCGCCGAAGCCCGTGGTCTGGACGCCCGCCGAGAGCTCGCGCTGCGCACGCTGCGAGCGCAACGAGCCGCGGCCAACACCCAATGGCAGGCCGCCGGCGCTGAGCTCCAGCTGAGCTTGCAGCTGCTCGCCACGGCGGAGACGCTGCTCTCGCAGGCGGAGGAGCATTATCGCTCGGGCAGCGACACGCTCGAGCGCGTGCTGAGCGCTCAGCGCAGCCTGGTGCAAGCCCGGGGAGAGGTGCTCAGCGCCAAGCTCGAGACCGCACGCGCTCGGCTCGAGCTGACGCCGATCAAGGTCAGCGAGCGCTGAGGTGTAAGTCGTCTCGGCGCCGTCAACCGGCCTCGCTCGAGCTTCGCCGCCTAGACCGTCTCCTCGCCCAGATCGCCGAGAAAAATGCCGGATTCTGCTGAGAATACCGCAGCTGCGGGCGGGTGCCCATCGGGCCGACGAGCGTGCCAGAGCCCCCGAAGCGCTGCGCTGCCGCGCGAGGCTCGATTGCACCCCAAACAACGGACGCACTCACCGTGAGCGGAGTGCCGCGCGCCAGGGAGTTGTTTGCACCCCAAACAAGGGATGCACCCGTCCGTTGCGCTCGCGGGAGCGCGACAGAAAACACGATACGTGCTCGAGTCTGCCAGCCCGAACGCCAAGCGCTCGTAGCTCGAGCCCGTGTGCTGCTCGAGCACTCCGATCTGTCGGCGGAGACGATCACGGTAGCGACCGCCTCCTCGATCACGCCACCGAACACGTAGGCGCCGGCGGCCTTCGCCTCCTCGATCACGGCGTGGGCTTCAGCGGAGACGATCGGCAGCTCCTCTTCCGTGAGCACCTCCCGCGCTTCGAGCAGCGGGATCAGCGTCGAAAAGCCGAAGTGGGGCTCACAACGGTTGGCCCCACGATCGACCCAGCTCGTGGCCGCCTTCATACGCGCTAGTGCCGGGCTGCCCGGAGCTGCCGCTCGACTTCTCTTGCGATCGGGAGTGGTAGCCCTCAAAGGGTGCTACCACGATCACCTCGGTCTCCGATTTTTCTTCTACGCTCTGATCACCTTCGGCGTTCGTGTGGAGCTTGGTGCTGTCCGTCGTGCGAACGGAAGCGCTAGCGGCCGGCGCGGCAGGTCCGGAAGACTTGGTCCATGACGCAGTCTTACTCGTCGAGCCGTCCGGATCAGATTTGACATCAGCCCTGTAGCGCACGGCCGCTGCGCCCAGTGGGGCTGGGACGCCCGCGGTGGCGTGATAGCTGACCGACCAAGTGCCATCGAGCCCCTTTTTGTAGTTGGTCCCCACGTTGACGTAGTCACTGCCGGCTTTGAGCCGGACCTCGCCGTCCCCGGTGAGCAGGATCCGCGAAGCGCCGCTGAGCGCTGCCGCACCGTTCTTGACGAGTAGTTTCTTGGCGCTTTTCCAGGAGGGGTACAGGGCGAACTTCTCCAGCCACTCTGGCCTGTTCATTTTCGACATCGGCTTCGGCTCCTTGGACAACAGGAGCCTCTCGGACATTAGGGTGAAGGCGTAACCCAGCACACCAACCAGGATGTCAACCGGTGTCACCCCCACCTGGACGTTGTTCATCAGGTTCGTGGTCGTGGCGGTCGGAAGCGTCACCGGGTCCGCACAGGCCAGCATGGGTAAGAAAGTGAGCAACTGGCACGCCACCTGCGCGCCGTCGGCTTTTACCGTCGAGGAAGAGACCGCCATTTTGCGGCTGGAAAACATGATCTGAAACGGCAGCAACGTATTAAAGGGCAGCGGGGGGATCGAAATGTGTGGGATCATATGCCCGCAATCATGCCCTTCGAGCGCCAAGGGCATCCCGCGGTGCGACACCGACTTGGAGAGCTTGTTTTGGAGCAGCGCGGCCCCCGGACCCCAAGCCACCGGCACGGGCAGCTCGAAGCATGGCCCGAGCCCGACCACAGGCGGAGCACCAGCAGCAAACTGGTGCCAAGTCGGGAGGGTGAGTGCGTAGTCGGAGGCGATGGTGACCGGGACGTGAAGGCTGGGCATGAGGGGGCTATCGGTGAGGCGCGACTCCGAGTAGCGCATTTTAGTCAATCGCCGGAAAGAGGGATTTGGTCCGCAACTCGAGCGCCTTCACCGCCGACCTCACTAGGCACTAAGGAGTCGGCGTGAAGCTCTTCAACAGCACCCCCGTCCCCGCTCGCCTGCTGACGAACCCGGAGCTCGCCCGGGGTGAGCTCGGCATCGGTACGTTGACCGCCAAGGCGACCTTTCGCTTCGATCGGCGCGGCCGGATCGAGCTCGATACGCAAAACCCCTTCCCGCTCTTCGACGCCGATCGACCCCACCCGGTGGGCTTGCTGCCCACTGATCGCCCCGCCTGCCGAGGAGACCGCTTCGAGGTGATGTTGCTCGGCCACGCCTACGCGGCGCACGGCCGGGCGCTCGAGTCGCTGCGCGTCGCGCTGGAGGTTGGCGATGAACGACGCGAAATCCAGGTCGTGGGGGACCGGCACTGGGTTCAGCGGCGTGGCCAGGCGGCGTATTTGACGCCCCCCGTACCGTTCGAGCGCATGCCGCTCAGTTATGAGCGCTCGTTTGGTGGCTCCTGCGGCGTGCAACTGGACGAGCATACCGTGATGGACGTGTGGGACCCCGTCAATCGGCGCGGGCGCGGCTTCGATGCGCAGGCGAGGGCCGTCGCGTTGGCGGCAACGCTCGGAGCTCCGGCGGGTTATCCGCGGCTCCTCGCAGACCGACGTGACGCGCCCAATCTAGAGCACCCGAACGCCCTGGTTGTTAGCCCCACCGACGCACCTGAACCGGTCGGTTGGGCGCCAGCGTATCCGGACATCGCCGTGCAACACCTCGGCGTCCTGCGTCGATTGGCCGCGCACGCCAATTCGCCGCTGCCGCCGCCCCAAGCCAGCGCTGAAGACCCCGATGCGACCTTCTTTCGCGCGCATTCGGATCTGGTGCTGAGCTTGCCGGCGCCCGGCGCCCACGTGCGGCTCGAAAATCTCCTACCTGATGTACCCGTCATCGAGTTTGCGTTGCCAACGCTGCGCGTGGTCGCCGACTACGTCATCTATGGGCGCACGGGCGAGCGCGACCTGAGGCCGTACGCCCTCGTCCTCTTGCCCGACGAGGCGGCGTTCTATCTCTGTTACGGCGTACCCTTCACCTTCGAGAAAGGGCCCGCGAGCGAGCGCGCATTTCGCCTGCGTACGGCCTCGGGTTGGTTCACCGGGAGCGCGGTGTCGTGAGCCGCCAGGCCGTCCACGCCAGCTACGACGCCCAGGTGGGCCTCGAGCCAGGCAAACCGGGGGAGATCCCCAGCTTCGCGTACGCGCTGGTCAAGCTCACCTACGAGCTGGCTGGCGGACGCGCGCTGCCCATCACTGCGGAGCCCCTGCAGCGCGATCTCTACGCGCAGCCCCCCAGCGACGCGCCGCTCGCGCCCGGGTCCGACTACTGGCTGCACAAGGCGGCCACAGACGTCATCATTCGAGGCTCCGCGTACGCGCCGGAAGGCAAGCAGGTCAGCGAGCTCCAGGTCGTGGCGCGAGTTGGCGCGCTCACCAAGCGCGTCGCGGTCTTCGGGCAACGGGACATCCGTTGGCGGAAGAGCGGGCGCATCGAGGTCGGCGCGAGCCAGCCCTTTACGGAGATGCCCCTCGTGTACTCCAACGCCTACGGGGGCCTGGACCCGAGAGCGCCGGTTCCCGAGAGCCAGCGCGAGGTCTACGCGCTCTCCGCGGAGCTGGGGCTCGCGGCGGATCACCCCGGCCTGTACCCCCGTAACCCGATGGGCAAGGGCTACTGCGTATATGACGAGCCGATCCTCGGCCTGGAGATGCCAAACCTCGAAGATCCCGACGACCTCCTGAGCCCTTCGCGCCTCGTCACAGGTGACCCTCGGCTCTGGTATCGGCAGCCCTTGCCCTGGTGTTTCGAATGGACCAACGCTCTGATGTATCCGCGCGCGCTCGGCATGGGTCTCGACGCCTGGTACCCGTGCCCAGAGCCGCACCTCCTGCCCGAAGTGCGCCGCGGCTTCCTCCCGCTCGCTGCCGCGCAGCCAGAGGAGACGCGCGAGGTAGCCCCTGCCGAGGTGTATCAGGAAGCCTCGCTCGGCATGGTCGCCCGCTCGCCTGTGGCGGGGCAGCCTGTGGTACTGTGCGGCATGGACCCGGAATTCGCGGAGCTCCGCTTCGTCGTACCCGCCGCCCCGCACATCGAGCTCGAAATCGACGGCCAGCGGAGCACGCCGCGACCCACGCTCTCCAACCTGGTGATCCGCCCCCACGAGCGAAAGCTCACGTTGGTGTGGTGCGTCCTCGAGAGCCAGATGCCGAGAAAGTTCGTGCCCGGCGTGCATCGAGAGATCCCGCTCGCGGTGCGAGTGAACTCTGGCCCCGCCGTCCGCTACGAGGCCCCACCCACGCTGCGTGACCGCTTAGCTGCCGCTGCAGGCGCGGCCGCACCGATACAGCGTCCACCCGAACGAACCCGAGGCTGAGACATATGAGCAATCCGAGACGACCCTTGCGTTCCGTGTTGGCCGAGCCTGACGAGGCGGGACCGTCGCCCGTCGTCACGCTGCTCGCCGACCCCGGGGCACGCCCGGTCTGGCCCAGCGCGGCCGCTTTCGTCGCGACCTGCACCGACGCACGCCACCCCTGTTTGCTCGGGCGCGTGAAGGTAGCCTGCGACCTCCACCCCGGTCCTGCGAATGGCGCGGGCACGGGGCAATGGTGGGTCCCAACGCTTCGGGGCCTGTCCATTCGCGAAGGGGACCGCTTGTTGCTCCAGCACGTCGTGGGCAGCTCCGAGCCCGTCGTCATCGGCGTCATCGATGGCTTCTCGCCGCGCGCGCCCCTGCTTCGGCACCATGGGCCACGGCTCGAGCTCAAGGCGGATGAAAGCCTGATGGTTCACACCGAGGATGGGCAAGGTCTGGTCGAGATAACTCCGTCGGCGAAAGGTCACGTGGTAAGGCTGCTTCAATCCGACACGCACCTCGAAGTGTGTGGAAAGCTCAGCATCAGCGCCCAGGAGCTGGAGCTCAGGTCGAGCGGCTCGGTGCACGTCGAGGCCGCCGACGACGTGAGGCTCGTAGGTGAGCTCGTCAAGCTCAATTGAGCCACTGCCGAGTCCCGAGCGTCGCGTGTCGTCGGCGTGACCGTGCTTGCAGCTCTCGTCGGCACGCCAGTGAGGGTCACCTGAGGCTCGGCGGGGGGCTTGGGCGCCGAGAGATCCGCGGGCGTGCCTAGATCGTGGCTCGCTGAGTGATTGCGTTGGCGTGACACGGCAAGCCCTCCGCCGTCGCCAGCGTGACGATCGTCGAGCTCAGCGCTTGGAGTGCGCTTGCTTCGAGGCGCGCCGTCGTGCTCAAGCGCAGAAAATCGAGCGCCGTGACCGCGGAGCTGCTACGCGCAAAACCGTTCGTGGGCAAAACCGCGCTCACTCCGATGGCATAGTTCGCAGCCGCGAACGGCGAATGCGCGCCGAGAAGTACCTCCCCAGCGTGTCGGATTCGGGACGCTCGTGCCTCCGCGCCAGGCCCCACCAGCATGAGGTGCTCGGGCGCAAATGCGTTGATCAACTCTACGCCAGCGTCCCAGGGTGCGACGACCAAGGCCCCGAGCCCATGGGGACCGAAGACCCATTCAACGACCTGACGACGAGCTGCGGGGAGGAGTGCGATTTGCCGCTCGAGCTCCGAGCGAACGGCACCCGCCAACACGCTGCTGGGGGTGACGAGAATGGCAGATGAATCCTTTCCGTGCTCGGCCTCTGCAAGCAAATCGAGCGCCAAGTTTGTCGCATTCGCGCCGTCGTCCGCGAGTATGGCGCAGTCCGTAGGCCCAAGCCCGACCACCGTTCGCTTGCCGAAGCACGCCGCGATCCCCATGGCGGCGGCGATGCCGCTTGGCCCAGGCCCAACGATGCCATCGACACTGTGAGCGCTCTCCGTCCCGTGACAGAGCGCAGCGATCAACCCAACGCCATTGCCAACATAGAACTCCGTGGCCCCTGCGATCATGCCGGCCGCAAAGGTCCGCGGCTCCCACGTTCCGGACTTCAAAGGCGACGACAGCATCACAATCCGTTCCACGCCGGCGACGCGAGCCGCGCCGATGAGCATGAGCGCCGTGGAAATCAGCGGGCCCTTTCGCGTCGGCACGTACACAGCGACGCTGTCGAGGGGGCGATACCGTTCGCCAACTCGCGTGCCGGGGCGCACTGTCTTCTCCGTGTCTGCGGGCAGCAGGCGAGCATTTACCTCAGTGATGTGCGTCAGAGAGAGCTCGATCGCTTGGCGCAGCTCGCTCGAAAGGCGCGCCACCTCGCTCTCGACATGCCGAGGATTGACATCAATGCGCGACAACTCGACCTGATCGTGCTCGCGCGTCGCCCTCAGCACCGCCTCGTCTCCAGCGCGGCGTACCTCCTCAAAAAGCGACAGAACGCCCTGCAGCTCACCGATTCGGATGGGTGCGCTTCTGGGAGACAGGCGCAGCGCGAGAGCGGCGTTTTCGCTAGGCAGCGTAAAATACGGAAAGATTACAGACATGATCAGGGGCCTTCTTTCTGAAGACGAGAGCGGCTTGCGGCCGTCTCGGTTAGACCACTGAGCGATGCTGAGAACTGCCCACCATACGCTCAGTGGTGGGCAGAGCCGCGGCTATGCCTCAACCTGAGTGCGGATGGCTCGAATGATGATGCGAGGCAGCGCCCACGTTCGCGACGTGGATCAGCTGGACAACACGCATCATCGTCATCGGCCGCATCCTAGCGGGTCGAATGAGCGATGCAAGCGTCTTTGCGCGGAGCGGCGGAATTCCGCGTCATACGCCACGGCTCGCGCTTGCGAAAAAAGCCTCTGCCTGTCACTGCGGGCTCTCCGAGGCGAGCTCGTGAGCACCGTCGAGCACCTGATAGCCGACGGCCACTCGAGCTCTGGTCACCAAGCCCGCCGAGTCAGTCAATGGCAAGAGGTTCTCACTGCCGGCCGCTCAATAGCGGACGAGCATTCCCTTCAATACGCATCGCCCACCGCGATCGCGCATTCGCGTGACGGCCCGGCGTTGTACCGACGATGCGTCGGAAGTGACGATTCAGCTGACTCTGGTCGTAGAATCCCACGAGTGGCGCTACCTCGGACGCGCGAATGCCACGCTCGAGCAGCCTCCGCGCGCGCGCGATACGCAGATGTGTCAGGTAGGTGTGGGGAGGCATTCCAATCTGGGCACGGAATGCGCGGCAAAGATGAAACTTGTCGAGGCCCGCGTGGAGTGCGAGGTCGTCAAGGGTGACGGAGTCACTCAGGCGCGCGCGGAGGTAATCCATCGCCCGCCTCACAGGCCCTGTTTGATGCGAAGCGGTGCTTTTCAATAACGTAAACGCCGAGACGGCTTCGGCTACTGCAACCTCCAGGGACAGCCTTTCAGCACGACCGCCGATTGCATCGTGAAGGCGATGGAAGGCGCGGGCGCGTTCGTCGCCAGACGCGAGGTGCGGAAGCGCAATAGTCCTGCCCTCGTCGCGAACAGACTCGAGCTCGCTCGGAGGCAAAACGACGACCTGGAAGGTGATCGGTCCGTCGTGCGCAACATCGCGGTGGACGTCACCTGGTTCCTTCAGCTGAATCGAGCCAGGTGCGCTACGCCAGAGTCTACCGTGAGCCCACCATTCGCTTCTCCCGCACTCGACGCGCGCGACGACGTAGCTCGCCTTCATGCATACGCGGAGCTCCTCCGTCTTTGACCGAGCCACAAACAGGCCAGGCATCGAAACCGGAACAACTTCGGTGACTGTCGCACAACGACGCATTTTGCGAGCATAGCTCGCGGGGGCGGCTTCGGCTTGGGCATTCTTGGCGCCCAGGTTTCGCCAAGGACGCCCAAGTGCCCAGCCTTCGGAGCCCCTAAGCTCCAGGCATGTCAACCACGAAAGTCGCTCTGGTCACCGGGGCAAACAAGGGAATCGGCCTCCAAATCGCCAAGGAGCTCGCAGCGAGGGGCTGCACCGTCTTGGTAGGGAGCCGCCGACTAGGACCCGGACAGGATGCCGCAAGCAGCGTCGGAACCAACGCGCATGCACAGCAGCTGGACGTCACAGATCACGCCTCAATCGTTGCGGCGGCAGAGCACATTCGCGACACCTTCGGGCGACTCGATGTACTCGTCAATAACGCCGGCATCGCCTACGCGGGGCACCCTGGTGCGTCTTTCGAAGAGAAGCTAAACGCTGGACGACCCAGCACTGCCACCCTGGCTGAGACGCGGGCCATCTTCGAAACAAACGTGTTCGGTGTAATCGCGGTAATCCAAGCGATGCTTCCGCTCTTACGCCAGGCACCCACGGGCCGCATTATTAACCTGTCGAGCACAGTAGGGTCGTTGGCTCTGCAGAGCGACCCCTCGAGCCCAGTTCGCGCCATTCAGAGTATTTCTTACGTTCCGTCGAAGACCGCTCTCAACGCCGTCACTGTCGCGTTCGCCAACGAGCTTCAAGGTACGTCGATCAAAGTCCACGCGGTATGCCCGGGCTTCACAGCGACCGATCTCAACAACTTCCGGGGTACCCGTAGTGTCGAAGACGGCGCCCGAGAGGCTGTCCGTCTTGCGCTCTTAAACTCGGACGGCCCTACCGGCACTTTCACGAACGATGACGGCGCCGTCCCATGGTGAAGTTGCACGTCGCCGTCGGCGGGCCTTTTCTAACTCTACATTGTGCGCCCGACGCTCTGCCTCAGTGAGCGCTCAAAGGTCTGACCCTTGCGCTCTGTCACACTGTTGCCGCCGGGGCACCGCGTTCAAGCGAAGTAAGCCTGAAAACGGCGCCTCGTCGCCAGCGCCGCCGGCCGCCCATAGCAACGGGCCAGCCAGATACCGACGTGCTCGTACGGCCGGAGATCCACGCTCTGGACGCGCGAGGGGGAGAGCACCGCTGCAACGTTGAGATCCGCCACGCCGAAGTGGTCGCCGACCAACCAGTGGCTATCCGCTAGCGCCCCATCAAGCCGGCCCAGCGCAGCATCTATCGCGGCCTGCACATGATGGCTGGCCTCACGCAGTCCCGCCATCAATGCATCGCGCTGGACCCACGGCTCCAGATGGCCCTGAACCCATAAGCTCCAGCGCCAGACTTCCGCCTCGCCCTCGAGCGTGCTCGGATAGAGAGGCGTCGAGCCGGCGGTGCCGTACTTCTTCGCAAGGTACAGGTTAATCGCCAGCGATTCGGCCAGCGCGAACCCATCGTCGACGAGCGCCGGAACGGCGCCCGCAGGATTGATGCGCAAAAAGTCTGGCTGCTTCAACCGCGGGTCATCGAAAGCCAGCGGGACATGCGTGTACTCGAGGCCGAGCTCCATCGCCATCCACAGAACGCGCATGGTGCGTGAACGGGGTGAACCGTAAATCGTAAGCGACATAGGTGACTCTGCCGCAAACCTCGCGCTCGAGTCAAACCCAGCGCCCTCGATGCCTCCGATCGGCGTATTCCGTCCATTCGAGCGCGCAATACAGCCGGACTCAGACTGGCGTTCCGACGACTCGTACGCAAGTGATGGCAGGGTCCTCACTCCGCAGGCTCGCGCGTGGAACTTGGCCAGCCTTTACCGAGCGGGGTCACGACGCCGCAAGGTCCCGAACGAAGTTTCAGTCTCGGTTACACGACATCCTCCTCATCCAAGCTCTCGCAACGCAATCAACGTCCAAGTTGTGCCGCGCTCCGTCACTTACGCTGCCGAGCCACTTTGACGGAACGACAGCCGAGCTACGCCAAGATTCTTGCTTTTCGACGAACACAATGCTCAGAGTTTGCGCTCCTGCTCGACTCAAACAGTTGCACTCGTGCCAGGGTGCACAATCCACACCGCGACGTGGATTGTCCTCGAGGCGCATGCCCCCGTGACATGGTGCTGACGTGACATGAAATTCCTTCTTACCTCTGCCGGTATCCGGAACCCCAGCATCCACGCGGCGCTGATTGAATTGCTGGGCAAACCCATCGCCGAAGCCAGGGCTCTATGCGTTCCCACCGGCCTCTACCCATTCGCCTCCGGCCCAGCAATGGCGTACCGATTCATCCATGGCACGGGCAGCAACCCGCTGTGCGGCCTGGGGTGGAAGTCCCTGGGCGTTCTGGAACTGACAGCGCTACCGAGCGTCGCAGAGGCCTGGGTCACCGGCGTGCGCGAGGCGGACGCCCTGCTCGTGTCCGGTGGGGATGTCTGGTACCTGCGGCGCTGGATGCAGGAGTCCGGTCTCGCGGCCCTGATGCCTTCGCTGCGCGCCGTCTATGTCGGGATCAGCGCCGGCAGCATGGTGACGGCCCCGGTGTTCGGGGAGACGTACGGCGACCCGCACAAGCCGTTCGTCATCGGCCAAGGGCTCGGGCTCGTTGACTTCGCATTGCTCCCCCACGTTGATCACGAGGACCACCCGGAAAGCGCCATGACCAAGGCGGAAGCTATGGCGGAGGAAGTGCCGGTACCCACGTACGCAATCGACGACCAGACCGCCATCAAAGTCAGCCATGGGCACGTCCAGGTTGTCTCTGAAGGCAACTGGAAGCTGCTCCCCGGTGCCACACCAAGCCGCTGAGCGTGGGAAGGGCCACGTCGAGTCACATACGGGAGCCTCTCGGCGTTCGGCGGCTCCACGCACCTCCGGCTCGACGCTCTCTCCGATAGGGTCGTCGGTCTTCAAGCGGGCGGTGCTGCGCAGGCCCCCGCCGCTGGACGTGCGCTGTCGGCATAACAGGCCCGTGGAAAACCCGGCAGCGCTCCCTCGAGGGCCACGTCAGCTTCAACGGCCGTAGCTCGACTTCTTCCGCTCTCGCCATGCAGCAAAGATGTCTTCAAAGGTTGGCGGGTTCTCTGGGTATGACAGGACCGTAGACGGCACTCGCACCCAGCTTCGCGCACTCGACGTCCAGATATGCGCGACAGGGTCGAACTCGAGCGCCTTGTCGAGGGTGCCGGGCTTGATGCTCATTGTGTCCACCTGATCGGTCATCTGGTGAAACATGCGGGCGCCGCAACGCGGGCAGAACTCACAAACCAGCTGTCTGCCAGAAGGTGTCATGCGGACCCATGCGCCCAGCTTGTCTCCAAAGATCTCGCTGGGATCCATACCCCACCTCTACGCCTGAGCTCGTTCGAATGGAACGGGCGCCTACCGGTGCCATCGCGTTGTCTCCCGTTACCAGCAGGGTTGGTTCTTTGCTCTGCAGAATGATGCCCCGAACATCGACGCCATGTTCGAGCACCTCGGCGAACATCGTTCAACGCATGGTGCCTTCGTCTTCGAGCACTCAGACGAGATCTGCGCACCATACATCATCGAAAAGATTCACGGAGCGACCAAGAAGGCGGTGGTAGTCGTTGACCACTTGCAACTGCTAGACCAGCGGCGGAAGGCGCCGCCTCTGCAGCAGCAGGTGAGCGAACTGAACACGTTTGCGAAGCATGTGGGCTGCATCTTGGTCTTCATTTCGCAGATCCGCAGCGCGTTTGACGAGAAGGAACAGCGTCTCCCCGCCGTCGAGGACATTCGCCTGCTCGATGCTCTCGACTTGAGAATCTTCGACAAGCACCTGTTCTTGCGGGATGGTCAATTGCAAGTTGGGGACCGCCCAAGGTAGCGCCCACGGTCACGGCTCGGTGGGCGCCTGCTGTCGACGGGTGCCCCGAGCTCACATCGCGCTTCAGAATGACTTTCAGCCACTCGCTCCCGGCACGCCGAGCAGACTCGGGGTCGCGGCGGAGGAACTTGCGGCCGCCCTTCTGCAGCGGGGTCGGTGAGTCGGTGAGCCTACCGATGGCGACCGGGAAAGCACCTTAAACGCGCTAGTTTGCGGCTCGAAGGTTGCTCTTACACATCGTCATGTGTAGAATGGCACACATGCCGACCAATTTGGCTATCGACGACGATCTCCTCACCCAGGCCCAGAAGGTCGGTGGCCACCGGACGAAGAAGGACACGGTCAACGAGGCGCTCAAGGAGTACATCCAGCGCCGCCGGCAAGCGAAGATCACTGACCTGTTCGGGACGATCGAGTTTGAGCCGGCGTATGACTACAAGAAGCAGCGGCGTCGCTCATGAACGTCCTGGTCGACACGTCAGTCTGGTCATTGTCGCTTCGACGAGCCAGGCGCGTAGACGACACGGCGTCGAAGGAGCTTGCCGAGCTGATCCGTGAGGGTCGGGTCCTGATGATGGGGCCCATTCGGCAGGAGCTCCTCTCCGGCATCAAGGTGAAGTCGCAGTTCGAGCTGCTACGCGACCACCTGCAGGCGTTCTCGGACCTCACGCTCGAATTGGCCGACTACGAGGACGCGGCCGACGCTTTCAACCGCTGTCGCGAACGCGGCATCCAAGGGTCGAACACGGACTTCCTAATCTGTTCAGCCGCGCTCCGTCGGGAGCTCGCCGTCTACACCACAGACAATGACTTTCTCCAGTACGGGAAGGTGCTCAAGCTAAAGCTGCACGAACCACGTGGATGACATCCACGGCGCCGACAGTCCGCAGAACGGCCGCGGTATACCCCACTGCCTTCGTCAGCTCCGAAATTCAGAGAGAGAAGACCTTCACTTACCTCTGCATGCTCGATACGCCGGATATCTCCTGGATCTCCCGTCGCGATCACCGCCGCATCAAGCTCGAGAGCCGCCGCGAGGACAAGTGCATCCACTGCATGAGCAGAAGCGAGACCGGCGTGGCCGCGGGGGGCCACCGTCGCAGATCGATTGGCGTCTTAGCAATTCTTTAATCTGGATTTAGGCGCGTTCTAAGGACTTCGAGGCTGGCCGCGCCGCACATTGGCGGCATGAAACGCCAAGCCATCTATAGCCTGCTGTGCGCCAGTCTGTCCGCGGGTTGCCAGCCCTCCAGCCACGTGCCGCCCAACACGGGAATCGAGTTCCGGCTGAGCTCTTCGGCAGATAGCGAAGCACCGCGCCCGGACGGAGTGTTTCGCGTCGAGGAGCTGGACGTACGGCGTGCCGTTCACGTGCCCCTCACGCCGCTGGAGGTGGGAAGCACCACGCAGCGCATCGAGCTCCCACCTGGACCCTATAGAGTCTCGTATTTGCCCGTCGAGCTCGAGCCTGCTCTGTATTCGCTGCGGCGCAGGGAAGCTGTCGAGGGCCTATCGCTTGACGCCTTCACCGTCGTGGTGTCGAAGGGCACGTTCAGCGTTGTCAACGTGCTGGCGGTCGATGCTGCAGGCACTCGACCCGTGCCCGAGCGCCCGACGCTACAGAAACCGGAGCGTCCGCCGCGAGCGCTCGACGCTGCAATCATCAGGCGGCTCCCTGTCGGGAGGTGAGGCCCTCGTCTAAATCCCTGCTAACGCGACCTCAATCGTCCAGATAGCGGCGCGGTAGGTTGGGCCACGTGTCTTCGAGCTCGTCTTCGAGCGTGAAGGCCCGACTCGCGACCCATTCGCCGGTGTCCTCGGTCTCCATGTCGCACCGCGCCGAGTGGACTTGCCCGCTGGCGGGGGCGGCGGTCGCATTGCGGCTCGGCACGTCGCTGTTGGGCACGTTCTTCTCGACCTTGCCCTCTTTCTGTCGTTTGAGCTGCTCGTTGCCGTCCTTGTCGTCCGGCGTTCGGGCATCCTCGGCGGGAGGCTTGCGGCGTTCGCCGGACTGACTGCTGCGTCCAGGGATCTCACGCTCGGCGGCCGCGGCGTCGAGGGGCCAACCTGCGTCGGCAGCCCAACGCTCCGCGAGAGAGCGCGCGGGGGGGGACCGATGGCGTGATGGGTCGGGCTGGGGCATGGCGGGACTCCTTTCGAGGTTCGAAAGTACAGGGCCAGTGCAAGACGAGTGCCGGTGGCCGCACGAGGCACTCGCGGTGCCTATGCTCGGCAATAATTAGACATCGTTGCCGCAGCGTGGCGCTTTGGGCGTCTCAGTCTGGGTTTCGGATAACCCGCTACATGGAGGGCACGGGCGCACGTCTGCTCATACGCTCAGGGCGCGGCCCGGGCCGAGCGCTTGACGGCGTCGGCCTCTGCCAAGGCTTTGAGATTGCCCAGGCCCAGCTCGAAGTCTTTGCCGACCATCTCATCCATGTTCATGAACAGCGACACGGCTTTGAACATGAAGTTGCTCTCGCCATCCATGCCCCAGGTCACCTGTGAGCCCCCCGCCGCTGGCGTGACGCTGAAGACGGTGACGTTGGATGCCTGAAAGGGCTTGATGAACTCGAGCGCGATCGTGACGCGCTCGGGGGGCTGGCTACCGGCGATGCGCATGTTGCCCACTCCCACCTCGTCGTTGCCCGACCAGGCGTAGGCGGCACCCTCGCCCTGCGGTGCGCCTGTGAACTCCTTTTTCATGCCCGGGTCCAACTTCTCCCAGGGAGACCAGTTGGCCCAGTGATGAAAGTCGTTGATGAACGGGAACACCACCTCGGGTGCCGCTGCCACGCGGGTGCTGCGCTCGACGTGGAAGTGGGACGGGCGGGAGGCGACGAACAGGGCCAACGCGGCGGCCAGGGCAAGCACGACGATTGCGATTTTCTTCAACATGAAACTCTCGATCTCCTCGATCGGTCTCCCAGATTTCAGTCGCCGAGGCGCTGCACGTCGACCCCGACCTTGACGGTATGCCGACCACCGCCGAGCACCACGCCCTTGAGCGGGCTGACGTCGCTGAAATCCCGGCCATAGCCGACCGTGACGTGGCTGCGGTTCGGTAGCAGGCCGTTTGTCGGATCGAGGTCGAGCCAACCGAGCCCGGGGATGAAGGCCGCCACCCAGGCGTGTGAGGCGTCGCTGCCGACGAGCCGGGGCTGGCCAGGGGGGGGCATCGTCTCCAGGTAGCCCGAGACATAGCGCGCGGCGAGCCCGCGCGATCGCAAGCAACCCACCATCACGTGCGCGAAGTCTTGGCACACCCCGCGCCGCTCCCGCATCACCTGGACGAGCGGCGTGCTCACGTCTGTGCTGGCTGGCTCGTACTTGAAGTCGCTGTGCACCCGATCGTTGAGCTCCAGCACAGAGTCGAGCACCGAACGGCTCGTGTCGAAGCTCGGCTGCGCGTACTCGCGCAGCGTGGAGTGCGCGCGCACGAGCGGTGAGTCGAAGCAATACTCGCGGGCCGCGAGCAGCCGCATGTCACTCGCCAAGCGCTCCGCGGCCTCGCGCCAGGTCAATGCTTTATGTGGCTCGTCGGCGATGTGCGCCAGCACGGGCCGCTCGCGCACCTCGACCTCGCTCGTGGCGACGATCTCGAAGCGCTCGTGGGGCGACAGCACCTCGAGCACGTCACAGTCGTTGCCAAAGTAGTCCTCCTGGCGGTGTTGGTCGCGCGGCGCCGGCGTGATCTCGAGCAGCGTGCGGCGCGTGACCTGGTAGTCGAAGCGGCGCGGGCGCAGGTGCGCCAGGTGATGGGCGTGCAACACCGGCGCCTCGTACGCATACGAGGTCTGGTGGCGGATGCGATACACGGTCATCGCGCCTCGAGCTCCTCGTCGACCCAGCCCGGGATGGCCAGCGCGTGCGATGGGCTCGTGTGTGAAAACCAGGTGTGCTCGACGTCGTCGGAGAACTGCCAGAGCAGCTCGCTCGCCGCCTCGAGCGCTGATCGCAGACCGTCTCCGGTGCCGCTGCACGCCTGCACCACGTCGAGCGTCATGAGGCTGCTCTGCAGGCTGATGGCGCGCCGCTCCGCGCGGTTCCGCACCACGTCGTCGAGGCGCGGCAGCTGCGAGACGTGGCGCACCAGCTCGGACGCCTGAAACAGCACCGAGCGCGGGTTCGTGTCATCGGTGAGCAGGAGGTCGACGACCGGCGCGACCTGCAGCTGGCTCAGGTAACGCGCCCGGTACGTGAGCAAGCTGTCGGCGACCTCGAGCAGCACCTCCATGTGCACGCGCAGAGCGCCCGGAGCCATCATGCAGCGCAGCACGGTGAGCGACATGGTGCCGCGCTCCACGCGACGGCCCATGTCCAGGAACGTCCAGGCGTGGCTGCGCACCATGTTGTCGAGGGTCGTGCCGCGGATGGCCGAGAGCAAAATCAGCAGCTGGTCGATGCGGCTCACCGGGTCGCTGGTCGCCGGGTGTGAGGAGTCGAAGAGCGCCGCCATGTCGTGCAGGGTTTGCCACGCATCGCGCGACAAGCGGCCGCGAGTGCGCTGCGAGAGCACGTGCACGCTCTGCATCAAGCCGCGTAAGCTGGTGCCCTGGTTCGGGTCGCCAAACGCGCTCGACAGCATGCCCTCGATGTCCTTGGGCCGCGTCGCCGTCTTGGGCACGATCTCGAGCGCCTGGAGCGCGTCCACGATGCGCTCCAGCGCGAGCGGCGCGTCATCTGACGCCTCCGTGCCGAGGCGCTCGTAGGCGCTGCGCAAGAGCCGCGCCGTGAGATCACCCCGCTCGATATAGCGACCCAGCCAATACAGATCGTCGATCAGCCGGCTCGGCAGATCCAGACCACCGCGCCGCAGCTCGATACGACCTTCGGGCATCGCCGGCGGCGGGCGGTTGGTCATCTGCGTGCCGGTCGGGATCCAGATGTCCTTGCTGATGCCCTCTTCTTCCCCGCCGCTCAGGAACAGGCCGTCGGGGGATGCGTTCGTCCGCGCCATGCCGCCCGGCATCACCAAATACTCGTCGCCGCGCCGGCACAGGAAGGTGCGGATGCTGACCTCCCCGTAGCTGAGCTTGCCCGCGTCCAGGAAGGGCGCGACGCTGAGGCCCGGCCAGGCTTCGGCCACGAACTGCCCGGGGTTATTCTCCAGGCGTTCCACGAAGTCGCGGCGCTCGTCGGCGCTGAGCAGCGCTGGCCGCGTGAGCGGCCCGGTGCGCTCCTGCATCGCCGGTTTGAACACGAGCTCGTCCAGATGGGCGACGGCGTAGGCGAGTGATTGCGAGTCCCCGCACCACCACGACGGGACAGACGGGAGCTCCAGCTCTTCCTTGAAGAAGAAGCGGCAGGCGGCGTCGATATAGGGCTTGAGCCCCGGCGCTTCGACCACGGCCACGCCGAGCGGGTTGAGGAGCGCCACGTTACCCGCGGCCGCGGCCTCCACCAGCCCCGGCACACCCAGGGTGGAGTCTTCGCGCAGATGCACCGCGTCACACCAGCGGTCATGGGTACGGCGCAACACCACGTGCACCTTCTTCAGACCCGAGAGCGTCTTGAGGTACACTTCCCGATCTCGCACCGTGAGATCGCGACCCTCGGCCAGCTCATAGCCGAGGTAGCGCGTCAGGTAGGCGTGCTCGAACGAGCTCTCGTCACTCAGGCCCGGGCTGAGCAGCACGATGCGCGCGTCGTGCTGTGAGGCATGCACCAGCGAATGCACGCATTCGTCGATGGACGCAAAGAACCTGCGCATGCGTTGCACGCCGTAGTCGTTGAACAGCTTGCTCAACACCCCGCCGAGCGCGAGGCGATTCTCGAGCGCGTAGCCCGCGCCCGCTGGGGCGGCAGCGCGATCGGAATACACGGTGAACTCGCCCTGCGGGTTGCAGCCCACGTCACAGGCGTACAGGTGGATGATGTGCCCTCCCCGCGGCTCCCAGCCGCAGCAAGCGCGCGCAAAATCTGGGTTGCCGAGCACGAGCTGCGGCGGCACCACGCCCTCGGAGAGCAGCCGGCGCGGGCCGTAGAAGTCCGCGTACATCGCGCTCAGGACCTTGGCGCGCTGCCGCAGGCCGCGCGCCAGCACCTCCCAACGGTCACGCGCGAACACCAGTGGGATCGGATCGAGGCGCCACGTCCGATCGCTGCCGTTGGGGGCGCCCAGGATGTTGAACGTGACTTCGTGTGAAGCGATGCGCTGCCGAAGCGCCGTGCTCAGGCGATCGGCCTCGCTCGAGGTCGCGCCCTGTAAGAACTCGTAGAGCCGGCGCTGATGAGGCCGCGGGGCCCCCGCGTCGAGGTACTCGTCGTAGGCGTTTGGAGGGGCTCTAACGAGCGCGGGGAGGTGCTCCCCTGCGCTCGTGACGAGCAGTTTTGTCGACACGTGGGCCAAGCATTGATTTTAGCCTCGACGCAAGTCAAGCGTACGGGGAAAGTGGGGATGCACATGGCCGTCGATGGGCACGAATGATCCCGGGGCGTGCCCCCGAACCTCGAACCGGGCCAGCCGCCGGCTCTCCGCTGCGACGGCATTCACCGGTCGGTCGTCGACGCCTCGGCCTCCGGGGTGCACGACCTGATAGGTGCAGCCCGCGACGCAGCGCTCCGACCACTTGTCGTAGATGTCGAGGTGCAGCGGCGCATGCACGCCAATGGTCGGGTGCAAACAGGAAGGCGGCTGCCAGGCGCGGAAGCGCACGCCGCCCACGAGCTGCCCGTTCACGACGGTAGGCTGGAGTGGGATTCTGCGCCGATTGCACAACAGCTCGTAACGTTCTTCGACCCAGCCCTGCACCAGCACCTGCAGGCGTTCTACCGAGGAATCCACGTAGCGCGCTTGCCCTCCCCCCGTCGATTCTTCCCCGAGCACGAGCCACGGCTCGAGCGCGCCTCGAACTTCTAGTTGACAGTCGTCCAAGCGCACCTCCCCGTAACGCGGGAACCTAAACTCATAGTGCGGCTGAAACCAGCTGAGCGAGATCGGGTAACCCCAACGCTCGATGCTTTGCTGGACATCCTGCATGTCTGACCAGACATAAAAAGGCAGCATGAAGTCATCGTGCAGACGCGTGCCCCACTTCACGAGCTCTTCGGTGTAAGGCTTGCGCCAGAACACGCTGAGCAAGGAGCGCACGAGCACCTGCTGCACCGCGCTCATGCGCTCGTGCGGGGGCATCTCGAAGGCGCGCATCTCCACCAGCCCCAACCTGCCCGTGGGGCCATCGGGGGAGAACAGCTTGTCGATGCAGAACTCGGTGCGGTGCGTGTTACCCGTCACGTCGGTGAGCAGGTGGCGCAGCACGCGGTCGACCAGCCACGGCGGCGTGTCGCCCTGTTTCCTCGCCAGCTCCGCGAGCGCGATCTCGATCTCGTACGTCGAGTCGTTGCGCGCCTCGTCGAAGCGCGGAGCCTGCGACGTGGGCCCGATAAAACGACCCGCGAACAGGTACGAGAGCGAGGGGTGGTTGTGCCAGAAGCGGAGCAAGCTCCCGAGCACGTCCGGGCGCCGCAGGAAGGGGCTGTCGGCGGGGCTAAGCCCGCCCATGACGAGGTGGTTGCCGCCGCCGGAGCCGACGTGCGTGCCGTCGATCTCGAACTTCTCCGCGACCAGATCCTCGCGCCGTGCGGCGTCGTAGAGCTCCTCGGTCTGCCGCACGCTGCTGCGCCAGGTCGTGGTGGGCGGGATGTTGACCTCGATCACGCCAGGGTCGGGCGTGACCTTGAATTCGCCGATGCGCGGATCGAAGGGCGGCGCGTAGCCCTCGAGCTGGATCGGCAGCTTCAGCTCCGCTGCCGTGCGCTCCAGGGCCGCCACGAGCTCGATGTAGATGGGGGCGCTGGGCAGGGGGGGCATGAACACCCGCAGGCAGCCCTGGCGCGGCTCGACGCAGAGCGCGGTCCGCGTGATGCCTGCGCCAGACTCCCCGGGCAAGGGCGCGAGGTAAGGGTTCTGCGCCGTGTTGATCGACTCTGCGCCTGGACGTGGGCCGAGCGGGCCGCGGCCGGAGCGCGAGGGAGGCCGACCCGAAATGTCATACAGCTCGACGTCTTTGCTCACGTCGACGTCGGTGCGGCTCGGCCAACGCCGCTGCTCGCGGATCGACGAGCTCTCCGCGCGCGGCGCGAGCGGAAAGTGGAGCTCACCGGGCAAGGGCAAGAGCGGCGCAAAGGTGTCGGCCGGCGTCACTTCGTCGCGGTCGCGCGGCAGGGCCCAGGGCATCGAATCGAGCGGCAGGCGATAGCCGAGCGGCGAATCCCCCGGCATCAGAAAGCAGTGCTCCCTGCGCAGAAACCAATCGCCGCTGATCCAGCCCGCGTCATAACGCAACGGCAGCACCCAACCGATCACCGCGTTGAGCCCGCGCTCGAAGACTTTGGTGAGCCGCAGGCGCTCCACCGGGTCATCCAGGCGCGAGTCGAGCACGTCCACGTTCTCCGGCAAGCGGCGCTCGCGCCACAAGTAGTACCAGGCGTCCTCGTACGCCGGCATCGAGCCGTGGCGGGAGAGCCCGAGGTTCTCGATCAGCCGCTGAACGAAGCGCTGGGCGTGCTCGGCAGTGTGGCCGTAGTCGGTGCCCGTTTGCCCGATCAGCGACGGGTCTTTCCAGATCACCCCACCGTCACGCCGGAAATAACAGGTGTAAGCCCAGCGCGGCAGCTGCTCGCCCGGGTACCATTTGCCCTGGCCGTGATGCAAGAACCCGCCGCTGCCCCACAGCGGGAACAAGCGCCGCAGCAGGCGGTCTGCCAAGGGGGCTTTTTGACCGCCCATGGCGCGCGTGTTCCACTCGGGCGCGTCCGCCATCAGGCTGCTCACGAACGTGGGCTCACCGCCGACGCTGAGCCGCACGTCGCTCGCAGAGAGGTCGGCGTCGACGCGATCGCCAAGCCCGAGGATGCCCTCCCACTGCTCCTCGGTGTAAGGCTTGGTGATGCGCGGCCGATCGACGATGCGGGTGACACGCATCGAAAACGAGAACTCGGTCTCGACTTCGTCCGTGACGCCTTCGATCGGGGCTGCGGCGCTCGGGCGCGGCGTGCAAGCGAGCGGGATGTGGCCCTCGGCGGCGAACAGGCCAGAGGTCGGATCGAGCCCGATCCAACCGGCGCCAGGCACGTAACATTCACACCAGGCGTGGAGATCCGTGAAGTCTTTTTCCGGCCCCTGCGGCCCGGTGAGGGGCTTTTGGTCGGGCTCGAGCTGAATCAAATAGCCGGACACGAAGCGGGCGGCGACGCCCAGCGTGCGCAACACTTGAACCAGGAGCCAGGCAGAGTCGCGGCACGAGCCCTGCCCGAGCGTGAGCGTCTCCGTCGGCGTTTGCACACCCGGGTCCATGCGGATCAGGTATTTGATCTCCTGAGAGACCCGCTGGTTGATGTCGACCAAGAAGTCGACGGTGCGGCGACGGGTGCGGTCCAGGCTCTCGATGAACTCGTGCAGGATGGGCGAGCCCGCATCGACCTCCAAGTGCGGACTGAGCTCCTGCCGAAGCCCGGGCTCGTACCTGAAGGGATACTCATCCGCGCTCGGGTCGAGGAAGAAGTCGAACGGACTATAGGCCTCGAGATCTGCCACCAGGTCGACGGTGACCGAGAACTCGCGCGTCAGCTCGGGCACGACCACGCGCGCCATGTAGTTGCCGTGCGGATCCTGCTGCCAGTTGATGAAGTGCTGGTCCGGCTTCAGCAGCAGCGAATAGCGATGGATTGGCGTGCGGTTGTGCGGCGCCGGCCTCAGGCGAATGAGCTGCGGCCCGATCGCGATCGGCCGGGCGTAGCGATAATTCGTCGTGTGTTCCAGCGCAACTCGAACAGCCATTTAGATATCCCAGGGAGTAAGACAGTAGCCCGACCAAAACCGCCGGCTGGAGAGCCCCTCCGGCAGTGGCTACTGTGTGTAAGCGAACGGAGCGTTCTCTACGTCATTTTACGCGGAGCTGCTCGTAGAACTCGTTTGGGATTGGGTCTGGGATTGGGTCGGCACGGCCGCCTCCGTGGCGGCCGGACCGTAGCCGAAGAACCCCGTCTGAACGGCGCCCCCGATGTCATTGAGCGCACACTGCAGCCGGTCGATGTACTCGTGCAGGCCTTCCGCCATGACGTCTTCGATGCTGGCGTAGCAGAGGTTGGCCTGGAGCCGCCCAATCAGGCGCTCCGCCTCGCTGTCGCAGGCCTTGAGCGGCGTGCCGGTGATCGCGTGCAAGCTGAGCTGCGCCTCGCTCACGCAGTAGGCGATCGCCCTCGGGAATTGGCGATTGAGCAGGAGAAAGCGCGCCACCTTCGAGGGGCTCGTGTCGTGGTGGTGCTGCCTGTACATTTGCAGCGCGCTGGCCGAGTTGAGCAAGGTGCCCCAGCCGATCTGATCGACCGCCGCGCCGACCTCGCTCGGGCTCGTCGACAGCAGATAGTATTGGACGTCGAGGATGCGGCTCGTCTTGTCCGCCCGCTCGAGCAGGCGGCCCAGGCGCGCAAAGGACCAGGCCTCTCCCCGGCTCAACGTGGCGTTGGTGACGCCTTCATAATGGATCCCGCTGAGCTTGACGCGCCGGAAGAAGTCGCCCATCTGACCCAGGCGAAAGGGCTCACGGCTCTGGTGTTTCACCATGAGATAGAACTCGTTGAGCTCCTGCCACATCTCACGCGAGATGATCTCGCGCACAGTGCGCGCGTTGTCGCGCGCCAGCGATAACGAGGACAGGATGCTGTTCGGGTAGGCCTGGTCGAACGTCAGGTACCACGCCACGGCGTCGGCGGTCTCGTCTTGGTGGCGCTTCTCGAAGTGTTCGTGATCTCCCGTGGTCATCACCAACGAGCGCCAGCTCGGGCGCCGCTGGATCGGGGTCTCCAGCATCAGGTTGAGGTTGACTTCGACGAAACGCGCGACGTTCTCCGCACGTTCGACGTAACGACTCGCCCAGTAGATGGCATCCGCGACTCGGCTCAGCACGAGGCTTTCCCTTCCTTCACTCTTCGAGGACCCAGGTGTCTTTGCTGCCACCGCCCTGGGAGGAGTTGACGACCAAAGAACCTCGCTTCAGGGCAACCCGGGTCAAGCCACCCGGCTGCACGTAGATTTCCCGGCCGTGCAGCGCAAAAGGACGCAGGTCCACGTGCCGAGGCTCGAACTTGTCTTCGATGATGGTGGGCACGCGCGAGAGCGAGAGCGTGGGCTGCGCGATGTAGCCGCGCGGGTTTTTGCTGATGCGCCCATGAAAGTCACGGCGCTCCTCCGGAGTCGAATGCGGGCCGACCAACATGCCGTACCCGCCCGCGCCGTCCGTCGCTTTCACCACCAGCTCGTCCAGGTGCTCGAGCACGTAGCGACGGTCCGCCTCGTCGCCACAGACATAGGTCGGCACGTTGCGCAAGATCGGCTCTTCACTCAGGTAGAAGCGGATCATCTTCTCGACGTAGGCGTACACGGCCTTGTCGTCCGCCACCCCCGTCCCGGGCGCGTTGGCGAGAGCAACTTTTTGGTCCAGGTAAGCCTGAAAGACTCCAGGCACGCCCAGCAAGGAGTCGGGCCTGAAGACGCGCGGGTCGAGGTAGTCGTCGCCGATGCGCCTGTAGATGACGTCCACGCGCTCCAGCCCGTGCGTCGTCTTCATCTGCACGTAGCCGCCGTCGACGACCAGGTCCTGGGACTCGACCAGCTCGACCCCCATCTGCTGGGCGAGGAAGCAGTGCTCGTAGTAGGCGCTGTTGTAGCGCCCGGGCGTGAGCACCACGACGTGCGGGTCGGCGACTCGATCGAGCGCGAGGAAGCGCAGCGTCTCCAGCAGCCGCATCGGGTAGTCGAAGACGCGCCGGATCGAGAGCTGCTCGAACAAGCCAGGGAAGGTGCGTTTGACGAGCTCGCGATTCTCGAGCACATAGCTCACTCCGGAGGGACAACGCAGGTTGTCCTCCAGCACGTAGAACTCCCCGTCCTTGTCTCGCACCAGGTCCGTGCCGGAGACGTGGCACCAGATGCCTTGGGGCGGCTGGAGGCCCCGGCACTGCGGCCTGAAATCAGCGCAGGTGTCGATCAGGTACCGGGGCAATATGCCCTCCTGCACGATGCGCTGCTCGCCGTACACGTCGGCGAGAAACAGGTTGAGCGCGTGCAGCCGTTGTTTGATCCCCCGCTCGAGCCGCTGCCATTCCACGGCGCCGATCACGCGGGGGATGATGTCGAACGGAAAAATCCGCTCTGCCCCGTCTTCCTCGACGGCACCGTTCAACGTGAACGTAATACCGAGGTTCAGCAGGCTGTGTTCAGCGGCCCGCTGGCGAGCATGCAGGACGCCGTCTTCCAGCTCCTCGATCCCCGCGACGAGCGCTTCCAAGCCTGGCCGGACACGGCCGGGCGCTTTGAACAGCTCGTCAAAGAACGGGCCATTTTGTGGGTCATACCCCTTGAAGTACATGGCGGGGGTGAGCATCGGCGCCCGGGTGCGCCGCCATGATTTCGTTCACATTGCGACAATGTGTCGTAGTGTCCGGCCACGAGCCTCCGTCGCGGGAGGGCAGCAGCAGGCGGGCGCGGCGGCGCCCGATTTCAGCGAGCCGAAGCGGTGTTACCGTGGCGCGCGGGCGCGGCGGCTCGCAAGAGTTGATACAGCCGCCCCGCGTCGACGAGCTCGAGCTCCAGGGCACCAAAGCCCAGGGTGTCGCCGAGCTTGACGTCCCTGGCGCCGCTGGGCTCGATCTTCTTCCTATTGTGGAAGGTCGAATTGGCCGGCTTGTTGTCGTGCAAAATGAGCTGCTTGCCGTGCATGAAGAGGCGGGCGTGCACTTTGGAGATGAAGGCGAAGCGGAGCACCACATCACAGTTGGTGGCGCGCCCGATCGTCAGACGATCTGGGAAGGGATTGCCGGGGTTCTTCTTTAACGGGACGAGCTGCGTCTCGCCCGGCATCGGATCGAAGTTCAGGTCGATCGCGCTCGTGGCGTAGTCGATGTCAGGCCCGATATTGGGCTCCTCGCGCACGAGCTTGGGATGCTTGTACAGGAACAAGTGTGGGTAAAACTGCTGGAAGGTCGCCTGGGTTACCCCTCGCGCCTTGCGCAGATATTCGGTCACGAGTTCCATAGATTAAAGCCAGTGCTCGCCATCCCAGACGGGCGCGGACACGGCCTCGAACCAAAGTACGGCTGAGCGCGCCGAAACTGAAACCCACGAGCGCCCGGAGCCACCGCGAGTCCGCGCTTTTGTCGGCAGGCGCCGCTGCGCAGAGAGACCAGCTTTTTGGCCGCCCCGGCCTCTTAGCTCAGCGCCTCAGGTTCGGCTCTCGTGGCAGCCGAACTTTAACGCTGGCTCATTGGGGAGCGACCGGGAGCGGCTCGGTTGCCGTCACGCTCGCGTGGTGCGGCGCCGAGGGCGAAACGGCGCGACCGCTGCGCGGCGCTGGCGGCAAGACGCAGAGCGGGTCGTGCAGCCCGAGCTTCTCGAAGCTCACACGCCAACTGGGCGGTAGCACGAGCACCTTTTCATACAGCTCCGCCGTCGTCACATACACCTCTTCGCGCCGACCCCCGCCTACGTCCCGACGCAGCACCAGCTCCCCCGGTGCCCCGGAGCGGCGCGCAATCTCACTGACGACCGGCGCCAGCTGCTCGATCAGTCGCTCCGCGACCGTCCTCGGCCACTCCATCTCGTGCAATGGTTCGCCGTCGAGCTCTGCCGACAGCATGCTGCGACGCAGGTGGGCCAGGCCCAGGGTCGACTCGACCACACGACTGCAGAGTCGGAACATTTGGGCACTGTCCTCCCCGTCCAGCCTGGAAGGCGTTTCTGTGTCGGGCGTGCCGTCCTCCCCGAATGGCTGCATCACCACCTGGTGATCTTCGTCCAAATTCACCAGCACGCGGTAGCCGGAGCCGGAGCTCTGCCCCTTGCGCAGCCTGAACTCGGCGGACGCTGCGCCCAGCTTCACGGCGCATAGAAACAAGCGATCCAGCTTCACGGGTGCCACCTGCATGCGCTTGGAGAGCCAGCCCGCCGGTTGCGGGAAGTTCACCTCGAGACCGGGCGCGAGCTCTGCCAGACGGCGCGAACGGGCCCAGACGTGGTCGGGGGGAATGGCCAGGCTGAGCGCGGAGTTGATTCCGAACGGCGTCCTGATCGAGACCTGCGCAGAGTAATTCTGCTCGCCGGAGGACGACCACTCTAGGCCGAGCTCGGTGCCGGGGAGATCGTGCCGGATCAAGAAACCCTCGAGCGCTCGCTGCGCGGACTCCCCCGAACGCGAGATGATGTGGTTTGTCTGCGCCGTCTGCTCGGCAGCCCGATTTTCTACGGCAGCGAGCTCCGAGCTCACCGTGCTCTGCACGCACTCGAGCATGCGCTGCAAAATGCGCTCACTTTGCCCCACATCCGAGCCCGCGAAAGGCTGGAGGGCGGTCTCGACGGCGCGCGACATGGCGCTGATCCGCGCGAGCTCCGCGCTGCGCGCCTGAGCGTGGCCCTCAGCTCTCTCGAGCGTCGTCGCGATGGCGTGCTGCGCCGAGAACAGCTGCACGGCGCAGTCGACCGCGTGCCGCGACAGCTCGATGTAGTCGACGTCATAAGGGAAGGACGTGGAGTCACCATACACGTGAGACATGTGGGCCAGGGTACCACGAGGCCCGTGACCTGCGCTCGCCTGATGCTCCCGGCGGCTCACTCTCTACGCTGTCGCTCCCAAGCCGGGGTCCGCTCTACAGAGCCGACGGTTGAGGCCATGGGCGAGAGGCGTTCTGCCCTGGCAAATGCACCACGCGTGGCGCCAGCGTGCAACAGGCCCCGGCGCACGGGAGCGTTGCGTGACCTCAGGAGCTCGTACGACTACTTTTCGCGCCTACCGCGGGCTCGGGCTGACGCATTCCGCAACATGCAGGGCTCATCAACGCAGTACGCACGAGGAGGCTCGCTGACGAGCAGGAGCTTGTGGCATGCTGTGTCGAGGGGTCGCGCTGGGTGCGGCAGGTGGGAGCATCAGGATGAGAACGCGCAGCAACGGCGCCAGGGGCATCGAGGACGTTGGCGTCTTCACCAATGTTGGCTCGAGCAGTAGTATATCGAGCAAGGGTATGGCGTACGAGAGGGCCATACCCGTCACTTACGTCGACGAGCTCGCTCGCGCGGGGCGAGTGATCGGGCGCCGCTATCGGCTGGAGCGGCCACTCACGCGGGGCCTTCCGAGCAAGCTGTGGCGCGCCGAACGGGTGCGGCCCGGCTCACCCGTAGCAGTCCGGTTGCTCGACGAAGCGATCGCCGAGGACGAGACGCTGCTCGATGGCTTTTGCTGGGAGGCTCGGTCCGCCGCCGCGGTGCAGAGCCCGTTCGTCGCGCGTGTGCTCGACTACGGTGTCGAGGGCGGCGCGCCTTACCTCGTCACGGAGCTGCTCGACGGGGAGACGCTCCAGACACGCCTGCGTGCGCGTCGAACCGTGGGCAGCGCGGAGCTCGAAAGCGTCTTCCGTCAGGCCGCGCTCGGGTTGGACGAGGTGCACGCGCTCGGTCTCATCCACCGGGACGTGAAACCTGCAAACCTGTTCCTCGGGCGGCCAGCGCCAGCGCTGGATGTCGCGTCCGCCGCAGCCGCGCGGGTGGCCCCGGTCAAGACTCCGGAGGCCGGCAAGCACGAGAGCACGAAGCTGCTGTTCGGGATCGCCAAGATCATGAACGACACGCTCGATCTGGTCCGGAAGATGGCCAGCCGCGACGTCACGCCGACCGACACGGCGGCGTACATGAGCCCGGAGCAGGTGCTAGGGCGCAGCAGCGTCGACCACCGCAGTGACCTGTGGTCCTTGGGCGTCATCGCCTTCGAGTGTTTGACGGGCGAGCTGCCGTTCGGCGCTGGGACCTTGGGCGATCGCTTGGTGCAGATCTGTACGGCTCCGCCGCGCTTGCCCTCCGACGTACGGCCGGTGCCGGCTGGTTTTGATGCCTGGTTCACGCGCGCTGTCGCCAAAGCGCCGCGCGATCGGCCGGGCTCGGCGCTGCAGATGGCCGACGCGCTGAGCGCGATCCTGGCGCGCTGAGCCCGCTGCGGCGATCGGTCGCGATCACCCGCGATCGCCGGCAGGGGCGTTCCGAGCGGGTCAGCGCGGTAGGATCACGCGGAAGCGCGAGCCTTGGCCGCGGGCGCTGTCGACCTCTATCCGGCCGCCGTGGGCCTCGGCGATCTGGCGCGAGATGTAGAGCCCCATGCCCAGGCCTCCGAAGGTGCGGTGACCGAGCACGCGTTCGAACTGGTGAAAGATGCGGCTCAAGTCTTCTGGCGCGATGCCGATGCCCTGGTCGACGACCATCAACACGGCGCTCCGCTCGTCCGCGTCGACGCTGACCACGATCGGCTTATTTTCTCCGAATTTCAGCGCGTTCGCGAGCAGGTTGTTGATCACCTGTTCGAGGCGCATCCGATCCCAGCGCCCGCGCACCGCTCCAGACGCGCCGAAGGCGAGCGAGCTGCCGCCACCCGCAACCTGTTCGCGAAAGCGCTCGGCGACGTCTTGCGCCATCTCCGCCAAGTCGAAGTCTTCCGGCTCGAGCTCGAGGTGGCCGGTGGTGATGCGCGAGACGTCCAGTAAATTGTTGATCAAGCGCTCCAGGCGCTCCGTCTGTTCTACCGCGCTGTCGATCCGGCGTTGGGTCTTTTCCGTGAGCTCGCTCGAGTGCAGCACGGACTGGAGCCTGAGCTTCAGCGCCGTGAGCGGCGTGCGCAGCTCGTGCGACGCGATCGACAGAAATTCGTCCCGCGCAAAGACCGCTTGTTTGGACTCTTCGATGTCGGTGTGCGTGCCGAGCCAAGAGAGGATTTGGCCGCCCTCGGAGCGCTCGGGGATCGCGCGCGACAGGTGCCAGCGGTAGACGCCGTCTGCCGCGCGGCGCAGCCTACACTCGCGCTGGTAGGGCGCGCCGCTCTGCATGGCCTCCGCCCACGCCTGCACGTAGCCTTCGCGGTCTGCCTCGTGCACGGCGTTGGCCCAGCCCATGCCGCGAGCGCCGTCGAGCTCTATCCCGGTGTATTCGGTCCAATACCGGTTGGCGTAGGTGAGGTGGCCGCTCGAGTCGGCGGTCCAGACGCTGAGGGGCACGGCTTCGGCGAGGTTCATGTAGCGCCGCTCGGCCGCGTGCCGAAGCTCGGTGAGCATCACCTCTCGCTCGCGCCGCTCACCCTCGCGCAAGGCCTGAGCCTGGCGCTCGAGCCGGCGATCCTTACGGAACAAATCTGCGAACACGGCGACCTTGGCCCGCACCACATCCGGATCGACGGGCTTGGTCAGGTAGTCCACTGCGCCGACCGAATAGCCACGATAGAGCTGCGGCATGTCTGAGCCGGCCGCGGTCAGGAAGATGATGGGCGTGTCCTGACTGCGCTCGCGCTGCTTGATCAGCTCCGCGAGCTCGAAGCCGTCCATGATGGGCATGAACACGTCCAGCAAGATCACGCCGAAGTCCTGCTCCAAGAGCCGCTCGAGCGCCTCTAGGCCGGAACGCGCCATGTGCAGTCGGTATTCCGGCCCCGCCAGCACGTGCGTCAGGGTCAGTAGATCTTCGGCCCTGTCGTCAACGAGCAACAGATCGACCGGCTCATCAATGTATGGCGTCATGGGCAGCATGGCCTTCTTGCTGGAGCCAGATCGAGGTTAGCCGTGGGCGGTGACGATACGCAAGGCGGAGATCAGCAGCCTCGCCTCGACGGGCTCGTCGATCTGGTACGTGGTGCCCGGTACCCGGAAAACTCGAGCCGCCTCCGCGGGGCTCCGAGCGCCGAGGGCGATGATGGGGAGTTGCCGGTGCACTCGGTATTGCCGTATCTGCCCGATCACCTCGTCGCCCTGGAATTTGGAGGCCGATACGTTGACCAGCGCAGCGCACAGGTTCGCCTCTCTGTCGAGCTTCGAGAGCACCTCGCGGGCGTCGTCCGCATAGCTGACAGCCACTCCGTGGCGCTCCAGCGCGCTCGTCAAGGCGAAGACTCTGCGTACGTCATCGTCCACCAACAAGACCCTGGAGCCCATGAGCTCGGGAGCGCGCCGGAGCCCGAGCGCGAGCAGGCGCCGCTGCTCGCTCGAGTAGCGCGCCTCCGGGCACCGCACGTATATCGAGACCTCATGCAGCAAGCGCTCGGGCGACGCCGCGCTCTTGATGATCGCGCTCCTCGGGCAGCTCCGCAGCTGCTCGGACTCGTACGCGGAGAGCGAGCGTTCGGCGTACACGATGATCGGCAGCTCCCTCGCCACTCCACCGGCACGCTGAGTAGCCAGCTCGGGCAGACCCCGGAGCAGACCCGAGTCTTTGGGGTCCGCCACGTCGAGATGCACCACGCTGGCATGAAAGCTCCGTCGGCAGGCCAGGCCGAGCGCGTCCTGCACCGACGCCACCACGCTGACCTCTACTCCCTCCGCCGCGACCAGCGGGGCGATGCCCGCGTGCGAGTCGCGCGCATGGCTGATGAGCAACACGCGCCGCGGCTCGCTCGGAGCGTAGAGCTCGAGCTCTCGCAGTGCCTCAGCCAGATGCTTGGGCGAGGTCGAAGCGGCGACCGCTGCCGCGCCCATGGCCAGGGCGCGTTGTCTGAGCTGCGCGACCGCGAGCACCGGAACGGCCCGCGTCGTCACGTCGGATACGAGACAATCGAGCGCGACCCAGTCGCCGAGACGCTGCTGACTCAAGTCGAGTGCGATGGCAGCCGGTAGCGCCAGAGCCAGTGTGCCGAGCTCAGACAGGAGGCTAGCGCAGCTGACCGCCGAAAAGCCGCGCTCGAGAGCGGGCGCGACGCTCGCTTCGAGAAGCAGGGGGTCAGCCATCAAGATGACACGCGGACGCGAGCTGGGTGACGGGTGGAGCACGGCGCTCGTGCCCTCTTCGATGCCGCCCCTCGGCGCGGGCTCCGGCTGAGCGATGCGGGAGGCGTGGGGCTGGACGGGGGGCTCTACCCGGGCCCCGGTCGGCAAATACAGCGTGAAGGTGTTGCCCCCGCCGGCTCCGCTTTGGACCGAGAGCTCGCCCCCGAGCCGCCGCGCGAGCTCACGGCTCAGCGCCAGACCTAGGCCCGTCCGCCGAGCACGCGGCCGATTCGCTGCAATGGGCTCGTGGAACAGCTCGAAGCTGCTCTGCCGCTCGCTCTCCGATAGGCAGAGCCCGGTATCGGTGACGCTGAAGGCGATGACCTCGTCGGCGCGCGTCAACGACTCGAGCTGCTGCGGCCAACCGAAGTGGGCCACTCCCACGCGCACCGTCACGGTGCCTTGCTCGCTCCGATCGAAGGCGTTCAGGATCAAATTTTTGAGCACCTGGTGCAAGCGCTTGGCGTCCGTCACCACGGACGTTGGGGCGCCCGCTCCGAGCTCGACCGCAAACCGTAGCCCGCACGCCCGGGCGAGCGGCTCGAACGTTTGTAGAACCTGGGCCCGAACGCACTCGAGGCGAAGCTCGCTGGTGTCGAGCGCGAGCAGCTCGGCGCCGAGCTTCGATAGATCGACCATGTCGCTGATCAACGCCAGCAGATCGTTGCCCGAGTTGTGGATGGTTTGAGCGAACGCCAGCTGTTTCGCGCTGAGGTTTTGGTCGGCGTCATCGACCAACAGCTTCGACAGCACGAGCAAGCTGTTGAGCGGGGAGCGCAGCTCGTGAGACATCTTCGCCCAAAACTCCGCGCCGTAGCCCGCGCTCGAGCCGGATGCGGCCTCCCGTGCCTCACTCGGGCCGACGGCTGGGTCGCGGCTCGTAGCGGCGTTGGCCGTGGCCAGCGTACGGCCACTAAGCTGCCGCAGAGCATGGGTGGCCTCGTCGCGAGTGACGCCTGCGGGATCACGAGGGCTCTGGGCGTGGCTGGAGTCAGCTCGAAAGGATGAGGACATTGGCAGCTCTTTCGACGGTGAGGCGCGGGCGCAGACACCGAGCATAAACTGCTGCCAGGCCGGCAACCAACGCTACCCCGTAGATCGCCATCTACAGAAGCCGCCGGTACTACCGGTGGGAGAGAGGCCCGAGGGGCTTTCTGCGACATGTGGCGGGGCGGCTGAGGGATCTCCGGGATTGTCTGGAGCGGGCTTAGATGGGAGCCTACAGTCAATGACAGCGCGTCTCCTGGTCGTGGATGAAAACGGAACCATTGCAGAGCCGGTGATGGCGGCCCTCTCGCGACGCTTCCGGGTGGCGCGCGTCACGACCCTCGAACAGGCAACCAGCGGCAACGCCGAGGTCGGCCTGATCGGGCCCGGCACCAGTGACGAGACCGCGCTCTGCCGGCAAATTCTCGAATCGAGCATGGCGGAAGAAGTCGTGATCCTCGGCTCGAGCCCCTCACTCGCGGATACCATTCGAGCCATCCGAGCCCAGGCGTCGGACTTCGTGCCGAACGGCGATGATCCCGAGGCCGTGCTCAGCCGCGTCTCCCAGTTGGTGGAGCTCGTGGAGCTGCGGCGTGAGCTGAACAGGCTAACGCACGGGCCAGCGCCCGTCTCCCCGTTTCCTGAGCTGGTGGGAGAGAGCGTCGCGCTCCGGCGCCTGCGCGCGCTCATCGAACGAGTCGCTCGCTCGGAGGCGACGGTGCTGATTACGGGCGAGAGCGGGACCGGCAAAGAGGTCGTCGCGCGCACGTTGCACGCCCATGGCGCCCACCGGGCAGGGCCATTTCTCGGCGTGAGTTTGGGCGCGATTCCGCGCGAGCTGCTCGAGAGCGAGCTGTTCGGACACGTCAAGGGTGCCTTCACCGGTGCCGTCAACGATCGCAGTGGCTTCTTGCTACAGGCCACCGGCGGCAGCGTTTTTCTCGACGAGATTGCGGATATGCCGCTCGATACGCAGGCCAAGCTGCTGCGGGCCTTGCAGCAGCGCAGCCTGCGTGCGCTCGGACAACGCGACGAGGTTCCCTTCAACGCGCGCATCATCGCAGCCACCAGCCGTGACCTCGAGAAAGAGGTCGAAGCGGGCCGCTTCCGTCAGGATCTCTACTTCCGCCTCAACGTGATTCACCTCGTCATCCCCCCGCTCCGAGAGCGTGGTCACGACGTGCTGCTCCTGGCTCAGCACTTCATCCAGCGCGTCAATACGCCGCTGCGCCGCATCGTCGGCCTGACTCCCGCGGCCGCTCGCGCGTTGCTCGCCTATCACTGGCCCGGCAATGTGCGTGAGCTCGAGCATTGCATCGTGTCTGCCGCCGCCTCGGCCCGCTACGATCACATCACTGCGGAAGACCTACCCGAGCGCGTCCGCGGGCCCGCTCCGGCGGTGGCGGACAGCAACCCCGATGACCTGGTCTCTTTGAAGGAGCTCGAGAAGCAGCACATCCTAGAAGTGCTCCGCTCCGTCGGCGGCAACAAAGCGCTGACGAGCCGCCACCTGGGTCTCGACCGCAAGACGCTGTATCGCAAGCTGAAGGAGTATTCGATCGCAGAGGACGCCGCGGCGGCCGCGGAGAGCGGAGCGGACGTCAGCGCGGAGAGCGGAGCGGACGTCACCGCGGAGAGCGGAGCGGACGTCACCGCGGACGCTCCGCAGCCACCGATAGAAGAGCCGGCCGCGCGAGCCCAGCTCAGCGAACGATGACCCGCTGCGTAGGTTGACGCTCCGCCAATAGCTTGCGCTCCGCCCGGACGAGCGACGCGGTGACGCCTGGCTCAGCGCTGGGGCTCCGTCAGCCCGAGCCGCATCAGCTTCCGATACAGCGTCGCCCGATCGATCCCGAGCTTGCGAGCCGCGAGCGCCTTGTTCCAACCCGTGGCGCGCAGCACGATCTCGATGTGCCGACGCTCCACCTCTTCGAGCGATGCGGGCTCGACCGGCGGGGGTACCGTTGGTCGCCCCGCGCCGTGCAGGCGCACGGGCAGCTCGCTCACCCCGATACGCCCGTTGGTGGCCAACGCCACCGCCGCGCGCAGGGAATTCTCCAGCTCCCGCACGTTGCCTGGCCACTGGTGGGCTCGGAGCAGCTGCTCCGCCTCGGGAGACAGCTGAGGCACCACCGGCGGCTTGCCAAAGGCCGATGTTCCCCGATCGGCGGGCTCCGTCGACGCGCTGACCTGTGCCGCGTCGCCGTGGGTCAGCTTGCTCGGGTCCACGTTGACCGCCCGCGCGAGGAAGTGCCGGGCGAGCTCCAAGACGTCGTCCCCGCGCTCCCTGAGGGGGGGGACATGGATGTGATGCACGTTGAGGCGAAACAATAGATCTTCTCGAAACTGGGCGAGGCGTACCGCCTGATCGAGATCGCGGTTCGTGGCGGCGACGATACGCACGTCGAGCGCCACCTCTTGCGGCGCGCCGAGCGGGCGCGCGCGCCGTTCCTCCAGAACCCTCAGCAACTTGGCCTGAAGCGGCAGCGGCAGGTCCGCGATTTCATCCAGAAACAACGTGCCGCCTTCGGCCCGCTGAAACAGCCCTTCGCGCGACTGTGACGCCCCGGTGAAGGCGCCCCGCCGGTAACCAAACAGCTCGGCCTCGAGCAGCTCTTGCGGCATCGAGGCGCAGCTGAGCGCAACAAACGGGCGCTCGCGCCGCGGGCTACCGCTATGAACGGCACGCGCCACGAGCTCCTTGCCCGTCCCGCTCTCCCCCGTGATGAGCACCGTCGCAAGAGTCGGAGCGACGCGCGCGATGCGCTCGACTACGGCTCGCAAGGCCTCGCTGGAGCCGATCAAACCGTCGAACGAGCCATCCGGCACTGCGGGGTCCTCGAGCCGCACCATGGCGGGCGCGAGCGCGCGGCGGGTGATCGCCCGCTCCACCACGCTCGCCAGATGCTCGAACGAGATCGGCTTGGTGATGAGATCGAAGGCGCCGGCCCGCAAAGCATCGACCGCCATGTCAACGTCGCCGAAGGCAGTCATCAAGACCACCGGCACCTGCGGCCAATCCCCGGTCAAACGCTTGCAGAATTCGATGCCGCTCATACCCGGCATGCGCACGTCGGCGATGACTGCGGCGGGCACGTGCTGGTGCATGAAGGCCAAGGCCCGATCGGCGCTCGACTCCGAGTGAGCTTCGTAGCCGAGGTCCGTCAACGCGTCGTGCGCGGCGTCCCGTATCGCGTCGTCGTCCTCGACGATCAAGATGCGGGCGCGTGGGCCCTTGCCCGGCTCCCCGCAATCGCCCAGCGCCCCGGGATTTGGCCCTCTTTCCGACATGAGAGGAGGGACATCGGCGCTGTGCGGAGCGGACGCAACTGAACAAATGTTCGGGGCTAGCCTCAGCATGACGACACCTTGGTCAAACGCTCGAGGACCCCAAGCACCTGGTGCAACTGCACTGGCTTCGTCAGCACTTCGGCGACGCACAAATGGAGTGCCCGCTGATCGCGCGCCGCGGTCAAGACGACCAATGGGATCCGGCTCAGGCGAGGATCCGCGAGTAGTGCATCCAGAAATTTCCAACCGTCCATCACCGGCATCCATAGGTCGACCAGAATCGCGCTCGGACGTTTCTCCCCATGCAGATAGTCGAGCGCCTGCTGCCCGTCAGAGGCTCCAATCACGTCGTACCCTTCGTCGCTGAGCACATCCTCCAAGGCTTCGCGAATCGCATCGTCGTCGTCGACGACCATCACGACGCGGCGTTCAACCTGATGCGCGATTTTATCCGCTCCGCTACGTGCCGTGAGCGCATGACCAGCGCCTACAGACACGCTCGCTGAGGCGAGGGCTCTCGACTCGAACCGGGCTCCGCCGCCGCGCGCCGCATCGAACTGGGCCTCTTCCTCCAGCGCTTCGAGACACGGCTGCGGTTCGAGACACGGCGGCCCATCGAGACACGGCGGCCCATCGAGACACGGCTGCGGTTCCGGCAACTGCTGGGCGTGCGCGCTGTGCTTCTCCAGCATGCCTCAGAATATAACGTTGCACGGACGGCGGCGTCGCATATTCGCTTCGGTTGCAAAGTGCCACAAACACCTCCATCAACCCACTGTTTGGTGCGTCGAGGCACGTGATGGCTCACCCGAGCCACCCGAGCCGTCCTCTTTCGCGTCAGCTGTGGCGGCCCTGCGCCGATGCCTGGGGTAGTGACGGCGCTGCCGGCTAGAAGCGCCCCTCGACGCGCAGCGCGGCCCCGCGCGTATCCACCGCCGAAGACACACGCACATCCTCGCTTTGCTCGCCTTCGTCATCGTGATCGGGCAGCACCCAGAACAGCACTGCGGCAGCGCCGAGGCCGGCGACGCCGACGCCCGTGGCCCAGGTCGCTCGATTGCCGGCTTGCAGAGCTTGCCGACGTAACGTCAAGCTCTGATCGTTCGGACAGCCATTGGTGCTGCACCCGGCGCGATTGGACTCATCGTTCTTGGAGCTGGCTTGAATCGCGAAGATCGTACCGAGCGCGAGCGTACCCACGCCCACGCCCAACGCCCCGAGGCCGATCTTGCGTGACGTGGAGTCGAAGAAAGACTCGCCGTGGTCCGCCGCGAGCGGCGGAACGATCACGGTGCTCACCCCGGGCTCCCCCGAAACTTCGATCTCCGCCGACCAGGACACCAGCCCCGGCCCCGACGCTTCTACGCGATGTACGCCGGGGTCGACCGGAACGGGAAGACCCCATTGCGGACGACCGACGCGTTTGCCATCCCGCGCGATGGCGAGGTTGCCGCGCTGAGGGTGTGGCACTTCGATCGTCAACTTGGACAAGCGCGGCTGCACCGCCTCGGCGCGTTCACGAGCCACCTCCTCGCGCTTGGCCTGGCCCCGAGCCGCGGCCTCGGCGGCGATCTGCAAGAACAGCGTGTGCGCGCTGGCGAGCTTTCCGATGGACTCATAACAATCCGCCAAGTGGTAGCGGGTGCCTAGCCCCGAATCGAGCGTTTCGCTCTCTTCGAAGAGCGCACAAGCAGCTTCTGGTTGCCCCCGCTCCATCAGCTCACGCCCCTGATCGAACAGGGCCTGCGCCGCTGCCTTGTCCTCGGCAGCAGCCTTCCTGTCGGTTGAAGAAGCTTGCTTCTCGGCTGAGGCCCGCTTCACTCGTGAAACGGCTGAGCTGGCCGTAGCCTCTTCCGCCGCGGCGAAGCTGACCCACGACATTGCGCAAGTCAGCGAAAATCCAAAAGCCGCGATGCGTGCCCAGCGCGGCAGCTCCAACCCGGCGCACGCCGCCGGATGAGTTGCGGTAGGCCGTGTCGCAGCTCGATTCATCGCCGAGTTCCTAAGCACGACGCATGCCACGATGGGGCATTCGGTCTGCTCCGCCAATAACCGCAGCACATGCTCTCTCCTGGCATCGTGGCTGGTGACAATTGCCCCACCCGCCAGCATGCCACGTCCCCTGGAGGCATTGACGGCAATCACTCCGCAGCATGTGCCTCAGTCTGCGCCAGGCGCCAGAGGCATATCGCAACGGTGCTCTGGCAAACCATGCTCATTGCCGGGTTGGGCGTAGCTTTCGAGCGGGAAGCCATTGCACACTCTAAACCTTAATCGCCGCGAGGTATGCTTCATGCAGCGAGTGAGAGAGATTTTGCTGCATGTTAGCCGTCACCGACGGGCGATCCCTTCTGAGGGGAGCTTGACTGATGAAAGCTGTGAATAACGTTCACGCGGCGACCCACGTTGCTGCCGTTAGCGACGTCCCGCGCGAGGGCCAACTCATCGGCGATCGGTACCGGTTGGACCGGCCTCTGGAGCGGGGCGCGATGGGGAGCGTGTGGCGAGCCGAACAAGTGCGGCTGAGGGCACCCGTCGCGATCAAGTTCCTCGACCCTTCATTGACCGGGGATGCGGAGATGCACGAGCGCTTCATGCAAGAAGCGCGGTCCGCGGCGGCGGTGCGTAGCGCTCACGTGGTCCAGGTCTTTGACTACGGCAGCGAGGGGGGCGTGCCCTACATCGCCATGGAGCTGCTCGACGGGGAGAACCTGGACGCGCGCCTGGGGCGTGGGGTGCTCACGCCTACCGAATTGGACAAAATCTTCGCCGAGGTAGCGCGGGGAATCTCTCAGGCGCACGCCATGGGCGTGATCCATCGCGATCTGAAGCCAGGCAACATCTTCATCGCTCGGGAGGGCGAGCACGAGGTTACCAAGCTCGTCGACTTTGGCATCGCCAAGGTTAAGGCCAACGCGCTCAAGAGCAGTCAGGTGATCGGTACCCAGCTCGGCACGCTGCTCGGCACCCCGCAGTACATGAGCCCTGAGCAAGTGCGCGGCTCGAGCGCCCTCGACCATCGCACCGATCTTTGGGCGCTGGCGATCATCGCGTGCGAATGCTTGACGGGTCGCTATCCGTTCTCGGGTACGACCCTGGGCGATCTGACGGTGCAAATCTGTACGGAGAAGCCGCTCTCGCCCTCAGCGCTCGGGCCTGTACCGCCGGGCTTCGATCAGTGGTTTTTCAAGGCCACCCGCAAAAAGCCCAACAAGCGCTTTCCGACCGCGCAGGAGATGGCCAGGGCGCTGCACCGAATCCTCGCTCCCGAGCCCCTGCTCACGCCGGTGGCGGCCTGGTCAGGGCGCATCGCGAGCTTGCCTCTGCGCGCCGAGCTACGGCTCGCCGGGTCGGCGCTCGCAAGCTTTCGAGCCTCGCTCTCGAATGGGCTCCGGCGACTGTGGATCCAGCTGAAGCTCGTGGTCCATCGCCTGGCTTGGGAGGTCTCTAGCTTCATCGCCTCCTGTCGCGACAAGTGGCAGGGGTTCATCGCTTCGGAGCGGCTCGCGCCCATCCGCCCAGTGCTGACGCGGTCGAGCCTCCTCGGGTCGCTGCTCATGCTCGTGTGCGGCGTCGCGCTGCTCGGTTTGTCGAACCGGGAGGCGGCGCCTGCGTCGGGCTCCCTCGCGGCACGGGCCCCGTTCCCGGCGGAGCCTTCTGCCAGCGTGGCTCCGAGCGTGGCTGTTCTGCCCCCGCCCACAACCCCTGCCGACGATCCACCGGCTGTTCTGTTGGAGAGCGGAGTGGTGGTGTCGGCGCTCCCGATAACCTCCGGCGAGGCTCAGGCGAACCCGGGCAAAGCCCCGCAGGCCGAGGCCAAGCCGGCCCCCGCCGCCGTCATCCACCGCCCGAAGGATTTAACGCCCGTAAGGGGCATTGACGAGGTGGCGCCTCCCGCGCCCAAGCCGATCACGCAAGCGCTGGCGCGAGCCGCGGCTCGCATCCTGAATGCCGAGGAACGAGCGGCAGCCACGGCTCCGAAAAAGCCCGTTGCTCGTTCCAGCCAGGTCCCGCCAGCGGCGGCGCCGCGCGCTCCCGCGCCCAAGCGCAATCCTTCGACCCAGTCGAAGACGTCACAGTCCCACCCCTTTGACGACAGGCTCTGATGGGTGCCCCGTGAGCGAGCCCAGCTGTGTCGAAGCGCCCGAAGGGAATTATGATGCACGTCACGTCTGCCCACAATCGACGTAAGAGCCGCGGCAAACTCCTGGCCGGGTCAGAGATCGCCGCCCTCGAGCGCACCTCACGCGGCCTTGGAGCGACACGGCTCTTGGCTCGCCTCGCCATCGTGCTCAGCGCATCGGGTTGCAACGCGCTGCTCGGCATCGAGGAAGCCAGCCTGACCTGCGCCGGTGCACCGTGCGACGCGGGAGCGAGCTCCCCACGCGGCGAAGATCGGGTACCAGGTCCGGGAGCTCTCGGCAGCTCGGCCATTTCTAACGGCGGCATGGGCCCATTGGGTGGTGTTGGGGCGGCCGTCGATGCAGGCGGGCTCGACGCATCGGCGCCCGTCGGCGCGGCGAACGGCTCTGAGTTGCCCGCCAACGTCATTTTACCCAATCCCGGTGGCGCGCAGACGGGTAGCGCCGACAACAGCGGCAGCGGTGGACCCGACGGCGACGAGCCGAACGACGACGAGCCGAACCGAGGCGGCGACGATACCGGCAACGGTAGCGGCACCCCGGGCCCGGCGACGCCAGCAGCTGGCTCCGGGGGCTCGACGTCAGAGCCGCCTCCTCCACCGTCTCCGTGCGCCGGGCGAGCCGCGGGCGAAGCCTTCTGTAGCGACGCCGCTCGCATCTCCTGTGGGCCTGAAGGTTCCGTCGCGAGCAGCCTGGTCTGCAGCAGCACGCAACACTGCCAGCAGGGCAACGGTCAGACCTGCGCTGCGTGTCTGACGGGCGACGCGCGTTGTGAAGGCCAGGTGCTGACGGTCTGTAATGCGGCACGCTCGGGCTTCGACAGCCAGATATGTGGCAGCGCCGCGCTCTGCAACGCCGCCCGGCAGCGCTGTGAGCCCGCGCAGCAATGCGCGCCGAGCGAGAGCCGCTGTCGCGGTCGCAATCTCGAGCGCTGCAACGCCGCCGGCACGGCGCTCGAACAGCTGGATTGTGGTTCGCCCCAGAGGTGCAACGAAGCGGCGGGGAGGTGCGACGTGTGTGGGCCTGGCACGGCGCGTTGCCTGGACTCGGACACCGTCGCGGCCTGTGACGCTTCCGGCGCAACGGAGACACCGATCCCGTGTGGTCTGCTCGAGTCGTGTTCGGCGGGCGCGTGCGTGGTGCTCGGCCTGCCGTTGTTGTGAGCGCGTGCATCGCTCGTGCGCCCGTCAGCGCGGCCACATCAGCAAGCTGACCAGCTCAGCGCGGTCCCAAGGTCGTGGCGCGGGCGAGCCACGACGCGACGGCTTTCACTAGGTTCTCTCGAGTCTGAGCGATGGCGCGGGCGAGCGGCAAGTGGGGCTCCGAGATGGCCACGAGCTCGCAGCCCGGCTCGCTCTCACAAGGCGGCTCGACGGAGCCCGCGAACACCACGGCAGCGCGCCCGAGCCGCCGCGCGCGCAGGGCGATCGCGCCCGGCCCTTTCCCGGAGCGGCTACTCGCATCGTAGCGACCCTCGCCCGTGATCACGAGGTCGCAGCCTCCCAGGCGAGCATCCAGGCCCAGCCAGGCGGCGACCAGCTCGAAGCCGGGCACGCGCCGCGCGCCGGTGCCCGCGAGCAGACCAAAGACGATCCCGCCTGCTGCACCTGCGCCGGGCGTCGACGCGAGCGCGCGATCCGCGTCCAGACCCTCACACACGAGCGCCAGCATGCGCGCGGCTTCGGCTTCAAAGCGGGGCAAGTCCGCGGCCGAGAGCCCCTTCTGCGCTCCATACAGCGCCGCAGCCCCGCGCGGACCGAGTAGCGGGTTATCGACATCGCAAGCGATGCGCAGCGGCAAGAGGTCACGAACCGCCTCGCCGCGCACGCGCCGCACGCTCGGCCAGGACGCGGGCAGCGGGGGGACGAGCGCGCGACCTCTTGCGGTTTCAAAGCGTATTCCGAGCGCACACAGCGCGCCGAGCCCGAGGTCACTCGTGGCGCTGCCGCCGACACCCAGCAAAATCGCGTCGGCTCCGAGCTGCGCCGCGCCAAGCAGCAACTCACCCGTTCCATACGAGCTCGCGCGCCACACGTCCCTGCGTTCACTCGGGAGCAGCGCCAGACCATTGATGGCCGCCATCTCGAGCACGGCGAGGCGCTCGGTCTGCTCGGGCAAAGCCAGCTGCTCGCGGGCGGAGGGCGGTAAACGCTGAAGCTCGACGATGCCGATGGGCACGCTGAGCTGCTCGGCCTGGCCCGCAGCATCAAACAGCGAGGCGCTGGCGGTCAGCTCGTGAGATACACCCGCCGCGGCCTCGGTCAGGATGCTGCAAAAGCCGTCTCCCCCGTCGCTCAGTGGGGCCACGTCCAGCTGCCATGTCGGGCGCGCGCGGCGGATGACACTCCCCACGAGCTCGCACGCCTCACGTGCCGTGAGCGCGCCCTTGAATTTGTCGAAGGCGATGAGCAAGCGCAAGGGCGGAAAAACAGCGGACATCAGGGCCTGGAGGTTAGCATCCCTCTGCCTGGTGCTCGCCCGACGCTCAGGCTGGCGCGTAAGCCATGGATACCCTTGGGGCCGATTCCGGTGAGGTGAAGGAGCGAGGCCGAGCCGTGGTCAATTCGGGCCTCCGGCGTCTCATGGATGATACAGTACCTGCTAGAGGTCCGCGGCTTCTGCAAGGTCGACGATGAAACCAGGCACTTCGCTCCAAACACTGCTCGGTACCGCTCGCCGGCGCTCGAGCGCTGCGCTCGTTGCCGCCGGGCTTGCCGCGGCGTCATTGTGCGGCTGCTTACGCCAGGGTGAGCGGGAACGGGACGCCCCGTGGCCCGCCGGCGTACGCGCTCCCGGAGAGCCCGCTCGGCCCATCAATGTTGGGAAGACATCGACCCAAACCGATCTCAACGGTGCATTCCCGGAGAGCAGCCAGCTCGTCGGAGTGGCCGTAGCACCCAACGGCGAGCGTTACGTTTTGGATGCTAAATCCGGGCTCTATAGGCTGGGGGGCGACGGCACGACCGAGCTCGTCCTCGACACGAACAACGTGGAACGTCGCTTCGGGCTAGATCCGGATCTAGAGTTCACGGACGTCGCGGCCTACGGCGATCACCGGTTCCTCGTTACGGCCGAAAACGACGGGTTTTTGTTGGATCTGTGGGCGGGCAGCTTCGAGTCGTACTTCTGCTACCTCCCGCCGAGGAACGTGGAAGACAGCGAACCGGAGGTCGTCAGCGTGAGCCAGGTGCTCGCCTCGAGCGGCATCCCCGTGAAGCAGCGCACCGAGTCCGTCGCAGTCCACCCGGGCAGCGGGGACATCTTCGCCCAGCCCCAGACGATACGCCTGGACCTGGCCGAGGACAGCATCGCCGCGTCGGAGCTGTTCGTGTTCAGCGGCTCGGGGGGTCAGCCCCTGCGCGTCGTCGAGCTCTTGGATACCGGCTTCTCCGCGGGCGGAATGGTCACCGCCGACAATCGTCTGATCTTGGGTTTCGGTGCCGAGCTGTTCGAGCTGGCGGGCAACACCGCCGAGGTCGTTGGCCGGCTCGAAGCGGGGGTCGTCGTGTCCGGCATGGCGAGGGATATCGACGGTAGCCTGGTGGTGCTCGACGGCCCGGGCCGCCGTCTGCTCGACGTCAGCGTCGGCTTCTGATCTCTGGTGCCGGGCGGCATCGCGGGTGGCACGAGTTGGCACACCTCACTCGGCGGCGCTCCGCGTAATCACTGATGATTTTTTGCCGCGCCCGGCCTCTGCGCGGGTTCGCGCTGAGCACGACAATTGCTTCGAGAACGTTTCGCTCACACGGCCCGCGCCCCGCGACATCCCGTCGCCGGCCCCGTCGAGCTCACGAGGCAAGGCAATGTCACATACCGCTACATCTCTATTATTCGTTTTCTCCGGCCTCGGCTTCTTTGCTTGTTCGGGCAGCGACGCAGTCGTCGTTCCCGAGTCGAGCACGGACGCCGACGCCGCCACCCTGGCCCAAAGTCTGCTGCCGAGCGACGACCCCGGCGTCTCCGATGACTCGAGTTATTTGCGGCTCCGCCGCGACGTGCGTCGTTGCGCCGCCCCGCTCTGTGGCGGCTTCTTCGTCGCCCGCGTGAACCGGCTGAGCACGGCGTGTGCGAACGGCGAACGGAGCGCGGAGTGTTACGTCGCCGACCTCGATCTTTCGGCGCTGGATCTGAGCTCGGAGCAAGAGGCCGAGGTCACGGGTACGCCGACCCGCTTCGTGCTGCGCGGCGACATCGTGTCACAGCCCTCGGTCTTCGGCGAGGTCGGGCGCCTGAACGTCACGGAGGCCTGGCAGGGGCACGCGGACGCCACGCCACGCGGCGCGTTCTTGCGCGTGACCAACAATGGCATCGTCTGCATCACCAGCCCGTGTCTGTCCTTCTCCGCGCAGGCGCTCAATACACGCCTGCCGAGCTTGTCGATCGCGGACGTGAACCTCTCGGACATTAGCGCCGACCCGAGTGACGCCTTCGAGCAACTGGGCGCCGAGGCTGGCTTGTTGGTGGCGGCGACACCCGTCGTCGTGCGCGGGCCCGCCGGGCGGGCTCTCGGCCTCGACGCAAGCGAGTACTACGTGCCGCTGCTCCCCGAAAAGAGCACCCTCTGTGGCACGCGCGGCGTGCCGCCCTGCACGGAGGGCAGCTTCTGCGACTTCCCAGCGGAGAGCATCTGTGGCCGCGCCGATGGCCCCGGCGTGTGTCAACCCCAGCCCGAGGTCTGCATCGAGATCTTCGCGCCCGTGTGCGGCTGCGATGGGCAAACGTACGCCAACTCTTGCTTCGCGAACGCCGCTGGCGTGAGCGTGGAGACCGAGGGCGAGTGTGCGCCGGCGGATCCCGGCGGCGCGCTCTGCGGCTCGCGCGGGTTGCCAGAGTGTGCAGAGGGCACCTTCTGCGCCTTCCCGCCCGAGAGTGACTGCGGGCGCGCGGATCGTCCCGGCGTCTGCGCGCGGCGTCCGGAGGCCTGCATCCAGATCTTCGACCCGGTCTGTGGCTGCGACGGCCAGACGCACGGCAACTCCTGCAGCGCTGCCTCGGCGGGCGTCAGCGTCGACTTCGATGGCGCCTGCGAAGACGCCGCCAAGTAACCCAGGAGCTCAGGGAGCTCGCAGCACTCTTCGAAACGTCAAGCTGATGCGCTCGCCGAGGTCTTGGCTCCGGTCACGCGGCACCGCGTGGCGGTAGTGGCGCTGCAGCGTTCCACCCATCACGAGCAGGCTGCCCGAGCCGAGCGACAAGGCCAGGGGGGGCATCCCCTTCTGGCCGTGCCGACGCAGTAAGAAACGCCGCGCCTGGCCGAGCGAAAGGCTGGCCACCACGGGGTCGGGGCCCAGCTCCGGCTCGGCGTCGGCGTGGTAACCCATGCTGTCCTGGCCGTGGCGATAGCGGTTGATGAGCACGTGGTTGAGCTCGGTCTGCGCCGCGGCGCTCACGCGGGCGCGCAGCGCGCTGACGGCCGCCGGCCAGGGGCGCGGCTCGAGCGTCTGCCCCGAGTAGCGATACGGCAGCTCCCCTGCCCAGGCAATCAGCCTGGGCTGCAGGATTGGCTTGCCAAACAGGACGATATGGCGCTGCTCCCAGGCGAGCTGCTCGAGCAGCGTTTGCATCGACGCGGCAGCCTCGGCAGGTGCGAGCCATGCTTCAGTGAGCTCGACCCAGGCCCCGAGCTCGAGGGGGATGCGCGACATCCCCTGAGTCTAGTCACAGCCTGCACAGCTCCGCGACGCCCCCGATCAGTTGGGTGGGGCCGGTTCAATGGGCGCCGCCGAGGGCTTGGGAGGCGGCGGCGACGCGGTACCGCGCGTGTCTTTGGCGTCGACCACCAGGAACTCGACGCGGCGGTTCTTGGCGCGGCCCACGGCCGTTTCATTGTCGTCGACCGGCTCCGACTCGCCTTTGCCGAGCGACTTGATCCGCCGCCCGAGCTGGTTAGGATCCTTGCTCTGCGCGAGCAAGTACCAGCGCACCGAATTGGCTCGAAGCTGCGACAGATGTTGGTTGATGACCGCAGGCCCACGGCCGTCGGTGTGGCCGATGATGAGCAGGTGAATCTCCGGCTTGGCGTCGAGGATGTCGACCACCTGGTCGAGGATCTCGAGGCTCTTGTCCATGAGCTTGGCCGTGTCCTCTGCGAACTGAATCGGCTCGGCGATGTGAATCAAGCCCACCTCGAGGTGGGCCAGACACTCGCCTGAAGGTGTCGGCTCCACGCCGTCCGGGCAGACGACAGTAGCGCCTTCGGGGCAGCCGTCTTCATCGCTGACGTCGTCGAAGTCTTCGGCTTGGAGCGGACACTTGTCGTCGACATCCAGAACCCGGTCGCCATCGTTATCGGGTTCGGGGCAACCGTCCGTATCCTTGAAGCCGTCACGGTCCTCGGGCTCGCGTGGGCAGCCGTCGTCGATGTCGAGCCGCCCGTCGGCGTCATTGTCCGGATCGGGGCAGCCGTTCTCGTCCTCGAATTCATCGAGGTCCTCGGCCTGACGCGGGCAGACATCGGTGACGTCAGGGATGCCGTCGCCGTCCGTGTCCGGCGGCGGACAGCCCGGCGGCGCCCCTCCCGCGCCAGGAGGCTGCGAGCAATCAGGCTTTTCGTTCGCGCTCGCCGGTGACAACGAGCCGTTGTAGCCGACCGCCAAAAACACCCGATAACTGGCCTGGCCGATCCCGCTCATGACCCCAGCGCCGGTGCCAGCGGTGACGCTCAGCTGCTCGCTCCACCGGTGGCGTGCCCCGAGCAGCACCTCGCCTCGCGTCTCGGGGCTACGGCCTGCGTGAGCGAGGGGAGTGCCACCTTGAAACTCCAGCCCAAAATCCCAGTCCTGCACGGCGTCGGGGTACATCCCCGCGAGCGCGTACGTGAGCTGGTCGCCGTCGCGCAGGTTGAAGATGCGCTGCTCGGGTTTGACCAGAACGCCGAGCGCGACGCTGAAGACGAGGGGACCTGCGACCTCCTCCGTGAGCAAGCGCGGCTCCACGCCCCAACCTTCGTAGCCCATATATGCGGGCGTCTCCCACAGCGGCACGGTCACCGGGAGCTCGACACCGAGCCTCACGGCCGAGCCGCCGCCGCCGAGCAACACGGCGCGCGGGACCACCGTCAGGCTGCCGAATCCCGACGCCGTGGCGGTTCCGAGTTGTTGCCCCGGCAACTCGGCGCGCTGGTGCAGCACCAAGGGTAACATCACCGACACCTGGTAGCGATCGAACACGCCGAGGGCGGCGCCGAGCGTCATCTCTTCGCGGTTGCCGACCAGGCGCCGCAGCGTGGCGCCCGAGTCTTTGTCGGCGACCACTGCCGGGCCTGCGAGGTGATGCAACAGGGCCGCGCCCCGAAAACCGAGATGCGGTAAAACTCGCGGTCGGCTCGTCCCGAGCAGATCGAAGCCGCCCGGATTGAGGCGATGGGGATTGACGTCGATGTTCGTGTTGCGCGCGTTCGCGATCTGCTCCGGCGTGGCCTGCGCCCCGCTGACCGCTGGCAGGAGCGTGCTCCCGATCAAGGCGACGAGACCGAGCCCACGCGAGACTGCGGCCGCGGGGCGCGCGCCTCGGCGGCGCAGCATCACGAGCCCGAGAAGCAGCCAGGGCCAGAGGGCCACTGCTCGAGGCGCTGCGCGGACCGCCATGGAACGCGTGCTCACGTCGCACGCTGCCGAGCCGCGGATCTCGGCGTTGGGCTCGAGTAGCCAGCGAGCTTCGATCGGCTGGGGCAACGTGGGGTCGGGGGGCATGTCAGTGGGGGGCATCTCGATGACGGGTGGCGGCGGTGACGTACCCGTCGCGGGGTCGTCGTCGCTCGGGTCGCGTGGATCAGTGGCTTTGAGGTTGATCTCGACGCCGTCGGGGACTCCGCCGTCATCGGTGTCATAGTCTGTGGGATCGGTCTCGTTCGGATCGAGCCGCCCGTCGGCGTTTTCGTCTTCGACGCCATCGCTCCGCTCGTCCCCGTCCGTGTCCACGCTCAGCGGGTCGGTCACGCTCGCCGGATCGGCGTCGCCCACGCCCACCTCGACGCCGTCGCGGATTCCGTCTGCGTCGCTGTCAGGAAGCAAAGGGTCGGTACCGAACTGGAACGTCTCGCTGCCGTCGCCGAGGCCATCGCCGTCGGTATCGAAGCTGCGGGGGTCCGTCTCGCCGGCGTCGACGGCGCCGTTCTGGTTAGCGTCCTCGACCTCGTCGCGCAAGCCGTCGCCGTCGCTGTCAGCGCTGCTCGGGTCGGTCTCGACCGTCAAGGCGAAGCGCCCGTCGTGATCGCCGTCTTCGAGGCCATCGCCGAGCCCGTCCTGGTCCGTGTCCGCCAGGTTCGGGTCGGTCTGCCCATTCTGGTAGCTGCCGAAGGCCTCGTCCGCGTCGCTGAGGCCGTCGTCGTCGCTGTCGGTGTCACAGGGGCTGGTCGGTGATGAAATCACGATCAGCCCGACGCGCACCTCCAGCCGGTACTCGGCCAGATTGCTCAGGCCATCCGCGTCGATGTCGGACTCGCCGTCGGCGCCGTCCGTTGCATCGAGAAACACTGTGCTGCCCGCCGGGCAGGCGCCGCCGGGAGAGTACCTGGTCTCCCAGCCGTCATCCATGCCGTCGCCGTCGCTATCGAAGATGCGTGGATCCGTCTCAGTGGCTTGAACGGCCCCGTCCCCGTTCGCGTCTTCGCCGGCGTCCGCCAGGCCGTCACCGTCGGTGTCGGTGTCGAGCGGATCGGTGACCGAGCCAGGATCCGTATCGGGGACGAACAGTCCCAGGTCGGTCGCGTCCGGATCGAGCAGGCTGCTCTCGGGCAACGCGAGGCCGCGCTCTTGACCGTCGCTCAGGCCGTCGTCGTCCGAATCGGGATTGACGGGGCTCGTGCCGCCACGCGGGGCTCCACCCACCGCCACGCCACCCTCGTTGCCGTCCAAGATCCCGTCGTCGTCGCTGTCGGCGTCGAGCGGATCGGACACGTAGCGATCCGTCAGCGGGAAGGCCTCCTCCAGATCGCTGAGCCCGTCGCCGTCCGAATCCGCGAGGCTCGGGTCAGTGCCGATCTCGGCCTCGTAGGCGTCGCCGAGCCCGTCCTGGTCGTTGTCCGGCAGCGCGTCGGGTGAGCTCGGGTCGGTGCCCTGCGTGAGCTCGACCCCGTCGGGAGCGCCGTCTCCGTCGCTGTCGGAGTTGCACGGGTCAAAGCCAGCGTCGAGCTCGCTGCCGTCGTCCACCCCGTCGAAATCCGAGTCTGGCTCGGCAGGGTCGAGGCACTCGTGCTCGGTGAGCCGCAGATCGTATTCGTCCCCGTCGGAGTAGCCGTCGTCGTCGGAGTCTGTGTCGAACGGGTCGCTGCCGAAGATGAGCTCGAGCCCGTCGTCCAGGCCATCGCCGTCGGTGTCGGCGCGCGTCGGGTCGGTCTCCTCGCCCAGCTCGGGCTCGAAGACACCGTTTTCGTTCTTGTCGCCAGCGTAGCGATCGTCGAGGTCGGGGTTCTCTTCGGCGTCACTGAGCAGGTCGCCGTCTGTATCGGAGGAGAAGGGATCGGTGCCGATCCGAGCTTCTATGTAGTTCGGAAGGCCGTCACCATCCGAGTCCTGCGCGTCGTCTTCTCGCACGCGGGGGTCGGTGCCATCGACCAGCACCTCTTCCCCATCCCCACGTCCGCCGCCGTCGGTGTCGCGGACCGTCGCCCGCGTACGGTGCAACTGCACCTCGGCGTAATCGGTTAAGCCATCGGCGTCAGTGTCGCGGCGCCGAGGGTTCGTGCCGAGGTCCCGCTCGCGGCGATCGGACAGCACATCGCCGTCTGTGTCAAAGCGGGTCGGATCCGAGCCGAAGGCCTCTTCCTGTTGATTGTACAGGCCGTCACCGTCCGGATCGCCAGCGACCGTCGCCGACAGGTCCCCGAAGTAGCTCTGCTCCCAGTCGTCATCGAGAGCATCGCGATCGGCGTCCGCCGCCCGCGCCAGGCTCGGAGGGAACAGCAAGAGCAGCGCGCCGAGCCACAGGCTCGCGCGCCCTCGAAGACCGCGTGCGCCGCCGCCGGGGCAAATACAACCACGCTTGGACCGCATTCTTGGCTGGCTTTTCCGTTGGTGAACGTTCCTTTAGGGAACGAGCCGGAAGAACGACGCGGCGAGGCGTGCGGTTAAGCAGCACGCGGTGAAGCAGCGGGCGCTGGGGTGAGGCTCATGGCCGAGAGAACGGCGGCGTCATGGCGCTGACGGGTCCAACACAGGGCGGGCCGGAGCCCACCGGCTCACACGAGAGCAGCGGAGATCACACACGACCCGCAGCCTGCGCACGCCCGGCCTGCGCCACGTCCGGCGCGATCGGCCCCGGAAGCGGTGCCTGGCTTATTGGCAGACGCGGAAGGCGTCCTTCACGTTCTGCGGACACTTCGCCGTCTCAGCCCGCAGGACGCCGTAGCAACGCTCCAACTCGCAGGCCTCGAGCAGGCACTCTTTCATGAGCCGATAGCTCTCTTCCAGGCACTCCCCGCCCACCTGGAGCTCGGCCCAGCGCGAATCGAGCACCCGCTCTTCACATGCCGTCTGCATGCCGAGATCGTCCTGCACACAGCTGTCGTTTTCCTGCACGAGCGCGCCGCCGCCGTCCTGACACGTGCAACTCACCTGGCTGACCAGGCGCTTCTGCTGGACGTAGCCTGCGGACCCCGTGAGATCCGGCTCCCCTTCACCCTCCTCGCCCCCGCATGCAACACCAAAACCAAAGAAAGCAGCCACTTGCAGGGCCAGGACGGTTCGCATGCGATTTTACTGGCATGCTCATCCCGCGAATGCAAGCAGGACAGCCCCGCGCCCGCCCTCGAAAGCCGTGTGATCAAATCCGAGCTGCACAAATCTGAGCTGCACAAATCCGAGCTGCGCGTGAGCCTGGGGTTTTCGGCCGCCGGCGCGCTGTGCTCGGCCGCCTATCTTTTTCCTTACAAACGCGCGGCGGCGTTCGCGGCGCCGAGCGTGCTCGCCTTCGCGCTGCTCGTGGTGGCCGCGCTGCTCAACACGGCATTTTCGATGTGGCGCCTACGGCAGAGCGGCGCGGTCGCCTCAGAGCCCCGGCTGTTGTGGGCGACCTCGTCGCTGCTCGCGCTGCTCACCATTTCCGGCAATCTGTGCGGCGCTCAGGCGATCAGTCGCCTCGACCCCGCCATCGCCAGCGTGCTCTTGCGCACCGAAGTCGTGTTCGTGGGTGGCCTCGGCGCATTGCTCCTCAACGAGCGGGTCAGCTGGACGTTAGCCCTCGGCGCTGGGCTCGCGCTCACGGGTCTGTGCGTGATGCGCTGGCCGCTCGCCTTCGATGCGGGCGGCGTGGGGGCGGCCTGGGCGCTCGGCGGAGCCTGCAGCTTCGGCTTGATGCAGGTGCTCACGCGCCGCGTCATCCGGCGCATCTCCCCGCTGACGGTGAACGCCATGCGTTTGTGGCTGGCGGTGGCGGTGCTGGCGTTCGTGCCGGGCCTGCTGAGCAGCGCCGTGGGAGCGGGTAAGCGCTTCTGGGCCTTTGTCGCGCTGGCAGGCCTCCTCGGCCCGTTCCTGGGCCGGCTGTGCATCATGTATTCCCTGCGCGCGCTCGAGGCGGCTCACTCCGCGCTGCTGTTGCTCTTGGCGCCCATCCTGGCCTTCATCATCGGCTACGTCGTCTGGGGCACCTTGCCGAGCTCGCACGAGAGCGCCGGAGGCGCCCTCATGCTGCTCGGAATTAGCTTGCCTTCACTCGTGGCCCTCGGCAACCGAGCGCGCCCGAGCCGAGCTCGCACGAGCTGAGCGACCGCTCACTTTTTCGTGAACTTGAGCGTCATGCGGTCGCTCTCGCCGATGGCGGCGTACTTCTCATGATCGGTGTCACCCAAAGCAAAGCTCGGTGGCAACGTCCAGACCCCCTTCGGATGATCTTTGGTGTCCTTGGGGTTTTTGTTGATCTCGGATTTGCCCGCCAGCTTGAAGCCAGCGGCTTCGATCTTCTCAATCACCCATTTCTCGGGCAGGTAGCCCTGCTTCGAGCTCTCCTCCGCCACCGCGTCGGGCTTGGCGCGGTGTTGCTCCACACCGAGCACCCCTTTGGGTTTGAGCGCCGCGTGAAACTCGGCGAGCCAAGTGTCGAGCGTGCCGCCGTTGACCATGCCGTGGAGACCCCGCATCAAGAGCACGAGGTCCACCGTGCCCTCGAGCTTGAGATCCGGCGCCTTGGGATCGACGATCACCGGCTCGACCTTGCCGTAGAGCTCGGGTGAGGTCTCGAGGAACAGCTTGGTGCGCTCTCCGTAATAGGTGGGGCGCTGATCTGCGGGACCATTCGGATCGGTGTTGGTGATGAGCAGCTTGCCCTTCGCGGCCAGAGCTGGCGCGAGCACCTCGGTGTACCACCCCTCACCGGGGCCGTATTCGAGCACCGTGTACGTGGGCTTGAACCCGAAGAACTCGAGCGTCTCGAGCGGATGCCGTTGCGGGTCGCGCGCGACGTTACCCGCCTCGCGGTACTTGCCGGCGAGCGCAGCCTTGATGGCGGCTTTACCGGATGTATAGGTCTTGTCGGCAACGGCCTTGGCCTCGGCGTGCAGCTCCGGCGTCCAGCGGGCGACGTCTGCCTCGTGGTCGGCCTTGAGCTTGGCGCGGTCCTCTTCGAGCTTCTTCAGGTCCTCGGCGCGCTTCTTCTCCTCGGGAGTCGGCTCCGGAGGGGGCGGGGGCGGCTGAACGACAGGCTCGGGGGCGTTGACTTCGGTCTCGGGGGCTTTGCTGCCGCAGCCGATCGAGCAGGCGAGGGCGACGGTAAGTATTGATACGTACTTCATGCCCGCCTCCTAACCTGGGTCGCCCGAGAGCGCAAATCCGCCGAAACGTCGACGGGCAGCACCCCTCCATCCGAGCGCGTCACGTGGCCGGAGGACTCGGAGCGGGCGCGCCCGCCCGGGCGTCCACGATCAGCGAAAGGAGCATGTCGCTGAGCACGTTGGTGACCGAACGGGCCCGGGCAATGATCCAGTCCACGCTGAGCAGCAGGGGCAAAATCTCCACCGGCAAGTGCAGCGTATTTAGCACCAGCGCGAGCGAAATAAAGCCCGCCTCCGGCACCCCTGCCACCCCCATCGCAGCGAACATACAGACTGCGGCGGCCAGCAGCTGCTCGATCAACGACAGCTCGATCCCGCTCGCCTGCGCCACGAACAAGAGCGCCATGCCCTCGTATAAAATAATGCCGTCATTGTTAAGATTGGTACCCACGCAGGCGCCCAAGGTGGAGGCGCCTCGGGACACACCCAGGCGATCGAGCGCGCGCAGCGTGAGCGGCAACGTCGCCAGGCTGCTGTTGGCGCCGAGCGCGTAGATCACCGGCTCCCGCGCTTCGCGCCAGAAGCGGCGCAGCGGCACGCGCAGCACGAAAATGAGCCAGGCGTGGTAGACGATGAGCACGTGCAGGCCGAGGCCGAGCAGGCCGACGGCGACGTACACCCCGAGGCCAGAGAGCGGCGCGTAGCCGTTCTCCCCCACTGCCTTGCACACGACGCCGAACACAGCCAGCGGGATCAACCGTGTGATCCAGCTCAAGATCACCTCGAACATGCGCAGCAACACGCCCACCGCGCGCTCTACGCCGAGAGCATCACTCTCTGAGCCGTCCGCCCCGGCGCCCTGCTCTGCCTGCTGCTCCTGCCGCACGCGCCTGAGCCCGAAGCCCACGAGCAGGGCGATTAGGATCACGCTCAAGATCAGGTTCTGTGCGAATGGCGTGACGAGGTCGGCGGGGATGTAGCTCGCCAGCGTCCCCAGAAAGTCGATCTTGCGATCGGCAAAGCTCACCGCCCCTGGCGTGGGCGCGGGCGCTTTGGCCAACATCGAGAGGTGCCGCCCAGGGTGGAGCAGATTCGAGATCGCGAGACCGATGGCGAGCGCGATGGACGCGTTGAGGAGCGCCGCGCCAAGCATCCGCAACGCGCCCTTGCCGGCGATTTCCGCGCGCAGCACCGCGTTGACGATCGCAAAGAACAGAAGCGGCGTGGCGGCTGCTTTGATCAGCTGTACGACGAGCCTGCCGAGCTCACCGAGCGGCCCCGCTTGCTTGCCGAGAAAAGGCCCGAGCGCTAGCCCGAGCACGAGCGCGACGATGATCTGCGCATAGAGAGGAAACCGCGGCCGCTTGCCACTCCCTGCGCTGGTCACGAGCACGGAGTTAGCGTGAACGGACCCGGAAGGCTAGTGCTTCGATGCCCCTGAATCGATGGGACCCAGCACATCGCGGAGTCCGAAGCGCGCCAAAGCGGACCTTCGCCTTGGAGCGCTGCACGTGGCGCGGCTTCCCTTCCTTCTGCGCGACATGCAGTTGTCGCCTCGGCGCTCGCGCGAGCGCAACGCACGGGTGAATCCGTTGTTTGAGGGGCAAACCAACTCCCTGGCCCGCGCCACCCTCACGCGGAGTGCGTCGGTTGTTTGGGGGGCAAACAACTCCCTGGCCCGCGCCACCCCCTTACGGCGAGGACGTGCGTTATTTGGTGGGCAAACGAGCCTCGCGCGGCAGCGCAGAGCTTCTGGGGTGTCTGGCACGCTCGTCGGCTCGATGTGTGCCCGCCCGCAGGCGCGGTATTCTCCGCGGAATCCGGCATTTTTTGCCGCGATCTAGTGCTATGCCCTGAGCTCCCGTAAGCTCGGCCTCGGCCAAGCTTTCGAACAGAACCGGCTCGCATGACCGGCTATGAACACCGAAGGCCAACACTGGAGCGGCAAGGCGACCATGTCGAATGCAGTCGAATTTTATGGGGTTTACCCCATCGGGCAGACCGACGTCAGCGCCTTGCCCGTCCGCGCGCTGGGTCCCGCGATCGCCTACTACACGCACCTCCTCGGCTTCTCGGTATTGAGCAAGACCGCTGAGACCGCGCTGCTCGCTCGCGGCAGCGCGACGATCGGCTTATCGGTCAACGGGCAAGACCCGGAGCAGGCGAGCTGTTACTTCGAGGTGAGCGACGTGGCCGCGTTGCACCGCGAGTTTGCGCGGATGGGGATGGAGCCGAGCGCGCTTCGAGATGAGGACTACGGCGGGAAGCTGCAGCGTATATTCTTCGCGCAAGAGCCCTTCGGCGTCTGCTTCTGCTTCGGTCAGACGCAGCGCTGACGGCTGCTGCCGCTAGGGCGCTCGAGCAAGGTGATAGCATCGGCGAAGGGCGCTATTCGGGAGCAAGCCCGCGCGACGGGTGTACGGGTCCAGTGGATCCGGGAGCTGGTTCTAGAACACACGCCCTTCGACCGAAACGAGTGAGGTCAGCCCGACCTCAGGCCAGCGCTCGACGGCCCGAGAAGCGGCTCGCGAGCACGAGCAGCAAGATCGCGCCAACGATGCTTCCAATGACGCCTGCCGTGTTGAAGTCTGTGATGCGGTTGTGCGTCACGAGAGAGACGAGGAAGCCACCGACGAAGGAGCCTGCGATGCCCAAGAGGGCGGTCGCCACGAGGCCCATCGACTGGCGCCCTGGCAAGAGTGCTCGCGCGAGTAGACCGACGACGAGACCAAAAACGACGAAAAGAATGATGGCCATTGTGATGTCCTTTGGGGATATGCGCTTGGACCCGCCAAGCAGCCAAGCCCCAGTGCAAGACGCGATCCACGCCCCATTCTGCTCAGAATACCGCCTGGCTCGCTCGGTACCGCCGGGCTCCGAACCATGAATGCTCGATAGGGGCGCTTGTGTGTGGTGACTTGGTGCGCACGACGCTCACCCGGGACGCACCGACTTGACGCAGTGGGGTCAATCTGGCCCGAGCAGCTCCAGCGGGGCTCGACCGGCGCTGCAGCGCGAGCCACCCGGCGCTCTCAGGACGACACGACTCCCGCGAGGTCCCCGATCGTCGCCACCAGATAGGCCGGGTCCACGGGCTTGCCAATATGTTTGTTGAAACCTGCCGCCAAAGCACGCTTTCGGTCCTCAGGTCCCGTGAATGCCGTCACGGCGATACACGGGATTTCCCCGCCCTTCTCCGCTTCGAGCGCACGAATTCGGCGGACGAGCGAGTAACCGTCCTCGTCTGGCATGGCGATGTCGCTCACCAAGAGTTGAGGCCGGAAAGACGATACGGCGTCGAAGCCCTTGGCCGCGCAATCCTCGCTCTGAACGTTGGCTCCGGCTTGCTCGAGAACGGCGGTGACGAGCTCGCGCGCATCCGGGTCATCCTCGACCACGAGAACGCGCAGACCTTTCAGGACACCCTTGCCCCGACCTGAAGGAGGCGCTTGGAAGATTCCACCGCGCGAGGAACCAGGCGCTGACGTAATGGGGTGCGTGACAGAGGTGTTCAAAGGCGCGAGTCAGCAAGGTGCAACTTCGAGGCCATTCGCACGGCGGCCATTTCGCGCCTCCGGCCCCCTACTGAAAGCCTGACCATTCAGCAGGGGACCGGTAAGCCGAAAGCCCCGCTCGGGCTCAGTGTGCGTTCGCGACGAACGGTTGCCCGCCAAGCGTGCGCACGGGGGCGCCGCCGCTGCGTAGAGCTGCGATTGGGGCCCCGGCATCTCCCACGCTGGGCGCTGGAGTCGGCACGCCTGCGTCGACAGCTGGCAAGGCGCAGGCGCTGCCCGCTGCCAGGAAGTTACGCTGCACGTTGATCCGGTGCGGCAAAAAGACGGTGCGCAGGGCTTCGGAAATGGCGAAGCACGTGCCGCCACCCGTGCAGGGCTCCGTCACCTGCTCCGAGACCTGAACGAAATCGTTCGAAAACGGAGCGCTGATCCCGTTACCCAGGAAGGAGCCGCCGGCTTCGATGTGGCAGCCCATGCAGGAACCCGCGAAGCGCGCGCGGTTCGCGATATCGTTCGAGCTCAGCCCGGTGCCGGCCACTTGCGCGTCGATCTCCGCGGCAAAGGCCCCGCTGCCCGAGCTCAGGTGCGACGCGTAGTTCTGACGGGAGAAGTCGTTTGGGCTCTCGGCGTCTTCGCAGGCGTCCGCCACGGGGAAGCCGAGCGTCGCCAGGTTATCGCTGAGCAGGTTCGGAATGGATTCGAGAAAGCTGTCACGACAAGCCTCGCCCTGCGGCAAGGGTGAAAGGTCGTCCCACAGCTGGCCATTGGGTGCTTCGGCGACGGCGGTCTGCACGGGCAACACCACCGGCTCCGCCTGCAAGTGGAACTCACGGAGCGTCCACTGGAAGTCGTTGAAGTTGTTGGTTCGAATCTGCCCGCCATCAGGGCCCAGGTTGCGCGCGTTCATGAACGGGCCGAACGGCCCCACGCCGGTGGACAAGAACGCCTCGGTGAGGAGCCGCCCCCGCTCGACCGAGTCCGTCACGGTGGCGAGCGACTCCCAGAACTCAGCGATGGGCCGGCAGGCGCTGACGCCGCACTCGGGCGACGGGTTTTGAATCTGTGCCTCGACGATCATCAACATGCGGCCGTTGCCGATGCCGTTGTTGTTCGCAAAGATGATGCGCTGCTGACCACAGTGGGCACCGTCGGTCGGCGCGAGATCGAGGCGGTTGACGAAGGCGAGCGGGAACCAGCTGTCGAGGTTATCGAACTGTTGCCCCTCGAGCCGCGGGCACGCTAGCGGAAAGCCGTTGAGGCTCGGTTGGCCCGCTGTCGTCTCGTCATTGCAGTGTCCGAGCGATGGATCACGGCCCGGAGCGGAGTTGTAGCTGTCGATGATGGCGTGATACACGTCCTCGCCCGCGACGCTGGTCGTACCGGCGTTGCGCAGCGCGGTGTCGAGCGTGTCGCGTAGGGTCAAGCCCGAGAGGGCGTCTTGGCTCGTTTCCATGACGGTGCGCCGGGACTCGCCCGCTCGCTCGGTCACCTCGAGCTGCACGACCAGGCGCCCTTGCCCGAACTCGACCACCTCGCCGTTGGTCTCGAAGCGGAAGGTCACGTCGGTCTCGTCGTTCGGATTGATCCGGAACGCCTGCGAGGACGGCGACACCAGCGTCGTGGTCACCCGTACTGCCGAGCCGTCGGGCTCGACACGCTCGAGCGCGAAGGCCCCGAATATGTCCACGAAGAAGTCGCCCACCGGCAACGTCGCTTCCAGATTCGTCGCCAACGGGTCATCCTCCGTGTTGAACGTTTGAAAGAAGCTAAATTGCGCGTCGCGAACCTGAAAGAAGGCGTCGCGCAACCGGTAGAGTGAACCTGATTCACCTCGGGCGCTCAGGGCCAGCCGGAGGCTGCCGCTCTGCACCCCGGGTTCCGCCTCGACCTTCCGAGCGCGCCCGTGGTCACTGGAACACGAAGTGGTAGAGCCCACGGACAAGGCCCCGAGCATACAAAGCGAAACGGTGGATAGTGAGCGTATCATGATGGACGATTCCCTCTTTTGCTTAGCCCGCCGGCGCACGACGATCGCACGTGGGTCGAAGAGCACCGATGGGGCGCCAGACGCGAAGCTCCGCCTCTGGCATTGGACGAACTGATTAAACGCAGAAAATCGCCGCTGTGGATCGGTGCAGCGATTTGGAGATGAGCCGAATTTGGATGTTCAGTGAATCAACAAACCGTACGTGGCGTCGCGACTCATGAACGGACCACCGGGTGCGAGCCCATGCCCCAGTGCCGAGCCGGTCTAGACGGAAACGAGGTGCTGGCCAAGATGGGAGACACGAACACCCTCATGAAGCAACGTCGCTCGAATCAACCCCACCATGCCGCGAAACAGTGTGAATCACCCGCATGATTGAGCCAGTTCATTTTGTATGTAGGCTTGGTGATTTATGCTGACCAAAATTTGCATCGGTTAGATCGCACTCCATGAGTTGCATCGCTGACGTCGTGAGACGCCCGCGCCGCTCGATGTCGCACGGCCGTCGCGACTTTTGACGATCAATTGAGTGACGATCGCTCGGGCCGCCGAGAAGCCTTAGCGATGTCGGCAGCCAGCGCGCGAGCCTTTACACAAACTAACTCGGACGCTTGTTTTTGGCTGCCCGTCGGCGGCCACGCTACTCGCCTGCCTCGGCATGGCTCAAGCCCGAGCAGCGACTAACCAGGCGGCACCATCGAGGGTGACGGTTTCGCGCGTCGCGGCGTGAGCCAACGCGCTGCGAATCCGCTGACCTATGCTGCTTCTAATCTGCTCCGGCTGCTCCGCAATCAGGCGCGAGACGGGGCCGACGCGCAGCGTAAAGTCGATGGCCGCGTCCATCCCCTCCCTCGACAGCACCACGGGCGCATGGAACGACGTGACCTCGATGCGGGTAAAGCCCGCCGCCGCGAGGGTGTGCTTGATGTGCCGGGGGTCGGCAAACGCAAATGGGCCTGGCGCGCCCGGCTCGGGCCCCTCTGGCGCGTCGAGCAAGACCTGCCGAGCCGCCGCAAGCGGGACCGCGCACCAAGCGTTGTCCGCTAGGCTTTGCCAACATACAAACCCGAGCCGCCCCCCTGGCTGCAGAGCGCCGCGCAAGTTTTGGAAGGCTCGGATCGGATCCGCGAAGAACATCACGCCAAAGCGCGAGAACAGCGCGGCAAAACTGGGCGTGAATGCGTAGTTGGACGCGTCGGCTTCGACGAAACGAACGTTAACGTCAGCGCCCGCCCGCCGCCGCGCTCGCTCGAGGAGCGGGCGCGACGCGTCAATGCCCGTGACCTCACCGCTGCTGCCGACGCGCTGGGCGATCGCGCACAGCGTGTCTCCCGATCCACAGCCGATGTCGATGATGCGCTCTCCCAGCTTGGGGTCGAGCCGCTCGATCGCCGCCTCACCGAAAGGGCCGAGCGCGCGATCGATCTTCTCCTGCTGATCGACCCAGCGCTGCCCAGCCAGGCCGTTCCAGTATTCGATCTGATCGTGATTGGGATTTAGCGCATCCAGCATGCAAGGCTCAGCTCCCGTACCTCAAGCCCACGATCTCGAGCTCGATCTCCCCCGCGGGCCGCTTGACGACCACCACATCCCCGACGCGGCGCTTCATCAAGGCCTGACCGATCGGCGACTGGAAGCTCAGCTTACCCTGCGCAGGGTCTGACTCGTCAGGGCCGACCAGGAAATACGTCTTCTGCTTCCCGTCTTCATCCTGCACGTCCACGACCGCGCCGAATCGAATGACATCGCCACCGAGCTCCTCCGGGCGCACCACCACCGCGCTGTCGAGGCGCTTGGTGAGGAACATGACGCGGCGATCGATCTCGCGCAGCCGCTTCTTCCCGTAAATGTATTCGGCGTTCTCCGAGCGATCGCCCTGAGCCGCTGCCTCCGCCACCTCGCGTACCACCTTGGGCCGCTCGACACCTACCAGGCGCTGCAGCTCTTCAGCGATTTGTTTGGCACCCGCGGGCGTCAGGTAGTTGGGCGGTGACATACGGACGACGGGCAAAACCGTTGGTCGGGCCTAGCAGAAGGGAGTATCGGCGCGAACCCGGAAACGCTTCCAAATAGGCCACGCGGCAACGCTTTGCAATCGCAGCGAGCAAGCGCACTGCGTCACGGCCATGCGCTTGAATCCCATTGCTCCCAGGGGGTAAGCAAACAGGCGTATTACTGATCGCTTCGCCTACACCCACTCCGGCGGGAGCCAGATATGCAAAGGGTAGCGGACGACGAATCACACGCCGCGGACCTGTGTCGCCGGCACAGGCGACGGGATTGCTTCGGACGCCCCCCCCGCCGCCGTGACGGCCGTCGCTGCAACACATGCTGTGTCTCAAACAGACCGACCGCACGGAGTGCGCCACCTCACACGGTCTCAGTCGGCAGCGAAGCAGTAGAAGCGGCCCGCACCGCCTCGGGGTGCGGTGTTGGAACAATCCATGTTGGCGTGCGCTCCGTTCCACGACGCCAGGTTGGGCGGTGTCATCGCCATCATGGGCCCCATGCCGTCGCTATGGCCCACCTGCGCCGCGAAATCTGCGGACGCCGATGTCCAGTTCTGACAGTTGACCGCTTCGCCCTCCATGTTGCGGGCCAGCGTGCCGTCCGCGGCCGAGCCCGTCAGGATGTCGTGTTCGTTCGTCGGGTTGCCACCCATGCCATTGGATCCGTTCCACTGGCCGTTGACCTTCGCGCCGCTCTCGGTGACGAACAGGTCGGCGTTGCCCGTGAGCGAATGCAACGCGTCGAGGTCAGCGGCAACCACCGCGCCAGCGGCGTTGATCCATGGGCCATTGCCAATGCGAGCCCGGGCATTTTCGGTTTCGGTGCTCAGATAGGCCCGCCACGTTCTCCCCCCGGCACCGACGGCGGTCGCTAGCTCATCACACGTGGCATCCGCGCCTGAGATGCCACCGAGGTCACCCGTGGCGTTCGTTTCGCTCGTGACGAAGAAGCTCAGTTCACTGTCGAGGCTGTCGGTGTCGGTGTCAGGGTCGTCGTCCTCACTACAACCGACGGCCAGCGCGGCGCAGAACATGGGGAGGGTGAAGCGAGACAAACGATAAAGCATTGCTACTGTCCTTTGTTGGAACATCCGTAGGCGGATGTCGCGCAAGGTACTCCTCCACCCTGCATGGGGGCAATTGTCATCGGATGGAGGGTGGCGGCCCTGGGCCGGCTGACGGAGGCAGCTTCGTGGATCCGTTGGGCTGATTGGGCACGCCTGTGGCCGGTCGCCACGGTTCTGAGCTCGCCCGAGCGCACTCACACCGCGACGGAGCGGTGCGGGAAGTTGCCAGCAATTGTGCAGAACGCGGCCCTGCCCCGCAACTCGTGGTCCTCGGCTCACGCCAGTCAGGTTTCACGCGGCGGCGGCCTGTCCGTTGGCGGACGGCGCACCTGCTACTCCCGTTCGTGCCTCTGGAGTCCCCTTCACCACGGCTCACGGTCGAGTCACCCTCAAAGAATCCACTGCTCGACCGCTCACCATCCTGACGACTGATCGGGGCGGAGTTCGACGGAAGGTGGAAACATGAGCAAACACTCGAGCGGTACGAAACTCCCCCACATCGGCGAAGAGGGACCTGCTTACGCACGGCTCGCACGCGGCGCTGCGGCGGGGGTCGGCTTGGCTTTGGCCGTGCTCTCGCCGCGCGTGGCGAGCGCAGCCGCATGCGTCAACATTGATGAAGAGCGCGACGGCTTGTCCGCCGAAGAGCGCCAGTCGACCCGCACCTTGTTCGAAGAGGCGCTTGGCGAGGCCGGAGTGGCCGTGGCGCGCGAGGGTTGCAACGAGACCTGGACGCTCTACCACATCAAGCTCGGCAATAGCCTCACGGTGATTGTGCAGGGCCCGCAGGGCACCCGCCGCGAACGCGTGAAGGCGATCGAAGATCTGCCGGCCACCTACCACCAGCTCGCGCACTCCTTGATCAACGGCGGCGAGAACACCAATGATGGCTCGGCCGTAGACCGCCGCAACGTCACAGAAAGTCAGAACGAAGGCCGCCGCGTCATCGCGGACGCCATCTGGTACGCCAAGCTCGGGTTCGGCTCCACCCCCGCCGCGGGCTTACACGCGGGCCCGGCGTTTGGCTTCGGCCGCCGCTGGGAGCTCGATCGTGTCGGCATCAACCTGGGCTTCTTGAACTTCATCATGTACCAAGACTCCGACCAGTTCAGAGGCGTGAGCGCGGGCTGGATCGATCTCGGCGCCGACTACTTCTTCAATGCCTACGCCAACAGCACGCCCTACGTGGGCGCGGGCCTGAGCCTCGGCAACCACTCCATCCCCGATGCGGGCGGCAACTACGAAAACGCAGGGCTCCAAGGCAAGGCCAGCGTCGGCTACGAGATGTTCCGCGCCAGCACCATCCGACTGAGCGCTCACGTGGACGCGACCTTGCCCATGTATCGGCTCGTCCGGACCAGCGTGGATCCGGTGACCTTGACCGAGAGCGACGCTCACGTCTATTCGCCCACCTTCCAGCTCTCCCTCGGCCTCGGCTGGGGAGGCAGCTCCTGAACCAACACGGCACGTAGCGTCGCGGCGTGCGACGCGGCAGTTTGCCTCGGATTCGAGCAGCAGGGGCAATCCCGCACTCTTGTGCTGGAACTCCGCCTGTAGCTAGGTTAGCGCAGACCTACACTTCAGGAGGCAGCTTACAGATTGACCCCGCGTCGACGGCAGCCGAGTGGCGATGCCAGGGTAAAGGCACTTCTCGCGCAACTGGGTCGCCGCGAGGCCGATGAGCGCCGCTAGCGTTGGGCGGACCGAGCAGCGAGTCGCTGCGGCCGCCGCGCTTTGGAGTTCAAGATGCGCCCATCGAATCTCAACGTTTGCCAATCATTTGCTCTGTGTGTCGGTCTACTCCTCGCCGGCTGTGGCGCCCCCGCCGACACGACGGAGCCCGGAGCGTTCGAAAGCTCCGAGGCCCGACAGCTCCAAGCCCCCACGCTCCAGAGCGCCGTAGCAGCGCTCGCGCCGGAAGAGGCGCTGGGCGTGGAGGCGCGCCGCAGCACGCCGATGCGGGAGCGCAGCGCAAACTTCGAGAGCTTCATCGCCGATGACCCCGAAGCGGACGGGAGCTTGTCGGAGGACGAGATCCGGGCTCGGCTCTCGTTAGCCGGCTTCCGCCAGCTCTCTGCAAGCTCGGCGCTGACCCTGCAAGGAGCTCGCCGCAGCGTCACGCTCTCCGAGCTCGAGAAGCGCGAGTTGGAGCTCCACCTCGACCTCTATGGCATCCCTCGCCACGAGGTCGTGTTCACCGGACGCGGCATCTCGTGGCGGGAGCTGTGGCTCGACTCGGACGAGGTCCCTTGAGTCGCTGTACCAAGAGAGGCGCTCTCCGCACGCTGGCCCGCGGCTCCTCGAGCGAGCGCGGCCTCGCGCGTGGCGGCAGCTTCTGGGGGCGAGCGTCAGCCGTTTGACACCGGAAGTTCCGCTCCCCAGATTCGCGACACCTTATCCACAGCGCGACGAGTCATCCACAGATCTCGCAGGTTGTGCACAAGCATATGGAGTGGAAAACCCGAGTCTCGTTGCAATATGGGGCCGGTCGCCGCGCTCGCCGGGCCACGTCGGCCGGCTCGCGAGGGTCAGCCGCGCCGCCCCAGCCTCCCGGCCGCGGAGCGCTGCGACGGGCCATCGACACCCGGCAGCAAACGGCGGCCAAAGCATCGGAAGTTGTTGAGTCGCGGCGAGCGGCGAGCGAGGACGCCTTCGGACCATGAGCGCCAACACCTTTCACCTGATCGCGAACGTCTTCGGCCGCAACCACCAGAGCCTCAACGGCCAGTGGCGGACGATCGTCGACCCCTACGAAAACGGCTACTACGACTACCGCTACGAGCCGTCGCCAAACCACTATGGCTTGAATCAAAAGCCAAGCAGCATGAGCGACCGCATCGAATACGATTTCGATCAGAGCCCGACGCTGAATGTGCCCGGCGACTGGAACTCGCAGCGCCTCGAGCTCAGCCTGTACGAGGGAACGATTTGGTACAAGGCGAGCTTTCTGGCCCGCGGCCAGCGTGACCGGCGGCTGTTTTTGCATTTTGGCGCGGCCAACTACGAGGCCATCGTGTTCGTGAATGGGGAGCGCTTGGGCAAGCACGTCGGCGGTTTCACCCCCTTCGAATTCGAGCTCACCGACGCGCTCATCGACGGCGAAAACACCGTCATCGTCAAGGTGGATGACCAACGGCGCCGCGACGGCGTGCCCACGGTGAACACGGATTGGTACAACTTCGGCGGGTTGACGCGCGACGTGCTGCTCGTGGAGGTGCCGCGCACGTTCGTCAAAGACTACTTCGTGCAGCTGGAGAAGGGCTCGAGTGACCGCATCGGGGGCTGGGTTCAGCTCGATGGTCCTGACGCGGCGAAGCAGCTCGTGAGCGTGACCATCGCCGAGCTCGGCATCGCCGTGTCGATCCATAGCGACGCGAGCGGGCGCGCCAAGCTCAGCATCGGGCCCAAGGACTACGCCGGCAGGCTGGAGCTCTGGTCAGGGGATGCGCCGAAGCGCTATCTGGTCGAGATCGCCGCGGCGGGTGATCGCATCAGAGAGCAGATTGGCTTCCGCTCGATCGCGACACGCGGCGCGGACATTCTGCTCAACGGCGCTCCGATCTTTCTGCGAGGCATTTCGATCCACGAGCAAGCGCCGGAGCGGCCGGGGCGCGCGACGACGGAAGCCGACGCGCGCAAGCTGCTCGGCTGGGCGAAGGAGCTCGGCTGCAACTTCGTGCGGCTCGCGCACTACCCGCACAACGAGCACATGGTCCGGGTCGCGGAGGAGCTCGGCCTGCTCGTGTGGTCCGAGGTGCCGGTGTACTGGACCATCCAGTGGGAGAACCCGGAGACGTACGCCAACGCCGAGCAGCAGGTCACCGAGATGGTGCAGCGAGACAAGAACCGCGCCGCCGTCATCTTGTGGTCGGTGAGCAACGAGACGCCCATCAGTGAGCCGCGCAACTTGTTCCTGCGCCGGCTGATCGCGACAGTTCGGCGCCTCGACCCCACGCGGCTGCTCACTGCTGCGCTCGAGCGCCACTACGCGGACGAGCACACGCAGGTCGTCGACGATCCGTTGGGCGAGGACCTGGACGTGCTCGGCGTGAACCAATACGTAGGCTGGTACGATGGGCTACCGGCCAAGTGCGACAGCTTGAGCTGGCGGGTCGCTTACAATAAGCCGCTGGTCTTCAGCGAGCTCGGCGGTGATGCCAAGGCAGGGCACTACGGCCCGCCCGAGCAACGCTGGACAGAGGAGTTCCAGGCGGACCTGTACCAGCACCAGATCGCGATGATGCAGCGCATCGGGGTCTGGCGCGGGCTCTCGCCGTGGATCCTCACCGACTTCCAGTCGCCGCGGCGGCCCCTGCCCGGCATTCAAGACGGCTGGAACCGCAAAGGCCTCGTCTCCAGCGAGGGTGAGAAGAAGCAAGCCTTCTTCGTGCTCTCCTCCTTCTACGAGGCCGTGCGGCGCGATCCCAAAGCGTCGACGGCAGCGGAGGACTGAGGCGTGCCGACTGCCCCGAGCCCTCGCGTCGATGCTGCGTCGACGTCCGTCGAGCCTCGGGGCTTCTCCGAAGACGCGCTGAACGCCGGCCTGCGCAAGCTCGGATACGATGGCTTTCGAGCCGGCCAGCGTGGAGCTGTCGAGACGTTGCTGCGGGAGCGCCGCCTATTGTTCGTGGCGCCGACCGGGGGGGGCAAAAGCCTCGTCTACCAGCTGCCGGCGTGCCTGCTCCGCGGCACGACCGTGGTCGTCTCGCCGCTGATCGCGCTCATGAACGATCAGGTGATGGCGCTCGAGCGGCGCGGCATCCCGGCGACGTTCCTGGCCTCCACGCTCCCGTCCGATGAGCTCGGGCGGCGCATGAGCGCGCTCTCGCGCGGGGCCTACAAGCTCGTGTACGTGGCGCCCGAGCGGCTCGCGTTCAGCGGCTTCCAGGCGCTGCTGACCGAGATCTCGTGTCCGCTCGTGGCCATCGACGAGGCGCACTGCATCAGCGAATGGGGGCACGACTTTCGGCCCGAGTACATGCAGATCGACCGGCTGCTCGCGCGCTTGCCCAACGCGCGCGTGCTGGCGTGCACCGCGACGGCCACGCCCGTGGTGCGGGACGAGATTCTGAGCCGGCTCAAGTTGCCCGGCGACACGCCGCAGCTCATCCACGGCTTCGAGCGGCCCAACATCGTGCTCGGTGCCCGCGAGGTGCAGAGCGCCAGCGAGGGGCGGAAGCATACGGACTCGCTCCTGCGCCGCGCGCTGGGTGAGCCGGAGAACAAACGTGGCTCACGCGCCGCAGCTCCCGCAAAAGTAGCTGGGACGGCCATCATTTACGGGCCGACCCGCAAGAGCTGCGAGGCCGAAGCCGAGCGCTTGAGGAAGGACGGCTGGAGCGCGGATGCATATCACGCCGGGTTGCCTTCGCGAGAGCGGGACCGGGTGCAGGTCGCGTTCATCAACGGTGAAATTCGCATCGTCGTCGCCACCAACGCCTTCGGCATGGGCGTGGATCGCTCGGACGTGCGCGCGGTGATCCACCTGGCACCGCCCGGATCGATCGAGGCGTATTACCAAGAGGTAGGCCGCGCCGGCCGCGACGGGCAGCCCTCACACGGGCTCCTGTTGAGCTCACCCAAGGACATCGCGCTGCGCCGGCGTCTGCTCGAATCAGACACCGACGGGCGCGCGCCAGATCCCACGGTGGTGGAGCACAAATGGAACATGTTCCTCGAGCTCCTGCGCTGGGCCGAGGGGGGCACGTGCCGGCACACCGCCATCTTGCGCTACTTTGGCACGGAGAATCCGCCGCCGGACTGCGGTCGCTGCGACGTCTGCACCGAGCTCGGTAGCGAAGACGCGAGCCCCGAGGAGGTGAGCCTCTTGGTGCGCAAGACCTTGAGCGCCGTCGCGCGCGTGCACGGCAAGTTTGGCCTGACGCTAGCGGCCAAGTTGCTCCGGGGCGACAAGGACGAGCGGCTCGAGCGCAGCGGCTTGAACGGGGTCTCCACGTTCGGGATCCTCGAGGACAAGCCCGAGGCCTGGCTGGTCAGCTTGCTCCGCCGTTGCGTAACGGCGGGCTGGGTGGCGTTCTCCGGCGGCGATCGCCCGGTGTTGTTTCTGACGACAGAGGGGCAACAGGCGATGAAGGGCGCGCGCGCGATTCGCCTGCGGCTGCCGCCGGAGCGGCGCGTGCCCCTGGGACGGAGCGATCGCTCGGAGCGCGGCCCCTCCGAGCGCGCGAACGCCGGCTCGCGTTCGGGTGAGCGCCGCGTGAGCCCACTGGCGGAGACGTCGGCCGCCGATGCGCCCCTGTTCGACGCCTTGCGCGCCCATCGGCTCGCCATCGCGCGCGACCAGGGCGTCATGCCCTATGTCGTGGCGAGCGACCGCAGCTTGCGCGAGCTCTGCCTGCTCAAGCCGAAGAACCTGACCGAGCTGCTCGATGTGTATGGGTTCGGCGAGACGCGAGCGGAGCGCTATGGTCCCGGTCTGATCGAGATCGTGAAGCGCTTCGCCAGCTGAGGGGCCCCGGAGGCGCGCCCGTTCAGCGGGCCGCGGCCACCGCGACTCCTGGCGGCCGCCCCGTGACTGCATCACGAGGGGCCCAGAACTCTCCGAGCCCGAGCTCTTTCAGGGCGGCGTCCAGCAGGCTCGTGTCCACGAACTCGGCAAACTCGAAGGTCCTGCGCACCAGGCCCAGGCGCTTGGCCTCGCCGATCTGGAAGGTGTAGCGCGCGCGAACATAGGGATCGATGAGCGGGCTCAGCTTGTACTTGAGCGATTCGCCCGCCCAGTCTTCCTTGTAGCTGGCGAAGGTGAAGCCCGTGCGCGTCCACAGCTGGTAAACGGGTTGTGGGTCGCTCTCGCGATCCGCTAGCCACTTGGCCGCGAGGACCAGCGTCTTGATCACGCGCTTGGCATGTTCCGGGTATTTGGTCAGGAACACATCGGAGCCGATAAACAGGCTGTTCGAGGTGAGCTTCGGGTCGGCGCCGCGCGTCGTGTACAGGATGCGCGCCACGCCTTGATCACGCAGGGACAGCAGGTCGCTGCCGCCGACTGCGGCATCGATGTCTCCGGTCACGATGGCGGCTTTGGCCGTGTTCGTGTCCATGCTGATCAAGCGCACGTCTTTCTCCGAGAGGCCGAACTCCTCGAGGATCTTGTTGCCGACGAGGTGGGTCGCCGTGCCCTTGTTGACGGCGACCTTCTTGCCACGCAGATCTTTGACGTCACGCACGTCGGAATCGGCCGGCACCGCAATGTAGCCATTGCCGCGCACGGAGCTCGCGAGGAGCGCGCGGTACTTGAGCCCGCTCGCTCGCCCTACGATCGCCGGGAGGTCACCGAGCGAGGCGAAGTCTGTCAAGTCGTTCGCGAAGAGCTCGTTGACGGCGGGACCCGCGCCGCGCAAAAACGACCAGACGATCTTGATCCCGTCCGGCTTGAACTCTTCCTCGAGCAGGCCACGCAAGTGCATGGTGCCGACGGCGCTGCCGCCGGCGACGGGGCGATTGCCAATCCCCACCCCTGGGTTCGAGATGCGGATCTCGGTCGGCGCGTCTGCACGCGCCAGGCGTACGCTGAAGGGCAGAACCAAAATCAGGGCGACGATGCTGAAAATTTGACGGCTGAGTTTCATGACGTGGCTATTCCTTCACCGCAGCTCAAACAGGGTCCTTCACGGCGATCGCGACGATGCGTACGCCCTCTTGCCGGATGCCCTCGGGGGCGCGCAACCGCTCGAGCTCGCGGATGAGATCTCGGCGCGCCGGCCCTTGCAGCTCCAACGGCAAGTGCCCCAGGTCGTTACCGAACGAGCTCGCTTGCGAAAACTCGACGGCAGGCTCCGGCGTCGGGTGAAACGCGATGTTCGGCTTGAGATCGATCGATTGAGGACGAAAGCCTACGTCTCGCAACGTACGCCCCAGCTCCTCGACCGTCACGTGATGACCGAAGGCACCTCGTGCTTCCGGATGCTCGCGATAAGGCGCTCGTGACAGCACCTCTTTGCGGACCGACTGGATGGTATTGGGGCCATGCACAAATTGCCGGTCCAGGCTGACCTTTTCGTAGTGTCGTGCCAGGTCCGGGGTGTCGAGTGTCAAACTGATAGTTGTCATGTCACCTATGTCCCCCACTGACTTTTTATCAGAACTGTGTCTATTAAACAAGACACGCGAAGCTCACTATCAGAAGGCCACGGGGCTGGCGTCGAAGCGCGTGAACGCGAACCCGTCGAACCGCTCTCGATAGGTGTTCCGCTCGTCACGCAGCAGCGCGATCGCTACTTCTTCGGCCTGCGGCAGCGATGCAGCCGCGTCCGACCGCAGGTGAATGCGTGCCCAGTTTCGGCCCTGGCCGAGGTTCGTCGCCAGCTTGTTCAATTCACCGCCGACAGTGAGCGGGGGCCCCACGTAGGGGATCAGCCGCGTGGGGTCCGAAGGGTCGGGCTGCACTGGATCGGGGATGACGAAGGTCTCGTCAAAGAACGCCTTGAGAATGGTGGCATTCACGGCCCCGATCGAGGACGCGCCGCCCGGGTACGAGCCGTGATTCGGAGCGCCTTCGGGATACGCGCCGGATAGGAAGTACGTGCCGAATTCGCCGTAACTTCGGTCTACGGCTTCGGACGCCAGCACGTCATCGTGCAGCGGGGTGTCAAAGCCATTGACCCAATGATTGTGCACGAGGCCGCCGAAGGCTTCCGGTCGAATCGTGCGATGCACGAACCACTTCTGCCAGTAGTTGGCTCGAATCTCGCGTGACGACGAGAGCGGCAAGAAGCCTTGCACATAGCCCAGCCCAAAGGTCCCGTTTCCGGACGCGGACTTGGTCAGCCTGAGGTAGGGGTTGTTGGGGTGGAACGGCGCGCCGATGCCGCCCGCAGCTCTGGCCGTGCCGAGCAACTGCGCTGCGCCCCAGAAGGCCGGGGCACCGCCGTGCGCGTACTCCGCGAGATCGCGCCCCGTCGACAGGACGCGGCGCGCGCTGGCGAACTGGATCGAGCGCGTGACGGGCCTGCCATCCTGGTTCTGCCACCACTCGGCGTGCGTCGCCAGGAAGTCGTTGGCGTGGCCAGGGTTTGGAACGCGCAGCTGGCCGGGGATGCTCTGTACGGCGTAGGGGATGTCGCGCAGGATGAACTGCGAGATGTAGGGGCCCGTCGTGACCCCGGGCGGCGTCACACTGAGCGAGCGGCGGCCGTGCTTATCCCGAGGGTCGCGGTAACGCGCCGTGCCCCGGAACAAGAGCTCCGGAGTGACCCTGCCGTTCTCGTCGCGAGGGCCCGTGTAGCCCGAGAGGGAATTGAGCTCGTTCGCGGCGGCGAGCACCAGCTCGTGACGGGTAGCGTTGCTGTACTCCCAGAACGGCACGTCGCGAAGCAGCGACTGCCAGTAGGCTTCGACGGCCTCAGCTGCCCGCTCGGCGCTGGCGAGCACCGGTGCAGGCGGGACGGCGTGCTGCGGCGTGGCGAGCCCGGTCAGGTTCACGGCCAGCGTGGCGAGCGGCTGCACGAGCTTGCGTGTCCCGCCGAGGATCACGTTCTCGAAGTCCTCTTCGCGCTGGGAATCGAGCGCGCGCGTCAGGCTGGCCCAGGCGGTGAGATCGACCTCGCCGTACTGATTGTGCGGAAGGCCGCGCGTGTCGGTGCCCAGCTTGTTGGGATAGAGCGCCTCATCTCCATTATTGAGGTGCAACGGCACGCCCGCGGCATGGTCTTCGCGCGCACGGTCTACGCGATACTCGACGTTCTGATCGACCAGCTCTTGATCGATGGAGCTCGGACGTGCTTGCCCACCGGGGCCACTTTCCCGACGGCCTTGGTGGCGACGATGAAGCGCTGGCGCTTGCCGCGCAGCCAGCGACCCACGATCTCCTCCGTGCGCCCCGCGCTGGGCAGGCCCCCGCCCACCGGATACACATCAGCCGTATCGAGGAAATTGACGCCCCCTTCCGCCGCCACGTCCAGGATGGCGTGCGAGGTTGGCTCATCCGTTTGAAGGCCAAAGGTCATCGTCCCGAGGACGAAGCGCGAAATCTTTAGGCCAGTGGCGCCCAGGGTCGTCGTCTGCATCGCTAGATTTTCCACGCGCCCTACGCGGCGCAAAGAGCCGTCAATCCAATGGACCTGTCGTGGCGTAAACCTCGTCGTATGTCTACTAAAATAGACATTAGTCCCTAATAATGTCGGCCTGCCTTCGAGCAGGACGCCAGCCCTGAGGTCGCCTATACTGACCGCCATGCCAGAACGGAGCGCAACGCCCCCCGAGTCACCCTCCGCATCGGGCGCCATCAGCGGCTATCACGCGCACATTTACTGGACGTCACCCGCGGAGCGGGACGTCGCCCTGCGCGTACGGCAGTGGATCACGGAGCGCTTCGCCGTCGCGATGGGCCGCGTCCACGAACTGCCGATCGGGCCGCACACGCAGCCGATGTACCAGGTCGCCTTCGCGCCGGAGGTGTTCGCCCGCTTCACGCCCTGGCTGATGCTGAACCGCAACGGCCTCCGCGTGCTGCTCCACCCGAACACTGGCCGCGCGCGCGACGATCACCTACTGCACGCGCTGTGGCTCGGCACGCCGCTCGCGGTGCGCGGCGAGGTGCTGCCGAACGAACCCGGCACCGACGGCATCGATGCCCCCGTGGTCAACACCGCGCCGGACCGCCCGATCGAGTGACGCCGACAACTTGCCTTCTATGCTCGAGCTTCGGGGACCAGGTGACGCATGGCCCGCCACAACGAGAACGGGCTGTCCGTTGCCAGGGTGGAGTTGCGGGGCGGTGAAGCGGCGGCGCGCGCGTTCGTGCAGAACCTCCGGCTGTTCTCCATGGCCACCAGCCTGGGTGGGGTCGAGAGCCTGGTGCAGTTCCCCGCTGCGCTGGCTCCCATCATCGGGGCTAGCGCCGCAAGCACACTGCCCGGTGGCTCGGTCGTGCGCATCTCCGTGGGCTGTGAGGACTTCGGCGGCCTGCGCGCAGACCTGTTGTCTTCCCTCTCCCGCATCTAGCGCCGCCTATTGGAGGCTGACGCTGACCTCGGAGCGCCCGAGGTAGAGCTGCCAGAACTTGTCGGCGATGGCGCTGGGCTCGAGCGTCGCTTTGCCGTCGTCGAAGGGAGTTCCGTTGACCATGCTGAGCACCACCACCTCGCCCACGTAAACGCCCTCGCCTCTCAGCTTCGCGGAGAGCAGCCCGACCAGCTTGTGCTTGGCGGAGTTGGCCACGGCGAGCCCCGGGGCGCCCCACTGCACCGCCAGCGCGTCTGCCTGAGCGTCGAAGAGGCCGAGGCCGCCGTTCGTCACGGAGCAACGCCGAGGCTTTTTGCGCGCGCAGATCGGGCAGCGAGGCCTGGAGAGCGGAGGTCCGTCGGGGAGGCGCTGGCAACGGTGCCCTTGGCCTCCAGCGACTTCACACCTGCCTCGAGCCGCTCCGCGTGCGAAGCCACCAACGCGACCGAGAAGCCTTCCTTGCCGAACCTCTCGGCGTCCTAAACGCCCCGCCACTGCGTAGGGCAAAATGCAGCATCCCGCAGGGGACTGCCGGACGCGCGGCTCGTGCCTTTGTTTGGTGGCAGAAGCCGAGCGAGGGATGCAAGACTCGCCTACGGGGCCGCGTCGGCGGCTTACGCCCTCAGCGATAGGAAACATTATGAAGCTCTATTACAGCACCGGTGCCTGCTCCCTTTCACCCCACATCGTGCTGCGCGAAGCGGAGCTCGAATTCAGCCTGGTCAAGGTGGACACCAAGACGAAGAAAACGGCGAGCGGGGCTGATTTCTTGGCGATCAACCCCAAGGGCTACGTGCCGGTGCTCGAGCTCGACAACGGTGAGCGCCTCACCGAAGGGCCCGCCATCGTGCAATACGTCGCGGATCGCGTGCCCCAAAAAAAGCTGGCGCCCGAGAACGGCAGCTTCCAGCGTTATCGCTTGCAAGAGTGGCTCAATTTCATCACGAGCGAGCTACACAAGGGCTTCGGGCCGCTGTTTGTCCCCACCACGCCTGATGACTACAAGCCCATCGTGCGTGAGAAGCTGCTGACTCGCCTGGCCTATGTCGACCAGGCGCTCGGGGACAAAGCCTATCTGCTCGGCGATAATTTCACGGTGGCGGATGCGTACTTGTTCACCGTGACCAACTGGACGGCCTTCGTGGGTCTCGACATCAAGAATCTGTCGAAGCTCGGCCAATACATGGCGCGCGTGAAGGAGCGGCCGGCGGTGCAAGCGGCTCTAAAGGCAGAGGGCTTGAACAAGTAGCGACGAACGCCGCCGTCAGCGCCTCATGGAACGCCGCTCTCAGCGCTTCTTGGGGCGCGGCAGCTGCCACTGCTCGATGCGATTGATCAAGGTCCGGCGGGAGATACCGAGCAGCTTGGCCGCCCGCGTCTGGTTGCCGCCGCACTCGTCGAGGACGGCGATCAAGCGCTGGCGGTCGTCACCCGATCCGGGAGCGGTGTCCTTGGGTCGGGTGATCACCTGGGTGGGGCCGTCGGGCTCAACGTCATCTTCATCAAAGGAGGGCGGGGGATCCAATAAGATGTGCTCGACCTGCACGGGGTCCTGACCCGCGATCAGGGCGGCGCGTTCCATTACGTTCCGGAGCTCGCGCACATTGCCGGGCCACTCGTAGTCTCGAAGGGTCGAGAGCGCGGCGGGCGTCAAGACCGGCGCGGAGCGACCGAGCTCGCGGCAGAACTCCCCGAGGAAGTAGCGCGCGAGCGGCTCGATCTCGCTCGGGCGTTTGCGCAGCGGCGGGATGCGCACCACGAGCCCGCTGATGCGGTAATAGAGGTCGCTGCGAAATCGCCCGGCGCGTGCCTCCCGCGCGAGATCGCGGTTGGTGGCGGTGATGAAGCGCACGCTGATGTGGCGCACCTTGGTTCCGCCCACGCGCAGCAGCGTACGCTCTTCCAAGACTCGGAGCAGCTTGGCCTGCGTCCCGAGCGCGAGCTCACCAATCTCATCCAGGAAGACCGTGCCGCCTTCGGTTGACTCGAGCAGACCGACTTTGTTCGCGTGAGCGCCGGTGAAGGCGCCTTTCTCGTGTCCAAACAACTCGCTCTCGAGCAAGCTCTCCGGCAGAGCGGCGCAGTTGAGCAGGAGGAACGGTCGATCGGCGCGCCGAGAGCGGCGGTGTACCGTCTCTGCCATGACCTCCTTGCCCACGCCCGTCTCTCCGAGGATGAGCACCGAGACCTCGCTCGCAGCGGCGCGGATCGCGAGGTCGTAGGCGTTCTTCATCTCTGGATCGATCAAGATGGGAGCCTTGTCGGTGCCCCGCTTGGCGCTGAGCTGCGATTGGCTCGAGCGGCTCTTCTGTTGCAGCGAGATCACCGCGGGCCCCACCCGCAACGCCTCACCGACACGAAAGGGCAGGCGCTGATGGGGGGGCAGACGATGCGCCGTTCCGGGCCCCACCTCTTCTTCGTTACCTGGCCCTCCGCGCATGAGCAGCGTGCCATTAGAGCTACCCAGATCCACCACCACCACGCCCTCCAGATCGGTGCTCACTTCGAGGTGGCGGCGAGAGACCGAGGCCTCATCGATGCGGATGGTGTTCTCCGAATCGCGCCCGATCGTGACCACGCTGTCGTCGTACATCGGAAAGATCTCCGATCTCTGACCCGTGTTGACGACCAGCTGGAGCCGGGCCACGGCGGGTGGGGGAATCGTACTCAGGTGCGACACGTGCGGTACTCACGCAGACGGTTCTAAAGCGCCAATGCTTTAGAGGTGCACCCCCCGGGGGGACTCCGGGGGCCTCGGGCTCGCGAAAGCCGCCCGCTACAGCGCGAGGCCCACGAACAAGACGACGAGATGCGGCAGGGACGCGAAGAAGAGCGCGCGCGCCCAGCGATCGCCAGCATCCGCTCGCAAGCCGTAGGCCGCCCCGAGCAGAAATGGCAGACCGAAGCCGACCGCAAGCACGAGATACAGCGTGCCACCCATGCCCAGCCAAGCCGGCAGCAAGCTGACCGCGAACAGGACGACGCTCCAGGCGAGCATCAAGCGGCGCACTTGCGCCTGCGGACGACAGACGGAGAAGACCTTGAAGCCCGCGCGCTCGTACTCGGCCCGGCGAAACACGGCGATGGCGAGAAAATGAGGGATCTGCCAGACACCGAGCAGCGCAAACAAGACCAACGCCGCTAGATCGAGCTTGCCCATGGTCATGCTCGAATAGCCGATCAGCGGGGGGATCGCGCCGGGGATCGCGCCGATGTAGAGCGCGTGCGGGGTCCTCTGCTTGAGCGGCGTGTACACCCACACGTAGCTGACGAGGGCGAGCAGCGCGAGCGCGGCGCTGACGAGGCTCACCAGAGAGAGCCCGATCAGCCCGAGACCCGCAGCAAAGAACGCGGCGCGCACGACGGGGCGAGGCGAAAGCCGACCGCGCGGCAGAGGGCGATCGCGGGTGCGGCTCATCAGAGCGTCGGCGTCGACCTCAGCGACCATGTTCAGCGCGTTCGCCGCCGCGACCACCAGGGCGGTCCCGGCCAAAGTCAGCGCCCAATGCAAGAGGGACATCGAGCCCGGCGCAACCAGGGCTCCGAACAGCGTGGTGACCAACACCAGGCGAGTCACCCCTGGCTTCGCGAGCTGGACCCAGGGCTCCATAGCTTCCAGCAAAGGCCGGACGCCGAGGCGATGGATCGCGCGGGTATGCATGTGGGTTTACTCGAGCTTTGGTCGAAGTCTCGGCAATTTTCAACGGCGCGAGCTCTCGATGTCGGAACGAGACGGCCATTTTCCGACATGCACTACCGCTTCGGGTCAGAACATCACGGGGCGTTCCCGCGGCAGAGGGCGGCCATTTCGCCCCGACTGGACGTGCGGGCCTGTGGCCGGCGGCCGCCCGTTTGCGGTTGCGCGTCGAGAGCCGACGAGCGGCGCGAGAAACACATTAAAGATCCCGCGGCATGTGTCCGCTGTAGACTCCGTACAGTGCGTCTCGACGCACGGTGCGATGGGGCGCGGTCGAGAAGGGACTCACCACAAGATGCGTGGAAAAATCATGAACGTCTGCCTCAGGGTGTCACTGGGCGCGTTGACTTCGCTTTCGCTGCTGGCCGCGAGCCGCCCTTGCCTCGCGGACGGTCTGAACCAGGGCAAAGGCATCGCGGGCGGCGCCTTCGTGGGCGCCGAGGTCGTGATGATGACGGAGGCGGCCATCGGAGTGAAGCCCGCGTGGGCGTACATCGTCGGGGGCGCAGCTGGAGCCGGCGGCGGCGCGGTGCTCGGGTATTATATTGGCAACGGCAGCACCCCGGAGCCAAGCTCGTTCCTGCTGGCAGGGGGCATCGCCCTGGCCATCCCCGCAGCCATCGCCGTGATCACCGCCACGAGCTACGAGCCGCCCGACACGTATCGGCAGGAGTCCGCGCCCGAAGGCGAGCCCGGCTTCGATGACGAGCCCGCGCCCGTGAGCGATGCTCCGCTCGGCGCGCGCCTCACGTTACCGAGCGTTGGGCTAGCACATGCGTTCAGTCAGGAAGAGCTGCACGAGCTCGACGTGAAGCAGGTCACCGAGCTGCACCTGTCAGTGCTACGTGGCGTATTTTAGATCCATGTGCCGGACAACTGCTCTCGAGAGCGATGCCGGCACCGCTTCGTCCAAGTATTTAATGGGACAAATCTGGGAGTCAGGCCTTCGTTACGTTGGCAGAGTGCCCGTAACATCTAACGACGCGGTAGCGAACGATTCGTTCGCAGCGATGTAGAAAACGCGAGACATGGTTCAAGCAGCGCCGAGCAAGTCCAGTCGCGGAAGTCGGCAACGCGACGATACGTACATCAACAAGGTCATCGCCGGCCGCTATCGGCTGGAAGCACGCATTGGTGAGGGGGGCATGGGCATCGTGTATCGAGCCCGACACGTCCTCATCGATCGCGTGGTGGCCGTGAAGTTGATTCGCCCCGATCTGCGCGGCGAAACGCATTTGCGCGCCTGGATGTTACGGGAGGCGCGCGCCGCCAACCGCGTCGATCACGCGCACATCATCGATATCCACGACATCGGCGAGACCGACGAGGGCGAGCTGTATCTGGTCATGGAGTACCTGGTCGGCACGCCGCTCTCGACGGAGATCGCCCGCGGGCCCATGCCGATCCAACGCGCCGTCGACGTGCTCGAGCAGATGGGCGCCGCGCTGGCTCGCGCGCACGACCTCGGCGTCGTGCATCGCGACCTCAAGAGCGATAACATTTTGCTCACCTCGCGCGGCGGCCGCAAAGACTTCGTCAAGATCCTGGACTTCGGGCTCGCCGCCCTGGCTCACGATCCGCGGCTGGCACCCAAGGGCGCCGTCTTCGGCACACCCGAATACATGTCGCCGGAGCAGGCGCGCGGCGAGACGGCCGGGCCCCAATCCGATCTGTACGCGCTCGGCATCCTGCTGTTCGAGATGATCACCGGGCAGCTGCCGTTCCGCTCGACCGATCGCGACACGCTGCTCGAGCTGCAACGCTCCGGCGTGGCGCCGCGTCCGAGCTCGATTCGTAAGGACTGCAACCCGGTTGCCGAGCGCATCGTGCTGCGCTTGCTCGAGAAAGAGCAGCGCCGGCGCTACCGCGACGGTCACCATCTGCTCGAAGAGCTCAAGGCGCTGCAGCGCTCGCTCCCGTCGCAGGCCTGGGACAAGACCGCCGACCCCCAGCAAGCGCCGGGCATCCCGCCGCCGCCACCGCCGCCGCGGTCGGCCGACGTCACCGAGTGGGGCAGCCGAGCAGGGCTCTTCTCGCGCATGATATCGCGCGCCTACCCGAGCGGTAACGCGGACGCGGAGGTCACGCGGGCCATGCAGCGCGCCTGGGAGCTGGCGGCCAAAGCCAACGGGCTCGAGGGCGAGATCGCGAGCCACACGCGGCGGTTGGAGGCGCTCGAGCGACGTGGTCGCGCGCTGCGCGCGGAAATCGGTCGCAAAGTGGAGGAGCTGGCGCAGGAAGAGTCGCGCACGCTGCGCGACGTCAGTGCGCTGGCCGAGGAAGAGACGGCAGCCCGCCTGGAGCTCGAAAAAGCCGAGGAAAACGCGCGGGATTTGAAGCAAAAGGCCGATAACACAGGCGCCGATGGCACCCGCGAGCTGTTCGAACAGTGCGGCGCCGCCCAGGCGGTAGTCGACGTCAAACGCCAGTACGCCAAATCGCGTGAAGCCAAGCGCGCCGCACGCAACGCCACCGCCAAAGACCTGCGCGCGCAGATCGAGCAGCTACGAGCTCAGCTCGCCCGCTACGCCGAAGCGCTGGAAGAGGACCTGGCCTCGGGTCGTGAAAAAGTCGCCAAACGCGCGCGCGACGGGCTCTCCTACGAGGAAGCCTTCAAAGAGACGAGCAACTTCATCGTGCGGCACCTGCGCGGCAAGCCCGAGTGCCGGGACCTGCTCAACCAATTCGTCACTTCGGGCGGACAGGGCACGCGCCAGGGGGACGGCGAAGAGGGGGGAGGGCCCGGAGGGTATCCCTTGGACCGCGCCGAACCGAAGCCGGCGAACGAGGTCGAACCGCTCTGAGGTCTCTGAGGCGGGGCGCTAGAGGGCCGGGGCAGCGGCTTTCCGGCTGACGGGGGCAGAGGGAGCTCGGCGACGGCGCTCAGCGCGGCGCCGGGCATCCCTGCCGGGTCGTGCCGACGGCCACGTCGTCGATCCAGATCTCGCGTTGGTCCGTGGTGGCGACGTGCTCCCAACCGAGGCGCAGCACGTCGAAGGCGGCCGGCGCTTCCCACACGTCAGCGAGGTCGTGAGCGATACACCCCTCGCCTTTGCTCACGATGTGCAGGTCCGTCAGGGCACGCCCGTTCAGCCAGAACTCGAGCTCGTCCGTTGCGGTCTGGTAGTGCCACTCGAGGCACGTCCAGCCGCCGGCATCTCCGACCGGCATCACCGTCGTCGAGTGGTCCCAGCAATCGGTGGCGTTGCCCTCCGTCCAATAGTTCGCGAGCAGGCGCCCATCGACCTGCCCACCGACGCGGTAAAATGCGGTGTAGTCATCCGTGCTGGAGCGGCCTTCCGCGGAGACGAAGGTCCAATGGATGCTGCCTTGCGGGTTGTCCCGCACCCACAACATCATGCGGCCGTACATGGCCGCGCCCGCGGCCGGGAAGAGCGGCGCGCCCTGGATGGAGAAATAGGCCTGAGCGAAGCGCCCGGAGTTGCCGGTGCAATGCACGGAGTTGGCCCCGCTGAACGCGCGCTCGGAAGAGATGAGCACGGAGCCATTGTTCTCACTGACGGACCAGGGCGCGCCGGGTTTGCTGCCGACGACGAGGCTGTCAAAGTCGTCACACAGGAGCGCGTTCGCACAGGGATCGGCAGCCGTTGCAACCGGAGCTTCGGGAGCGGCTGCATTCGGAGCGACCGCTTCGGGAGCGGCTGCATTCGGAGCGACCGCTTCGGGAGCTGAGCCTTCGGCGCGACCCGTATCGGAGAGTCCAGAGGCCCCGCCCGTGGGAGGCGCTCCCTGCGTCGAGGAGCATCCGTAGGCGCACGCCAGCTGCGCGAGGACGCAGACCAGGTGCCTGCAAGGGCCCCTTCGCTCCGCCCGGGTGTGATGCCGGATGTGATTTGACCGCCTGTGCTCGGCGCGTGACTCGAAAAGAAACATCGAGCCCAGCCTACAATATCCCTGGAGGCCGCGTCGATGCGCCGCGACGCGGATTCGATGCGCCGCGGCGGCGGCGAGCACCTCTAACGTTTGAGTTGCATCAGCTGGGATAACATTTCGTCGGCTGTGGCGAGGACTTTGGAGCTCGCGCTGAAGGCGCGCTGGTGCTGGATCATCGTGACCATCTCTTCACCCACGTCGACGTTTGAGCTCTCGATCGAGCCGGCGCTCAGTTGGCCGCGACCGCCGCTGCCGGGAGCGGATACCGTCGCCATGCCGCTCTCCGGCGTCTCCACCCAGAGGTTGTTGCCTGCGCGCGCGAGCGAGTCCAGCGCGCGAAATTTAGCGAGCTGCACCTGCCCCACGAGAACGGAGCGACCATTGGTGTAGAGGCCGAGCATGCTCCCGTCGGCATCGACGCTGATTCCGGTCAAGGCGCCCGCTGCAAAGCCGTTCTGGCTTTGTGAGGACACGCCCCCCGCCATGCTGAACTGCGTCGTACCCGCAAGGCCCGAGCCCCCGTCCGCGATCGCCGCGCCGAAGTCGACGCCGATGGCCTGCCCGGGCGTGGCCGCGGCGAAGTCGACGCTGATGGGCTGGGTCTCCGAAAACACATCGAGCGCACCATCGCTAGTGAACGAGAGCGTGCCGCTCCCCACCTCCACGTTGCTGCCCGGTTGATTGGGGTTGAGCTCGTCGCCTCGGACGACGGCGCGGTACTCCCACTGACCGGGACCGATGTTGTTGAAGTAAAGGTCGAGCGAGTGCGCCGCTCCGAGCGAGTCGAAGACGGCCAACGACGCGCTCAGGTTGGACGTGCTCGAGGGGTTTTGCGCGTCGAAGGGCACCGGCAGGGGATTATCGGACGCGTCCAGGTTGGCCACGAGCGAGAGCGCGGTCGTAGACTGGGCGGGAATGGATCCGGTCGGCACCGTCAGCGGCGCAATGCCCGCGGACAGTGTGCCGTCGGCGCGCAGCACCTTGCCCATCAGCATCAGGCCCGAGGGATCGACCAACGTGCCGGACTGATCGAGATGGAACTGGCCGGCGCGAGAATAGAATGTGCCCGTCAGCCCATTGACGCTGCCGCCGACAATGAAGAGGCCCTCACCGTTGATGGCGAGGTCCGTCGCGAGGCCCGTCTGGACCACCGAGCCCTGGGTGAACGCCTGCCCGACGCCGCCGAGGCGCACTCCCGATCCGAAGGCGTTGCTACCCCCGCCACGGTTGAAAACGTCCTCAAACTCGGCGCGTTGGCGCTTGAAGCCCGGCGTGTTGACGTTGGCGAGGTTGTCAGCAACCACTCCAATCGCTTCGCCTTCGACGCGTAAGCCGGAGACGCCAATCTTGAGTGCTCCTAGGGTCATACCGGCTCGGAGCGCTACCGAGCAAGGATTGAGCCAAGGAGCTTCCGCGCCGACGCCCGCGGGGGGCGCTGGTGGTTTAAGCCTCGCGCCGCAGCCGCGTGCGGAAGAAGGAGCGGATCTTCACCAGCTCTTCTTGCCCGTCCCCCAGCTTGGGAGCGCCGTAATTTTCTACCCAGCTCCGGACCTCGCTCAGGGCGGCCAGGCGCAGCTCGCTATCGGCGAGCAGCTCGTCTGCGCCGAGGCCGTGCAGCGAGGTCGCGCGCGGAGAGAACACGATCTCGCGCAGCGGCTCGAAGCCATCGCCCAGAAATTCGGCGACCACGTCGGCCTCCGCGGCGAGCCGAGCCAGGCGCTCGCCGCCTTCAGCCGCGCCGAGGTCCGAGTCGCGCTGGAGGGCGCCCTGGCAAAGCACCCGAACAGCGAACGCAGCATCCAGGTAGCCCAGGTCTTCGAGACCCTCCGGGATGAGCTCGAGGGAGCGGAGCAAATAGCCGAGCGACTCGGCGCAGACCTGACGCGCCGAGCCAGGCGCCTGCTCGGCTTCGAGCACTCGGGCGAGGCCGAGCACGTCATCCCCCATGCCGCGCAGCCAGCCCGAAAACGTTTGGAGCAGCTCGGAGTCGGTCAACGCTTCCACTTGATGCCGCAGCCGATGCTGGCTTTCTGGTCCGCGCTCGGCGCCTTGCCGGCGAGCAACGCGGCCACCGCGGCGCGTAAATCGCCTCCCGTCACCGGGATCTGGTTACTCGGACGCGAGGCGTCGAACTGGCCGCGATACGCGAGCTTGCTCTCGCCGTCGAAGACGAAAAAGTCCGGCGTGCAGGCGGCGTCGAAGTCCCGGGCCGCGCTCTGCGACTCGTCATATAAGTAGGGAAAGGTGAACCCATGGAGCTTGGCCTCGGCCGCCATCTGCTCAGGGCCATCCTGAGGGTGCGTGGTCACGTCATTGGAGGAGATGGCGACGAAGCGCACGTTCGATTCCTGACAATACCGCCCAAATTCCACGAGCCCGGAGCGGATGTGGACCACGAACGGGCAGTGGTTGCAGATGAACGCCACCACCGCTGGGCCGAGCCCCCGCAAGTGAGCGTCGCTGACCAGCTCTCCCGTACGCGTATCGGGGAGCTGGAAGCCGGGGAGCGGCGCGCCGAGTTGTTTCATGCTGGAGGAGATGGCCATATTCACCACTTTGCGGGCTGCTCCTCCGGCAGTAACAGCGAGGAGCGGGGTTCCAATCCGCGGTGGGCGCCGTCGTAACATCCACGAGCCTTTCGCTGCAACCCGGGGTGTGCCTCGAGGAGGCCGCCCGTTCAGCGGCCGGACGGGTCCGGAGGCGCTCACGAGACGGCGATGCTGGCTGTATAAGTACCAGCAAAGTCAACTGTGGGCTCCGACTGTTATACAGTACGTGAGTCTGACCGATCGATCGAGGAGGGCTCGCCTCAGCCCTGGTGGCTCCTCGAGCTCCGTCCCCCCAGCGGTGCGCGACGGGTCGGCGAGTCCCGTCCAAAACTTTGACGAAGACGCATGCAACAGATCCCCTCACTTCAGGCCGAAAACATCCCCGACAGTCTTCAGGAGGCCATCGATAGAGCCCGCGCGGAGCCGCAGAACGACGCGCTCTGGGCGGCGGTCGACGACGCCGCCCGCGAAGCCGATCGGCCCGAAGAGGTCTCGCTCTTGTATCGCGAGGTCCTGTCGGACCAACACGACCCCGAGACGCTGCTCGCCATCGGTCAGCGAGCGGTCAGCTTTCATGACGAGTGGTTCGAGGACTCGACCTACGCGATCCAGATCCTCAAGCGGCTCAGCATCATCGAGGTGGGCGGGGACTGGGCCTTCGAGCGGCTGAGCCTATTGCTCACGATGGCCGAACGCTGGGACGAGCTGCTCGGCGAATACGACCGCAAGCTGGCGCATACGGCCGACCCGGCTCGGCGCTCGGCGCTGCTCGACGAGGCGGCGCGCATCGCCAAAGATTTCGCAGGTCAAGCCGAGCGCGCGAGCGACTACTTAAAAGAGCTCTTGCTCAGCAAGCCCAACGACGATCAGCTCGCCAACGCGCTCGAGCGGCGCCTGGAGCGCCAACATCGCCACCAGGACCTGATCGATATCTGGGGCGCGCGCCTGAGCAGCCTGCCGAACGACGAGGCGCTCGCCACGCGCGTACAGATCGCGGATCGCCAGCTCAACGAGCTCTCCGACGCCCGCGCGGCGCTGTCCATCACCGAAGAGATTTTGGCGCTGCCGGGCGGCGAGAGCGAGGGCTGCCGCCTGCTCGAGCAGCTCGCCGCGCGCGAGCGGGCCGAGGTCGAGCCGCGCCGCCGCGCGCTCGAGATCTTGCGCCAAAGGTACGCCGCTGCGCGCCGCGGGCCCGACGTGATCCGCGTGCTCGAGCTCGGGCTGGGCGTCGCCGAAGACGACGCCGAGCGGCGCGAGCTGCACGACGCCTGTATCTCCTGGTTGATTGAGAGCGAACGCACCGAAGAGGCGCTCTCCCACTCCGCCGCGCTGCTCTCGCTCTGCCCCGAGTCCGTGGACGTGCACGCCCAGCTGCGCGAGCTTTCGAAACGCACGGGGCGTCAGGATCTGTACGCGGAGGCGCTAGTGGCCGCGGCCAAGGCCTGTCCGATCGACGAGCGGCGCATCGAGATCCTGGTTGAAGCCGGCAAGGTGAACGAGCAAGACGTCGAGGATCCACGAGCCGCGATCGAGCTGTACGTGGGCGTGCTCGACGACCCCAAGGCGAGCGACCCGCCGCGCTTGTTCGTGGCGCGTCGCCTGCGGCAGCTGCTCGGCGAAGCCGGCGAGCGCGAACGCCTGCTCGGCGTGCTGGAGCGCCTGGCCGTGCTCGAGCAGAACCAGCGAGGTCAGCGGCACGTGCTCGGGGAAGCCGCCACGCTGGCCGCGGAGCTCGGGGACATCGAGCGCTCGCTCGCGCTCTGGCAGCGCTGCTTCGAGGCCGGCGACGGCGATCTGGCCCCGCTCGACGCGCGCATCGTGCTGCTCGAGGGTGCGGAGCGCTGGGAGACCCTGATCGAAGACCTGGAGCGGCGTGCTGCGGCCACCAAAAAGCCGGCGCCGCGCCGCGCAGACCTGGTGAAGGTCGCGCACATCTACGAGACCAAGCTGTTCCGGCTCACGCAGGCCATCGACGTGTGGCGCGACATCGAGGCGCAATTTGGTCGAAATGACGAGACGCTGGACGCGCTCGTCGACCTGTGCGCGGCGGCCAACCGCGTCGGTGACGTGATCCAGCTGCTCACGAACGCCGTGCAGAACGAGGCGGATCCGCGCCGGCGTACCGATCACCTGGCGCGCCTCGGGGACGTGTATCGGGAGCACGAGAAGGCCCCAGGCCGCGCTATCGAGTATTACCGGCAAGCCCTGGACCAGAGCGCCCTGCACGAAGGGGCGCGCTCCGGTCTGCGCGCGCTGCTCGGCGCCGGCGAGCACGGCCAGGCCGCGGTCGAGACGCTGGCTCGAGCGCTGCTCGGCGCCGACGAGTGGCCGGGCGTGCTGGAGCTGGTCGAGCTGCGCGTGCGCGCCAGCGACAAATCCGCGCGCACCCGGGCCATCTTGCTCGAGGCGGCCGGCATCCTGGAGCAGCGCGCCCAGGATCCGAGCGGCGCGCTCACGTATCTGTGTCGCGCTTTCGAGCTCGACCCGAGCGACGATCTGGAAACGGAGCTCAAGCGCCTGGCGCGGCAGAGCGGCGAGTGGTCGATCGCCGTCTCCGGCTATCAGCGCGCGATCGATCGCTGTACGGCGCCGGAGCGCATCCGGCACCTCCGCTACCAACGCGGGCAGATCCTGGAGGATCGGATCGAGGATCGCGAAGCGGCGCTGGCCAGCTACCGGCAGATCATCGACAGCGACCCGTCGCACCGCGACGCCGCGTGCGCCGTGGCGCGCGTCGCCACGAGGCTGCGCGCCTGGAACGAGCTCGCCGGCGTCTTCGTCAAGAACTCGATCGCGCTCGGCCAGGTCGATCGCAAGGTGGCCGACGCCATCCAGACCGCCGCCGACGGCGCCCGCGCCTGGGAGCACGTCACGCACGCCCTGTACGAAATCGTCGAGCCGCGGCAGGACCTCGCCCCGCGCGTGGCCCACGATCTGCGGCGCGAGCTCGCCGTCTGGTACAGGGAATACCGCTCCGACGACAAGACGGCCGAGAGCTTGCTCAGCGTGGCCGCGCAGAGCTACCCCGACCCCGACACGCTGCGCATGCTGGCAGAGCTGCGCCGCGCCCAGCCGGGTCGTCCGCTCGTGGAGACGCTGCTCACGCTCGCCGACGCCAGCTCCGACGATCTGTCGGTGTTGCACGAGGCTGCGAGCGTCGCGCTGTATACAGTGGCCGATCCTGCGCTCGCGCAGCCGATCCTCGAGCGAGCTCGGCGCGTCGCGGGCGCGGAGCTCACGCGGCTCTCTCACGAGGGCAAAGGCGCCCATCTCGGCGGCAACGCCGACCGCGTCGCCTGGTGGTCCATCGAAGAGCTCGTCAAGCTCGAGACCAGCCGCAGCCACTTCACGCAGGCGCTCGAGCTGCTCGTGGACGGCGCAGCCTTGCCCTTCGACGCGGAGCGCTCAATCGCGCTCTCCTATCGCGCCGCGCGCATCGCCGTGGACGATCTGGGGGACCCGGAGCTCGGCGCGGAGATTTGCCGGAACATCGCCAAGCGCGCCCCGGACCATGCGGGTACCATCGCACTGCTCGGCAACATCTACGAAAAATCAGGGCACTACGCGGAGCTGCTCGCGCTGCGCCGGAAAGAGCTCGAGCTCGCCCCGACGCTCGAGCGCCGCCTGGCGTTGCGCCTGGACGAGGCTCGCGTGCTCGAGCTCTTGGGCGAAGGCCCGGGCAAGCAGATCGACGCGCTCTCGAAGAACGTCGAGGAGAGCCCGGGCCACATCGCCTCGATCGACGCGCTCGAGCGCATCCTGCGCGCCAGCGGCGAAGCGGAGGCCCTGTTCAATTTGTTGGTGAGCCAAGCCAAACAGGTCTCACACAGCCAGGCGCCCGAGCTGGCCGCGGCCCTGTATGCGCGCGCTGCCGAGCTCAGTGAATCGGAGCTGGGCGACGTGGCCCAGGCGCTCTCCGCCTATGAAGCCAGCGTCAAGCTCGCGCCCACGCCCGAGGTCTTGGACGCCCTCGGTCGGCTCTCGGTCGGGCAAGGGCAGCACGTCGCCGCCGTGGGCTGGCTCGAGCAGCGGCTCGCCATCACGCCGGCGGGCGACGCCCTGGCCCGGCGCCGTACGCTGCGCACGCTCGCGACGGCGCTGCGCGCGGCGGGTGACGAGGAGCGCGCTCGCTCGTACTTGAGCGAAGGCCTGGAGAACGATCCGGCGGCCATCGAGCTGCGCTCTCTGCTCGCGGACTCATATCGCGCGGCGCAGGATTGGGAGATGCTGGCGCCGCTCTTGAGCGACGGCGTCGAGTACACGAGCGATCGCGCGCTGCAGGTCGAGTACCTGCGGGACGCCGCGCAGGTTCGGCGGCAGCAGCTCGGTCAGCTCGACCGCGCCATCCCGCTGCTCGAGCGTGCCGTGCTGCTCGATCCGAAGGATCGGCCGCTCCGGCTGGGCCTGGCCGATGGCTTGCGCCACGCCGAACGCTACGAAGAAGCCCGCCAGATCCTGACGGGCCTGCTCGAGGAGTTCGGCCGTCGGCGCACACCGGAGCGCGCTAAAGTGCACTACCAGCTGGCGCAGATCGCCCGCGCCACCGGCAACCTGGACGTGGCCTTGAGGGAGCTCGATCTGGCCTCCAAGGTCGACCGCGACAACATCGAGATGCTCAAGTTGCTCGGCGAGGTGGCGCGCGAAAAGGGCCAGCTGGAGGACGCCGAACGCGCCTATCGCACCCTCTTGCTCCTGCTCGGGCGCCACCGCTCCGAGGGCAGCGCGGGCGAGCCGAGCATCGGCGAGAGCTCGATCTTGTTCGAGCTCTACCGCATCGCGAGCGAGCTCGGTCAATCCGAACGCGCCAAAGACCTGCTCGACTCGGCGCTCGAAGCCGGCGCCCACGACGGCGAAGAAGCCAAGCGCCTCGAGCAAGCCCTGCGTGACGCCGGCCACCACGACCTGCTGTTGCGCGCGCTCGAGCAAAGGCTGAGCCACACCAAGGAGCCGCTGGCGATGAGCGCCATCCTGCGCAGCCGGGCGGAGGTGCTGATCGCGCTCGACCAACTCGACGCCGCGCTCGAGGATCGGCTGGCGGCGCTCGGCAAAAACCCGGCCCAGCAAGCGCTGGTGCGCGAGGCGTGGGACCTCGGGACGCAGATCGGCAAGACGGACCACATCTGCCACGAAGTGTCCGCGCTCGCTGAGCGGACCTCAGATGATAACCCGGACCTCGGGTGCGAGCTCTGGCTCTCGCTCGGCAGCCTGTGCGAAGCGCGCGGCGACATGAGCCGCGCCACCACGTATTACGCTCGCGCTCAGGCCACCGGCCAACGCCCGCTCGAGTGCCTGGAGGCGGTCGAGCGCGTGGGCTTAGGCGGGGATCCCAAGGCCCTCGCCGACGCGCTCCAGTCCTTCGTGGACCACGCCGATCCCGACATCGCACCCGCTCGCTACACGGAGGTCCTCTACCGGCTGGGCACGCTCGACCTGTATCAAGGCCGGCCTCGCGAGGCGGTGCAACACATCGACGTGGCGCTGGCTCGCGACGGTGACACCCAGCGCGTGCTCGAGCTCCTGCGCTCGTCGCTGAACGCCAACCCCCCCACGCTCGAGGTGGTGGAGCTGCTCGAGCGTGTGGCGCGCGACGCCGACGACAAGGCGGCGCTGCTCGACAGCTTGATGCACGGGGCCCGGCTCGGCAGCACCAACCTCGGGGCCCTGCACGAGGCCGTGGAGCTGGCGCGCGCCTCGGGCGACGAGGCTACGGTCAAGAGCCTGCTCTTGGTTACCGTCGAGTTCGCGGAGGACCAGGCGCAGGAGAGCGAGGCCATCTGGGCCTTCGGCGCGCTCGCCGAGATCTTCGAGCGCGAGGGCGACGGAGCGGCCGCCGCCTCGCTCTTGAAGAAAGGCATCCACCACGCCGGCATGCAGGAGTCCTTCGAGCTCAGGCTGCGGCTCGGGGCGCTCGCTGCCACAGAGCTCGGCGATTTACCGCTCGCCGCGTCCGTGTACGAGCAGCTGCTCGCGGAGGAGCCCACCAGCGTGCGGGTCTGGCGTCCGCTGTTCGACGTGTATCGCCGGAGCGGCGACCGCAACCAGCTGGAAGAGCGCATCTCGGCGATCGAAAAGGCCGTCGACGACCCCACGCTCCGCCACTCGCTGCGCATCGAGCGCATGCGCATCCTGATCGACTCAGGCCGCAAACCGGAGGCCGAGAGCTCACTCAAGGCGCTGCTCGAGGAAGAGCCGAGCTCAGCGGAGGCGTCCGAGCTGCTCGAACAATTGCTCGAAGAGCAGGGGCGTCTGCCCGAGCTGCACAGCTTGATCGAACAGCGGCTCGCGCTCGCGCGCCAGCGGGGAGACAAGGCCGGCGTCACCACCGGCACGATCCGGCTTGGCAAGATCCTGGCCGCGACGGACCGCGAAGCGGCGCTCGACGTGTACCGCGCCTCGCTCGCGCACGGCGGCGACAACCGCGAGATCCTCGAGGCGTTCCTCACCCTGTGCGACTCGGAGCGCCACGCCGAGGACCGCGCCCGCGGCCTGTACCAGCTGATCGCGCTCGAGACGGGCGCGGTCGCAGAGGCCCGCACGCTGGAGCTCGTGGCGCTGCACAAGGCGCAAGATGACTTCACGCTGGTCGAACGAGCGCTCACGCGCGGCCTGTCGCGCGCCCCCCAGAGTGAAGCGCTACACGCGGAGCGGGTGCAGTGGTACCGGCAGCACAACGCCTGGGAAAAGCTGGCTCAGGCGCTGTGCGATCACGCCGAGCAGCTCTCGAACCCGCTGCACAAAAAGGAGCAGATCGAGCAGGCCGCGCTGATCTACACGACGCAGCTGAACGACCACCGCGGCGCCGCCGAAACTCTCGAACGGGCCACCGATCCCGCGGCGCCCGATCCGGACCTGCTGGCGAAGATCGCTCAATACTGGCTCTCAGCGAACGAGCCCGGGCGCGCCCTCTCCCACCTCACCCGCGCCATCGAGCTCCACGCCAAGCCCGACGCCGCGCTCGGCGCGCTGTTTCACCTGCGTGGCAGCCTACGGCTGCGCCTCGACCCGCGGAACACGGACAGCCTCGACGTCGCCATCGCCGATCTGTGGCGCGGGGCCGAGCTCAGCCCCGAGCGCGCCCGGCATGATCTGGCCGAGGCGCTCACCGAGAAGCTCGAGCTGCTCGAAGCCTTGCCCGAGCCCGAAGCTCGGAGCGAGCGCGGCAAGACGACGCTAGAGCTCGCGCGGGTGCTCGGCGATCTGAGCCAAGTCGACGCAGCGGTGGCGCTGATCAACGGCTGGGTGGCGACGCACCCCGACGACAAGGCCGCTCAGCTCGAGCTCGGTAACCTCGCCGCCCAACGCCAAGATTGGTCGACGGCGGCCGCCGCCTACCGCGGCCTGGTGCCGCTCTCGAGCGGAGAAGAACGAGTCCAGGTGGTCTCGAAGCTGGCGGAGGCTTGCGAGAAGCTCGGCGACCCGCTCGGGGCAAAAGACGCGCTCGAGCTCGTGCACGCCGAGTTCCCGGGCGAAGAGGCGATCCGCAAGCGGCTGCGCAAGATGTACCAGGCAGCCAAGGCCTACAAGGGCTGGGCCAACCTGCTCATGGCCGAAGCGGCGACCACTGAGGACAAGGCGCAGCGCTTCACGCTGCTGTGCAACGCCGGCGACCTCTACCGCCAGGCAGAGGAAGGCGCCCTGCCCGAGGCCCGCGCCGCCTTCACCGAAGCGCTGAGCATCGACGACGACGCCAAGACCATCGTCAAGCTGGTGGACGTCGAGGTGCAACTCGGCAACATCGAGGACGCCGCGAGCCGCCTCGACGAAGCCATCAAGAGCCACGGCAAGCGGCGTTCGCCCGAGCTCTCCGTGCTGCAACACGCCATGGCCCGCGTGGCCACCGCCGCCGGCGACGAAGAGGCGATCTTCGCCTGGTTAGAGGCCGCCCTGTACAGCGACCGCCAGAACGGCGCCGTCGCCTCCGAGCTCGCGACGCTGGCGATGGCGCGCGGCGAATTTGACGTGGCGATCAAGGCCCTCCAGCTCGTGACCCTGCTCAAGACCCCGGGGCCAATGAGCCGAGCCGAGGCCTACCTGAGGCAAGCTGCCATTGCCAAGCATCGCGGCGACATCAAAAAGTCCGCCCTCTTGGCAAAACGCGCCATCACCACGGAGCCCGAGTACCAGGAGGCCAAAGTCTTCCTCGACGAGCTGCAAGTCTCGGGAGACAGCCTGGCCCCCGAAGCGTAAGCTCGAGCTCTATGATTGATCCCGCAGATGCTCGTTTGCGCGAGGTCGTGAGCCAGGCCCTGCCCGGTGCCGATGAAGACGCCGTCTCCATCGTGGCGGCCTGCGCTGGGCTGCTCGGAGGCGTCGCCTACGCTGACCGCGCCTTTTCCGACGACGAGGCCGCCAAAGTGGAGCGTCTGCTCGGCACCGTCAAAGGCATCGAAAAGGCCGGCAGCCGCGCCATCGCTCAGGCCATTCGTGCCAACGCGGTCGAGCTCTCCACCGTCTTCGCCACCCGCTTCGCCCGCACCCTGAGAGAGCTCGGCGAGCCCGAGCTGCGCCTCCACGTGCTCGGCATGCTGGTCGAGCTAGCCGCCGCCGACGACGTCATCAGCCAGACCGAAGTCAACCTCATGCGCCAGATCACAGGCGAGCTCGGCCTCACGCAAGACGACTACAACCGGCTGCAGAGCGAGCACCGGCAGAAGCTCGAGACCCTGCGGCACGGCGGCCTCGACGCGCTGAGCTAGGAACGAGCTAGGAGCGCTCGCCGAGGGTCCGCCCGCGTCAACCTTTCGGCGCGCTGGCTAGAGGTGCAAGCCCGGGCCAGGCGTGGCCGCCGACCTCCGACCATGGCAACACGCTGACGCCCTTGTGCCGTACGAGCTCGGCACCCGCATAGATGAGCACCCGCTCGGTGCTGCTACCGTCATCGACTCCGGCGAGCAGCGCAGCCACCGCGTCGACGCTAGCGAAGGCGTCGAATGAAACCGTCTCTGCGGATTTGACCTCGACGATGGAGCGCGAGAGCCCAAATTCCGCGATCAAGTCCACCTCGAGCCCGTGACGATCGCGGAAGAAGGTGAGCCCCGCGCGTTCGCCAGCGTTGCGGTACGCCTTACCAATCTCCGAAACGACCCACGATTCGAAGATGGCGCCGCGTAGTGGATGATAGCGTAGCTGCTCGACCGTGCGTATGCCGAGCAGGTAACAGAGCAGACCAGAATCGAAGAAGTGCAGCTTCGGCGTCTTGACGAGGCGCTTGCCCAGGTTGCGAAAGAACGGAGGCAAGCGGAAGACCAGGTAGCTGGCTTCAAGCACCGTGAGCCAGCGGCGCGCGGTGGGCTGAGTGATGCCTACGTCGGATCCGATCCGACTGTGATCGAGCAGCTGCGATGTGCGAGCCGCTGCCAATGCCAGAAAGGTTTCGAAGGCCGTCAAGTCGACGACGTTCAGCAATTGGCGCACGTCTCGCTCCACGTAGGTCGCGACGTAGCTCGAGAACCAGTCGTGAGGCTCCATGCGTCGCGCGTGGATGGCCGGGTATCCACCCCGCAGCACACAGGTCCAAACGTCTCCGAGCCGCCCGGCGGCAGCGAGCTCGGAAACCGACAGCGGCAACAGCTCCGCAACGCCAACACGCCCGGCCAGGGACTGCGACACCGTCGCAGAAAGCGTGAAGTTCTGCGAACCCGTCAGCACGAATCTCCCACGCTCTGGCCGCTCGTCGATTTCTCCCTGCAGATAGGACAAGAGCTCGGGAACATGCTGGACTTCGTCCAAGATCGCGCCGCCTCGGAGCCCGCGCAGAAAACCTCTCGGATCGTCACGAACGCGGCTCCGCACGTCGGGGGCTTCTAGAGAGACATATTCGTGTGAATGGAACACGGCGCGGCACAGGGTTGTCTTTCCTGATTGGCGGGGCCCCGTGACGAGCACGGCGGAGAATTGGTCAGCTCTCGCCCTCAGCAAGGGAGCCAACGCACGTTCAAACATTTCGATAAGTTAGCTCATCCTTGGCCAATTGAAAATGCGGTTTTTGATCAGCCAGAATCAGCTACCATTGAGCTCCTGCCTCCAACCTGCAAGATTCAGCTGCGGAAGAGCAATTGGGTTTCAAACCAACTGGAGGACATGTGATGGCGACTGAACGTGCTGTACTGGCGGGCGGCTGCTTCTGGGGCATGCAAGACTTGATTCGCCGGCTGCCCGGCGTCCTGTCGACGCGTGTGGGCTACACCGGCGGGGACGTGCCCAACGCGACCTATCGCAACCACGGCAGCCACGCCGAAGCGATCGAGATCATCTTCGATCCCGCGCGGACGAGCTTTCGCACGTTGCTCGAGTTGTTCTTTCAGATTCACGATCCGACGACAAAGAACCGCCAGGGCAACGATGTCGGCGCCAGCTATCGTTCGGCAATCTTCCCCACCAGTGACGAGCAGAAGGCCATCGCCGAAGACACCATCGCCGACGTCAACGCTTCGGGGCTCTGGCCCGGGAAGGTGGTGACGGAGGTCACGCGAGCCGGCGACTTCTGGGAAGCCGAGCCCGAGCACCAGGACTACCTCGAGCGCTATCCGAACGGCTACACGTGCCACTTCCCGCGGCCGAGCTGGAAGCTCCCGCGGCGGGCCGCCGCCGTCGGCTGAGGCCACCCAGAGGTTTGAGTCCAGGCAGCCGGGGCACCGCACCTGCGGCCTCCGTCCACCGAAGCTCCGCGGCTGCGCAGCCTCTATGCCCGGGGGTCTATTGCCCGGGGGTGCCGCCGCCTTCTTTCTCTTCTGGCGGCGGCTCTTCGACCTCGCGAGAGCTGGGGATTTTCCTGATCTCCGCGCGCGAGGCCTTCCATGCCCGCTGCACGATCCAGGACAGGGAGCGATCGAGCCGCGCCGCCTCTTCCTTGATCTCCTCGAGCATGGACTCGGGGAAATACAGGCTCTGCTTGCGCTTGTCGCTCGATGAATCGGGCGCCCTTTCACCGGGGCCGAGGGGCTTACTCGACGAGTGTGGCTTGCTTGGTAAACTCATCAACCGCAGAGTATCCGGCCTTTGATGGCAGGTTGTCCAGCCCCGCGAGGCCGCTGTAAGGTCCTACCTCGGGCCGTCGTGAGCAGCGAAGAAATCCCCGCCATGTGCGGCTTAACACGTTACGGCGGCGTGCCGTTAGGCGCCATTACTGCGCATGGCGATGCAGGGCGGGTTGCCGTTCGTCCCCGACACGCGGCGCATCGTCACGCTCACGCCGCTCGACAAAGGCGCAGCGCTCGGAGCGCGTCCAGCGGAAGCTCGCAGCCCCGTCGCGCCGCGCCCGCTCGATCGCGGACGACGCCAGATCCGAGGCGCCGTTGAACAACGTGGGGAAGCGCTTGCCGACCACGTCGGCGAACCCAAAGACGTCGCCGGGTGCCTGATTGCAGCTGAGCACGTCGCCCTCGGCAGACAACGCGAGCAGCGCTTCAACTCGACATCTCGAGCAGCGTTTGGGTCACGACGGCTGGGCGAGCTCGTTACTCCTCCGTGCCACCACTCCACACCCTCCCCCGTGGAATGCAGCACGGCTCCCCATGGTAAAAATGCGCGCTCAAAAACGGGCATTACTCGTAGCATTTAGCCACAGGCGTCGAGCTCAGGTCGGGACGCCGTCGAAAAAATCCACCACCCCCGACTCGAGGTCATACTCCGCCCCCACGACGACCACACGGCCCTCCAGGACCAGACCCTCCAGCGCCGGCGACCCATGGCGCAGGTGGTTCGCCCCCGCGCGTACGTTCGCGCGCACACACTGGCGCCGCAGCTCCGCTGGGTCCGAAGCCAAGTCGGTCTGCGTCAGCGGCTCGATCGCCGGGCGCACCCGCTCCACAATCGAACGCAGCGGATGCAACGACTCATCTTGCGGCCGCGCGATGTACTCGAGCGTCGCCTCGATCGCCCCGCAACCGGTGTGTCCCATCAGCACTACGAGGGGAATGCCGAAGCGCTGCGCCGCAAACTCCACGCTCGCGATTTGCGAGGGCGCCACGATGTTCCCGGCGACCCGGATCACGAACAGATCCCCCAGCCCCTGATCGAAGAGGATCTCCGCCGGCGAGCGCGAGTCTGAACAACCCAGCACGATGGCGAAAGGCTCCTGCTTGTTCACGAGCTCGGCGCGCCGCTGCTGCGAAAGCAAGGCGTCGATCCCGCGGACGTTGGCGATAAAGCGGCGATTACCCTCACGCAGGCGATTCAGGGCCAGGAGACAAGTTTGGTTACTCACGCGGCGGGTATAGCCGGCCCTGCCCTGACTGACGAGCACTCGCATGCACCGCCCCCCCTCGAAGAAGGTCATTTTGCAGGAAAACAGCCGGCAGGTTTCGCTTCGCGTCGTGTCGGGAGGCCGGTGCGGGAGGGCAGGGCACGGCGCGGCGACAGGCACGGCGCGGCGGCTGCGGGCACGTTGGCGCGGTACGGGTGGGTGGTCAGCGACATCAGGGCTCGGCAGCGCGGGGGCGTGCTCTCGAGCGGTGGGCATGACCTGCGGCGCTGGCTTGGGCGGGACCGGGACCGCGGCCACGATTTTCTGGGCGAAGCAACATCGAGCGTCCGCGGCGTCTCCGGCGTCTCCGGCGTCCCCGCGTCAACGCGGCGAGCCTCCCGCGGAGCCCCTCGAGCGCCTCGATGCTCGTAAACGGATCTACTGTCCGAGCTTCCCTCTGATCCGCGGTCAGTCAGGCTTTCCACGCCCCGCTGGGCAGTCTGCATTCGCCAGGTTCCTATTGCATGGTGTGTTGATCCATGATGCCGTCGGCGACGGTGTGTTCGAATCGAGACGCGTATACAATTCGGCCCGCCTCCAGCACCGACTGCGAGGCCTTGGCCATCATGCGGCGAAAGCTGCAAGACGTGTTGGAACAAGAGAGTCCGACTTTATGGCGAATGACCGACGCCCGGAGGAAGGCTCTTCCAGAGTTCTACGCACAGTGCATCGCCGATGCTGATGTCCAAGTCCTGGTTGCTGAAGATCCTGAGTCGGATACCCACCGCGTGGTTGGAACCGCCGTGGGCCGACTCGGGACGGGCCGCGACGTGGCTCGATACGGAAGCATTGACGATGTGTGGGTCGAACCCGAGTACCGAGGGTACGGCATTTGTCGCGCGTTGCTCGTGCAGCTCACGGAGTTCTTTCAAGCGCACGGTGTCAAGAAGCTCACTGTGGGGTTCGCGTACGGGGGGACGGCAGCAGGTCTCTGGCAACGGTTGGGCTTCACGCCGGCGGTGGTCACCGCCAACGCCGACGTTGACCTCGTGAAAGCTAGAAACACGTGACCGCGTGGCCCGGCAACAGCAGCAGTGGAGGCCAGTCCCATTTCGGGTGTTCTGACGGAAGATGTGATGAATCATGAGGGGCGCGGGGTGGGCAGCTCACGTGCTATCCGGCGGTTGGAGTTTTGGGGAGGCTGGCTAGGGCTTGCTCGAAGACGCGCTCGAGGCGTTGGCGGGCGGCGGCGATGCGCACGGGGTCTGGGCTGGGGCGGATGGGTTCTTCGATGCGCGCGCAGTCGTGATAGCAGGTGTACCGGAGCTCGATCTGGAGGGCCTCGACGAAGGGGTTTGCGCCGTAGTGGCGTGTGATGTGGCCGCCCGTGAAGACGCGGTTCTTCACCACGCCGAAGCCATGCGCTTCGAAGCCGCGCGCGAAGGCGTCCAGCAGTGGCGGCGCGCAGGTCACGCCCGAGCCGTTGCCGAGGCACACGTCGTCGTCGATCAGGCCGAAGAAGCTGTGCAGATCGAGCAGGTAGGCTCGACCAAAACGGCTCTGCACGCCCTCGAGCAGCTGCGCGAGGCGGCGGTGGTAGGGGCGATGATGCTCGTCACGCATGCGGTCGAGCTCGGCGGCGGTCGGCGCGACGCGATACACGGAGCGCCCGCCCGCCGTCTTCTCCGCCACCATGGCCCTCCAGAAGTCGCCGAAGGGCAGCGCCTCGCGCCGGTTCAAGTCGCCGACGTAGCGCGAGTGCGTGGCCACGATCATGTGCACGCCGAGGCGCGGCAAAAAATCGTAGAGCTGCCCCAGGAACCAGTCGCTGTTCCAGAGCGCCTCGAGCTGTTCCGGCTCGAATTTGTCCACCAGCCACTCCGGAACGAAGGTGCCGGAGTGCGGCACGCTCGCCACGATCGGCAGCGCCGGGCCGACGCCCTCGAGCTCGAGAAAGGGTAACAGGAGGAGAGCCTAGCACGTAGGGCGAGACCCGGGTTCAGCTCGGCGAGCAGCGCTGCTCGGCTGGGGGATCTGACGGCAATGGGGCGGCGCGCTCGGCGAAACGCGCGGCGAGCCAGCCGCCGATCAAGAGCTGCAGCGGGTGATAGATCATGATGGGCAGCAGGATCAGGCTGAGGCCCGGGTGTCCGGCGAAAATCAGGCGCGCCATGGGCACTCCGGAGGCGAGCGTCTTCTTCGAGCCACAGAACATGGCGGCGATGCGGTCCTCTACCGGAAAGCCGAGGCTCACGGCGACGTGCGTGCGTTAGCCCCAAGAGGCTGGCGAGGAGCGCGGCCGAAAAGGCCAACGTGAAGAGCAAGGGCGCCGCACCGTTGCCGAGCCAGACGCCCGATTTTACGGAATCACAGAACGAGGTGTAGACCAATAGCAAGATCGTGAGTCGGTCGATGACGTTGATCTTGGCCTTGTGCCGCTGGGCGAGTGCGCCCAGAAATGGCCGGCACAGCTGCCCGAGAGCGAGCGGCAAGAGCAGCCAGGATGCGAGGTCGGCGATGACGCGCCCGAGCGGCAGGGAGTGACCTGTGGCGCCGAGCACGACGCCCACCCACAGCGGAGTGACGAACACGCCGATGACGCTCGACAAGGTCGCGTTGAACACCGCCGCGGGCACGTTGCCGCGCGCCGCCGCCGTCAGGGCCACCGACGATGATACGGTGGAGGGCAAGGCGCACAGATAAAAGATGCCGACGGCGAGGCTCGGGTCGAGCGCGCCCCCGAACAGCCAGAGCGTGAGCCAGCCGATGAGTGGGCAGACGCCGAAGCATGCGATCTGAACCACCAGGTGCAGGCGCCAGAGCAGCGTGCCGGCGCGCAGCGCGGCAAAGGAGAGCAAGAGGCCGTGGAAGAAGAAGATCGACGCGACGCCGAGCTTGTTCAAGAGCTCGGGGTGGAGCGCGCCGCCCTTGGCGCCCGGGTCGGGCACGAGCCAGGCGAGCAGGGTCGCGGCGAGCATGCCAACCATGAACCAATCGAGGGGGCGCTTGGTGACGGCGCGGGGGCTCGAACGCGGGCTGGCGGAAGGCAGATCAGGAGCTGGCATCAATCTCGCTCGACCTGACGCGAGGGGCGCTGCGGCGCTCTCAGGGCGCTGCCGCTCCGCCTGCCAGGACTTTGACGAGCTGGTACAGGTATTCACGCCCGCGGTCGAAGGCTTTGCTGGAAACGCGCTCGTCTTTGCCGTGGGCGCGCACGTCGAAGATGTCGTTCTCGAGACCCGAGTGTCCGTAGGAGGGGATGCCGGCGTTGCGCAGGAAGCGGCTGTCGGTGGCGCCTGAGGACATCGTGGGGATGACGCTGATGCCCGGCCAGAACTTTGCCGTCAGCTGCTCGATCGCGCCGAAGAGCTCGGGGTTGTGGGCGGAGGCCGGGCTTTGCGTGTCGCGCCGCTCGGCGCTGAGCTTGACCGTATCGCTGCCCACGACGGCCGTCAGCGTCTTCTGCACCTCGTCGACGCTGGTGCCCGGCAAGATGCGGCAGTTGACCATGGCGCGCGCCAGCTGAGGCAGCGCATTCTCCGCGTGGCCGCCCTCGAGCATCGTCGCGACGCAGGTGGTGCGGAGCTGCGCGTTGAAGGGCGGCTTGGCCGAGAGCCGTTCGACGGCAGCGGGATCGGGCTGGGGCTGGAGGACGGCCAACATGTCCTTGCCGAGCTCGCCCTTCTCGATGCTCGCCATGCGCTCGAAGTAAATTCGAGTCGTGGCGTTGAGCTGGACCGGGAAGGCGAACTCCGAAAGGCGGGTGAGCGCGCGGCTGAGCTCGTAGATGGCGTTATCTGCACGCGGCAAGGAGCTGTGCCCGCCGGCGTTCTTCGCCTCCAGCCAGAAGCTCTGGTAGAGCTTCTCCGTCGTCTGCACGCTGTTCCAGATGGCCTTGCCGTCTTTGGCACCCACGCCGCCGCCCTCGTTGAGGGCGAGCTCGGCGTCGATCAGCGGGCGTTGCTTTTCGATCAGCCAGCGGATCCCGTAGTGGTTTTTATCCGAGATCTCTTCGTCCGTGGTGAGCGCGACGATGATGTCGCGATCCGGACGGTAGCCTTCGCGCTGGTAGCGGATGAGGTTCACCACGAAGGTGGCGGCCATGTACTTGTCGTCCCCGGAGCCGCGAGCGTAGAAGTAGCCGTCCTTCTCCACGAGCTTGAAGGGGTCGGTGCTCCAGTCGGCGCGCTTGGCTTCGACCACGTCGGTGTGCGCGAGCAAGAGCAGCGGCTTCTTTTTGCCCGTGCCGCGCAGCCGCGCCACCAGGTTGCCGCGCTTCGGTGCCGTCTCGAACACCCGCACGTCGGCCGCGGGAAAACCGGCGCTCGTGAGGCGCGCGGCCATGGCCAGCGCCGCGCGATGGGTGTCACCCACCGACTGGGTGGTGTCGATCTCGCAGAGCTCGCGGTAGATCGCGCGCGCCAGCTCCCGGTCGCTGCTCGGCGCTTTGGCGTGCGCGACGCCGGCCTGCGCAGGCGGCGCCGCTCGGGCCAGGGGCGCCATCGTCGCGACGCTGACGCTGGCGACGGCGGCCATGAAAGCAGCGCGGACCGCGCCGCGGCAGCTCTGCAGGTTGATTTTGCGCGGCATGGTGGAGCTCCCTTTCGCGCGGCTTGATTCGGCTCGACGGAGCTGAAAGACCGACCGGAGACGTCCCGAGACGACCGAGCGAGCCGCGCGAGGATGAAGGCATGCTGGAGAGCGAAATACAAGCAGGCCGCCGGCTTTGGGCTGTCCGGTGCGGCCTGTTCGCCAGCGGGATCATGAGCGGGTTCATTCCCTGCGACCGCCGGCAATTCACGGCAAAACTGCCGCAATCATGCTAGGCTTCCGTGCCGTTTGCTATCTCCATTGGATTGGCGCCCGCATGAGAGCCCCTACGTCAGCAGACATCGAGCAAGTCGCCGAGCTGCTCCGAGAGGTGAGCGAGCAGCGCATCCTGCCGCGTTTTGGCCAGCTCGCCGCTGGAGAGATCGAGCACAAAGCCACGGCGGGCGACGCAACCGACCTCGTCACCGACGTCGACCGAAAGGTCGAGGAGTGGCTCACAGTGCAGCTGCAGCGCCTGCTGCCAGGATCGGTGGTGGTCGGTGAAGAGGCCGTGCACTCGGACGTGGGCAAGCTGGCCACGCTGGGCAACGGTCATCGGATTTGGCTCATCGACCCGATCGACGGTACTCGCAACTTCGTGCTGGGCAACCCCCACTTCGGCGTGATGGTGGCGCTGATCGAGAGGGGTCGGGCGCGAGCGGCGTGGATCACATTGCCGGCGCTGGGCGAGATGTTCGTGGCCGAAGAAGGCGCGGGCGCCTATCGCGACGGGGTGCGACTGCGCGTACCGCCCGCCGAGCTCACGGGCCCACCGCGCGGCGACATTCACACCAAATTCATGCCCGCCGAAACACGTCGCCGCATCGAAAGTTGGCGGCCCCCTCGCTACACGCCGGGCACGCCGAGCTGCGCCGCGGTCGAATATGCGGCGCTGGCGCAGGGGCACAAGGATTTCTCCGTCTACTACCGCTTGCTGCCCTGGGACCACGCGCCAGGGGCCCTGATATTGCGCGAAGCGGGTGGGCGCGTCACGTGTATCAATGGGCAGCCCTACGGCGTGACGCAGCAGAACCAGATCATGGTGGCCGCGGGCTCCGCTGCGGTGGACGCCAAGGTCCGCAGTTGGTTTCAGGGCTGAAGCGGCGCTGGCTCACCGCCGCGGTGATTCAGGGCGCGATCAGGTCGCTGATACGCAGGATCACCGCGTCCGGAACCACGCCAGACGCTGCGGGCAGGCCCGCCCCTGCCGCGTCGTGCCAGACCGCGAAGATACCGAGCGCCTGCGCACCCGCCACGTCAGCGTCCAGGTTGTCGCCGATCATGCACGCCTCCCGCGCGCCGCTGCCAAAGTGGGCGAGCGCGGCCTCGAACACGCGCCGATCCGGCTTGCCGTAGCCGAGCTCGCCTTCGATGAGCAAGAGCTCGAACAGCGGCTCGAGCTCGAAGCGCGATAACTTACGGCGCTGGAACACCGAGCTGCCGTTGGTGAGCAAGCCCAACCGATGGCCTCGTCCACGCAGCACGCGCAGCGCCTCTAGAGCGCCGTCAAAAGGCCGCACGTACTCTTCCTTGCTCTCGGTCATGTGGTCGGCGATGCGATGGCACTCGCCCTCCACCACGCCGTGGCGGCCGAGCGCCGTGCACGCGATCAGGCGCCGGGCCTGCTGCATGTTCTGCCGCCCCCAAAAGGCGCGCTCGCTCTGCGCCCAGAACTCTTGGCTCGCGTCATCGATGGCGGCGACCAGGGTCAGGTGGTCCGCGTGCTCCGGCAGGTGAACTTGCAGCGCAGAGCGCCAGAAATTCGGCTGCCCCGCGCTGAAGCGCAGGATGGTGTCATCCAGATCGAACAACAGAACGCGAGGCAAGCGGGCCGCGAGCACGAACGGCAGCGTAGTATTGGGGCCGAGCTTGGGCAAGCGCGCGCAGCGGCGGTGGCTCGGCGCCACCACTAACAAACTAGCCACGAGCTCCGAGCTGTTGCATCCTCGCGCCCTGCGCTTTCGCCAGGCCGGCGTCCGGGGCCGGATTTGGGGAAAATATGGACCGCTTGATAAAATTTGGGGTGTTCGCGTTCGTTGGTCTGGGCGCGGCGTGCGGGGACGACGACGGCGGTGACGGCGCGAACCAGGTCGACACCGGTTTGCCGGCGAACCAGCCGCTCGGCGAACTGACTCCGGCGCAGTACACCGACGCGTGCAACTCCGTCGAGGCCAGCATCCAGACACGCTTCAACGGCGATCGCCTGACGCGGTTTGGGTGCGAGTTCATAGGTGCAGCTCTCAGCGCCGACTCGGCGAGCTGCCGCGACTTCGCCGACAATTGCGTCGCCAACCCGCCCGCCGAGCTCGACGGCAGCATGGCGGGGGATATCACCGAGGCAGCCGACCTCGGCTGCACCGAAGGCAGCAGCTTCGAGGGCTGCGGGCTCACCGTCGCCGACTTCGAGAGCTGCGCCAACGACGCGCTCGCGCAGGTCGATCAATTTTTCTCCGAGCTCGGCTGCGTGAATGCAGCGAGCATTACGCTCCAGACCGATCCCAGCACGATGATGGGGGCAGTGGACGTGCAGCCCCCGTCCTGTGCCCGCATCGCAACGGAATGCCCCGGAACGAGCTTCCCTGCCGACGAGACCCAATGACCACCGCTCCCGCGGTACCCTGGCGCGCCCCCTCTGGGTTCACGGGTGGGCCCTATGCGTGGCGATCGAGCCTCGAGCCGCCGGGGTTCGTCCGTTCGAGAGCTTTAGATCTGCCCATTTGACGCTGCCGACGCCGATCCATTAGGGCGGCTCAGAGGGGATCGTTAAGCTCTTGCGCCGGCGGGACCGCCGTGTGTGCGGCACGAAGGGGCCTGCGCGGCCGCCTTGGACAACGCGACCGCCGCGGCCTCGACGTGCGGGCGGAGCGGGGGCGCCTTCGACGCGCAGGCGGCAAACGATGCGTAAGCGCTGACGACGACCGCGACCCCGCGCGCCGTTCGCGCGAGCAACGCTGAGCGCCGATGCCTGCGCTCGCTCGGGTAAGCCACCGTGCCCACTGAACGAGGTCTGCAGCGGGATGATTGGCGTGTCAAACCCACGTGGAGAGGCAGCCGATCGCGCGGCCGTCGTGAACCGGGCTGAATGACGCTCAGCTGGAGAGCCTGTTGAAGACCTGGGCGATTCGCTCCAGAAAGAGCTCAGGCGCCAGGCCTTTGGGGATGGTTGCGCTGGCGCCACAGGCGAGAGCACGCTCACGCAGGACCTTCTCGCTGAGGCCAGAGTACAGGACGATCGGCGGTGGGTTGGGGACGGAGCGCTGGATCAGTGGAGCCAAGCGGTCACCGTCGAGCGCGGGCATGTTCAGATCGATGAGCACCACATTGGGGCGTTCCGAGGCGACGGCGAAGGATGTGCCGAACACTTCGGAGCGCGTCACGACCTCGTAACCTGCCGAGCGCAGCATCCGCGCCGTGAGCTTCAGACTCTGTGGGTCATCGTCGATGACCAGAACCTTGCGTCCTGCGAGCTGCGTTGCCGACACTTTGGTATCTAGACGCACATTTGCCAGCAGGCCTGAGCCCCGGGTGGGGGAAAGTCGCACGCGGCGGGCCGGTGCTGTCCAGGGCCTCAGCGGTGAGCGCTCGCCGCTGGCGTTAGGTTGCGAGCGGCGGGGACGTTGGTGAGGTCAGAGCGTATGGATGAGCACGAGCGCGGGGCAAGCGAAGGGGCGAGCGGCTCACGGCTCGGGGAGGCTCGGCTCGACGCGCCACGGCCGGGAGAGGCCGCTGAAGGGCACTCCTTGCCCTGCGCGCGCGACGCGTTTGCGCGGCGGGAACCGCTGTTTCGGGCGGTCTTTGACGGGGCGCTCGATGCCATGCTGCTGATCGACGATGCCGGCTGCTCTGTCGACGCGAACCCGACCGCGTGCAGCTTGTTCGGCGTGCCCAGGGCTCGACTGCTGGGACGGCGCGTCGCAGAATTTGCCGCCCAGGGGCTGGACGGCGCGGAGCAGGCGGCATTCCTGGACCCTGGGCAGCGCCGCGGACAATTTACGCTGCGGCGGCCGGACGGGGAGCTGCGGGAGCTCGAATACAGCGCAACGGCGAATGTGCTGCCGGGGCTACACCTTTCGGTGCTCCGCGACGTCAGCGAGCGTCGCCGCGCAGACCAGGCCCTGTTCGCCAGCGAGCGCAATTATCGGCAGATCGTGGACGCGGCGCGGGAGGGCATCTGGCGTATCGACGCGGATGCAAAGACCGTTTTCGTCAACCGTGCGCTCACCGACATGCTGGGTTATGCGCCCAGCGAAATGCTCGGCAGGAGCATCTTCGAGTTCATGGATGCAGAGGGGCTCGAGATCTCCAGGCAGTCGCTGGAGCGGCGGCGCCAGGGCATCTCCGAGACCGCCGAGACCAAATACATCCGGCGCGACGGGACCGAGCTATGGGCGCTCATGCACGCCAGCCCGCTCTGCGACGCCGAGGGGAAGTATGTGGGCGCCCTGGCGCTGCTGACAGACAACACCTTCCGGCGCCGGACCGAGGCCGCGCTACGGGCGTCCGAAGAGCAGTATCGCTTGCTGTTCGAGTGTAGCCCGCTGCCCAAATGGCTCACGGATGTCGAGACGCTGCGCTTCATCGCCGTCAATGCTGCCGCGTGTCGCTTGTGGGGCTACGAGAAGGACGAGCTGATGGGAATGTGGGCCACCGATCTCTTGCCCGAGGCGGACCTGCAAAAGGCGCTGCACGCCGTGGCCACCGCGGCGCCCAATCAAGCGCTCTCGGGCACATGGCGGCACCGGCGCAAAGACGGTTCAATCATCGACGTCGACATCCACGCGCAGACGTTCAAGCTGGAAGGTCGGTCCGCTCGGCTGGTGGTCGGGCAAGACGTCACCGCCCGCAAGCGCCTGGAGGCGCAGCTGGTGCAGGCGCAAAAAATGGAGGCCGTGGGCATGTTGGCCGGCGGCCTCGCCCATGATTTCAACAACATCTTGTCAGTGATCGCGACCTACACGGGCTTCATGCTCGATGAGCTCAGAGAGGGCGACCCGCTGCGTAACGACCTCCTCGAGGTGGCCAAGGCGAGCGCGCGCGCGACAGCGCTGACCCGACAGCTCTTGGCCTTCAGCGGTCAACAGATCCTGCAGCCGCGCATCATGGACCTGAACGAAACGGTGCTCGGCATCGCCAGCATGCTGCGGCGTATGCTCGGGGAGGGCATCGAGCTCACCGTGTCGAGGGCCGAAGACCTGGGCCGCGTGAACGCGGATTCGGGTCAGATCGAGCAGCTGATCATGAATTTGGTGGTGAACGCGCGGGACGCGATGCCCGACGGCGGTGCTCTCTGCATCGACATCCAGAACGCATGCCTCGACGCCGAGGGCGCGGCGGAGCCAGGGGTGGCGCCTGGCCCGTACGTCGTGTTGACCGTCACCGACACCGGCGTGGGTATGAGCAGCGAGGTCCAGCAGCGCATGTTCGAGCCGTTCTTTACGACCAAAGAGCTGGGCAAAGGTACCGGGCTCGGGCTCTCCAGCGTGCTCGGGATCGCGCAGCAAAGCGGCGGCTGTGTCCGCGTACAGAGCGAGCTCGGCAAGGGCTCCACCTTCCAGATCTACCTGCCGTGCGCGGCGAGCGTGGGCGAGTTGCCGCCGCAAACGCCCGCGCCCAGCGCGCAGCGGGGCAGCGAGACGGTGCTCGTGGTGGAGGACGACGAGCAAGTGCGGCAGCTGGTGCGCACCGTCCTCCGGCGCAACGGCTACCGCGTCCTCGACGCCAGTAACGCGGGGGAGGCGCTCCTGATCTGCGAACAGCACGCGGCGGGCATCGACGTGCTGTTGACCGACGTGGTCATGCCCAAGATGAGCGGTTGGCAGCTCGCAGAGCGGCTGCGCACGCTGCGCCCCAGCCTGAGGGTGCTGTTCATGTCCGGCCATGTCAACGACGCCCGAGTGCATCGCAGCCTTCAGGCCGCAGACGTCGCGCTACTGCAGAAGCCGCTCACGGCCGACAACCTTTCGCGAAAGCTCCGCGAGGTCTTGGATCAGCCCCCACGTGAGAATCCGAGCGCCCCGCGCTGAGCCATGCTGCCGGCTCCTGGCGCCGCACCGGCCGCGGCCCCGACAGCGGGCTGAGGCGAAACAGCGGTCGCGCACGACAGCAATCCGGGTCACGGGCGACAGGACCACCCTTTCTCACCAGCTTCGGCGGAAAATGCCAGCTGCCGCGCCTTCCGGACGGTGCCGGGCGCGTGCCTACTTGCGTGCCACGAAACCGCCATGAGACGCTGCGGCTCGCTACGCGTCCGGAATGAAACCGGGCACACGGGTCGGCAACCCGGGCATCACCTTCGCGAGGACCTCGTGTTTAAATCATCCAAATTGTCGGGCGTCGTCAGTCACTCGCTCCTCGGGTTCGCCCTGCTTGCCTGTTCGAGCTCCGGCGAGGGCGATGCCGACACTCCCCCGGCCCCGGGCGCTTTCACGCCGGCGCAGCCCTCGACCGAGGTGCCCGGGAACGTCGCGAGCGGCGCGCCTGCAGAGCCGAGCGTAGCGCCCTCTGGCAGTGAGGTTACGGGCGAGCAGCAGCTGGGCAGCGGCGCCGAGATCACGAACATGGGCGCCAGCGCGGGCTCTGAGGCGAGCGGCTCGGCAAACGAGGTGGCGTCGGGCGGCGCGGGCGGTAGCGAGGCGAGCAACGGCGGCGCCGGCGGCTCGGGCGGCACCGACGCGGCCAGTTCCGGCACGGGCGGCGAGGCAAGCCCCGGAGCTGGCGGGGCGGCTCCCGCCGCGCTCACGCCCATCACGATCTGGCTCGCGGGTGACTCGACCGTCGCCAATGGGCTGACGCCGTGCCCGGTGGGCTGGGGCAAGCTGTTCGATCCGCACTTCAACGATCTCGTCAGCGTCGTCAACAGCGCCGTCGGTGGGCGCAGCGTGCGCACCTGGCTGTTTAACGTTCAGACCACGATGGACGCGAGCGGTGAGTGTGTGCTCGCGCGGGACGCGAGCGGCGCGCCCACGCTGCAACCGCGCTGGCAGGCGATGCTGGATGGCATGAAGGCCGGCGACTACCTCTTCATCCAGTTCGGGATCAACGATAGCTCGGCGACCTGCGATCGCCACGTGGGCCTCGAGGCCTTCAAGGATTCGTACGCGATGATGGCGCTCGCGGCTAAAGAGCGCGGCACGCAGCCCATCTTTGTGACGCCCGTGAGCTCCATCGCCTGCAACGGCGCCACGGCGCGCGGCAGCCGTGGCGGCTTCGTCACGGCCACGCAGGAGGTCGGTGCCGAGCTCGACGTGCCCGTCATCGATCTGCATGCCCGAAGCGTCGCGCTCTTCAATCAGCATGGCTTCTGCCCGGTCGCGGGCGGCGACGTGAGCGCCGCGACCACGGGGCCCGTGGGCGATTTCTTCTGCGACGATCACACGCATTTCGACACCCCGGGCGCTATCGAGATCAGCGATCTGGTGGTCCAGGCCCTGCGCGAACAGAACATCCCGCTCGCGGCTTATCTCAAATAAGCGCGCGCTGATCTCGATCGGGGGCGGCGCTCACTCATTCACTCGAGTAAGCGGCAGCCCCAGATATTAAAACTGTTAAGTGCGCGGGCACATCCCCGAAACATGGGATCGCCCGCGACCCGGGCTGTGTCACCGAATTGCAACTGCGTGCGCGGCCTGTTGCGCCAGGGCACGCGCTTCTCGACGTCGACGCGCTTTACATTGGGGCATACTCACTCGTACCCTGCCCTACAGTGGAGACACCGGATTCGTCATTAGAAGCAAGGGCTAAGGGTCCGGCGCGCGCTGCCGGAGCCGCCGCGAATGAGCGCGAGGAGGTGGTGCCGAGCGCCTTGCCCCCATTGCTCGTGATGGAGGAGCAGCCGCTGACGGCGCGAGACTGCGCGCTCGGCGAGGTCATCGCTGGCAAGTATCGCATCGAGGACGTGATCGGCAGCGGCTCGATGGGCGTCGTCGTGCGCGCCACGCACCTCGGCTTCGGCGAGCCCGTGGCGCTGAAGTTCATCCGCCCGGAGATGCGCAAGATCGACGGTATCGTCTCGCGATTTGCGCGCGAAGCCAAGGTGTCGGTGCGCATCCGGAATGAACACGCGGTCAACGTGCTCGACGTCGGGGTAGCCGATCCGATCGGTCCCTTCTTCGTGATGGAGTACCTGGAGGGGGGCAACCTCGAAGAGCTGCTCGACACGCGCGGGGCGCTCGCCACCGCGGTGGCGGTAAACTACGTGCTCGAGGCATGTGAGGCCCTCGCCGCCGCCCACGCGCAGGGCATCATCCATCGAGACATCAAGCCGCAGAATATCTTCCTGGCGCGCCAGGGGGGGCTGGAGATGATCAAGCTCTTGGATTTCGGCATCTCCAAGGCGGCGCTCAGCGGGCAAATCTTCGGTGACGACCTGTCGACAAACGACCAGGATTGGGTGATGGGCACGCCTTTGTACATGTCGCCCGAGCAGCTGCGTCACGCGCCCGACCTGGATGAACGAACGGACATCTGGTCGCTCGGCGCGGTGTTGTACGAGCTCTTGTGCGGGCAACCGCTCTTCTGGGGCGACACGCCGGCGGAGGTGAGCCATCAGGTGCTGGACTCGGCGCCCGCGCCCCTCGGGGCCGGGTTGCCCGGCGTGCCGAGGGCGCTCTGTGACGTGATCGAGCGCTGCCTCGAGCCCGACCGGGTACGGCGGTTTGCGAGCGTCGCCGAGCTCGGTCAGGCCCTGTTGCCGTTCGCGCCGGCGCCGGCGCGGCTGCACGTAGAACGGGCCCGGGCACTGCTCGGGTTCGAGCCCCTACGTCTCTCGGATGAGTTCGTCGAGGATTTGGATCTGGAGCCGCTGGAGGAGGGCGAGGCTCTCGACCAGACCTTCTTTCGCCGAGCGGCTCACGACGCGGCGGCTCACGACACGGCCGATAGGGCTGCCGTGGAAAAAGCAGGCCCGGAGCGGCGCTCGCCGGTAGTCGCCGCTCGGCGCGGGACATGGATCGAGTACGCCATGCCCGTGCTCGCCTGCGCCGTCGTCTGGATCGGCGTTCGCCAGTGCCAATCCACCGATCTGGCGTCCCTGTCGGCCAGCTCAAAGGAGATACGGACGGAGACGTTCGCGCTGCGCCCAGCGGATTGCCCGCTGCCTGAGGCGCCGCCGGTGCCGGCGCCGGCTCCTGCCGCGCTGCCCGAGCCCAGCCCCCCGCTCCCCCCAACGGTCGACAGCACGCCCCCCACGCCCCCCACGCCGACCCAAACGACGCGATCGGTGTCGCTCGCTGCGAAGCCACCCTCCGCCGCGGCGGCAGCGCGCTGGAAAGAGGCCGCGTGGGCCGCGTCGCGCTGGGCAAAACCCACCCACGTCGATCCGGCTCGCGAAGCGTTGGCGATGGACACGGCGCAGCCGCGCGGCGCGGCTCAGGCCCCGCTCGCGGTCAACTCCGAGCCTGCCGCGAAGCCTCGGCCGCGGCTGGTGAGGGCCAAGCCCGAGCCCGAGAGCGCACCCGCCTTCCGGCTCATCGAAGACCCTCCGCGAGCCCGCTTCGCGCTGTTGCCGATGACAGGACCCAGCGGCACGGCCATCCCGCTGGTCGCTCCCGATCGGGCGGAAGACGCGCGATGAGCAGCAACGAGCCTCTTCTCGACCTCAGCGGCTCGACTCGCCTCGATCTGCCGAGGCGCCGCGCTGGCGCTTGCCGGCGTGTGCTCGTGCGGGCAGCGTTGCTGGGCTCCGTCGCGTTGGGCGGCCTCGGCTCGGAGCGGGAGGCGCGCGCGGAGGCGCCAGGCCGCGACTCGGCGCGGGCCGTGCAATTGAACGAGGCAGGCTCGGAGCTCTACGTCGCGGGCAACTATGTCGGGGCCTTGCAGGCCTTCGAGCGCGCCTACGCTCTGAGCTCGGAGCCCAACCTGCTGTTCAACATCGCGGGCTGCTACCAGCGCCTCGGCCAGAGCACGCGAGCGATCGAATATTACCGCTGGTTCTTGAACGCGCCTCAGGCAGACTCGGAAGGCCGGCGCCGAGCCATCCAGGCGCTCGGCGAGCTCGAGCGACCCGCGCCGCAAGAGCCGCGGCCGGCCGACGCCGACGCTAAAGCCTCGGCCCATCCGGGCTGGCCGCTCGCGACGCTCGGCGCGGGGATCCTGTTTGCCGGGCTGGGCGCCGGTCTGTATCTCGACGGCGCCCACGATCACACCGAGGTCACGACCGCGCCGGGATTTGGCGACTCGTCCGGGGCCAACACCATGACGGAAGTGGAAGCTCGCGAGCTGATCGAGTCTGGCGACACGAAGAAGTTGGTGGGCGCCATCGGCTTCGGCCTGGGTGGCGCGCTCATCACGACGCATTTGGTGTTCAGCCTGTGGCGCTCGTCGAGGAGCGAATCGAGCCCAGTCCAGGCGGAGCTCCGGCTCACGCCCAACGGCTGCGCCCTGACGGGGAAGTTCTAGTGGCCGGCGCTGCCCTTGTCGCCCCGGCGCTCAGCCGGGCGGGCAACGGAACGTGGCTCGCGCTGTTCCTTTGCTGGAGCGCGTTCGGCTGTTCATCGCCCGATCTCGACGGCGTGGTGTTCCCCTGCGAGAGCAACGACGACTGCCTGGCGGGGCGCGTCTGCGGCAGCCAAGAAGGCGTCCGCACCTGCATGCCCATCGCTCAGGCGCCCATCGCGATCGGCATGACCGGCCCATTTCGCGGCCCGAGCGCGGACCTGGGGGTGGAGCTGCGGCGCGGTATCCTGGCCGAGCTCGAGCGCGTCAACTCCGAAGGCGGCATCTTCGGGCGGCGCCTCGAGCTGTCCAGCTTGAACGACAACTACGACCCGGCGCAGGCCCTCGCCAACGTGGAAGAGCTGCTCGACATTCGCGAGCTCGGGGCTGCCCCGGACGGCCCTGACGTGCGCGGCCCGAACAGCGTCTTTGCGCTGCTCGGTAGCATCGGCACGCCGACCACGCTGCTCACGGCGCCGATCGCCAATCGCAACGGCGTGGTCCTATTTTCCCCCTTCACCGGCGCTCATCACTACCTGCGTGACGGCACCCTGGCGCCCTACATCTACAACTTTCGCCCCGGCTATTTCGACGAGACGGAGGTCATCGTCGAGTACATGGCGAGCCAGCGTCAGCCGCGCATCATCAGCGACCCACCTCTCGATTCGTATTCGCGGCTCCTGGTCTTTGCCCAGAACGACAGCTATGGCGACGCGGGCTACGCCGGCGTGGTCGAGGCGTACAACCGCCGAGGGCCGCTCCCGCAGCCCGACGCCGCCCTGCCCAATCCCTCGATATTACGCGTCGGCTACGAGCGAGAAAATCTCGAGAGCGTCGAACCCGCGATCGTGGCGGCGCAGAGCTTCCTGCAAGGCGTGCTCGCGGCCGGCCAGGGTCGTCACTCGGTCGGGGTCGTGATGATCGACACGTATCAGCCGGGCAACAAGCTCATCCGCGCCATCAAAGATTGGCTGAACCGAGACGCGACCCGCGCCGCTCGCCTCGACGTGCTGTTCGCTCACGTCTCGTTCGTGGGCAGCGACTCGCTGTCGGATCTCCTCCGGAGTGCGCCCGAGGACTACGTGGACGTCACGGATCCCACCCGCCAGAAGAGCTACGCTGAGGGCGTGTTGGTGACTCAGACCGTGCCTTCACACGCCTCCCAAGCGCCAGGCGTGGCGAGCTACCGAGATGACATCGATGCCTTTGACGGCGGCGCGTATAGCTTCGTCTCGCTCGAGGGGCACGTGGCCGCGCGCCTCTTCGTCGAAGCCCTGCGCCGCAACGGGCCGAACCTCACCGCCGAAAATTTGCGCCAGACCCTCGACACCCAGCTGACCGATGTGGACCTGGGCATCGGCGCCAAAATCGGCTTCTCGCCGATCGATCACCAGGCCTCTCACACCGTCTGGGCCAGCGTCTTGCAAGCCGATGGCAGCTGCGCCGTCCCGTTTACTTGGACGCGAGAGACCGGCATCCGCCCGAATTAAAGAGCTGCGCCTTGCGCGGCGAGATGCCGACGCGCCCCTTCGCGCTGCGTCGTATATACTCGCGGACCGTGCGCCGCATCTCCGAACCCGATCTGATGCTGGATCCCGATCAAGTCGAGGCCTATGGGCGCGCCGAATTTGAACAACCTCACCAACGTTTCATTCAGCTACTGCAAGAGCGTTTTCCATGGCTCCCGACAACGGGCACAGCGCTCGACCTCGGTTGCGGGCCGGGTGACATTGCCTGTCGATTTGCCCGAGCCTTTCCTGCCTGGCACGTGCACGGGCTCGACGGGTCACTGCCCATGCTCGAGCACGGGCGGCGAGCACTAGAGAGCTCGACCTTGGATGCTCGGGTGAGTCTGCACGCGTGCTACTTGCCGGACGGGGATGCGCCGCTCGAGAGCTACGACCTCGTCTACTCGAATAGTTTGCTGCATCACTTGGCCGACCCGGGCGTGCTCTGGCGGAGCCTCGGGCGCTGGTCTCGTCGAGGAGGCCCCGTCTTTGTGATGGATCTGCTGCGTCCCGGCACGCCGGACGACGTACGGAGATTGGTCGACGAGCATTCACGGGGCGAGCCGGAGGTGCTGCGCCGCGACTTTGCGAACTCACTGTTCGCCGCCTATCGCGCCGACGAGATTCGAGAGCAACTGGAGCGTGAGAGTCTCGCCCATCTCGCGCTCGAAATCGTCTCGGATCGGCACTTTGTCGTTTGGGGCCGAGCGGAGAACCAGGGTCGGATGTGAAGCGCCCGCAGCCTGCAACAAAGGGTTGCATGGTGAGGGTGCTCATTCAGTGCTCCGATAGGCTAGATGCCGCTGACCCACTCCGCGCACGGACGGCCATCGCAGGAGGCAGAACGACGTCAGCTGGCGCCGTCCGTTCTCGCCGAGCTGCCCGACCGCTTCAGGCGCTACGTTGTGCCGCAGCACCACGCGGCGTACAAGACGACGGAGCACGACACGTGGAGTCGCCTGCTCAGTCGCGCCGCAGAGCTGGTGGACGAGCTCTGCCCGTGGCTTCACCCCTCTTACGTCGAAGGGTTCAAACGCCTCATCCAACCCTGGTCCAAAATCCCGCGACTGAGCGCCATTGCCGCCGCTCTCGCCGAGTTCGGCTGGCGCACGGTGTGTGTCGATGGCTACATACCGCCCGACATCTATGCGGGCCTGATCGCGCGCGGGGTTTTCCCCGTATCGCGTGGCATTCGGAGGCCAGAGCACCTGGACTTCGCTCCCACGCCCGATCTAGCGCACGATCTGCTGGGACACATTCCGATGCTCATTTCGGCGGAGCATCGGCAATTCCTGCAGCGCCTGGCCACCGCCATGGCCATTGCACCCAAGAACGCCCTGGATCAGGAGTCGTATCTAGCAAATCGTGGCATGGCGGCCCTGCGCTGCAAATCGAGCGGCGTCAGCGCCAAGCTAACGGCCGCCGAGGCTCGGGTGGCGCTGGTCCAGCGTGACCTCGCCGAAACACCCTCGGCGCTCACCCAATTGGGCCGGATGTACCTGTGGAGCATCGAGTTTGGCCTGATGGGGACCAAGCAGGAATTTCGCATCTACGGAGCTGGGCTCTTGTCGTCGCCGGCTGAGACGCGCGCCGTCTGCCTCGGCCGCGCTCCGGTTCGCAATTTTTCGCTCAGTGTGGTCCGCCGTGACATCCATTTTTCGAAGCCTCAGTCGGCGTATTACGTGGCGCCGGACTACGCCTGCTTGAATCAGATGCTCAGCGCACTGGAGCGACGCTTGTCTGCCGACGCAGACCTCGGAGGACGAGACCAGTCCCCCGCCGTACGCGCCGCTCGGGCCTACCGGGGCGGCGGATGACGCCGAAGCATGCGCTGCAGCGACTGCCGGTACACACCGAGCTTGCGTGCCGCCTCGGAGACGTTGCCGCTACAAGAGCCGAGCACGGTTTGAATGTATTCCCACTGCATGCGGTCGAGCGTGGGTAAGCGTTGCCAACTCGGGTCTCCCGCAGATCCGCCGGGTTCGACGGCGGCGAGCAACAGGTGCGTTTCGACTGGCTTGAGGAGCACGCACTCCGCCGCGCCCAAGCGCAAAACGTCAACCGCTGGAACGACCGCTCCAAGGTGGGTGAGGACCACGATGCGAAGGTTCGGGACTGCGGCCTTCAAGTCAAAGATCACCGCGACCCCTTCGCCGCCGGCAGCGGCCAGGTCGACGAACACGCAACGGGGTGAAGCCTCAGCGAGGCGAGCGATAGCTTCCGAGCGGTTGAGCGCGACATGCAGCCCAAACCCCTGCCGTTCGAGCGCTCGAGCCAGCGGGGGATCGGGCGCCCCATACACGAACAGGATCGTCGGGGACGCGGGCAGCTTGCCGTCCATGAAGCCCAGATGCTCGGCGTACATTCGGCTTCGCTCTTTTCGGGTCGCTCGAGTCTATGACGTGCGTTCAATGAACGCGGCGGCGGCGACGTCGTCCAGAAAACCAACCATCGCCTCCCACAGGCTGCTTGCCCCCTGCCATGTCGCCGCGAGCGCTGCACCTTGGGCGGGCACCAAGCTCGCTAGCTCGCCCGAGTCCTCCGCATGATGTTCCTCCAAAACCTCGTGCAGGTCGAGCCATAGGAGCGCGTCACGGGGAACCAACTCTTGCCGGCGAATCTCGTCACCGAGACAGTGGTCCATCTTCTTCGCAAAAATCTCGGCCACCATCAGCCCGCCCACCGCCTGGTAAGGGTTGGGCGCCTCGAACACGAGCGTAGCTCGAACGCCGAGCCGTCGCCCTGCGTCGAGCCGAGCACTTGCCGGCGGCGGCGGCCGCCAGGGCTCGAGCCCAGCGACAAACCGTTCCAGGAGAACACGATGGATGTTCTGAAAGTCGCCGTTGCCGAGCTCGTCATTGAGCTGCTTGGCCACCAGTGACGCAATGCGAGGGTCATCCACGCGAGCGATGGTGAGCGCTAGCCAGCGCACGAAGTTCGGCGAGATCCCCGCATTCATGTTCGCCACCAGCACCCAGAGCGCTGCGAGGTCGACGGGTGCCGCTCTGAGGGTGACGAAAAATGGATGGGCCGATACGTCGTGCGCCTCGTACTCCTCGACGATGCAGCGCGCCGAACGGGGCGGCCGCTCACCAGCGTTGGGATGCATCACATCGGTCACTGTACCTCCTCGCGCTTCAGGTAGCTGGCGACCATGGCGCGAAATGCCCGCTTGTCCACCGGCTTGCTCATGTAGCCGTCGACGCCGGCAGCGCGCGCCTTCTCTTCGTCGCCTTTCATGGCTGAAGCGGTGACGGCGACGATGACGCTGCCGCGTAGCGAGGGATCAGCCCTGAGACGCCGCGTCAAGGTCAGGCCATCGATATCCGGCAACTGCAAATCCATGATGATCAGACGGGGTTTGAAGCGCTCCAAGACGTGGAGTGCTTCTCCAGCGTCTCGGGCGGTCTCGATCTCATAGCCGGGCAGGGCCAGCATGTAGGTGAACAACTTGAGGTTCGACGGATTGTCGTCGACGACGAGGATCGTCTGCGTGCTCACAGTGCCTCGCAGGCGGTGCCGAGAGACCCCTGCCCGACCAAACCGCGGATCTCTTCCAGAAATGATCTCGGCGTCCAGTTGTCCTTGGCGACGATGCCTTGGGCGAGCTGGCGCAGCTTTCTATGATCGTCCAGAGTAAGGTCCTTCATCGTCCACACGATCACGGGGATGGCGCGCTGCTGGGGCGACTCGCGAAAGCGCAGCAAAAATTCGAAGCCGTCGATGCCGGGCATCATCAGGTCCAGGATCACCGCGCGTGGGCGAGCGCGTGCCGCAAAGGCCAGGGCCTCTTCGCCACCGGAGCTGCAATGGATCTGGTAACCCAGCTCCTTCAAAGTAGCGCTCATCAGCCGACGCGCCGCTGGGTCGTCGTCCACAATCAGGAGCGTCCCCCCCTTGTCCGGTGGTACCGCAGCCTGCTCGAGCGCATCGAGCAATGCCCGGCCACTGACCGGCTTGGTCAGATAGTCCTGCACGCTGAAGCCCGCCATGATGCCCTGTTCGGCGACGACGCTCACCACGATGACCGGCGTCTGTTGGTTTTGCCCTTCGGTCCGGACGCGGTGCAGCACGTCCAAGCCCGTCATATCGGGCAGCAACAGGTCGAGCGTGATCGCATCGAAGACCCGCTGGCCACACGCGGCTATGGCTTGCGCGCCGGAGGTAGCGGCCTCGACGCCGTACCCCGCCCGGGTCAGGGTCTGCATGAGCAGAGCTCGGTCGCGAGGCTCGTCCTCCACCACCAGCACCACCGCGGCTCCCGCTCGGAACGGGTGGCTCTCGGGTATCGGGTCGAGAGGTGGATCGGCCCAGGTCGCGTGGAGCGGCAATGTCGCGAAGAACTCGCTGCCGTGCCCGACCACACTCTTGACACCCACTGAGCCGCCCTGAGCTTCGACCAAGCGCTTGGTCAGCGCCAGCCCAAGGCCCGTGCCGCCGTGTTTCTTCGTGGCCCCCGCCTCGAGCTGTTGGAATTCGATGAACAGACGTCCGAGGTCTGCGGCCGCGATACCAATACCGCTATCCTCTACGCTGATACGCAACATGTCCGGAGCCTCGGGCAGCACCCGCACTCGGACATTGCCGCCGTCCGGCGTGAACTTGAGGGCGTTGGACAGATAGTTGTACAGGACTTGCTTGAAGCGCCCCGGATCGAGCGTCGCTCGGTTGACTTCGGGCGCGACCTCCGTCTCGAGGCGGATCTGCTTCTCCGCCACGACCGTGCGGAGCACGGCTGAAACCTCGCCGAGCAGGCGCTGGACGTCGACGTCCTCCAGGCGAATCTCAATCTTCCCCGCCTCCACCTTGGCGAGGTCGAGCACGTCGTTGATGAGCTGCAGGAGGTGGCGCCCGCTCTTCAGGATGTCCCCCAGAAACTCGATGTACTGAGGCGAGTCGGGCTCGACATCCCGATCGTGAAGCAGCTCGGCAAAGCCAATGATCGAATTGAGCGGCGTGCGCAGCTCATGCGACATGTTGGCCAAGAACTCGCTTTTGAGCCGAGTGGCCTCCTGGATACGGCGATTTTGGGTTTCGAGCTCGAGGCTGCGAGCGCGGACTTCCTCGAGCCGTTTGCGTTCGCTGATGTCGAGGACGAACGCGATGGTTTGAGTTTCGTTCAGAGTTGCCACGCCAAGGAGCACTGGAATTCGCCTGCCGTCCTTGTGAAAGTACTCCTTCTCCCAAGGGCGAGTCTTGCCGCTGGCGCGGAGTTGCTCAATGGCGACGTCGTCCAGATGCTGCCACTCTGGAGGCGTCATGCCGGCCCAGCGAACCTGGCCGGAGACCAGCTCTTCACGCGTGTAACCGAAGGTCTGCAAGAAACCGTCGTTGGCCTCCACAATGTTCCCGAAGAAGTCGCACACGAGCACACCGAGCACACCCGATTCGGACAGCCGCGCAAACCGGGTCAAGGCCTGCTCGGTCTCGAGCCGCGCTGCCGCGAGACGGCGCTCCTGGATGTTCGCCGCGCTCTGGGCCAGCGCACTCGTGGTGCGCGCGACGTTCCGGTGCAACACCGACAGCGCGTTGGCGAGCCGGCCCGGCTCTGACGCGAACGCCGCAATCAGCAGCGGAGTGACCTGACCCTCGACCAGCGCGCAGACCTCGCACCAGGTGCCGATGCTCACGCCCGCTCCAGCAAAGAAGGCGTGGCATGCGACCAGCGCAGCCTCCTCGCCGCTGCCTTCGTTCGTTCTTGGCGAGGCCCAGCCACGCAGCAGACGGTCGTAGTGGGCTTGGCCCTCTTCCGACGCCAGGAGCGCCGCGCTGAGCTCGGGCAACGCTCCAAGCTTTTGGAAGCTGACGTGGCGAATCGCGTCGAAATGCTCGGTGTAGACGGACCAGAAATCGCTCTGCGCTCGCTGCTCGTCGAGCCCAGGTCCAGCTGTTCCCCCCGCTTCCTTCACGCGATTCCTTTCAGCGCGCGTCGCACCATTTCCATGCCTGGCTCGAGATACCGCGCGACACGGCAGGGGCGACTCTAATCCCCTTACCGACTCTAACGTCACACCCTGACGTCTTCCATCCGATTTTAACGCAGCAGTGGCATCACGCGCACTTGCCGAGAGAGCCGCCTACATTGAACGAGCGCGAGCTACACTGGCCTCGGGCGATGCGGCGATGCGGCGATGCGGCTCCCAAGTCCCACAAATCCATGCGCGACAAGCGCTGGGCTGTCGAAATCGCAGGCCTGCCAGCGGTCGAAAGTCTATGAACAGCTAGGGGGTTCTGCTGGATGAAACAGGCTCGTGTTCTCTTGGTCGAGGACAATCCGATCATGACGAGGTTTGTCTGCGCTGCGTTGAAAGCAGAAGACATTTTCGTCACCGAGGCGAGCTCCGGCGCCCAGGCGCTCCAGCTTTGGGCAGCGGAGCCGAGTGACCTGGTGCTGCAGAATCTGATGCTGCCCGACATGGATGGTTTCGAGCTCATTCCGCGCCTACGCGAATTGCCGGGGGGGGCCATCGTGCCTGTCCTGGCCCTCTCCGGTCTGCTCACGGGGCTCGAAGAGTCGCGCATTTCCGCGGTGGGGTTTAGCGATATCATCCTCAAGCCCATCGAGGTGTCGCGCCTCCGACAGGTCGTACGTGCGCACTTGCCCCAAGTGCAATCGCCCGCGGCGCGCTTCGGTGAAGGGCGTCGGATCTTGATCGTCGATGACGACCCGACCCAAGCGAAGCTCGTCGCGTACCGGCTCTCCAGACTGGGTTTCCAGACGAGCACCGCTGCGGACGGTAGGGAGGCGCTGTGCATGGCGCGCGCCGAAAGGCCAGCCGCGATCGTCTCGGACATCATGATGCCAGGTCTCGACGGCTTTGGGCTCTGTGCCGAGGTCCGACGCGATCCAGGCTTGGGCCGGATACCGCTCGTGCTCATGACCAATAGCTATGTCGATGACGCCGACCGAGACCTGGCTCGAACGGCAGGCGCGGACGAATTCGTGGTCCGAACTCCCAGCATGCTAGAAGTCATCGAGGCGTTGCGTTCCTCGCTCGCACGGCACACCGGCGTCCGCTCATCGGTGTCTAAATGCGCCACAGACATCGAGACCGTATGGGCTCGTAGAGTCATGAGCCAGCTCGAGCGCCAGGTTTCGATCAACACGGGGATTGCCCGCCGCTGCTCCATGCTGTCAGCTGAGCTCGCCATCCTGAGCGGAATCTCCGATGCCCTCGCCGGGCACCATGACATTCAGGCGGCCTTGACCGATGTGCTGGGCGCGTGTGTGGACGCCGCCGGCTTTTCGCTCGGAGCACTGCGTCTGTTCCAGAGCGAGCCCGCCTCGATGCTCAAATTCGGACACTGGGCGGGCTGGAGCGAGGCTCAGATCGAGGCTCTTCTCAACCGGGCCGAGCACGCCCTCGGCCACTCGGGTCAGTCACTTGTGGTCGCCACGCCCGCGGGCATGCGCGATCTCTCGCCGCTCTTCGAGCAGAGCCTGCTGACCAACGCGGTCGTGGTGCCCGTGGTACGCGGTGAAGTGTCTCTCGGTACGCTGCTGATGGGGTCGAAAGCCAGCCCGCTGCACCAGGAGGATCGCCTGGCGTTCCTCCAGGGCGTCGCCACACAGATTGCGCAAGCGCTGACATTGACCCGCGCCTTTGCGGAACGGCAGGCCTCGGAGCAGAAGGCGAAAGAACAAGCCGACGTGCTCAGAAGCGTGCTCGAGACGGTGGCGGAGGGAGTGGTGGTCACGGGCGCGGGCGGTGAGTTTTTGCTGTGGAATCCTGCGGCGGAGGCGATTCTGGGTACGGGCAGCGCCCACGTTCCAGCCCGCGATTGGCCCGAGCGGTTTGGTCTCTCTTTCAACGATACGATAACGCCGGTTCCCGCCGAACAGGTTCCTTTGGTGCGAGCCCTGGCAGGCCAAGTCGTCGACGACGGCGAGCCGTTCTTTTTGAACGGAGGGTCAGGCCAGGGCAAATTCGTTACCATCAACGCCCGACCGCTCAAGGGCAACCAAGCCGTGGTGGGCGCCGTCGCCGTGCTGCGTGACGTGACCGAAGAGAAGTCGACGCAGACACAGCTCCTGGTCGCCGACCGATTGGCTTCGCTCGGCATGTTGGCCGCGGGTGTCGCTCACGAAATCAACAATCCGCTGGCGGCGGTGATCGCGAATCTGGACCTCGCCGGCGAGTCGCTCGCCACGCTCTCGAACCGTGTGAACAGCTCTCTCGAGCTGGAGGACGTCTCTCACCTGCTGCGCGAAGCTCGGGACGCGGGCGGGCGCGTGCAGCGCATCGTGCGTGACCTCAGAGTATTTTCTCGAGCCGAGGCCGACACTAGCGCCCCCGTCGACATCCATGATGTCCTCGAATCGGTATTGCGCATGGCCGACAACGAGATCCGTCATCGGGCTACCGTCGTGCGCGACTACGGGGAGGTGTCACCGGTCCTGGGCAGTGAATCGCGCTTGAGCCAGGTGTTTTTGAACTTGGTGATGAACGCAGCGCAAGCATTGACCGACGGGCGCGCCGACGACAATGAGATCAGAATCAGCACCCGCATGGATGAGCGCGGTCGAGTGGTGGTCACCGTAGCGGACACGGGTGAAGGCATCGATCCCGAGTCCATGAAGCGGCTGTTTGTGCCGTTCTTCACCACCAAACGCGTCGGCATCGGCACGGGCCTCGGCCTATCCATCTGCCACCGGCTGATCACGGCCGCCGGCGGCGAGATCACGGTGGACAACCAACCCGGTGGCGGCGCAGCGTTTCACGTCGCGCTACGGCCGGCGCCGAGGGCGGCACGGACCGCGCCACGAAATTCCTTGGTACGAACGAGCGCTCCCTCGCATCGGCGCGGGCGGATCCTCATGGTCGACGACGACAGCTGCATTCTGAGCTTTCTGCTCCGCACCCTCGAGAAGAACCACGATTGCACGGCCGTGAGCATGGCCAGTGATGCGCTCTCGCGGGTCATTGGGGGTGAACGATTTGACGTGATCCTGTGTGACTTGATGATGCCCGTGATGAACGGCATGGAGCTCTATACCGAGCTTCAGAGATCGGCGCCCGAGCAGTCGCACAAGCTGGTGTTCTTGACCGGCGGGGCCTTCACGGCCGAGCTGCAGGCGTTTCTCGCGACCGTACCCAACCAGTGCATCGAAAAGCCCTTCGACATCGGCGAGCTGAGAGAGGCCGTCCGCGCACGCCTGCCAGCGGCCGACACGGTCGTTCTCGACGTGAGCCTGACCGCGCTTGGCCCCGAGGCGCTCGACTCCCCGCTCACTGCCGACCCGACGACGCGCGAGGTCCGTAGCCGTGCGAATTGAAGCCAATCTACTTTGGGGGTGCTTTCACCGCCATGTTTAGACGTCTGGCATCGATCGACACCGACTCTGAGTTCTTACTCGAGGTGTACACCGAGGCGCGTGCAGAAGAGATGGCGTCCTTCGGCTGGACCAAGGAGCAGCTCGCGGCATATGCACGCATGCAATTCGACCTGCAACAGCGCGCCCACCTCGATCGATACCCCGAAGCAGAGCAGAGCGTCCTCATCCTCGACGGCAAGCGCGCGGGCCAGATCCGCATTTCGCGCTCGCCCGACCAGATGGTGCTCGTGGACATCGGCGTCGTATCCTCGTTTCGTGGTCGAGGCATCGCCACCCGCGTCATCACCGACCTCACCGTCGAGGCCCAGTCGTCACGCCTCCCGCTCCGCCTGTGCGTCCGCCCCGAGAGCCCCGCAAAACGCCTCTACGAACGCCTCGGCTTCCGCAGCACGGGGACTGACGCGGCAGGTGAGCTGATGCTGTGGGACGGACACCCGCTCAAACCGACCATTCCAGATCCGGAATGAGCGCGTCTCGTAGGTGGTGGCCCGGCCCTACTCCTGTAAATGGCTGCCCACCAGGGGTCGAGCCAGCTCAGCGCGGCCCGTGGTCGACCGCTCGGGGACGCTCCGGGGCGCTCGGCGCATCAGCACGAGCATGGCCAGGGAGAGCACGCCGAAAGCGAGAGCGAGCAACGTGATGCCGCGGTGCCCGATGCTCTCGAGTAGCACGCCGAAGCTGAAGTAGCCGAGCAGGCAGCCAAAGCTGTAGGAGCTCGAGTAGACGCTGGTCGCGACACCCGTCTGGCCCGGCAGCAAGTCTTGGAAATAGGGGATGGCGACGCTCATCGTCACGGCCACGGAGGCCGCGCTCAGGAGCTGCAGCGGGTAGACGTGGACGGGCGCGCGGGCGAGCGCCAAGGCCGCGAAGTACACCACGCTCATCAGCACGCCGAAGCGAATGACCGCCACCTGGTGGCCACGCGCCGCGAGCCGCCCGAACCAGACCATGAGCGGCATTTCGGCGACCGGCGCGATGGCGAAAGCGAGCCCGACGTGGTGGGCGCTACCGCCGAGCTCCTCGGTCATCAGGAGCGGCAAGTTCATCATGTTGAGGGCGGACGCCGCGAAGACGAGCGCAAACGCCGCGAAGTGGATGAGCAGCACGGGCCGCGTGAGCGAGCGCCCGAGTGATTCGCCCGCGGCAGCGTCGGGTGAGTGCTGCGGTGGGCGCGCGGGCACGAAGCGCCACACCACAGCCACGAAGATCGCGAACAGGCTCGCTGCGACGAGGAACGTGCCCCGATAGTTGAAACGCTGCAACACGAGCGCGCCCAGCGCCGGCCCCACCGTCCACGCCAGCGAGAACGACGCCCTGAGCAGGCTCATGGCGACGGAGGGGTCCACGCCGCCGTGCTCGGGCAAGGACAGCTCCTCGCGCGCGTGCGCAAATAGCTGCGAGAAGCCGGCCGAGGCGACGCCGAGCAGCAGAGCGCCGATGATCGTGAGAAGCACGGGGTCCGTCACGAAGGCGTACCCCGTGTACCCGAGCACGCCACCCAGGCCACCGAGCAGCAGGACCGTGCGCCGCGGCGCGCGGGTGTCGGACCAGCGGGCGAGCAGGGTGCCGAGGACCATCGCGCTCAGCGAGGTGATCGTCATGAAAATGCCAAAGCCGAGCGACGTCATGCCGACCGACTGCATCCCCCACAGGGACATGAACGGGAAGACGAAGGACGTGGCCATGCCCAGCACAAAGCTGCCGAACAGAAGCCCGAGCCAGCCCGGCTTGCTCGAGAGTCGACTCAGCACAAAAACTCGCGCCTGCAGCAGCTCGATGGAACGACGCATGCACTGAACTTGGCGCCGGCCGGGCCAGAAAGTCCTTGGGCGACTGTTGGATTTTTCCTAAAGATGGGACAATTGTAAGGCGATGACATCGTCCGAGGCGGGCCTGTACGAGTTCGGGCCATTTCGGGTGGATGCCTCCGAACGGCAGCTCTCGTGCGACGGCGAACCGATAGCGCTGACGGACAAGGTGTTCGAGCTGTTGCTGGCGCTGCTGCGGCAGCGGGGCCGCATCGCCTCGAAAAGCGAGCTGCTCGAGCGCATCTGGCCCGACACGGCGGTGCAGGAGAACAACCTGACCGTCAACGTCAGCATCCTGCGCAAGGCGTTGGGCGACAGCGTCGCCGGGGAGGAGGCGGGTCGCCCGCGTTACATTCAAACCGTGGCGCGCCGAGGCTACCGCTTCGTGGCTGAGGTGCGCGAGGTCGCGCGTCCCCAAGTTGGCCCGGGTGAGGGTTTTTCCGAGCCTGCCGAGCCTGCCGGGCCCGCCGCGCGCGAGGCGCGAGCGAGCTTCGTGGGTCGAAAGCCCGAGCTCGATCGGCTCGATCAGCTGCTGCACGAGGCGAACGCGGGCGCGCGGCGCATCGTCTTCATCAGCGGCTCCGCAGGCATGGGCAAGACGGCGTTGGCGGAGCATTTCTGCGAGCGCGCTCTCGCCTGCACGCCGACGTTGCTCCTCGCCAGAGGCCGTTGCCTCGAGCAATACGGGCCGACGGAGGCCTACTTGCCGTTTCTGGAGGCGTTGGCAGGCTTGCTGGTGGGCCCAGCCAGCGACGTGGTCGCCGCCGCGCTGAGCGAGCATGCGCCGAGTTGGTGCGGGCACTTCCCGCAGAATCATTTGCTGCAGCGACATTTGCTGCACGGCAGAGCCGCCGCCGAGCTGGAGCGGCGCGGGGCGCTCGCCGTGAGCCGCCAGAGCGTGCTGCGTGAAATGCGGGACGCCCTGGCAGCGCTGAGCGCCCGTTTCCCCGTGCTCCTTTTGCTGGAGGACTTGCACTGGGCGGACAGCTCGAGCGTGGAGCTATTGCACTTCATCGCACGCAGCGAGAGCCGGCAGCAGCTGCTCGTGCTCGCCACGCTGCGCCCCGAGCCGTTGGACCTCGGCGACTCGCCGCTCAAGAACGTGCGGCGCGAGCTGTCGGCGCACGACCGCTCGGAAGACCTGCCCCTGGCTTGCCTGACCGAGGCTCAAATATCGAGCTACCTGGCTCGAGCCTTCGGCGCGCCCGACGGGCCCTCGGAGCTGTGTGCGTGGCTGCTGCGGCAGACGGAGGGGCAACCCTTGTTCGTGACGCGCCTGGTGCAGCTGTTGCTCGAAGAGGGCGCGCTCTCGCGCAGCGGCGGAGGCTTGCGCGTGACGCGCCCGCTCGGTCCCTTGCAGCGTGGCCTGCCCGACAGCTTGCGAGGCGTGATCGACAAGAAGCTCGAGTCGCTGCGCGAAGACGACCGGCGCGCGCTCATGTACGCCAGCGTCCAGGGCGAGGAATTTAGCTCCCTGGTGCTCGCGGAGACGCTCGGGGCGGACGAGCTCTCGTTGGAGGAGCGGCTCGACAAGCTCTGGCGCGTGCACCGGCTGATCCAGCCCGCCGGTGACGAGCGCTTTTCGGACGGGCAGCTCGGCGTGCGCTATCGCTTCACTCACGTGCTGTACCAGAACGCGCTGTACGAGGCCCTGGCCAAGAAGAGCCGCTGGCTCCTGCATCGGCAGATCGCGGAAAAGCTGCTCGCGCACCAGGCAGCTCTGGCGCCACGCCTCGGGCAACTGGCGCTGCACTTCGAGGCGGGCCTGGACTTCGAGCGCGCGTACCTTTACTCGCTGAAAGCAGGCGACAGCGCCAGCCGCTTGCACGCAGATCGAGAAGCCGAGCAGCACTACGCCCGCGGGCTCACCCTCGTCCAGAAGCTGCCCGCAGATCGGCGGCTCGCTCGGGAGATCATCCTGCACTACAACCACGGTTGGGTGAGCTTCAACCTGAGCGACTTCGGAGTCGCCCGCGCCGACTTCGAAGCCATGCTCGCGCGCGCCCAGTCGTTCGAGCAGCGTTCGCCGGATCACGACGCCGAGCGAGGCCTCGAGCTCGAAGCGGTCTTCGACTATTTCGAGCAGCCGTGGGGCGATGCTTTCAGCGCTCGGCAGGAGCCGCGGATGCTGAACCAGCCGCGCAGCTTGGGGGCCTCGGCCATCGCCTGCGAGGCGCTGTTTGCGCTCGCGACGTTGTCTCTGTACAGCGGCCACGCGGCAGAGCTCGGCGAGGCCGCGCGAGAGATGCTGCGGCTCGCCGAGGCCTCTCAAAATGCGCCACGCCGGGCCGAGGCGCTGGGCTGGATGGGCAGCTGGCACTTGGCGATCGGTGACCGGCAAGCCGCCAAGGCCTTGCTCGACGCGGGGCGGGAGCTGGCGCAAACGCTCGGCCACTCGCGGGCGCTGTACACGTGGCACAAGCAGCGAGCCATGATCCACTGGCTCGAAGGCGAGCTCGAGCTGGCTCTGAGCTCGTATCAGCAGTTGCGCACCCTCACGTACGAGGCGGGCGGCGTGATCGATTGCCTCAACTCGATCGGGCTCTTACACGCTCAACTGGGACACCTGTCGGACGGCTTGAATGAGCTCGAGCGCGCCGCCGGGCTCGCGGAAGAGGCCGGCCTCAAGCTCTTCTCGGCCAGCATTTTTCGAAGCGTGGGCCGAGTTTATCGCGAGCTCGGTGCTTTCGAGCGCGCGCTCGATCAGGACCAGCGCAGCCTGGAGCTGGCGCGCGAAAGCGGCTCGATCGAAGACGAGATTGACGCCTGGCTGAGCCTGTTCGAGACGCACTCCTTGCGCGACGAGGGCGCGGCTGCGCGAGGCGCGCTCCTGGAGGCGGAGCGGCTGCTCTGCGGACAGGGTGAGGTCGAGACCACGAGGGCTTGCCTGCTACGGCTGCGGCTCGAGGCTGCCAAGAGCAAACATGCGCAGAGCCTCGGCGCGTTCGAGCTTGCGGAGCAGAGCGCGTCCGCGTTGCTCGCCGCCGCGACGCGAGAACGCCTGCACGAGCCCACGTTGCTCGGCCACCAGGCACTCGCCCGAGCGCGGCTCGCGCGCGGCGATCTGCTCGGATCGAGGGCGGAGCTCGCGCGAGCTCTCGAGTTGCTGGCGGAGCGCCCTCTGCCCAGCGTCGAGTGGCAGCTCTGGGCGCTGCTCGCCGAGTTGGAGGGCATCTCTGGAAATGCCGCCGCGATGGGCGCTGCGTATCGACGCGCTGGCGCGGGCCTCGACTTGCTCGCAGCGAGCATCGCAGAGGAAGAGCTCCGCCAAACGTTCGCGGCGTCGCCGTCCGTGCGCCAGGTCCGCGACGCGGCCAGGGCAGCGGCCCCGACGACGTCCGAGTGAGCGCTACGGCGCCGCGTGAAAGACAAACTCGCGCAGCGCCGCGACGACGGCGTCCGGAATCTCGTGCGCGCCGTCGAAGGGCAACCAGGTGACGGGGTGACCGTGGGGCTCCAAGATGGCTTTGATGCGCTCGGCGCCGCGAAACGGCAGCATCGGATCCCGCAGCCCGTGCGCGACGAACACCGCCGCACGTCGGGCTTTGGGCGCTCGCAGCGCCGAGAGCGAGTCCACGAGCAACGCACCCGATAACACCGCCACCCGGTCGACCTCCGGATCGCCAGCGATGGCGACATCCAGCGCCAACATCGCGCCCTGCGAGAAACCCACGAGCGCGACGCTCTCGGGCGCATAGCGCTGCCGGGCATCGCGCAGCAGCGCCTGAACCGCCGCGCGCGCGGCGCTGACGTCACGGTGTGGCTGATGACCCGGCGGGGGCTCGTCAGATACGGCTTGCGCCGGGCGCTGGTCGAGGTGCCACCAGGCGCGGCCCCCGCGCGCTTCCGGCAGCGGCCCCACTGGAACCAGGAACCGCACCCCCGGACGCGCCAGACGCTGGGCGAGCGGCACCAGATCGTCCCCGCGCGCGCCCCAGCCGTGCAACAGCACCACCAGCTTTCCGCCTTTGTCCTCTGGCCCGAGCGGACCGAGCGTCACGACCTCGAGCCCGCCCAGGCTGCTGCCGGAGACCTTCGGTACCGATCCCGCGGCGGCGCCGGTCGCGGGAGGAGCCGCTGCGTTGGGTACGGCGCGCACGACCGACGCAGGCGGCGGCTCGCCCGCGGGGCAAGCGCACGTGCTGCCGGCGAGGGCAAACAGGGCGTCCCGACGCGATAACCTCATGGGGCGGCCGCCACGTCCGCGACATCATTCGGCGCCAAACGCGGCATACCCGACGAGATATGCCCAGGGGCTTGGCGCTGCAAGCGTATTGTGTGGATCGCACAGGCTCGGCTTCGCTGACTAACTGCTCGATCCTTGCCAAAATTCTGCTAAGGCCTGAGGCGTGACCGCAGCCCGACCAACCCAAGCTCAAGAAATCGTACGGCGGCTGAGCGACTACGAAGCTCGCTTCGCCGCTCTCAAGCAACAGGGGCACAAGCTCGACATGACGCGCGGCAAGCCGTCAAACGAGCAGCTCGATCTCGCCAACGGATTGACCACGGTGCTCTCCGCGGAGGACTACCGTGCGGCGGATGGCACCGACGCTCGCAACTACGGCGGCCTCGACGGCTTGCCGGAGCTGAAGGCCATCTTTGCCGAGTTGTTCGAGACGGCGCCCGCCAACGTGATCGTCGGCGGGGCCTCCAGCTTGACCATGATGCACGACGCGGTCGTGCGCGGCCTTTTGCACGGTGTCCCCGGCAGCCACGACGACGGCGGGGACGGCCCGTGGTCAAAGGGCAAGATCAAGTTCTTGTGTCCGACCCCGGGCTACGATCGCCACTTCTCCATCTGTCAGAACCACGGCATCGAGATGCTGCCCGTGGGGCTCGACGCGGAGGGCCCGGACGTCGCGAGCATCGAAAAGCTGGTCGCGACGGACGCCAGCATCAAGGGCATGTGGTGCGTGCCCAAGTACAGTAACCCCACCGGGCAGACCTACTCCGCCGAGGTGGTGGGTCGGCTCGCCGCGATGAAGACGGCGGCGCCGGACTTTCGGCTGTTCTGGGACAACGCCTACGCCGTGCACGACCTGTTCGGCGACACAGATCCACTGGTCGAGATCATCTCGGCCTGCGCCAAGGCCGGCCACGAAAATCGCCCGATCGTGTTCGCTTCCACCTCGAAAATCTCGTTCGCGGGTGCGGGCGTTGCAGCGCTCGCTTCGAGCCCCGCCAACGTGGCAGACGCCAAGCGGCACCTGTCGATGCAGACGATCGGCCCCGACAAGCTCAACCAATTGCGGCACGTGCGTTTTTTCAAGAGCTACGCCGGCATCAGAGCTCACATGCAGCGCCACGCCGCGCTGCTCAGGCCCAAATTCGAAGCCGTGACGCGCGTCTTCGAGCGCGAGCTCGGGCAGAGCGGCGTCGCCAGCTGGACCGAGCCGCGCGGCGGCTATTTCGTCAGCCTGGACACGCTCGACGGCTGCGCCAGCGACATCGTCGCGCTGGCCAACGAGGCCGGAGTGAAGCTCACCCCCGCCGGCGCGACCTTTCCTTACGGCAAAGATCCGCGCAACCGGAACATCCGCATCGCCCCCACGCTGCCGCCGGCCTCACAGGTGGAGACGGCGATGGAAGTGGTGGCGCTGTGCGTGCTGCTCGCGAGCGCGCGCAAGCTGCGGGGATGAGCATGACCGCCGCGGAGCGCTTGGCGGGCTCCGCTCGAGCGGAGCGGCTCACTCCGGCTGCCTCGCTGTCCGGCATCGGCTCGATGCTGAAATACAGAGCGCAGCCGCTCGCGCGCTTCGAGGCGGCCCGCGCGCTGTCCGACCGGGCCGTGGCGTTTAGCGTGCTGGGCCTGCCGTATATCGCCTTCTTCGATCTGAAGGCCATCGAGCACATACTGGTCACGCGGCACGCCGACTTCGAGAAGGACGCCTTTACGCATGACCTGCGGCGCGTGCTAGGCACCGGGCTGCTCACGAGCGAGGGTGACGCCTGGCGCCGCCAGCGGAAGCTCATCGCACCCTCCTTCCAACCTCGAGAGATCGGCGCCTACGGGCCCGTGATGGTGGAGCGAGCACACGCCTTTGCGCAGGGCCAGGCGCCAGCTGCCGTGTTCGACATCCACTCGGCCATGATGCACCTGACCCTGGACATCCTGGTGCGCGCGCTGTTCGGCACGCGTGTCTCGCGCGGGGCCGAGGTGGAGCGCTTGCTCGACCAGCTGATGGTCGATTACATGCCCGCCGCCGCAGCCTGGCGGCTCATTCTGCCGGAGTGGTTGCCGCTGCCGAGCCGCCGCAGGCTCGCGTCGATCCGCGCCGAGCTCGACGTCATCTTGCTCGAGCTGATCCGCGATCGAAAGGCTCGCGCCGCGGCGGAAGCCAACGACGCCGCGACGACCTTGCCGGCGGATCTGCTAGGCCGCTTGATGCTGGCTCACGACACGGCGGGCACGCTGAGTGAAGAGGCCGTGCGGGACGAAGCCATGACGCTCTTCCTCGCCGGGCATGAGACGACGGCGCTGTCGCTCACCTACACCCTGCGTTTGCTCGCTCAGCATCCGGCCGAGGCCGACGCCCTGTTCCGCGAGCTCGAGCACGTGCTCCGAGGTCGCCCGCCCAGCATGAGCGATCTGCCGGCGCTGCCCTACACGCGCGCGGTGATCGACGAAGCGCTGCGCCTGTATCCGCCGGCATGGGCCATCGGGCGCCAGCCGATCGAGGACACGGTGGTGGCCGGCGTCGTCGTGCCCCAGGGCACCATGCTGATCATCGCACCCTGGGTGATGCACCGCGACGCGCGCTTCTTTCCCGACCCCGAGCGCTTCTGGCCCGAGCGCTGGCTGTCGGGGCCAGCGGCGCCGCGCTATGCTTACTTGCCGTTCGGCGCAGGGCCACGCGTGTGCGTGGGCAGCCATTTTGCCCTGTCCGAGGCCGCCCTGATCCTGATAACGCTCGTGCAGCACGCGCGCTTCGAGCTCGAGCCGAACGTCGGCGGCGAGCCCCCCGAGCTAGAGCTCAGGGCGGCGATCACGTTGCGGCCGCGTGGGCCGGTGTCGATGCGCATGCTCCCGCGTTAATCGGCGTGAATCAGCGCGGGCCGAGGCCTTCATCCGAGGCACTAGGGCCCCGGACACAATACGGGTCGCAAGCGGTTCATGCTCTCGACCAGAAACGCGATCACCGCGCGCACGCGCGGAACGGCGCGAGCGTCGCGATGCGCCCCGATCCAGAGCTGGCGCCGCGGGCCCGGGATCGGCGCGGGCAGCAAGCGTAGACCGGGCGTCGCGTCGCCGATGACACACGGCAGGCAGCTGATGCCGATCCCCGCCGCGGCCATCGTCGCCATGGGCATCCGGCCATTGCTGCGCACCGCCACGCGCGCCCTCGATGCGATCTGCGGCAGCCACTCGACATCGGGAACCTTGCCGAGGCCGAGGCTCATGCCGACAAAGACGTGGCCCTCGCACTGGCGCGCGAAGTCGGGTGGCCCATACCGGGCCAGGTACGCGTCGGAGGCGTAGAGGCCGAAGGCGAGGACGGCGATTTCGCGCTGCACGACGTCTCGTTGCTCGAACTTCGAGGGCCGGATCGCGATGTCGGCTTCGCGCCGCAGCAGGCTCAGGTGACGCGCCTCCGAGACCAGCTCGAGCTCCAACGCGGGGTGCCGCGCCACGAAGGGCCCGAGCAACGGCCCGAGCACGCTGCCGATCATCCACTCGGAAGCCGTGACGTTGACCTTACCCGAGAGGCCGCTGTCGCGACCGGAAGCGACGCGCTCGATGGCCAACGCGTCGCGCTCCATCTGCTCGGCGTGCGCCAGAACCTGACGCCCCGTGGGGGTCAAAGCTTGCCCGGTGGGCGTCGCGGCAAAGAGCTTGGCGCCGAGCTCGAGCTCGAAAGCCGCGATGCGCCGGCCCACGGTGGGCTGCGCGACGCCGAGCGCACGTGCGGCCGCCGACAGGCTCCCCTCCCGAGCCACCGCCAGAAAGTATCGCAGGTCGTCCCAGTCCAGCGTCACGCCAACCACTTTGCCAGACCCCATGCAAAAATGCATGGCGCATATGCCGGCTAGGAGAATGTACGCGACCCTTGGCGTCCGACATGTTCACGGGCATGTCCAAACGCGACTTCTTGCGCCTGTGTCTGAGTGGCCCCGCCTTGGCCGCCGGACTGTCGACTTGCGCGCCGCCGCGAGCGGGCGAGACCTCGAGCGCCACCGGAAGCGAATCGCCGCGAGGCGCTCCGCGCAGCAAAATTGCCGCCATCTGCTTCGATCTCTTCACGCTGTTCGATCCGCGCTCCGTCATCGAGCAGGCAACCCGTTGGGTCCCGGGGCAGGCGACCGAGCTGTGTGAGGCGTGGCGCTCACGGCAGTTCGAGTACGCCTGGCTGCGGGTGGCAGCGGGGCAGTACCTCGATTTTCGGAGCGTCACCGAAGACGCGCTCGTGTACGCGGCCAGGGGCCTCGGGCTCTCGCTCTCCAGCGAGGCGCGTGAGTCCCTCGTCAACGCCTATTCGCAGCTCGAGCCCTGGCCCGATACGCGGGAGCAGCTCAGCGCCTGGAGGCACGCAGGCCTCGAGCTGGCTCCGCTGGCGAACTACTCTCCGGTCATGCTCGAGCGACTGCTGGCCAACGCCGGGCTCTCACAGGCCTTCGACGTGCAGATCTCGACGCACGTGGCCCGGACCTTCAAGCCCGATCCGCGTGCCTACGCGCTCGGCGTGTCGACGCTGGGTCTGAGGCGCGAGCAGATTGCCTTCGCGGCTTTTGGCGGCTGGGACGCGGCGGGCGCTAAATGGTTTGGCTTTCCCACCTTCTGGGTCAATCGCCTGGGCGTGCCTCGCGAAGAGCTCGCGCCGCCACCCGATGCAACCGGGCCGACCCTCGCCGAGCTCGCGCGCTTCGTCGCCGAATGGTGACCCCATGCACGCCTAAAGAGCGGCATCCGCCGAGAGTCGTAGGTTCCACGCAGCAGCGCGTGTGAAATTTCAGAGCGTCAGACCCCGCCCGGGCTGATATGAGTCGACGTTCAGGGGCTGCGCCCCGAGTGCCTGTCGCAACCTCACGAGCTCAAGACGTTTATGGCGGATTCTTTCACTGTCCCTGGCCCCTCCGTACCGCCGCCGAGCGACTCGGCCGAGGTGCTCGAGCCGGTCACGGGGATCGCAGCCCTGGCAGCCCCGCCCGCCGCGCTGGCCAAGGACGAGCCGCTCAGCCCACAAACCAAGGCGGCGTACGCCCTGGGCGGCACGACCGACATCTTCGGTCACTGGTTGTACAACACGCTCGCTGACCCGGTCTTCAACGTCTTTCTGGGGCTCTCGCCGTCACAGGTCAGCATCACGCGCGCCACGACGTTGCTCGTGGACGCCTGCAGCGGGCTGTTCTTTGGCTGGCTCTCCGACAACACGCGCAGCCGCTGGGGTCGGCGCCGCCCGTTCATCCTGCTCGGCTCGATCGTCTCGGGCCTCGCGTTGCCGGTCTTGTTCATGGCGCGCCCGACCTGGGACAGCGACACAATCTTCTGGTTCATGCTCATCTCCGCGGTGCTGTATGCGCCAATGATCGCGTCGTATAACACGCCCTACCAGAGCCTCGGCGCCGAGCTGACGCCCGCCTACGACGAGCGCACGAGCGTGATGGCCTACAAGGGCGTCGTGCAGAAGGCCGCCGGCGCGGCGATCAGCGGCGCCTTGTGGTTTGCCACGCGGCCCATGTGGAACGACCCGCTGACGGGCAAACCCGACGTGGCGCGCGGCGCCATGTGGGCGGCGGCCATCGCCGGCGCGTGGATGATCCTGGCCGGCTTCGCCAACTTCTTCTTCGTGCGCGAGCGCTACTACGGAAAGGTGAAGACGCAGGCCAAGGCCAACTTCTTCCGCATGTTCGGCGACGCGCTCAGCTGCAAACCGTACTTGGTGATACTCGGCACGGCGCTCGTCTACGCCATCCCGACCGGCCTGGTCGGGACGATGGGCTTCTACGCGCTCACCTACCACGTGTTTCACGGTGACATGGCCAAGGCCTCCGAGGTCAGCTTCTGGGGCGGCATCGCTTACATGGTCTTTGGCATCGTCGGCATCGGCGCAGCCCGCGCGCTCGCCAAGCGCATCGGCAAGCACAAGACGCTGATCGGCGCGCTCGGGATCGGCCTCCTGGCGTTTGGCTCGAGCTTCTGGTTGTACACGCCGGAGGCGCCCTTGCTGAGCGTGGTGTGCAACGCGCTGAACGGCTTCTCGGCGACGGGCCTGTGGGTGGTGTTGCCCGCGATGACGGCGGACGTGGTCGACTTTGACGAGCTGTCGAGCGGGCAGCGCCGGGAGAGCGCCTACACCGCGACCTTCTCGTGGGTGATGAAGGTGGGCATGATGTTCAGCATGTTGATCGGGGGCCCGCTGCTCCAGCTCACTGGGTTCGACGCCAAGCTCGGCGGCAACCAGAGCCCGGAGGCCATCCTGGGCATCCGCTATCTCTTTGCGGGCATCCCGGTCGCGGCCCTGGTCATTGCCTTCCTACTGATTCAGCTCTACCCGCTCGATACCGAGCGCATGAACGCCATCCGGCGCGACCTCGAAGCGCGGCGCGGGACGGTTTAGCGATCGATCCGCGCCGGCCAGGCATACGGCGGGCAAATCACGTTAGCGTACTCGGAGGCTCAGCATGCGGTTTTTGGTTTTGATGTTTGTAGGCAGCGGGTGGGCAGCCGGAGTGTTCGCGTGCAAAAGCACCGCGGACGTCGAGGCGAAGGCCGAGCCCGCTAAACCTGCGCACCAGGCGCTCGAGTCACCCAGCCCGGCAGCGGCGCTTGGCGGTGCGTGGGAAGATCTGATGCCGAAGGCAGACTTAGCGGGTTACCGCCGCTTGCCGCTCGACCCGCTCGCTGACAAGGCGGTGTGGCAGGTCAGGGCCGACGGCACGCTGTTCATCGACGGCGTCGGGGCCAAGGAGATGCTGCTCACCGAGCGCGAATATACCGACGGCGTCTTTCACGTCGAATGGCGCTTCCTCCCGAGCCAGGCGACCCCGCCCGTGTACAACGGTGGCGTCTACGTGCGCACCCCCTTTGACGGGAAGACCTGGGTGCAACTGCAGGTCGCACACGCCGACAAACCGCCCGTCGTGGGCGACTTGATCGCGCAGGTGCCCGGCAACACGGAGCGCATCAACGTGTTCCAGCTCGAGCCAAGCCCGGCCGCTGCGATTGGCGAGTGGAACACCTACGACGTGAGCGCCCGTGGCAAGGCCATCGAGCTCAGCGTCAACGGCAAGCGCACCGCCGCCTGGGCGGACTGTCCGATGCCGAGCGGGCACCTCGGGCTACAAGCCGAAGGCTCGCCGATCGAGGTGCGGGCGCTCCGCTTTCGACCCCTGTGAGGCGCCGTTCGCGCGCTGGGCGGCGATCGCCCGGCGCGGGGCGCCTTCGCGCGACGCTATTGCTTGGCTGGCGTGAGGCCCTCACCTGAGCCTAGCGTGCTCGTGCGGCCTGCGCCTCGGCTCGGCGGCGCGGTGAAGACGAGGTGCAGGTCGAAGAACGGCAACATGTCCCGATACACGCGCCCCTGCTCGAGCCAATTCTGGTTCCACGAGTTGCCGCGGTACTCCTCTGCCGAGTGCTCGATGCCTAGCTCGTCCAGCTTCCGGGTGAACGCCTGATTGGCGTACACGTGATCTTGGTTTTGGTCGTAGCGCCCCCAGTCGAACGCGATGGCGCGCATCTGCCTGAGGTTGTCGGCCTTTTCGGGCAGCAGCTGGTCGAGCAAGAAGCGAGACTGTAGCTTCTTGGTATTGTTGATGTGGGCTTTGGGCTCGCCATGCTCCAACTCCACCATGAAATCGCAATAGAATGGCGGGCGCTGCGGGTTGGGCAGGTAAGCCTGGGCCATGGCCAGGAACACCTGGGAGAAGATGTCCCCTTTGAGATCACTGAAGCTCTTGGCCTGATGGATCTTGCGCCAGTCGGGGCGTTCGGCCATCGGGGCTAGCCCTGTACCCGTTGCGACAGGGTGCAGGGCGTACACGGCGCTGAAGAGCTCCGGGTAGAGCATGGCCAACTTCAGAGCGCCGTAGGCGCCCATCATGTCCCCCGCGAGCCCCCGGCTATCGCGATGAGCCAACGTTCGAAACCGACGATCGATGAAGGGGATGAGCTCCCGAACGGTAAAGTCGAGCCAGTGGCCGCTGGTCGAGGAGTTCTCAAAGAATGAGCCTACCGTGGGCGTGCTGTAGTCGGCGGCGACGAGGATGAAGTCCCGGCTGACACCTTCCGTGATGGCCCGGTCGAAGAGCCTCTGTACCGCCCCATCGGCAAACATCTGGCGGTTGTTCGAAAAGAGCGAATGGAAGTAGTAGATGACCGGATAGGACTTACTTCCGTCCGCGTAACCCGGCGGCAGGTAGACAGAGATGCTGCGCTTGGCATCCAGGCCAATGCGGTTGTCGCTGAGCCTCTTGGACGTCAAGGTTTCGGTCACCAGAGAGCCCTGCCGGACGTCCCGACACCAGGCCTCGCCGGGCAGCAACGCGATCACCGGCCCTATCAGCCCCATCAGCGCTACGAGCGCTATCCAACGGGACATTTTCATGTCGTCCTCCTTCGAAGCAATCTGGTTTCTCCAAACCGAGCGGCAGAGCGCGCGCGGTCGAGGTGCGGAGAAGGCTATGAAAGGGGCGGTCGGGACGTCGTCGGCTCCCAACGGCTAGGACATTTGTGGCGCCGGGCTGAGCCCAAACCTACGCGGGGTCGGAGTTTTCGGCGGCGGCGAAGGTCCGAACCGACCGGTATTGACGCGGGGTGGTCCCGGTCTGGCGACGAAACGCGCTGTTGAACGTCGACTTCGAGTTGAACCCGACCGAGAGCGCGATATCGAGAACCGTACGTTCCGGATAAGTCACCAGCAGCTTCTGGGCCAACTCGATCCGGTGACGGTTGACGAGCTCATAAAAGTTCGAATTTAGCTCCTGGTTCAGGACTTGCGAAACGTAGTGCGCGTTTTCCTGGATAGCGGCGCTGAGGGAGCGCAAGCTGAGCAGGCTGTCACGGTAGACTTCCTGCGCGCCCATGGCGCTCTCTAGCTTGTCTTTGATGCGCGCGCGGACGGAAACATCCAGAGTGGATCTGGCGTACTTTGACGGCGCTGGCGCCGCTTGGCGGTCTTCCCGGCGCGGAGCCGAGGAGCCCGGGGAAACGGGTTCTACTGAGTTGGAGGCGGACGAGGCTCGGCTGACGACCACGTAAATCGCTCCGATGGTCACGCTCACGTCGATGACGGAAAGCAGCGCGGCGGACTCCTGCTGCCCGGGAGTCAGCGCGCAGTGGAGCGTCCGTAGCACGCCGACGACCCAGGACGTGAACACGATGACGAGAGGGATCTTGATCCACTTGAGCGCCTCGGTGTCTGCGTTGGCGGGGTCGACATTGCGCCGACCGAGCTGATCGAGCAGTGCCCGGCGGCAGCGCCAGAGGTAGAAAGGGACCTGCCAGGCGAAGAGGAACACAGAGAGCAGCATCGCCGCGTGGATTGCGTTCGAGTGAAAAGGCCCGACCACACGCCAGGGGTTTTCATAGGCCACACCCAGGTGAGCCGTCTCGATCAACGGCAGTGTGAGGGCCATGCCCGCGAGGATCACGGAAATCTGTCCCCGCCCGAGCGAGGCAACACGGGGCCGAACGCCTTCCACGCTCTCCCTGATCGCGAGCCACAGGCAGGGTGCGACCAGAAAGGAGCTCGCCATCAGCAGGCCGAGCCAGAGCGCCTTGAGCGGCGTGGCCGGGTGAGACATCAGCAACCCGAACGCGAAGCCTAGCGACTCGATGATGAGATAGCTCGTGAAGTAGACGAACGACCGCCCCGCTCGAGTCCTCTTCTCACTGAAGAGGCCCGCCGAGAATACGCACAGGGTTATGGCCGCGGTGAAGAGAGAGCTTTGGATGCCGTGCATGGGAGTGGGCGGTCAGCGTCCGTCGATGTGCCGACGTGACCTGCTAGTTTCCTTCCGGTCGATGCGTGCCGAAAGGGTAATCGACGCACTCTCCTCTGGCTCACAGCTTTGTACGCTCCGGGCCCGCTCTCGTTGGCCGGACTACGCGGGTCTGGGGAGCCAGCAAGGCAGCGCAGGAGGTGGGGCTGCTCGTCCCCGGGCAGGGCGCGCAGGCTCACTCCGTGCGCAGGGCTCCGGCCAATGGCAGCCTCGCCGCGCGCCGCGCAGGGATCCATCCGGCAACCAACGCCGCGCTCACTAGCAGCGCGGAGATGACGCCGACGGCTTGGGGGTCCCACGGTGAAAGGCCATAAATGACAGAAGCGAAATACTGGCCGAGCCCCGCAGCCAACACGGCCCCTGAGAGCAGGCCGATGCAGATCAGCCGGAGCGCCTGCCCGAGGACCAGGCGCATGATAGACCCGGGCTCGGCCCCCATCGCCATGCGCACCGCGAGCTCCTGCGTGCGTTGCACGACAGAATAGGACGTGATGCCGTAGATACCGAGCGTCGCCAGCAAGAGCCCGAGGCAAGCAAACACCGACAGCAAGAGCAAGGTGAAGCGACGCGGCCCGAGGGATTCGTCCACGAGCGACTGCAGCGACCGGCTGCCAAAGACGGGCTGGCTCGGGTCCACGGCGGCAACCGCCGCCTGCAGCGCGGGGAGGACGGCAGCGCCCAGGCGTGGCGCGCGCACGACGAATGCGGCGAACGGGTTCGGGAACTGGGCGTGCGGCACGTAGACGAACGGTTGCAGCGGCTCACCCATGCCCATGGCGCGGGTGTCGCCGGCGATACCCACGATGGTGAAGCGGCGCTGTTGTCCACTGCCGAGCATGATACGGAGGCGCATTCCAAGCGGATTGCGCCCGCTGAAATACTGGATCGCGGTGCGCTGACTGATGACGGCGACCGGGGGGGTGTCCGCGGTGTCGACCGCGCCGGTGAATCGACCCGCGACGAGGGGGATGTGGAGGGTCTGAAAGAAATCGCCCCCGACCGTGCGCAGCTGGGCGGAGGGTGGCACGGGGATTGACGGATCTCCCTCGATCGAGAAGCTCGAGTCGAACCCGCCACTGAAGGGAAGAATGCCGCTCAGACCCACCGACTCCACGCCAGGTAAGGTCCGCACCCGATCGAGCACGGCATCGACGAGCCGCGTCGAGGCCACGGTGTCGTTAATACGACTCCCTGCAAGTGCCACCTGGCCCACGTAAACGCCCTGGGCCTCAAACCCCGGCGAGGTGTCGGTCAGGCGCACGATGCTGCGCAAGAGCACGCCCGTCCCCATCAGGAGCACCAGGGCCACCGTCACCTGAGCCACGACCAACGCGCTGCGGAGACGTACGGCTCCGGCGCTCGTCGAACGCCCGCCCTCGCGCAGACCGGTCGTCGGCGCGAGACGCGCGGCATGCCAGGCGGGAACGGAGCCCGCGAGGATACCCGTCAAGAGGCTCACCCCGAGCGCAAAAGCCAGCACCGGCAGCTGAAACGAGACCTCGATCGTACCGAGCGAGCTGCGCCCGAGGGCCGCCAGCAGGCCATCCATGCCTGCGCGACCGATGACGACGCCGAGGGCGCCCGCGCCGACGCTGAGGATCACGCTCTCCACCAGAAATTGGAGCCCGATGCGCCCAGCCGTGGCTCCGAGCGCCGTCCGGACGGCGATCTCTCGCCGGCGCGAGCCAAGCCGGGCGAGCGTGATGCTGATGACGTTGGCGGAGGCCGCACCGAGGACGAGCGTGACGGCACCGAGTAACAGCGAGAGGACGAAGCCCGCTGGCCCAGCGCCCCGTGCCTTCAGGGACTCGACCCACAACGTCCATCCGCTCTCGCGCCGGTAGGAGCCGGGAAAGGCGTCAAAGAACGTATCGGCGAGCGCTTTCATGTCGGCGCCAGCGCTCAGCCGCGTCGCCTCCGACGACAGGCGGCCGAAGACCTGGAGGAAGCGCCGGGGACGGACGCCTGGAGTGAGTTGATCGGGTGTGAACGTCAGCGGCAGCCAAACGTCGCGCGGCTCGAGGTCTGTGGCTTGCGCGCCGCCGAGGCGTAGCTCGCGGTCATAGACGGCGGGCAGCACTCCGATGACGGTGAACGGCTTGCCATTGAGCTGGATCACCTGTCCGATCGCGTCCGGGGCACCGCCCCATACCCGCTGATGGAAGGCTGCGCCGAGGATGGCGACGGGCGCCGCTCCCACCCGATCTTCGCCTGGGGCAAAATCACGACCGAGCGCCGGCGGCACCCCGAGCAGCCGAATCAGCTCGGCGCTGGCAACCCCCGCGTTGATCCGAACCGCCTCTCCCCGCCCTGTGAGGTTGACACTGGCCGGCAGGTAAGCGGCCACCTTGGCGAACGAGCGATTCTGGTTTTGGATGTCCAGGAACTCGCCCGGGGACACGGGGTTGCGCTCCGCTCCCTGATCGAAATGTCCGTTCACGGCGACGAGCTCATCGGGCTTCGGGAACGGCAATGGGCGGAGCACGACGGCGTACAAGACGCTGAACACGGCGGTGACGCCGCCAATGGCGAGCGCCAGCGTGAGCACCACGGTGGTCGTGTATGTCGGCACGCGAGCCAGGCTCTTGCAGGCGAAAGAGGCGTCCTCTCGCAAGGCGACCCAACACTCTCTGAGCCATTTCACGGACGCCGCCCTTCGAGCACGCGTCCGTCAAAGACGAGCGGTTGGCGGGTCATGATGTCTCGTGGGGTATTGTCCACGGCCGCGCCAAAGCGAAAGGCGTGCCAGCGAAAAAATGCGCCTATTGGTCGTCGGATCGGCGCGCGCTCGGGCCTGCTTCCCAGAACTGGGACAGCCCGATCCGAAGCTTCGGACAGCCGCGGCTCGTGTTTATACTCCAGAAACGGAATATTCGACAGAGACGACGTCGGAGGATACGACCCAGACTACTGACGGCTGTTCGGATCTGGACTTGGCTCCGAGGTGTCACCATCCACGGAGCTCATCCAATCGGGTAACAGGGCCGCCGCCAGTGCCGCTCGCAGCGCGACGGGGTGCACTGGACGCTCCAGCACCTCCTCTACCGAGAAACGTCGCGCCTCGGCGATCACGCTCGGGTCGTCATCGGAGATGAGAACCATCGGAAGCCCGCCGACTTGTCCGCGCAGGAGCTCGAGCGCCGGCAATATAGCGCGCTTCTCCATGCCACAGTCGAGGACGATGACGTCGAGTGGTTGGGGTTGGCGCTGCCACTGAATTGCCATCACACGGGCGGACGCGAAGACTGTGACCCAATACCCGCAGCCGCGTAGCACTCGGACCGTGCTCGGCTCACGGCACGTGCCTCCTCCCACGAGCGCGATACGGATGCGGGTGGGACGGCTAGGGGTCCAGACGAATGGGGTCGGAATCCGCTCGAGCGAGATCCGTAGGGTGTCGTTGTCGAATTGCGGTTCGCGTTCATGCGTCAGGTCGTTCATGCTGGCTCCGGGTTGAAATTCGAGGCTGCGGCAGCGCCGCATATCAGGTGTAGCCGCCCTGCCCGGGAGCGACAGGTGGCGATTGCTGGACGTGCAGTTGCTGGAATGCAACGAAACCCGCGTGAGCGATGACCTGACCCGGGGTGCCGGTGCGCGTCAATCATTCGATTTAATCATGTGATTAAAGCAATTGATTGACTGGCTTGGAGGCCCTTGCTAGGCTCGTTCCGCGACACGGGTTGCACCTACCGCTGCGAGCTTGGACCAAGCGATTCCAACGAGACGCCTGTACCGCCGAGAGGAGCAAAGATGAGCACAGCGTATGGCAAGCGAGGGACAGCGGTTCTCATGATCGCGCACGTCGCCGGTATGGTGGACCTCGTGGCCCTCCCGATCTGGGTCGGCACGTTGATGCAGCACTACGGCTACAGCCCGCAACGCGCCGGCGTTACTGTGACGTTGTTTCTGCTCAGCGTGGTCGCCTCCAGCCTGGTGTTCGCGCCACTCTTCAATCGCCTGCCGCGGCGGCCGACGGCGGCGGCCGGCTTTTTCGTCGCTGCGCTCGCCTTTGCAGTGGCGGCGTGGCAGCCGGTGGGGCCTAGCTGGTTTGTGCCGTTGGCGGTGCTGCACGTCTTTGCCGGTCTGGGCGTGGGCTGTGGCCTATCGTTCACCCACGGTTGCATCGGGCGCAGCGCCAACCCGCACCGCCTGTTCGCGCTCGCGGGGGCGATGCTGGGGCTAGTCGCTGTGTTTTTCCTGGGCGGGTTGCCTCAGGTGATTCAGGCCTGGGGCGCAGCGACGGTGTTCGGCACCTTCGCCGCGCTGATGGCTTTTGGGGGAATCTGCGTCAGCGCCGCGTTCCCGGACGTGGCGCCGAGCGTGGAGGGCGCGGCGTCCGGCGCCCGGCACGAGCGACGAATTCCGAAGGCCGCTTGGCTCGCCATCCTGGTGATCATCTGCATGACGCTCAATCAGACCATGGTGTTTGCCTTTCTCGAGCGCATCGGCATCAGCCGAGGCTTTACCGTCGGCCGTGTGAATGGCGTGCTGCTGTCCGTGGGCTTGGTCAATCTCTGCCCCGGCGTACTGGCGGCGCTGCTGCAACGGCGGCTGCAGGCCACGCACGTGGCCTTGGTGGCGCCCGTGCTGCAGGCGGGTCTGGCGTTCGTGATCACGTCGTCCGAAAGCTTCCTCCCGTATGCGCTGTCCTCCGGCGTGTACATCGCCATCGTGATCTTCACGCACACGTTCCTGTTCGGGCTCGTCGCGCGGCTCGACACGAGCGGCCGAGCCGTGGCTGCCACCCCCGCCATGATGATGGTCGGCTCTGGCATCGCCCCGGGCCTCGGTGGCGCGGTCGTCGAGGCCAGCGGCTACGCCGGCATCGGTTGGACCGTCGCGGCGTTCGCCCTGCTGGCGGTGGGCAGCATGACGGCCGTGATCCGCGAGCTGTCGCGCGCGCCGGTGATGGCCGCGGGTGCCCACGCCGCGCGAGCGCGCAACTTACCCGCGTGAGTCCACGCGGCGAACGAAAAAGTAGCGCTAAGGTCGCGGACAGCCCCGTAACCATGACCCTCGAGCGCGCGCGCATCAGCAAAGAATTCGTGGCCCTTGTCGCATTGACGACGTCATTGGCCGCGATGTCGATCGACATGATGCTGCCAGCGCTGTCCGACATCGCCGCCGAGTTTGCCCCCGCCCACCCCAACGATCGGCAGCTGGTGCTGACGACGTTCTTCGTCGGCCTGAGCCTCGGGCAGCTGGTCTTCGGCCCGCTCTCCGACAGCATCGGCAGAAAAGCCGCCCTCTACTCCGGCATCGCGCTGTTCGTGCTGGGCGGGCTGTGCTGTGCGCTCGCGCCGAGCTTCGGCCTGCTCTTGGCAGGGCGCGCGCTCGCGGGCTTCGGCGCCGCGGGGCCGCGCATCGTGGCGGTCGCCGTAGTGCGCGATATGCACACGGGCCGTGCCATGGCGAAGGTGATGTCGTTCGTCAGCTCGATCTTCATCCTCGCGCCGCTCCTGGCGCCGGCGCTGGGGCAAGCGCTGCTGCTCGTGGGGAGCTGGCGCTCGATTTTCTGGCTCCTGGTCGTCGCCGCGTCGGTCGACGTCGCCTGGTTCGGGCTCCGGCAAGCAGAGACGCTGCCGCCCACGCGCCGCACACCGCTGTCACTCGGCGTGGTGGCACGCGCGCTCTCCGAGGTGCTTCAGAACCGCATCACGCTCAGCTACACGCTCGCCATGGGTCTGATTTTTGGTGCCTTCATCAACTACCTGACCACCTCGCAGCAGGTGTTTCAGGAGCAATATGGCGTCGGCAAGCTATTCCCCCTCTACTTTGGGCTGCTGGCAGCGGCGCTGGGCCTGGCGTCGCTGGCCAACGCGCAGCTGGTAATGCGCCTGGGCATGCAGCGCCTGGCGCGCTTCGCCGGCGGCGCCGAGTGTGTGTTCTCGGTGCTGTTCTGGCTCTGGGCGATCGCCTGGCAAGGCCACCCGCCGCTCTGGCTATTCATGGCCTGTATGCTGGTCTGTTTCTTCTGCAACGGCGTCCTGTTCGGCAACTATACCGCCCGGGCGCTCGAGCCGATGGGGCACATCGCCGGCGCCGCCGCGGCCGTCACCGGCTCACTGTCGAGCCTGGTCTCGCTGGCCTTCGGGACGCCCTTCGGACGCGCCTACGACGGCAGCGTGCTACCGATCATCAGCAGCTTCGTCATCGCCAGCATCGGCGCGCTCGTCCTGACCGAAGGCGCCGAGTGGCTCGAGCACAACAAGCCGCGAGGGGCAGCCCGGCAAGCCTGAAGAGCCGCCCGCCCCTCCCCGGCTCTTAGCCTAGATCGCAGCGAAAAATGCGGGCTTCGGCGGAGAATACCGCAGCGCTTCTTCGCCGCGATCTGGCCTAGCGCTCGCGTACGCGCTGCTGGGACTCGCCGAGGCCCGAGATCCCGAGCCGGCAGACATCACCCGCGCGCAGAAAGCGCTGCGGCTTCGAGCCCATGCCGACGCCGGCGGGCGTGCCCGTGCTGAGGATGTCGCCGGGCAACAGGCTCATGAATTGGGACACATAGCTCACGAGCTCGGCGACACCGAAGATCATGTCGTTCGTGCTGCCCTGCTGGCGGCACTCACCGTTCACCTCCAGCCAGAGCGACAGGTTCTGCGGGTCACTGACCTCGTCTCGAGTGGTGAGCACAGGCCCGATCGGCCCGTACGTGTCGGCGCTCTTGCCCTTGTCCCACTGCCCGCCGCGCTCGAACTGGAACTCCCGCTCGCTATAGTCATTGTGCAGCACGTAGCCGGCGACGTAGTCGAGTGCCTGCTCGGGCTCGACATAGCTCGCTCGCCGTCCGATCACGACGGCGAGCTCGACCTCCCAGTCCGTCTTCTGCGAGCCGCGCGGCAAGATTAGGTCGTCATTGGGGCCGACCATCGCGGACGTGGCCTTCAAGAACACGACGGGCTCGGACGGAATCGCGGAGCCGGTCTCTCGGGCGTGCTCGCGATAGTTGAGTCCGATGCAGACGATCTTGCTCGGACGGCACAACGGTGCCGCCCAGCGCACCGACGCCGGGACCTCGGGAGCTCCGGCGGCGTACGCCGACGCCCAGCGTGAAAGCCGGTCGAGCCCCGCCGTCTCGAAGAAGGACTCGGTATAGTCCTCTCCCAAGCTCGAGGCGTCGACGCGAGCGCCGTCGGGCAGCAAGAGCCCAGGCCGTTCTCGACCGATGTCACCGTGTCGGATGAGCTTCATGCTGAGCCTAACTTTAGAGCACGCTTTCGGTGCTGGTCATGATTGAGAAGCCGAACAGGCCCGTCGCTAGCGCAGCAGCAAAGCTTGCAGGGCGGCGTAGTCGCCGATGCCGGCGCCGTGGGCGCCGACGATCTTTAGGTCCGCGGTCGGGATTGCGTAGCTCGTGATCGCCGCATCGAGATCGGCCGCGCCCTCTGCCGCGGGGTTGCCCGGGCTGTACACGTCGACCACGAACACGCTGTTCGACGCGACGTCGTGAGTGAGCAGCATGTCGGCGGCGTGGGGCGTGCTCAGGTGATACAGCGTGACCGGGTTGCTCGCGTCCTCGAGCGTGAGCTCGCCGGCGTCCGGCACGGTGAGCACGTTCACGTTGCGCGGGGACCCCGCGAGCGCGTCGGGGCGCAACGTCGACGGGGCCGCCAGCAGCCCGCGCCAGAATTCGGCGGCGCTCTCCTGCACGACCAGGCTGGCCTGGGTGCGACCCAGCACCTCGCGTACGCCCGCGGCGTGGTCCTCGTGAAAGTGCGACGCGACGACGTGCGTGACCGGAACGCCGGGATACTGGGCCTCGAGGTAGGCCAGCAGCGCGTCGCCGCGATCGTCATACAGCGGCGCGTCGACCAGGATCAGGCCGGCTGATTGTCGGACCACGAAGCTGTGGTGCGTGGTGCCGACGAGCTGCAGCACGTTCGGCGCGACGTCAACGGGCCGGATCGACACGTCCACGCCCGAGACGGGCAGGCCGATGCTGTCGAACATGGCGTACCACTGGTGGCTGAGCTCACCCCTGGCGTACAGCGCCGCGTCGAACACCGGCGTCAGGCCCTCCGGAAACTCGAACGTGCTCGCGTCGAACGTGGGGTTGATGCTGACGTCACTGATCTGCTGGCTAAACCGCTCGCGGCCGCCCACCAGCACGCGTGCGCTGCGCGGGAAGCTCGTGTCGCCCACCGGCACCCAGTCGGCGAAGAAGACCTCGATGCTCACGTCGCGCTCGTAAAAGTCGTGCTCCAAGGTCTCGAGCTTGGTGATGAGCCCGCTCTCTGCATCGACGAACAGCGTAAGCGGCGCGGGCCCGCCCGATGCGACCAAGGTGTGTTGGGCGGCCCCTTCGATCGTCATTTCCTCGCCGGCAACGAAAGCGGCGGGCGTGAGCTCGCGCAAGAGCAGGTGCGGGGTGAGCAGCAGCTCCTGACGGCGGATCGCCGCGAGCTTGTCGGAGCTGAGCGCGCCGAGCGCAGTGCCGAAGACGCGCTGCGTGCTCACGCCGAGGTTTCCCTGGATGATGTCCGAGTACTCCTGGCTGCCGGGGAGCTGGAAGACGATGTCGCGGCTCGTGTCCACCCGCAGCGCGTCGGCGCCGAATTGAATCGAGACGCTGCGCTCGAACGTGTTGGCCTCGATCGGCGCGTCCCCAGGGCGCGGCCCTTCGTTGACGATGTAGCGCGTCCCGCTGCCCTCGATGCGAAGACCATCGATAGCGTCGAGCTTGCTCTTACCGCCAAGCGCCGCGACCAGCGCGTCGGCGGGCAAGGGGCGCGCTCCAGTCGTCATGGCCGCTTGCCCGTCGGCGGGCGCCGCCGCCTGATCCGGGCCTGCGCTGCAACCGAGCGCCGCGAACGAGAATGCGAACGTCCAGAAATCCTGCTTCTTCATATGTATCCTCCGGAACGCGAGCAAACCGACTCCTCTAGTGGGATGCGCCGGTCTGCCAGCTTGGCGAGATCGGGATGCGCCCGCTTCGCGACGAGCTTGCGGGCGGCGACGTAATCCTTCGGTTGGTTGACGGCCTCCACGGCCAGCAATTCTCCCCCCTTCAGGTGGCACACCGTAAACCTGCGTGTGGCCGGATCGCCGCGCGTGATTTGTTGATCGCTCCCCTGCGACAGTCCGACGATCTGCAGTTTGTTATCAAACTGATCTGACCAGAACCACGGCACACAATCATGCACCGTGGGTCGGCCGAGAATGTTGAGCGCGGCCGTTTTTGCCTGCTCGAAGGCATTGTCGACCGATTCCAAACGCACGCGCAGATCGAAGTGCGGCGACGGCTGATAGGTACAATCGCCGGCGGCATACACGGCCGGATCAGTGGTACGACAATGCTCATCGACGATGATGCCGTTCTCGCAAGCCAGACCGGCGGCCTCCGCAAGCCCAACATCTACCGTGGCGCCGACACCCACGACGACGGCGTCAGCTGGGTGAATGCTGCCGTCCGCGCAGACCACCCGTTCGACCCGACCTCGCCCCCAGAGCTGCACCACGCGCGAGTTGCAGATGAGCTCGACGCCGTAGTTGCGATGTTCGCGTGAAAAATGCTCAGAGACCTCCGCTGCTAGCCTCGGCATCACACGCTCGGCCACTTCCAGCACGGTGACCGCGCAGCCCAGCTGGCGAGCCGTCGCGGCAGTCTCGAGGCCTATATAGCCGCCGCCGATGATGACGGCTCGTGCACCTGGTTTGAGACCCTCCCGGAGAGGCAGCACATCCGCGATGCTCCGCAGGTAGTGCACGCCGGGCAGCTCAGCTCCGGGACAGGTCAGGAGTCGTGGAACAGCGCCCAGGCACAGCAGCAGGCGGTCGTACACGACGGCCTCTCCATTCGACAGCACGACGCGGCGGGCGGCCGTATCCAGGCGAGTGGCCCGAAGCCCCAGCTTCAGCTCGATCCGGCGTTCAGCGTAGAACGCATGATTTCTGAACTGCAGCTGGTCCGGTGTCAACTCGCCTGCCAAGTACTTCTTCGACAGCGGCGGCCGTTCGTAGGGGAGCTCGGACTCAGCGCTCACCAGCACGAGCCTGCCCTCAAAGCCCTCTCGTCGCAGGGTCTCGATAGCCTGTGCGCCAGCGTGGCCGCCACCTATGATCAGAACGGTGGATGTCATGGGTTACTGGTCCTGCGCATACAGGCGGGAGCCTTGGACTGCCGTGTCAACATCCGCGCTCACGCGTTGCTTTGATCGGGCCAGATCGAGGGCAATGTCAGCGATCATGTCCTCCTGCCCGCCCACCAGCTTGCGCCTGCCGACCTCGACGAGGATCGAGCGAGTATCCAGCCCGTGGTCCACTGCGGCCTTTTCGGCGTGGCGCAGGAAGCTAGAGTAGACGCCAGCGTAGCCCAGCGTCAGCGTTTCGCGGTCCACGCGAACCGGACGGTCCTGAAGCGGGCGGACGAGCTCTTCAGCGGCGTCCATCAACGCAAACAAATCGGTCCCGTGCTTCCAGCCGTAGGCATCGGCCGTGGCAATGAACACTTCCAGCGGAGCATTGCCGGCGCCAGCTCCCATGCCCGCTAGCGAGGCGTCCACCCGCTGGACCCCGTTCTGAACGGCCACGACGCTGTTGGCCACACCGAGAGACAGGTTGTGATGCGCGTGCACCCCGCGCTCGGTCTCCGGCTTCAGCACCCTGTCATACGCCTGACAGCGCGCAGCATAGTCGTCCATCGTCATGGCGCCGCCGCTGTCGGTGATGTACACGCAATGCGCGCCGTACGACTCCATCAGCAGGGCCTGCTGGGCGAGCGCCTCCGGCGGTGACATATGGCTCATCATCAAGAAGCCCGCTACGTCCATTCCCAAGCCGCGCGCCGCTTCAATGTGCTGTTTCGAGATGTCGGCCTCGGTGCAGTGCGTTGCGATGCGCACCGAGCGCACACCCATTTCATGAGCGTGCCTCAGGTCATGGATCGTGCCGATGCCGGGCAGCAGGAGCGTGGTCAGAATCGCATGCTCCAGCACCTCGGCGACGGCACCGATCCAGTCCCAGTCAGTGTGCGCACCAAAGCCATAGTTGAACGAGGACCCCTGGAGGCCGTCGCCATGCGCGACCTCGATGGCGTCGACCTTCGCCCTGTCGAGCGCTCGCGCGATGGCTTTGACGTGCTCGAGGCTATATTGGTGCCGAATTGCGTGCATCCCATCACGCAGTGTCACGTCTTGGATGTACAGCTTCGTGAGGCGTGGATCGAAGCTCATGCCGTCACCTCAGGGCGCATCCGCCGCGCGATCTTCTCGGCAGTCGCGAGCGCGGCCGACGTCATGATGTCGAGGTTTCCGGCGTGGGCCGGCAGGTAATGCGCTGCACCTTTTACCTCCAGGAAGATCGTGACCTTCAGGCCGGTAAAGTCCGCGCGCATTTCCGGTATGTGTAGGGGGTGGTGGCCGCCTACCCGCTCAAACTGCAGCGCCTGCTTGAGACGGTAGCCGGGCACGTAGCTTTGCACTTGCTCGACCATCGAGGCTACCGAGGCTCGGATGGCAGCCGGGTCGGCCTCGTCGGTCAGGCAATACACCGTGTCGCGCATGCTCATCGGGGGCTCGGCGGGGTTCAAAATGATGATCGCCTTGCCGCGCCGTGCGCCGCCAACCTCCTCAATCGCCTCCGCCGTGGTCGCGGTGAATTCGTCGATGTTGGCGCGCGTGCCAGGGCCGGCGCTCCGCGAGGCCAGCGAGGCGACGATTTCAGCGTAGTGCACCGGAGCAACTCTGCCGACGGCGGCGACCATGGGGATCGTCGCCTGGCCGCCGCACGTCACCATGTTGATATTGGACGCGTCGAGGTGGTCGTCGCCATTTACCGGCGGAACGACGTAGGGGCCTACGGCGGCGGGTGTCAGGTCGATCACTCGCTTGCCGTAGCTTCGCAACAACGGAGCATGCATTCTGTGGACCTCCGCCGAGGTCGCGTCGAACACGATCTCGATGTCCTCGAAGCCCGCCATGTCCAAGAGCCCGTCCACGCCGCCCGCCGTGGTCGGCACGCCGAGCCCTCGTGCGCGTTCCAGCCCGTCGCTCTTCGGATCAATGCCGACAAAGGCGCCCATCACCAGCACATCCGACAGGCGCAGCACTTTGATCATCAGATCGGTGCCGATGTTGCCCGAACCGATGATGGCGACCTTCACTTTGCGCGTCATGGCTCTCCATCCTCGTAGCTGAAGCGCACGGTGCCCAGGCCACCAATGCTGGCTTGCACACGGTCACCTGGCCTGAGCGTCACCATCGGGCCCAGAGCTCCGGTCAGCACCACATGCCCGCGACGGAGCGGCTGCCCGCGCCGAGCGAGCACCCGCGCCAGCCAGGCGGCTGCATTGAGCGGATGCCCGAGGCACGCCACGCCCGCGCCGAGCGACGCCACTTCGCCGTTGACTTCGAGCGCCATGCCGCAGGTCCGCAGATCGAGCCCGCGCAGCGGCACTCTCGAGTTGCTGAGCACGTAGAAGGCGGACGAGCCATTGTCGGCGACCGTGTCGGCAAAGGTGATCTTCCAGTCTGCGATCCGGCTATCGACGACCTCGATGGCTGCCGCGACTTCACCTACTGCAGCCGCCACCGTATCGGGCGTCGCATCAACATCGTCGATGTCCGCCCTGAGCACGAGCGCCACTTCGGCCTCGGCCTTGGGCTGCAAACATTTCGACACGGAGAGTACGCCACCGTCGGCGACCTCCATGTCGGCGAACAATACCCCGAAGTCAGGCTGCGCGACCCCGAACTGCGCCTGAACGGCCTTCGCCGTCAGCCCCACCTTGCGACCCACGATGCGGCGACCCGCGCCTACCCAGTAGCGCGTATTCAGCTCTTGCACCGCATACGCCGCTTCGACATCGGTAGGCTCCAGGACGTCCCGCATGGACGGCACGACACCGCCCACATAGGCATTTCTTATACGGCGCGCGAGCTCTTCGTGAGTTGAGTTGGTCATGTGCATATGCTCGTGAACGGCTCTACAGTTGGATGAACTGCAGGCCCAGGAAGAGGGAAGGCGATTGCAGCGAGACTCCGTAAGCCCTGCGGTAGCCAAGCGCGATGCGGGCGAAGTGCCCCTTCAAGAGGAAGGAAATTTGCCCGTCGACGATTGTAGCCGTCGGGGCGCCAGGGGCCGTCGATGTGGCTTGTTGCACGCGCACGAGCGGCTGGAGCCTTGCGCCAAAGTACTGCCCCGGCAGGACATAGCTGGCGAGCCCGAGCCAACTCCGGGAGGTCCGCTCAAAGTCCCCCGTGAACCTGTAATAGGCGGCTTCGATGTCGAGCACACCGGCGGACCCCAGGTCTTTCTCAAACAGCAGGTCCGCGTTGAGCTCGGTGTAGTCGTCTATCTCTTGGGTCACCGGGTTTACGGAGCCCCGCTTTTTGGACTGCGCACCCACGCCGACGGCCAGGAGGTCTTTGCCGAAGTAGCTGCTGCTGTTGTAGTAGCCAGGCTCCGGATTGAGCAGCGCCAGGTTGACTCTGCCGACGAGCATCGGCGACTCCCCGGGGGCGACCAGGTCGAACGCCGAAGCGTAGTACTTCAAGTGCCCAGCGAAGAGCGTCCCCCATACGGTCGCGCCGTTACCCCGGCCGTAGGGGCCCGAGTGGGGTAGAGCTACTTGTCCATCGACGTAGCCGAGGCCCGTAATGTACCAGGGCGCCATAAACCACGGACCGCTCAGCGTCGAACGATCGACGGGCTCGACCATACGCCCGAGCCAGAGGTTGAGCGCAGGGGCGGGCTCAAACCGAATGATGGCGTCCAGTAGTGTTATCGTACCTGACTCGTCACGAGGGTCGTAACTGGCCATGAGGGCCGTCGTGAGGCTGAAGTTTTCCTGCACTCTCGCCACCACGCCCACCCCGCTCACTATCGTGCTGAAAGGGTCGTCGAGCTCGAGGCCGCTGAGGCCGACGTCGACTCGGGTCAAGACACCGACATGAAGCTCACCAACGGCCATCGGGGGTGGTCCATCGGGAGGTCCGCCGGGTCCCGGAGGGCCGCCGGGTCCCGGAGGTCCGCCAGGTCCCGGAGGTCCGCCAGGCTCCGGCGCAGCCTGCAAAGCTTCCCGCTCGGCATCGCTGTCGGTTGGCTCAGAATCGAGCGTGGTCGCCAACACGGAAGCATCCGGGCGAGCCTCCGCCTCGTCGGGACGCGCTTCCGCGTCGTCGGGACGCGCTTCCACCTGTTCGGGACGCGCTTTCTCATCGGGACGCGCTTCCGCCGGATCGGGGCGCGCTTTCTTATCGGGGCGAACCTTCTTGTCGGGGCGCGCTTTCTTATCGGGACGTGCTTCCGCCTTGTCGGCGCGAGCCTTGGCCGGGCCAGGACCAGCTTCCGCCTGCGCCGGGGCAGCGAGCCAGAGCATGGCCGCGCAAGTCTGCGCGAACAGTGCCGGGAGGTTGCTAGGCTTGATGATCAACTGATTCTCCTATTGGAACGCGAGCGGGCCCCCTGCATGAAGCGGCGAGTGCCAGCGGTGCCGCCTAATAGCGGCTCCGCTTCCTCCTCAGGTGCGGCTGCTCACGTCTACGAAGACCTCGCCGTTCTCCGCCTTGACCGGATAGGTCCTGACGGAAACGGTGGCCGGAAGGCACAGCGCTTCACCGGTTCGAAGATCGAAGCGCGCGCTGTGCAGTGCACACTCCACCTGGGTCCCGTGAATGTACCCGTCCGCCAGGGACCATACTTCGTGCGTGCACGTGTCGTCGATCGCGTAGAACGCGCCATCGACATTGAACACCGCTATGGGCGGATTCATGTCCAACGTTCGCGCGGTAGCCGGGGGAATATCCGCAACTGCGCACACGAAAGCCCAAGTCATGACGTGCTCCCGAGCATCGAGGTATTAGTTGTTGGTGACAAAGTCATCGACGAGGCGGTTAAACTCGGCCGCATGCTCGAGCTGCACCCAGTGGCCGCAGCGGTTGATCAGCACCAGGCGTGAGTTCGGCAGCATGGCCACGATGCGCAGGCTCGCCTCGAAGCTGCTGGCGCGATCATCTCGCCCATGGATGGCCAGCAACGGCACCGTCGATGCCATCAGCTTGGGCACGAGCGCCGCGGGCACGAGCGACGCCCCTAGCGGCTGACGCCACAACTCGAGCCAATTGCGGTTGTGCTCAGGGTACCGACGAGCCAGCTCGGAGCGCTCCTCCGCGAGCTCGTCAGACGCGATGGACGGATCGTAACACAGGATCTGCACGAAGCGCTTCATGTTCTGCGGCGACGGATCCTCATAGGCCTGGACGAGGATGCGCAGCCCTTCCGACGGCAAGCCGGGCTGCAGTATGTTCACGCCCGGCACACCGCCTACACCCAGCGTGATGAGGTGGGAGACTCGCGACTCATACTCGGCAGTGAACGCCACCGACACTCCGCCGCCCATGGAGTTTCCGACGAACGCCGCCCTGTCGATGTTCAAGGCATCGACCAGCTGCTTCAAGCTTTCGACCGCGTTGCGGCCTGTGGCGCGGCTTTGGGGGCTCGATTCACCCCAGCCCGGCAGGGTCACGGCGATGCACCGGAACTTCCGGGAGAGGCTGGCGATATTGGGGGCGTAGTTGCTCCAACCGGTCGCACCGGGGCCGCCGCCGTGAAGCATGATGATCGGGTGCCCTTCACCGGCTTCATTGATCTGAATCCGGTAGTCCCTTGTCTCGACCATCCGCCGCGTGTTCTCAAACGTCAATTGGGGTGCGGTCTTCACTGCTGGCGCCCTTCTTTGGCTGCACCGTTGGGTCGCTTTTCCGTCACCTCGGTCGGCATGGGCCACCTGTCCGTGATCGTCATGAGGTCGCGCCAGCGCCGGTGGAAGCTGCGCGCGGCCAGCTCACTATAGAGATGGGGCACCATCTGCCCGGGAAACGTTGGGTCCGTTACTCCCTGACCCATTCCCATCTGATAGTTGAACGGCAGCTTGTGCATTTGCGGCCCACGACCCACCAGGGATTTGCCAATCAGGGCCCAGTTCTCGCCGTCATCTTGATCGATCAAGCCGGCCGGGCCAGACACGCCCTGACCGGTGCGGCGTGTCGCGTTCTTCACTTCCTCGGGCGCTGCTTTGTCGACGAAGCAAAACACCCAGATCTCGACCTCGTTGAGGCCCTTCGGATGCAAGACCCTGCAGGTCCGAGACCCACTCAGCCAGGAGAAGGATGGGAAAATGCTGGCGTGCAACGAGCCCATTTTGGCGCGATCGGCGCCGAGGCGCGCTTCTCGCTCGGGTCGGATCGACTGCTCGTACGCATCCAGCATGGGGTCGCCGCCGATCGACACCCAAGGGATGGCCATTTCGGGGTCAAAGCCAGCGCCATGGCCAAACGGCGAGTTGAATTGCCGACCTCTATCGCCAGGGAATGTATGGCTGATGTCACGGCGCCCCGCGAGCTCCGGCGGGGCATAGACACCAAAGCTAGAGAGGTGAGTGATCTGCGCGTGGTAAGAGTCGCTGGTCAGTTGCTCCGCCGCCAACTTCCAATTAGCCGATATCCGGTGCTTCGAGACACCGCCCACGAGCTCGACACCTCCCTCTCGCCGATCCCACATGTGGTCGATGTGGAACTTCATGTCACCGAGGTATTCATCCAGTGACGGGACCGCCTCATCAAAGCAGCCGAAGACGATGCCTCTATACGTCTCCAGACGCGGCACTTGCTTGAGGCCCCATTTGGACGTGTCGAGCTGATTTTTATAGGCATCATTCAGGTTCGGGACGCTCACGAGCTTCCCGGTCACGTCGTACGACCAGCCGTGATACGTGCAACTGAAGGCCTTCGCGTTACCCTGATCGGATCGGCAGACCGGCATGCCGCGATGCCGGCAGTAATTGAGGAAGGCCTTTATCGATCCATCCTTTTGTCGAACGACAATGACTGGGTCGGCGCCCATGTACGTGGAGAAATAGTCACCTGGCTTCGGGATCTGGCTCTCATGCGCGAGGAACAGCCAGGATCTGCCGAAGACGCGCGTGAGCTCCAGCTCGTAGATTTCCTGACTCGAGAAGATATTCGGGCTGATGAGGCCGTTGTCTGTATCGACGTACGACTCCAGTAACGCATTGCTGATCATGGATGACTCGACTGTGAGGGTTGTGGCCTAGAAAAAAATTGATAAGTTGCCCGACAGCACGACGTTTTGATCGAGGATGATCTTGCGGCGAGCGATCTCCCACGTCAGCGGCCTCAGCCTGCGGAGCACGTCTTGGCGCTCGCCAACCCACAGGTCGACGGTGTGCTCCAAACGGTTCCGATACACGAAGAAGTTGGAGCGGACGACGTACTCCCCGGCGCTCACGGTTGGCTCGATTCGAATGTTCGTCACCAAGTGTCGGCAACGGCTGGGCGGCTCTTCCGCCCAATGCCTACCGGTCAAGAGCTGGCCAACTCGGGCAGCCATGGCTCTCTTGTTTTCATCGAAGAGCCCGAACTCGCGAGCCGTCGTGCTCTCGCGGGCGACCTCGCGCTCACTGCGATTGGATCGGTTGGGCATCCAATAGTGGATGTCGTCAGCGAGGAGCAGGAGCCATTCCTCATAGCGGCGGTCGTCTAGAAGAGTCGCTTCAAAGAAGAGGAACTGCTCGACCTCGGCACGCAGCTCAGCGTCCACGAGCAAATGCTGGGGGATGCTGAGCAGCGGCCGAGACGCGGTGTTCGCCTGGGCGGCCAGGCGCTCTAGGTCCGGAAGTTGTAGGTCGGATGCGATATTGGTCATGGTCACGCCTTTGTCGAGTTCATTGGCTGGATGGATGTCCGTGTCTCGCGGCTCGATGCGGGCCGCCCCGCAGATCGATTAGGTCTGCCGCCAGCGTTCACCGCCAAAAATGAGAGGCCGCAGCATCCCCGCTAGCTCGCGTCATCGCTGCGGGAGGAGTGGGCAATCAAAGCGACCAACGGTCGCTCTTAGAGCCCTCAGGGGGCCGCCCGTCGCTGACAGGCGTTCGGTGCTTGTGTCCCCAAAGGCTGGGGCGATCGATCCACATGGGTGTCCAGGAATCGTCGACGAGTCGCCCACCACAGCCGTACTCGAGGTCACACCCAGAAGGCGTGGACAAGTAGAACGACGTCATCAGGTCATTGGCGTGCTTTCCCAGGCTCAGATTGATCGGGATGCCGGCCGCGGTCACCCGATCCAAGGCACGACCCACTACGTCCAAGCTGTCCACCTCGATCATGACGTGATGCAGGCCGCTCGCCACTTTCCCTGCCGTCGGGGCGAAGGCCAGGCTGTGGTGACGCGCGTTGACGTGCGCAAACGTCACGTCGATGACGCCGCTCTTGAACGAATCGGTGAGCTCAAATCCAAGTAACCCCATGTAGAAATCTGCTGCGGCCTTACCGTCGTCGACGAGCAGCACGACATGGCCCAGCCCCATGGTCGCGCCGCCATGGCTCGTGATGAACCGGGCACCGCTAGGTGACACGAACGGCTCGGTGCTGACCTGAGGGCCATGAAAGAACTCCAGACAAAGGCCCGAGGGGTCCTGACAGCGGATCAACTCGGCGACGCCGCGGGCGGAGGCGAGCTTCGGATCTGATTTTACGGGTATCTGCGCGCCGATGAGCTTTTCATGCAGCCGATGCAGCGCCTCGCGACTGCCCACCTCCCAGCCGATACAGCCGCAACCTGGCTCCCCAGCGTCGACCGCAATTCGCCAGGCGCGCTCATCCATTCGATAGCGGACCGCAGAATCAGAGCCCCCGGGCACGGCTTGAAGCCCGAGAATCTCGGCCAGCTGCTGCCATTCTCCGAGAGGGCCTGTCAAACAGACATAGCCCAGTGCCTTGACGTCACTCATTACGGAACCCTGTTCGTGGTTGGAATGCTTCGACTGGTAGCGCAGTGGACCACTGCATGCGTCGTTAGAGGCAACGTATCAGCCGCTCGGCACTCAGTCAAGCAGTTGCTTGAATCCTACGCTTCAATCACTTGTAACAGTTTGTTTTGCCTGCAAATGTCTGCGCCCGCGGCGACCGCGCTCCGATGCTCTGCCCCCGGCTACACCTGCGCGCCGCCGCCGATCAAAGCAGACGCAGCCTCACTAGAGGAAGCGCACAGCACGCCAACAGAGCTCTCGCTGCACGCGAAGCCGCGACTTGATGCCACACCCCGCGCCTTTCATTGCCCTCTCCTCTGTCACGCGCAAACCAGCACTGGACCGGCTATAGATCGCGGACTAAGTGACTGACTCAAAGCTCCCGCTGAAGGAAGAATGATGAACAGTCCGAGTGCGCCACCCTCAGACGAAACGCGAGCTCGCCTGCTCGAGGCGGCAAATGTCATATTCTCCGAGCTTGGCTTTCAAGGCGCGACGACTCGCATGATCTGCGAAAGAGCACAGGCCAACCCGGCCGCCGTGAACTACCACTTCGGCGACAAGCTCGGTCTCTACACCGAAATCCTCAAATTGAATTTTGGCCAAGAGAAACTGCAAATCAACGACGAGCAGTTGCTCGATCTCGAGCCCGAGACAGCTTTGAGGGAGTTTATCTCTCGGTTCTTCCAAGGCCTGATGAGCCTGGACAAGAAGCAACCGCACATGCGGATCCTGGGACACGAATTGTCCCAGCCGACACCGGCTCTCGCCACCGTAGTCGAACAGATCATGGGTCCACTCTCGATGATACTGTGCGAAATTATCAGTCGCATCACCGGGTCCCGTCCGGAGTCGCTCGGGACCGTATTGGCGTGTCAGAGCATCATCGCGCAGGTGACGCAATACATGACCGCGCGGCCCATTCTCGTTCTCTTGTGGCCTCAATGGCCAGCAGGGGCTGGCTCGAATGACGAGATTGTCGCGCACATCACCAAGTTCTCCCTGGGCGGACTGCGTGCGGTCAAAGGCAGCGCCCGAAAGCACTGAAGCCGAGGGGCGCCGACCACAGCCCCTAGCGTGTAACCATCATTGCCTGGGCTGTTTGAGATACAGCACGTTGGGGAGCTTCTCGAGATGTTTATCACACGTGAGCATGTCCGCACCCAGGTGACGGGCGGTCGCATAGACGATGGCGTCCGCCGTGGCCAGTTTGAACTGCCGATGGATCTCGGCCGCGAGGAGGGCTATCGTCGTATCCAGGGGGATGACCACGCACTTCTGCGTGTAGGCGATGACTTGGTCTGCAGCCTCCTCACCGATCTCGCGGAGCAACCACTTCGAGAGCTCGAGCTGCACGAGGGTTGGCACCACGCACTGGTCCTGGTCGGGCAGCTCTTTAGCCAGAGTTTTGGCGAAGGCGCCACCGATGAACCACTCGATCCAGGCCGAGGTATCGACAACACGCATCAGTAGCGATCTGCTCGGTCACGGTAGCCCTTGCTGCTGGCGCCACGAGCCAAACCTGCCAACTCCTTCAACTCTGGTACCGGGACCAGGAGCACACCCTTACCCTTCGGGATGAAGACGAACTCTTGACCGGCAGCCCACTGCTGTTGATCACGAACGGCCTTGGGAATGGAGATCTGAAACTTGCTCGATAATGTCGCAGTGGCGCTCATCCGGTCTCTCTTTCAATCGCGGCAACGATAGCCATGTAGTAAGAGTGTAGCATCGCGCCGGCCGCGGATCACGCGGGTCCTCTTGTTTTCAGTGCAATTTACGACGGTATAAATCGAGCCAAAAAGCAGGGACCGTGTTCGTAAGTTGTGGATTTAGTTCGCACTGATGTTGGTTTTGGTTCGGCGTACCGCGGCCAGCCCTCTCGGGCAGGGAAGCCGACGATGCAACGCTGGCAGGAGAGCGGCAGGAGAGCTATCTGGGGCTGCGCGAGGTTCCGCGCGAGTTGAGCGAGTTCGAGCTGCAAGCGTTCTCCAGTTCAGCAGCACCGAGCGCCGTCATCGAGCGCCGCCGCGGCCCCGCCATGAAGCTGGGCTTCGCGCTGCACCTAGGGTTCGTGCGCATGAGCGGGCGACCGCTGGACGCCTTCCGGGTGCTGCCCGTGGTGCTGCCGCGGCACCTCGGCAAGGAGCTTGGCATCCCCGTACCCGACGTCGCGTCGCTAGTCCGCGTCCTGCGCGACGCGGTCGTGGTGTCCACGATGAGTGAATTGCGCACGCATGCTCGCCGCTGGCTCTACGAGCGCCGACTTCTCATCGTCCACGACAGGGCCCTGCTCGCACTCGTGGCGACTGCGTCGCGGGAGTTGGAAGCGGAACTGCGGCGACAATCCGCACGATAGTGCCTCCGGCGATGTGGCAGCGCTGGCTGGCAACAACGACCGAGACACGCCCTGACGGTCAGACGACGCAGAATTGGCTCGGAACGGATACATGCGGCTCCTCGTTGCGGATGTGCCCCAGCTCTCGCCCCGGGACTTGTAGCGTCCGAGAAGCGGCCCGCCGTGAATGCGCGGTGATGCGGCCCAGTGCGGGCTAGGTTGACCGGTGCAGGATGTGCAGCTGACCGGTCGCAGGTGGAGCACTGGGAACAACGATTTCCAACTGCGCGCCAGCCTCGGCGATATATCGCGCGAAGTCCCGTGGGTTGTCCGTCACGATGCACTCGGCGCCGTACGCGATGGCTGTTGCGCAAATCAACGCATCGTATTTGACGGCTCCGCGCTCGGCACCGACAGGTCGCGTTTGAAGCGCGCGCGCCGCGATTCCCGCTGCAATGCAACTTGCCCGAAAGCTAAGCGGAAGGACTCGAAATCGGCTGAAGATCGCATCGAGACGGCGCAACGTGACTTGCGGCATCCCGTCGCGACCAAGCTCCGCCACGACGACGCTGGGGATCGCCCAGCTGTACTTTGTCTGCATGTTGCGAATGCACTCGCCCACCAGCGTCCTGCGTCTATCGGTCTCGACTTCGGCCGGCGAATCGTCAACCTTCTCGGTGACGAGCAAAAGATGAGCGTGCTTGTGTCGAGGGCTGCCAGCGGTCGCGTCACTCGTCGAGTTCCTTCAACCAGTCTGAGGCCCTCGGCTTAAAGCCGTCTTTGACGAACTCCTCTCGAACGCTGTCGAAAGCTTCGAGGATGTCATGGTCGGGCGCCGCGTCGAACGCCTGCAGCGATAGTATCTCTGTGGCGCTCTCGCCGTCCGGAGTCACCTCGTAGTCGACCTCAGCCCGTATGCGTCGGAAGAACAGCCGCCCGGCGAGCGCCGCCACGTCGCTGTCCGCATCGAACTCAGCCGTCCCGCCATCATCGAGCCGCAGTTTGACGGATAGGCGGTCGCCTCTGCCAGCCGCGACGGCAACGACGCGGCCATAAATTTCGGTCGTCACGTCGAAGGGCGCATGCACGACGCTGACCGGCGAGGCGACATAGATGGAGCTCGGCCGGACCATCCCCTTCGAGTCGTAGACTCGAAGCCGCACCGAGCCCTGGCCCTTTCCAGCGCGATGCAGGCGCTCAATGGCGCGCCGGATCACCGGCGAACTTTCGACGCCGCGTCTTTCTACGTGGCGCGCGAACTCATCGATGACGGGTACAGAAGCTGGATCCGGAACGCGCAAGTCGTACGCCGCCGACCCTTTTCGGATCCCAACGAGCCGCAGCCCGATCGCCTTCCGCCCGCGCTCTTTGGCAACGACGTCCAGAGCCGCGGTCGCGGCCTCGACCAACTCCACCATGTGGCGAGCGTCGATATCCTCGGGAGACAGGTTAGTCCCCTCAATGGCTACCTCCAAGCCGGGCCAGGTGCTGGCGTGTCCGTTGAGTTCGGTCATCGGTGTATCGTACCCGCCGTCTTCGTCGCGCGGAAGCGGCCGGACTGTTACGGCACCTGCGGTAATGCGCGATTTTATTGCTATTACCGCGAAACTGTTGGGCTCCGTTGGCCTCGGGTTCCGGGATCCTCCGTGTGGCCGACTCCTTTCGAGCGCCGGCCGCGTCTCGCCGATGACAAGCTGCCTGGTGCTGCGGCGCTGGATGCGCCGGCACCGTGCCGTGCTGGGCGTCGCCGCAGCGCTCTGGCTGCTGGGCGCCATCGCGGGCGTGGCCAGCGTCCGCCGGATCGTCCACGAGCGCCAGCGCGATCAGCAGAGGCTCGTCGAGACGACGCACCGGACCGCCGCAGAGGGCGCCCTGACTTCCTGCTGATAGAGTTCCACGATCGGGTTCGCCTCGCTGCGCTGGCTCGTCAAACTATCGATTGTGCACTTATCGCTAGTTATATATTTGTGCGGAATCGGGGGATTCGGCATGCGACGTCGCCGCTCTCCACGGGCGGCGGCAGATAGAAAGCAGGAACCTCTTCGCAAGCGAGTTGCAAGGCTTGCTCGAACAGCAGCGCTTCATCCTCGCGTCCGATAAGGCCGAAGGTGTGGATGCGGTAGTAGGGCAATGGCATCGGCATTCCCGCCAACGGCAAGATTGTCGGGACGAACATCATAACGGACATGAGCTTCGACATGCCGCGGAGGTGCTGTTCCCAGAACGGCACCGGGTGCGCAACGAGGAATGCATCGACCCAGCCGGAAACGAGTTCAAAGATGACTTTAGCCTCGGCAATTCCGGCCTCGCGAATGACGTTAAACAGCCGCTCGTGAGGGAACTGCTCGACCATATTCACTACGACGAATCCCTGGTCGACGTTCTGATTCTGTATCTGTCTCGCGCCCTCCTGAATCTTATCCAGCAATTGCCCGTCATTGGAGCCATAGAAGACCTTGGCGGCCAGCCCGACGCGCTTGCCCTGGAATTCACACACGACATCGGGTTCCGCCATGCGCACGTTGGTGGCGAACGTCGCGACGAGGCTCGCGAGCAACAGCTCCCAGCTGAAGTCGCGGGGACGAGAGACTGGCCCTTGTAGCTGCGTGGGGCCGGTCAAAATGGGATCCCCGGCACGCAGAGAGCGCCACGCCTTATCGAACCTGGCATCCACGATGCACCGGTTGCGATGCAGCGCCTTGGTCAAAAAGTCTGTTCCGATGGCGTCGAACGCGAAGCGCTGCGCATCCTCGGCACTACTGAACTTCATGGTGCCGGCTTCGGCAGCACTCGCGACGAGCTTGGTGAGCGCCTTGAGTCCTTGCGTCCTTGCGACAAGCGAGAGCTCCCATGCAGTTCGACGCGATGGCTTCTCAGTTGCTCCTCGAACCACGGTCGCTACGCACCGATGACGCGTACACCATGGTCGATGATGAACGCACCGTCACCTGGACCGGGCCGTGCTTCAGACATTGTTGGTGGTTACTGTTCCGTGTGTGCTCGACATCGAGGCGCGAGGAAACCGCCCGGTGTAGTCAAATCTGGGCCAAACGGCACGCAACATGCAGAGCTGAACGCTGCCAACGTGATCGGGCACGCTGCTAATCGATGATTGACGGTGTGGCCGTGGACCGGCACCAGGGGGTGCGGGGGCAATGCCGCCGTTGTGTTTGGGAGGGGTGCACTCCAACTGCGCCAGCTCTAGGGCTACTTGGCCGGGTGGGCGGAGTCCGAGCGAAGGCTCGCTTTCTCGCGCGAACGCAGCTGCAGCCGTCGGCAAAGCCCGAGCCCGCAAGCTTGACGCGTCAGTAGAGCGCGTTCGTGTCAAAACATGCCCGCGCGACGCGGCCGTCGATCTCGGCTTTTGAGCTCGCGCCGCGCCTATACGGCCAAAGCGAAGCTCCGCGAGGCGCGGCTTCGGAACCCCGAACCCCAGCCATCGGTCCTTCACCCGCCGGGCGGGTCGCAGTCGCACGCCGGGGCTCGCACGTTCGACGACGTCCACCCGAGCCGGGCCCAGGGTGCGCCCCCGTGTCCGCTTTATCAACCATGCGAACACGCGCGCAAGGCATCATAATGTGGAGGTGCGGATATCTCATTGGCGCTCGTGGCCATGCGCACGCTGACCATTGGCTCGCTACTGCTGTTACCCTTGGGATGCGCACGCTTTGGCTACGAAATTGTCGACCCCCTCGACGACACTCCCCCACCTGACCTGCCGCGGTGTTTAGCCTGCGACGCGGGGCCGATGGGCAGCTGCTCCGACGGAGTCCGCAATCAGGACGAGACGAGCATCGACTGCGGTGGGGTGTGCGCGAGCTGCGACGCGAGGTCGAGCGCCAGCTGCTCGGACGGGATCCGCAACCAGGCTGAGACGGGCATCGACTGCGGCGGCGCCTGCCCCGGTTGCGACGCGGGGCCAAGCCCCAGCTGCTCGGACGCCGGCGCTTGCGACGCGGGGCCGAGCGTCAGCTGCCTGGACGCCGGTGCCTGCGACGCGGGGCCGAGCGCCAGCTGCTCAGACGGGATCCCCAACCAAGACGAGACAGGGATCGACTGCGGCGGCAGCTGCCTTCCCTGTCCGACGAGTTGCTCGAGCGTCGTTGCAGACTCTGCCGCCGACTTCTCTGGCACGCAGGGTCAGGCGAACTGGTTCTACGGATACTACGAGGAGCCTGGCTTCTCGAGCGCCAATTTCATCCAGTTTTCAGCGTTCCGTTTCGAGCCCTCGGTCAACGATCAAGGCTGGTTCTCCAGCACGGGAACGTGGACGTGGATCGGTCGGCTGCGCATGCACCCCAACGGCCGCGACACGACGGGCGCCTCCACACCCATCGAACAGCACGCCGTCCGACGCTGGGTCAGCCCGATCACCGCCACCCTCTTCGTGCGAGGCTCGCTTCGCGCCACGAACATCAACTCACGGGGTGTACGAGGCAGCGTCAGCCTGGGGGATGCCGAGTTGTGGCAGCAGGTCACGACACCAGGGCAAACCGACGCTTTCCCCTTCCAGCTCCTCGTCGACGTGCACGCCGGAGACGCCGTGCACCTGGCGCTCGACCCCTACCTGTCCCACGACGGCGCCGACGACAGCGAATTTTCCATACAGCTTTGCCGTTGAGGCTGTCGTTCGTGGCGCGGCGCGCTCAGAACGCCCCCACCAGCATCAACCCGGCTTCGTTGGGGCCGACCCGAGGCGCGAGCACACCGGCGATGGCCTGAGCGCCCTTCCCCATGCGAATTATCGGAAGGACGCTCTCGAACGAGTCGCCAGCTGCGCTACCTGGCCCGTAGTGCAACAGCGTCGGTAAGCCATACCCCCCGAACAAGCCGATGCCCATGCCGATCAAGACATCGCTCGTGTAGTGATTGTCGGACATCACGCGCAGCACGCCCGTGGCAGACGCCGCCGACAGCGCCACCAGGCAGGCGGCGAGGTCCGGTGCTCCGCCGCCGTACAATGGTAGATGCTGGTGGTGAGCGCACGTGAGGCCCGCGCTGGTGAAGGCCAGCGCCGTGTGACCGCTCGCGAAGCTGGCATTGAGCGCGACGTCGTTGCCGCATTTGGGGCTGTACGTCGCGTCCTCGCGACAGCCGCGCTCGGCGGGTCGAACGCGCCCGATCTTTTCAGCGGTGAGCGCGATGGCGCCGGAGAAGGCGTAGGCTTCGAGATTCATCGCGAGCATCTCGTTCGCGACGTCGGTCGAGCCGTGCGCGCCCCAGGTGACGATCGCCGTATCGACGAGCAGCGGATACGCCAGCAGCCCATAATACAAGTTGTCGCTCCAACGCGCGGCGCTCGCCCGCGCACCTGTCCCCTCGAGGAGCACAGCATCCCGTATCGCGTCATCAAACAAGATGCCGCCGCGCCAGTTGGCCGCGGGCTGTGGATAAAGCAGCACAACGGACGCCGCCTGCAACGCGAGCGCTCCCGTCACCACGGATTCCGACGTGCGAAAACGCGCGTGCGCCGGGTTCCACTGGAGCGCAGAATCGGCGGCTCGCAGCAGCGCCGGCCACGACAAGAGCCCGAGGAGAGCCAGGAGCGAGGAGATGCGCCTGGAGATGCGCCAGCATTTGAACGTCGAAGGTTGCACGTTGCGCCTCAGAGCAAACGCTGTGCCGCCACGCGCGACCCGCAGGCAGGGAGGGCCCGTTGCCGATAAAGGCAGTGGTTTAGCGGCATTTATTCGCTTCACGGGCCACGGTAGCCGGCTCTCTCTGCTGGTTGACAGGTGTCCGTTCGCTCCGGACATCGGTCCTTCACCGTCCGTTGTCCGTCAGGCGAAGATCAAGCTCAGCCCCGTGCTGACCATCACCAGCACGAGGAAGACAAAGATCAGGCGATTGCCTTTTTTGACGGCCCAGCTCGCGCCGACGCGTGCGCCGCAGAAGTTGCCGACGCCGACCAACAGCCCCGGCCCCCACTCGACCTGCCGGTTAAAGGCAAACCACAGGACCGTGGGCACGATCCACACGGCGACCAGCGCGAGCTTCACCCCGTTCGCGTCCACCAGCTCTCGCCCCTGAAGCGCAGCCAGCGCCACCAAGAGCAGCAGGCCGACACCGGCCTGGAGGAACCCAGCGTACATACCGATGCAAAAGAACGCGCCGAGCTCGACTCCCCGCGGCCATTTCCGCGCCTGCGGCGCCTGCTCGAGCAGGAGCTTGGGTCGTGCCAGCATGAACACGACGAAGCCGAGGAACAGGACCCCCACGACGCTGCGAAAGGCTCCGGGCGAGAGCAGCGTCGCGAGCACGAAGCCCACGGCGAGCCCCGGCAAGGAGGGCCACAGCAAGCGCCCCACGGCGGCGCGATCGATGGGGCGGTGTCGATGATACGCGCGCACCGAATACAGGGACTGCAGCGCGATCGCGACTCGGTTGGTGCCGTTGGCCACCTGCTCCGGCATACCGAGCAGCATCAGACACGGCAGCACCAAGAACGACCCGCCGCCCGCGATGGTGTTGACCACGCCGGCGACGAAGCCGGCCAGGGGCAAGAGCGCGTAGAGCCACAGCTGAGGCATGGGAACGCCACGTGTATCATGCCGCGCTCCGGGCCCAGCGCCTTCGAAGTTTTTCACGGCTGTAACAGCTTCGTGACAAAGCTCCCTTTTAGTCCCGGCGATGTTTACCTCTCGTCGTTCATTCATCAAGTCTGGGGCGCTGTTCGTCGCAGCCACCGGTTCGATGGCACAGGTCATCACTTCCGCGTCCCCCGCGAGCGCACGTGCTCGCCGCCGGCAACTGCCGTTCGCGGGTTATGGCGAGCTCGTGCCCGACCCGGCCGGCATTGTCGACCTGCCCGCAGGCTTCGTCTACCGAGTCTTGTCGCGTGAGGGCGACGTCTTGAGCGACGGCGGCAGCGTACCGTCCAGTCATGACGGCATGGCAGCATTCTCGGCCGGGCTGCTCGGCACCTGGCTCGTGCGCAATCACGAGCTCAACCCGGATGACGTGCTGGAGGACTCGTTGATCCCGGTCCCAGTGCGTGCAGGAGCTACCTACGACCCGGCGGGCGTGGGCGGCACGACCACGCTGCTGATCGGGCGCGATCGCCAGCTCCTCCAGCACCACGTCAGCCTCGCGGGCACGCTCGACAACTGCGCGGGCGGTCCAACGCCGTGGCACACGTGGCTCTCCTGTGAAGAGACCGACGCCGTGCTGGAGAAGCCGCACGGGTACGTGTTCGAGGTCGATCCGGCTCGTGGCGGCAACCCAGAGCCCATCGTGGCCATGGGTCGCTTCGAACACGAGGCGGTCTCGTTCGATCGCCGCGGCAGAGCCTACCTGACCGAAGACGCAGGCGACCCTTTTGGATGTGTCTATCGCTTTCTGCCCAAGCACCCGCTCGGGGGGCCCGGTAGCCTGCACGCCGGCGGCACGCTGCAGGCCCTCTCGGTGAGCGGCATCGAAACCGACCTCTCCGTCGTGCAAGAGCCGGGGACGCGGCTCGACGTCAGCTGGGTAGACGTACCCAACGCTAACCCAGGAGCTTCTGACACGACGGTTCGCGAGCAAGCCATCGCGCTCGGCGCGACACCGATCATGAAGGCGGAAGGCACCTGGGCAGGTAACGACGGGAGCATCTGGTTCGTTTCGAGCCGCGGTGATGGCCCGCTCGCCGAGGACGCAGAGGACCAGAGCGCCGCCGAACACTCCGGTCAGATCTGGCGTTACGACCCGCGCTCGGAGAGCATCGAGCTCGTGGCTTTCTTTCCCAAGGGCTCGCCCTTTGACGGACCCGACAACATCACGCAAAGCCCGCACGGCTACGCGTTGGCCTGCACCGACGGGGAAGCCGATCAGTGGCTCGTGGGCATCGACGAGGCCGGCGGCACCTTCGCGTTCGCCCAGAACGCGCTAAACGATCAAGAATTTGCCGGCGCGACCTTCTCCCCCGATGGGCGCACCCTGTTCGTAAACCTGCAAGGGCCCCCCGGGCTGACGCTGGCCATCTGGGGTCCGTGGGAGAGCGAATGCGCTCGGTAAGTGAGCGCGGGATTGGTCATCTCGAAAACGCGACGACCCCCTGGATCTCGGCCATCTGCTATGTCGCCCTGCGCTTCCGGTCCTCACCGTAGAAACTACGGTTCCGGGCCGGTTCTCGGGCGACTACGCTTCTGGCCCCTCGCTTTTTGGGTGTTCCAGACGGAAGATGTGATGAATCGTGAGCGGTAAGTGAGCTCGCCTTGCGGGCGTGACGGTGACAGCGCCGCCGAGATGATTTAATCCCCTGTTCGTGAAACAAGCCGCCCCAACCCGGGCGGCTTTTTCGTTGGTGTTCCAGCGCCCGCGGACGTGCCACGCCCGACGTGATCGCTGCCTTGGCAGAGCAATCCGGTTTTCTCATCACGCCTGCCTGGAGGGAACCCGCTTGCAGCCCGAGGATGTGGCGGTGTTCATGACGAGCGCGCCCCCAGTACAAGGACTGCAGGGCGATCGCGACTCGGTGGGTGCCGTTTGCCACCTGCTCCGGCTCTGCCGGCCCGCTTGCGGGGAATCAAGTGCCCTCCGAGCTCCGGCCGGTGCTCGCTCAGCTAGCAATCACCTCGGCGACACGCCAGTACGTAACGGGCGGTGCGGAGGACTTGCCTTGGCGCCACGACGGGGTCGTTGGTTCGGGCGGGGGGCTCGGCTCAACTGCTAAGATCCCGACGGGGAGCTAATGCCATTGCCGGCGGCGCCACGACTGCCCGCCATCGGCCGAAATTTCGGTACTCCCGTGCAAGCTCCTATGCGATACGAAAGCCCCCGCGGGCTTTTCGGGATCGCTTTCGAAGCGTTGCGAAGCCCGCCACGGGCGTGCTACACGCCACCACCATGTGGCCGATGTTGCGCTCGAACAGCTGGTGGGGCGCAGCGGCTGCTGAACCCTGGGTTGGGAAGTGAGGGGCGGCTTGGCGAGACTCGGTTGTTCGATTGCCCGCGACCTGCCTCCGGGAGACCGCGCAGCTGCACCGGGAATGCTGCCGGGGAACCGCATCTTTGGGTCCAGCAACCCGCAATATCGCTTAGGAGACGTTAGATGACTGGCTTTGCGAGTCTGGCCGCTGCTGGCCGGGTGCCCACGGTGATCTTGGGTTTGGCATTGGGCGTGGTTTGCGGGGGGTGCTCGGCGCTCGACCCGGAGGGCACCAGGTGCGGAATACCTGTTGGCCCGCCATGCGTAGGCGGGGGCGGGGGGACAGACGGGAATGGGGGTGGCGCTGGGGGCGGGGGTGGGGATCCGCCTAGAACCGCGTGGAGCTGTCTGACCGACCCCTACGTTTCTGACATTGAAAGACCGCCGGGACTGGGCTTTGCCATGGTGGTCGTGGATTTCAACAACCCCATGGGAGCGATGGCTATACCCGGCCTGAAAATCAAGGTTTGCCAGATCCTTGATTTCCCGTGCGTGGAGCCGCTACCTATCCCCGTGATGTCAGAAATTCCGGGGCGGCCGCCACCGCTGATCGCCGGGGGACCATTTCCCTATGGCTTCGAGGGCTATCTGAATTTCGACGCGCCGGGCTACCTTCCAACCGAGTATTATTTCTCTGGTGAGCTCGGCTTCAATCTCGACCCCTGGGACGGGACGCCGCCCACCGTCGTGAGTGAGCCCATCTCCCTTCCCCGAGAATTGAGGATCAACGAATTTTTCCAGCAACTGACGGGCAATCCAGCCAACAGGAACACGAATTCGGGCATCATCGCGCTGCGCACCTTCAATTGCCTTGGCCAGCGCGCGGCCGGTGTTTCGCTAGAGTTGCAGACCGACACCACCGGAACCGAGATCCCCTGGGTATTTGCGGGCGGCCTGCCCGCGGCAGGCACGGTTACCGACAAACAAGGCGTTGCCGGGTTTGCCAACATGTCGCTCGAGATGGGCAACGTAATACGGGTCCGAGGCGTTACGCCAAACGGCACTCGCTATGGGGACGTCGCGATCAACGTGCGCCCGAACACGCTGACGTTCGCCGAGGTCCGTCCGCTTGGCCCCTATGCGCGTACCGCGCCGCAGTAGCGCCCTCAAAGACTGACGCTCGGCGTCCTCCAACGACGCGACGCCGCGCGTGGTTCAGCGCTCCGCGCGGCTCGTGCGTTCGGCGATCTGGCGGGCCAACTCGGAGCGCTGTTCGCGCAGAAAGAGATGGCCGCCGGCTAACATCTCTAGAGAAAACTCCGAGGATGTATGGGCCTGCCAGAGCTGTAGATCCTTTGGCTTGATCACGGGGTCTTGCGTCCCTCCAAAGACGGTGATCGGGCAGCTCAGCGGTGCTCCAGCCTTGAAAACGTAGTTGTCGTCCTGGATCAGCATGCCGGGCTTCAACGCCTGGATGATGCGTGCCAGCTGAGCTTGCTGACGTTCATCGGTGGCGAAGTTAGCCCCTACCGGAAAGTTTGCTCCGATGAAGGCCAGGCCGGCGGGCGTGGCCAGGTCCTTGTGCGAGGGATAGGGGAAAGGACGCTGCGGCGGGTGTTGGGCTCCGATGAACAGGTGCACCGGCTCGCGGCCGTGCTTCTGGCGTAGCTCTCTCGCCAGCTCGAAGGCGATGAGCCCACCGACGCTGTGGCCATAGAAAGCGAAGGGCCTGTCCAGGCGCGGTAACAGCGCCGGGATCAATTCAGCAAAGAGATCCGCGAGGCGCTCTTGTTGTTGGGGCGCATCGATCAGGTTGACCTCGATGTTCGTTGGGAAGTGCTCTCCCCAGCCCTCGAAGGCGCGTGCGTCGGCGCCGGCAGGCGGCAAGCAGAACAGCCGCAGCTGGGCCTCTGGTCTCGGCACTGGCGTCAGGATCCAGGGGCGAGCTCGAGAACGCGCAGCGTCACGACCGATGGCAACGCTGGGATCCGCGCTCGACGGCTCGGGCTTCTGCTCGATGGGCGAATTCATGACTTGTTTTAGCCACTCGATTTGCTTGAGTCCAGCGAGCACGGTATCTGTCGGAAGCCCGAAATCGATCAGGCACGCAATCTCGTCGACGCCGATGCGGTGAAGACGTTCTACCATCTTGCGGCAGCTCTCGACCGAGCCCAGGAGCGAGCTCGTGTGGAAGTAACGCTCGAACGCCAGCTCGGGCAGGCGCGCTCGCTCTGCGTCCGACATCTCCTCCAGGCGGGTGCTTCCCCCTCGCCACAAGTCGACGGACGTCCGCAGGTATTCGGTCAGAGGGCCTCGCACCAGGTCTTTGACCGCTTGAGGGTCTTCCCCCAGGAACGTGTGCAGCATCAACGTGACGTGGCCGGCTTTGGGATCGTGCCCGTTGTCTGCGCGAGCCTGACGGTAGGCCCGGATGCGCTCGGCTAGCTCCTCGGGCGTCTGCAGGAGCAACGCGGTCAGTACGTTGGCGCCCGCGGCGCCCGCGTCGACGAAGCCATCACCCGATCGATTGCAGGTCAGCCACGCCTGAAGCTCCGGCTGCACCGGGCGTGGGTAGAGCGGGAGCTCCACCATTTGGCCAGTGCCGTTCGGGCCTCGATACGGCTCGCCGCGCCACATACGGCGCACGGTCTCCATGTCGCGCAAAGTGACCTTACGCCGCTCCTCGTAGGCACCCGGGTTTATCGCGAAGTCGTTGGGGTTCCAGCCTGACGTGAAGGCAAGGTCCACCCTCCCGCCGGACAGGTTATCCACCATGGCCCACTCTTCGGCGACGCGAACCGGATGATTGAGAGGCATGACCACGCTGCCCGCCCGAATGCGCAAATTCTGAGTTTCGCGAGCCAGCGCGGCGCCGAGCACGGCGGGATTTGGAAAGAGGCCGCCGAAGGGATGAAAATGTCGCTCTGGCGTCCAGATGCCGGTGAAGCCGTGGTTGTCCGCGTAGCGAGCGCTCTCGATGACGAGGCGATACTTGTCGCGATCCGTACCCTGGTCGCTGGCAAAGAAGAACAAGCTGAAGCCCATGCGCTCGGAGACAGCTCGAGGGGCGCTACTGCCCGTCAACACCTGCAGCCCCACGGAGAGGGGTGGGGTGCCCCTGGCGGGGGTCAGACGACCGAGGAATGCCCGCTCCGATGGCAACTGCGGCCGCGAAGGGTTTGCGAGGTGATCGGCCAAGGCGGCGATGGAGGGCAACTCCCAGAGCAGCTCGGGCTGGACGGGCCGCTGCAACCATTCTTCGAGCGCGAGCACGAACTGAGCGCCCGCGCGCGAGTCCATGCCGTAGTCGGTCAGTGGTCGTGACAGGTCGATAGCGGAGACCCCGAGCTTCAGCTCCCGAGAAGCCCACTTCACGATCCAATCCACTACGTCAATGGCGTTCGGGCCACTCGGGGGTTGCAGGCTCCCCTGCCGGCTGGTGTCATCGGCGCGCCACGCTGCGAGCACATCGAGCCGCTTGCTGAGGAAAAGGTCGCGGCACGTGCCGCGGCGGACTTTCCCGCTCGAGGTTCGGGGCAGGCCGCCGGGATTGAGCAGGAGCACACCCGCCACGGCCAGCTCTTGGCTCTCGATCACAGATCGCCGCACGGCCAGCACCACCGCGTCTACATCGAGATCGCGTAGCGCTTGACGATCCACCTCGACCGCGACAATGAGCTGTTCTTCACCATCTTTGTCGACCGAGAACGCGATGGCCTTGCTCGGGTGGATGGCGGGATGGCACCCCTCGACGGCGTCCTCCACGTCGTGAGGGTAGTAGTTCCGCCCCCGAATGATGATGACGTCCTTGATACGGCCCGTTACGTAGAGCTCCCCGCCATCCAGAAAACCGAGATCGCCGGTGCGCAGGTACGGCCCCTCGCCATCCTCGAGAAACGCGCGAAAGGTAGCCTCGGTAGCGGAGGGGTTGTTCCAATAGCCCGCCGCAACGCTCTCACCGGCAACCCAAATCTCACCCACGGACCTTTCGGGAACGCCGCGCCGGATTGCAGGATCGACAATGCGCAAAGTCGTGCCCTGCCAGGGTTGACCGCAGCTGATCAAGACGGCCGTTGAGGCCTTATCAGCTTTTTCTGTCGAGAGCTGGGCCAGCCCGCGCTGCAACTGCTCACGATCCACGGTCAGCGTCCGCGCTGGTGTCAGCTTGAGCCCGCCCGTGACCAGCAACGTCGCTTCCGCTAGGCCGTAGCAGGGATAAAATGCCTTGGCGCGAAAACCGGATGGGGCAAAGTATTCTGCAAAGCGCTTGCGCGTCTCCGGCCGAACCGGCTCGGCGCCACAGAACGCGGAGTCCCAGCTGCTCAGGTCTAACTTTGCGCGCTCGTCTGGCTTGATGTTCCTCAGACAGAGCTCGTACGCGAAGTTGGGGCCACCGGTCCCCGTCACGCGATACTTGCTGACCGCCTCGAGCCAGGTGAGGGGGCGCTTCATGAACGCCATTGGTGATAATAGGACGCACGGATAACCGCAGAACAGCGGGTTGAGTAAGTTGCCGACGAGCCCCATGTCGTGGAAAACCGGCAACCACCCGCAGCCCACCGACTGCGCCGAAAGGCCCATGGCCTCGGTCAGCACGCGCTCGTTGTGCAGCAGGCACCCGTGGGACACCATGACCCCCTTGGGGTGCCCGGTGGCTCCGGAAGTGTACTGCAGCAGGGCGAGGTCGTTCTCCCCGGCGGGAAACGGCACGAAGCCGGCGGTGCTCGTCTTCTGGCGCTCGATGTCATCGGTCGTGATGACCCGAAACTGCAAGCCAGCGAACTCTTCAGTGACTCGCTTTTGGAGGCGGGTTGCCACAGCGGTCGTCGTGAGCGCCAGCGTCGTGCCGGCATCAGCGGCGATGCTCAGGAGGTGACCGAGCCTCTTCGGTCGCGGCGGATACGCCGGTACCGCGATGACACCCGCATATAAGCAGCCGAGGAAGGGCGCGATGAAATCTTCCGCGTCGGGGTAGAGCAGCAGCGCCCGCTCACCTGGACGCAGGTGTTCCCGCAAGGTGGCTGCGATACGCCGAGCCCGCTCATCCACCTCCCGATAGGTGAGCCGTGATTTCTCCTCGCCTTGATCGTTGAGAAAAATGTAAGCGGTATCGTCAGGCGTGTGGCCCGCGCGGTACTGCAGCACATCGTTCAGCGTCTTCATGGCGAGGGTCAATTCCTTCAGTTGTGAGGCCCGGTGGATCCCCCTCAGGTTCTCCAAGCCATTCCGCGTTCTTCTGCGCCGGCGCACATGCGGGGGGACAGTAATATTATCCGCTATGGATATCCAGCAAGGCTTCGCGCTCACGATCCCTTCCTGTCCACTAAACGGGTCACAGCGTTCCAAGCTGGCTCGCCTCTGGCCGTGTCAACCCGAGCAGCACTGCTGTTCCACCTCGATAACCCCTATCCCCTGACGCCCAACGCGTGGAATGGTAAGACCCCGCACGACATCAGCGCACCGTTCCTGACGGCGAGCGAGCTGTTCTCTCAGGCCCCGCACACGCTCGGGTCGTGTTCTCGCCCGCCCGCGTCACGCTTGCATTCGACCCACGAACGGCCCCAAGGCCTTGGGTGCACGAGCGAGGTCGCCAACGTAACAGAAATATCGCGCGAGCGTCGCCGTCGTGACGGCCAGGGGCGGCTCGCGGAGCACCTGCGGACCAGGTTCTCGGGTCTCGGCTTGTCGCTGGTGTGCCGGCGCAGAGCTCCGCGCATTCGGCGTGGGATCCGGGAGTCTGGGCCGGCTCCCTCTCGAGAATCAGAAGGAACCGTGGCAGGCGCTGCTCAGCAGCCCGGCGTCGCACCCCGAGACCCTTTGACGTTCAGCGCCGCTCTGGCATGATAGCCGGGTGTCGCCTTCCGTCCGTCTCGCTGCCGCTAGGAACGCGCGAGCGCGAGCTCGTTTGCGGGGCGGCTGACGTTTAATCCCCTGTTCGTGAAACAAGCCGCCCCAACCCGGGCGGCTTTTTCGTTGGTGTTCCAGCGGCCGCCCAAAAGCCGAGGAACCCATGACGATCGCCGAGCTTCATCCCACCCTTCTCACCCCCAGCACGAGCCAGAGCTCGCCTGCGCAGCGCAACGCCGCTCGCTCATCGGAGCGCGCCGCGGCGGATCCGGGTGCGCCGTTGATGCCGGTGATACGCCGACCCCCGCAGGTGATGGCGCGAGGCGAGGGCTCGTACCTCTGGGATGAAGATGGCGCACGCTACCTCGACTTCGTCCAGGGCTGGGCCGTCAACGCGCTCGGACACGCCGCGCCCGAAGTGGTCGCGGCTTTGGCGGAGCAATCCTGTTTGCTCATCACCCCCAGCCCGGCATTCCACAATCGCCCGGCGATCGAGCTCGCGCGCCTGCTGACGCAGAGCACCGGGACGGCGCAGGTCGCGCTCTTGAACAGCGGCGCCGAGGCCAACGAGACGGCCATCAAATTGTGCCGCAAGTGGGGCAAAAAGTATAAGCGCGGCGCGCACGCCATCGTCACCACGCACGGCGCATTTCACGGCCGCACGCTAGCGGCCATGGCGGCCAGCGGCAAGCCCGGTTGGGACGAGCTATTTCCCCCGTACCCGCCGGGGTTCGACAAGGTTCCGTTTGGCGATCTCTCTGCGATGGAAGGCGCCATCGGTGCCAATACGGTGGCCTTGATGGTGGAGCCGATCCAGGGAGAGGCCGGCGTGGTCGTACCGCCCGAGGGCTACTTGCGTGGCCTGCGCGAGCTCGCTGATCGGCACGACCTGCTGCTGGTGCTCGACGAGGTGCAGACGGGCTGCGGACGCACCGGTCGATTTCTCGCTCAGGAGCACGAGGCCGTCCGCGCCGACGTCACCACCCTGGGCAAGGGCTTGGGCGCCGGCTTGCCAGTGAGCGCGGTGCTGGCAAACACGCGCGCCGCATGCTTCGAACCGGGCGACAACGGCAGCACACATGGCGGCAATCCACTGCTGGCCCACGTGGCCCTCGCCGTGTGCAGGGTAATCCTCGAGCCGTCCTTCCTGCGGCACGTCAGTCATCGCGGCGAGCAGCTCGCCTCGGAGCTGACCCGCCTTGCGGCGAGCTTTCGAGGCGCGGCGCGCGGCCGCGGCTTACTTTGCGCGCTCGAGTTCGAGCATCCCATCGCCGCGCCTCTTGCGGAGCGCTGCGCTGCGGGCGGCTTGCTGCTCAACGCGGCCCGACCCAACATCCTGCGCTTTATGCCCCAACTGCGCGTGACGAGCGCACAAATTCGTGACATGGCGGAGCGCCTGAGTCGCGCGTACGCGCAGCTCTAAGCTCAGCTGCCTCGAGCGGCCCTGCGCGGGCCGCTCGACAGGGTGCTTCAACCGTTCCTCGCGGAACAGGAGACGCCCGGGGCCAGACCCCTTCGACGTGGGAGATTGCTCGCGAGCACCACAGAGGTCAGAGCCTCACGTTGGCGTGCGTGCCACCGTCGCCCCGCGCAGCCTCCGTCTTATCGTCCGAGAAGAGCGCCTTGGCAGCCCGGAACGCATATTTCAGACCGCGAACGCCCGATTGATCCCAGTATTCACCTTCGAATGGCGTCAAACGCAATAGCACGAGCTTCGGGTCATTTTTGCCGTCGAACCAGACGCGGAAGGTCTCCCGCCACATCTCGTCAATCTTGCGCTGGTCGCGCACCACGTCGACCTTGCCGTTCACGGTGACAAAGCGCGAGCCCCCTTGCATGCAGACGAGCGCGTAGGGGTCCGCCGCAAGCTCGACGAGCTTCGGCGCGTCGATGCTCGTGACGAACCATAAGCTGCCATCAGCATCGACCTGCGCGATCGCCATCGGGCGGCCGTGAAACTCCACGCCTGGGCGCCGCGTGACGAGCATCGCAGTGTCGAACTTCGAGACAATCTCGTGGAAGTGGCCTATCGCCTCGGAGGCCGTATCGCGTGTTGATTCAGGTTGTGCCATGAGCGCCGATAAAGCAACGAGCGTGCCGCTACCCTCGGGCGCGCCCCTGCGCCCGAGGTGCTCCGGCGACTGCGGCGAAATGTCACCTCGGTGCACGACCCCAGGCGACAGGGAACGCGTTTCACAGCGCTTTCGCGCCGTCACCCGGGTGGTTTCTTTCACAGTTGCATCGCAGCATGGAAGGCATCGCAGCATGGAAGGCCACCTGCTCCCGGGCGTGGCGCGGGCGATGTGGCAATTCTGCGCAGCTTTTGAGCTCGCGCCGTTTCCGGAGCGGCTTTCCCTGGCGCCCTCCGGGTGGTACGTCCAATGCATGGTCGGTGGGTGACACCGGGTGACGTAACCCTCTGAAGATAGACCCTCTAAGATAGGAAACCATGGCTCAATCAGACGCATCGAGACAGTTCTCTTTCCGCCTCCCCGAGCCCCTCGTCGCGCGCATCGAGACCTGCACAGATAACATCCGAGCCAAGGGGCTGGAGGTGAGCCGGGCTGACGTCGTCCGCTTGCTGCTCAACCATGCGCTCGAGACGACGAAGTGCAAGCTCAGCCTGCTGTTGAAGCCGAGTCGTGACGCCGCTCCCGCGCGTCGGAAGCGTCGATGAACGCCGCTGCACTCTCGACGGTGAACCCCTACCGATGACCCTGAGCCAGTTGCTGACCGTGCACGCTCGAGACATAGTCGCCGAGTTTGTGGCGGAGCTGCAAGCCAGCGGCCTGCCGGCGCCGGGTGTGCCGAAATCGTTGCTCATCGATCACATTCCAACTTTCCTGCAGGAGATGGCGAGCAGGGTGGGTGCCGGGGAGCAGGTCCAAACCACGGATGACAGCGCCACCGCACGCCAGCACGGCCGACAACGCTGGACCCTCGGCTACGATCTGAAGGCGTTGGTGTGCGAATACGGTCTGCTTCGACATGCCATTTTACAATGCGCGGAGCGCTCCCACGTCTCGTTGACGAGCGGCGAGCACGACGTGCTCGGCAAGTGCCTTGACGTGGGCGTCGCCGAAGCGGTCGCCGAGTACGTGAGCTATCGCGACGCGGAGTTGGCCCAACAGAAAACGAACCTGGAGTTCCTGGCACAGGCCGGTGAGCTCTTGGCCTCGTCGCTCGACTACCGTTCGACAATGAGCCGTTTGACGCGGCTGCCCGTGCCGCGGCTCGCGGATTTTTGCGCGGTCCACTTGGAAGGGTCTTCCGTGGACGAGATGCCGATCGTCCACATCGATGCTGCTCAGGCGGAGCTGTTGCGGGACATCTATCGCGACAGCGAGCGCCCCCACGACGGCGTGCTCGCTTACCAGACCGTCATGCAGTCTGGAGTCCCCGTGCTCGTCACGCAGGCAGACTCCAAGCTGTTCGATGGCAGGGCGCAGCATCCGCAGCGCCTCGCCTCGCTCGAGCGCCTGAGCCCCTGCTCGCTGTTGATCGTGCCGCTCTCTGTCCAACAACAGGTCTTCGGTGCTCTCACCCTCGGGTACAGCACGTCGCTGCGCCACTACGACGCTTCGGACCTGGTGCTCGCCACCGACCTGGCGCGCCGCGCTGCGCTGGCGATCGACAACGCCCGGCTCTATCAGCTATCACAGCAAGAACGTTCGCGGGTCGAATCCGCGACCCGGGCCAAGGACGAGTTCGTGGCCATGGTGTCGCACGAGCTCCGGACCCCGCTCAACGCCATCCTCGGTTGGGTACGGCTGATGCGCAGCGGCACGTTGCCGGAGCACAAGCGGGACCACGCCTTCGAGGTGATCGAGCGCAACGCGAACGCGCAAAACCATCTCGTCGCGGACCTGCTCGACATCAGCCGCGCGATCACCGGCAAGATAAGGATCTTTGCCGCACAGGTCGACCTGTGCAACGTGGTCGACATGGCCCTGGAGGACGCGCGGCTCGCCCTGGACGCAAAGCGCATTCACGTTCGCACCTCGCTCGACCGAGAGCACGCGCTGATCCGAGGGGACGCCGATCGCCTCCAGCAGGTGGTCTGGAACCTTTTGACCAATGCCATCAAGTTCACGCCCAAGGGCGGCGAGATCAGCATCAGTCTGGGGCGGCTCGACTCTGACATCGAGCTCGTGGTCACCGATTCGGGAGTGGGCATCGATCCAGCCTTTTTGCCCCACGTCTTCGACAGCTTTCGCCAATCCGACTCCAGCGCCTCACGCGTGCATGGCGGCCTCGGAATTGGGCTTTCGATCACAAAACACCTCGTCGACCTGCACGGCGGGTCAATTCTGGCCCATAGTGCAGGAGCTCGGCAGGGATCGAGCTTCGTCGTCCGCTTGCCGGTTAGCCCTCTCCTCTCGACGACGGTCGGTGTATCTCAAGTGCCAGCTACGCAAAAAGAACCCTCGAGCGCCAGGCCGCCTGCTCGACTGCCTGGCTTCCGTGTGCTCGTCGTCGACGACGAGCCGGACGCGCGGGAGCTGATCGGGTTCGTGCTGGAGTCGTGCGGCGCCGAAGTGCGCCTCGCTGCCTCGGCCGCCGAAGCGCTCGAGGTGCTGGGAAGCTACACGCCAGACGTGATCATCTCGGATATCGGCATGCCCGACGAGGATGGTTACTCGTTGATCCGGAGCATCCGCACGCTGGACCAGGCGCATAAGAAGGACATTCCGACGATTGCGCTCACTGCTTTCGCCCGTAACGAAGACCGCACTCGGGCGCTCATCGCTGGCTTCAACCTACACATGGCCAAGCCCGTCGAGCCGTCCGCGCTCGTGCGGGCCGTCCTCGAGCTCGGCGGTAGCGCGCCCCGTGAGGCCGCGCCTCGCAGCGGCGAACCAGCGTCCTGACTGCGCCGCTTTGGAACGCCCACGTGAGCGCTAGGTAGAGTCCGAGCGCGCACTACGGAGCACAGCGGAGCAGAGCCTGGGCAGGCCAGGTCAGCGGCGCGATCCGAATTATCGCCTCAGGCGCGCGGACGTACCTGTGCCATGGTGGAGGTCACTCGATGCCAATTCATCTAAAGCGCGCGCCCCGGTCCCTCATCTTTACTCTGCTCGTCGCCGGCCTCGGCTGTGCGACGGAGAAAGCACCGCCCACGGCGGCTGCGGAACAGGGGCTGGCCCCGAGCGCCGAGCCAGCGGCGCTGGTGCACGCCGAGGGCAATGCCGAGGCTCAGGCTGAAGGCAAAGTCAGCGTGTCGCCCAGCCTCGGCGGCCAGATGCTATTGGCTGGCGACTATCAGATGGAGCTCAGCATCGGCGAAGCTGGCGCCGTCAAAGCGCTCTTGTTCGACGCTCGAGGCAAGGCCGTCGATCCGGGCCTGGTGACGGACTTCCAAGTGGCGCTCACCACAACTTCTGATCTGAAGCTACAAGTGAGCCTGCTCTGGGACGCCGCGGCCAAGTGCTTTGCAGGGCAAGCCGCGGAGGGCGCCAAGCTCGTGGCAAGCAAGCCCGTGAACGTCTCCTTCGACGTGCAGGGTCAGCCTCAGTTGGGCGTGCTCACGGCCTACACGCTCGTGCCGAGCCCCGAGCTCGACGCCCAGGTGGGCGCCGCCGCGAGCGCAAAAGTGGCCGTGCCGAGCCCCAACGTCAAAGCCAAGCTCACGGGCGGTGGCAAGGCGATAGGTGACGCCAAGACGGCGCTGAACGCGGGCGCCACCGCCGCCGCCAAGGCCCAGGCGAGCAGCAAAGCCTCGCTGAACGTCAGCGCGCCCAAGCCGGCGCTCAAAGTCGACGTGAAAAAATCGGCGCCTGCGAGCGCCCAAACGGGGACCGGAGCCTCGGTAAAGGCCAAAGCGAGCTTCGGCTTCGGCAAATGAGCGCTGACTAAGCTCGCGGCCACGAGCCTCAATCAGCGGCCACTGCCCCAATCAGCGGCCACTGCGTCAATCAAAGGAGGCGAGCTCGAGCCACCGAGCCAAGACCCGCTCCCCCGCCGCGCGAAGGGCAGAGCCGCCCTGCTTCACGTCGGCTCGCAACTGGACGATGTCGACGCCCGCCGCGGCCAATTCCCCCGCGTGACCAATCAACCACTGCTCGAAGCGGCCGGCGTCGATTTCAGGGTGGAACTGCAGCCCGAGCGCGTTTCGGCCGACGGCGAAGGCTTGGTTTTGGTAGAGCGCGCTGCTCGCGAGCCGCTCGGCAGCGGCGGGCAAATCGAAGGTGTCGCCGTGCCAGTGCAGCACGGGTTGTCCTTCTAGCTCGGCCAGGCAGGAGGCCTTTCCAGCATCGGTCAAGGCGACGGCCCCGAGCCCGATCTCTTTCTGGGGCCCGGGAAAGACCCGCGCGCCCAGCGCCGACGCCATCAACTGCGCGCCCAGGCAGATGCCGAGCGTGGGGCGGCCTTCTCGCAGACGCTTGCCGAGCGCACGCACCTCTTCGACGAGGAATGGGTAGCTCTCCACCTCATAAACGCCGATGGGGCCACCCAGGATGATGACCAAGTCCGAACGCACGATCGGCTCGAACACGTCGTCCACCCCCGCATCCATGACGCTCATATCGAAGCCCGCAGCCGACAACACGGGCCCGAAGTTGCCGAGGTCCTCGAACGCAACGTGGCGCACGACACAGGCCTGCAACGGCGCCCGCGCGTCGCTCGAAAGCAGTCTCCTCGAGCTGAGCTGCGACGCCATGCGCTCAATCTCTCACGCCCTCCGGCGTTCGTCCAGGTCGGCTCCGCGCTCCAGGATTGCGGCGTGATCACGCAAGCCCGAAGATTCTCGGCCGCGCTGTTCGGGGTGCTCGAGACCCAGAACATCCTGGAAAACGAAGCCCTGCGAGTCGACGTCGTGCCGGCCGGAGCGCCATTGATGTACACGCTCGGAACAGCAGCGGGATTGGAGTACCCCCCCTCTGTGCCACGGGGTACCTTGAAGAAATGACGGCCGCCCCCCTTCGAGAGCTGTCCTGGCTGCTGCGCCCGGCCGGAGGTGGGCTGTATCTCGTGTCCACGGGCCGCGCCGAGCAGCAGGCGCTGCAGCGTCGCTTCTATGAGGCTGAGACCGAGGCCGACGTGACCGATCGCTTTCTCGAGACGCTGGAGCGCGTGGCGAGCGCACGGGTCGTCATCATCGGCGTACCGTCCGATGTGGGCGCCGGTTTTCGGCGCGGCGCAAACCTGGGGCCTCAAGCCATCCGCACACGCCTCTTGGACGTGAACCCAGACTGGCCCGAGTACTGCCGGGAGCGTGGCATCGTCGACGTGGGGGACGTCTTCGTGGTGCCGCAGTTGCTGACAGACGAAATGCTCTCCGAAGAGCAGCGCCAGCGCTCGCGCGCGGCGCTCTACCCCGATGTCCCGCCCGACCAGCGCGCCGCGCTCCCCGTCTCTCCGCTCTCCATCGCCGAACGCGCCTTGGCGCTCATCCTGAAGCACGCCCCCCTCGTCAAGCCGTTCGTGCTCGGTGGCGACCACTCGTGCGCGTGGCCTGCCGTCAAAGCCTTACACGCCGCGGGCCGGCGCTTCTGCATCGTGCAACCCGACGCGCATACCGATTTGCTGCACGAGCGTCTGGGCGTCGAGATGTGTTTTGCGACCTGGACGTACCACGCCAATGAGCTGCTCGGGCGGAGCCAACGCGTGATACAAGTCGGCATCCGCGCCAGTCAACGTCCCAAGGAACACTGGGAGTCGACCCTCGGCGTGCGTCAGTTCTGGTCTGACGAAATTCAGGCCGCCCCCGAGCAAGCCATCGACGCCATCATCCAAGCGGCTCGAAGCACGGGGCTGCCCGTGTACCTCTCGAACGACATCGACGGCACGGACGACTCGGTCGCGGACGCCTGCGGCACGCCCGAACCCAATGGGCTCGAGGCGAGCTGGGTGCGCGAGCTGATCCGACGCTTGGGGCGCGACGTCGGCTTGGTGGGCGCCGATCTGATGGAGGTCGCGCCGCAGCTGGGCAGGGACGGCGGGCGCGTGACCGTGGATCTCGCGGCGACCTACGTGCAGGACAGCCTGGACGCTCTGCTAAGCTCCGCTGGGTGAATGGCGCGCAGGCTTCCGCACGAAAGCCTCAGTCCCGCTCGGTCCTAATCGAGGATCGGAGCGTTGTTCGAACCGACCTCGAAGTCGGCCTTGAGTGGGACGGGCGATCTGGACGCTGCCGGGATCTCCCACTCCGGCTCCTGCGCTTCGTCGGACGCTGCGCGAGCGCGCCGGCGGGGCGGCGCCGGCGCAGGACGTGGCCTGCGCTCAGCCCGCTCCACGACGCGATCGTTCCGAGCCACTCGCTTCCGGGCCTCTGCCGGCTCGTCATCGGCAGGATTGGATACGTTGCGGCTCGGCCGAGAGCCTTCCAAAGCCGCTCGAGCCTCGCCATTGTCTGGAGGCGCGCCGTTCGATGCGCCAGACACAGGCGCCGCGAGCCCGCCAACCTCAGCAGGCTCGCGATCGGTGAGCGCGCCAGGCAGCGTCCGAACGTCATTCGGGCTGCTCTTCATCACCCGCGTCACCTCACCAGTTTCGGGAGTCGCCGTCAGCTGGGCTTGTGCTTGGCCGCCCTCCCCGTCGTGATCCGCCGTCAAGAAGATGCTGGTGAGGCCCGCGCTCAGCACGGCGACGCCGGCGAGGAGCAGCGCCGTCGTGCGCTTTCGCCGTGGCGGCGCTTTCAGTGGCTGAGGGGGCAGCGCGCCCGTCTTGCGCTCCATCATGGCCAGTGCGACCGGACCGCGCCCCTCTTGCCCGAATGTCAGCCCCCAGGTGATACGCGTGCGTTGCCCTGCCAACAGCAGGAGCTGCCGACCCATCGCTCGCATGTCATCGAAGCGATTCGACGGATCGAGGCTCATCGCCCGCTCGATGATCGCCACGAAGCGCTTCGACAGCCGCGGGTTGAGCTCCGCCATCGGCACGTACTTGGCGCTGGTGATCAGGCCGACCACCTCCGCGAAGCTGTTGCCCTCGAAGGGATTCTTGCCGGTGACACACTCGCGGAGCACGACACCGAGCGCGTACTGATCAGACAGCGGCGTCATCTCGGCGCCCTGAACGGCTTCCGGTGCCATGTAGAAGGGCGTGCCCATCAGCGCACCATTGGCAGCGGTGAGCCGCAGGTGATCCTTACCGGACGCCTTCGAGATACCGAAATCGAGCAGCTTCGGCTCAATCTCGTCGTTCCTACCGCGCGCCAGGAAGATGTTCCCCGGTTTCAGATCACGGTGGACGATGCCCGCGTCGTGCACGGCGACGAGACCCGCCACCACCGGCACCACGAGATCGATGATGGTGCTTTCGTCCAGCGCCCCCTTGGAGAGCAAAACCCGCTCCAGATCCTCACCTTCGAGCAGCTCCATCACGAGGTACGGGATGCCCTGGCAGACGCCCACGTCGAAGATATTGACGACGTTAGGATGCTTGATCGCCGCAGCGATGCGCGCCTCACGCAAGAACCGCTCGCGACCTTCACTGTCGCGCGCGAAGCCTTGCGTCATCACCTTTAGAGCGACCTGCCGCTTTAAGCCGGCATGCTCCGCGCGATACACGCGCGCCATGCCGCCCTCACCGATGCAGGGCCCCACGACGTAGACGCCAAACTGCGACCCCTCTTCGAACGCCGGCGCTTCACCCGAGTATTGAGTCTCGAGTGAGAACCCGGGTTCGAAAGCCAGAGTGCCCGTGCCCAGCGGACCCGTGCTGAACGAACCGACCTCCGTGGACATCTCGCGGTCGCTTTCCGGCGTGCTGGACGGCGTAGTTTTACTGCTCAATGGCGTGCTCCCGTGCGTACTCTAGGCGCCGGCAGCACACCTTTCCAGCAGCATCCAGGCTCGAACGGCCTTTTTTTGGTCGTGGGTTTAAGCGCACCCGTGGCCCGCTCACTCCCGCGCCTCGGCGAGCTGCAGGAGCCACTGCCGAACAGATTTATAGCCATACGGCATATCTTCAGCTTAATGGCCCACGAAGGGCCATCGATCGTCCTTTAACGGAACGCGCCCCTACAGGGTGCTTCGAGCGGCGGCGGCAATTCCGATGACCAAAGGATGATCTTTTGGATGACATCCTTCGATGACAAGCGGCGGGAGGCGGTGGGCGAGCGGTGGGGAAAAGCCGAGTGCCGCGTCCACGGAGGACAATGACTTGAAAAACTCGTGATTTGTATGCTAACCGCCGACACATGCGCCAATTGTTCGATTCGGCGACGCGTGGGGTGGCTACCTGGACGCGAGCTATCGTTTTTCTGAGTGCTCTCGGCAGTGCAGCACCGGCACTAGCCGCGGAAGACGCCGTGGTAGAAGCGCTGATTCAGCGCGGCATTCAGCTCCGGCGAAACAGCGCCGACGAAGAGGCCCTGGCCGTGTTTCTCGAAGCCGAGCGCCAAGATCCCACGTCCGTGCGCGTGCTATTGCATGTCGTCACGGCGGCGCAGGGCGCAGGGAAGTGGCTCATGGCCGACAGCTACATGCGCAAGGTGTCCGCGCTCAGTGATGACGCTTATTACCGCCGTCACGCCGACGCGATCGACGTCGTGCGGCGCGCCATCGCGACTCGCGTGGGGAGCTTCCAAGCCCAAGGTCAGCCCGATGGCGCGAGCGTTCGCTTGGATGGCCAGCTCGTGGGTACGCTCCCTATGGGCGAGCCCACGTCCGTGGAGGCCGGCGCCTACCTGATGGAAGTGCACAAGCCCGGCTTTTACCGGCTGCGCCGCAACGTGGTCATCAGCGGCGGCGTGCTCACGCGCGAGCCCGTTGAGCTCAACCAGGCAGTGGCCCGCGGCGATGTCGGGGCTGGCGCCGGAGGCGCAGACATCAGCCCGGATGGGAGCAGCGCCGTCGCAGGGAATTCCGCGGAGCGCTCGTGGTGGTCTTCACCGGCGGTGGGCTGGACCTTCATCGGCCTGGGCGTCGCTTCCGGGGTGGTCAGCGGCATCGAATTCGCTCAACGAGAAGACCGCGCAAAAGAGTGGAACGACGATGAGGCGTGTGTGCCTACCGACGGGAAGACGCGGCTCGACAAGTGCGCACCAGTCAAGGATGATCTGGAGACCGCCCAAACCGTGGGCGTGATCACGGGGATCGCGGGCGTGGCCCTCGTGGGAGTCGGCGTGGTCCACCTGCTGACGACGGGGAGCAGCGACGCCAGCTCCCCCGAGGACTCGGCCGCCAGCGGCTCCGGGCCAAGGTTGACGGGCTGCAACGCAGGGCTGCTGAGCCTCGCTTGCCACGGGTCGTTTTGAAGGATACGAGCGCCACCGGTCAGGTCGGCAGTTTGTTGTTTAGCTCCCGCCGGGTTCAGGGGTAACCGTCGCGCTCGAGCCGCGCTTGGGGATGGCACTTGCGCGGCAGACCTCCGACAAGCCCAAACGTGCCACGCCAAGGGCCTGGGCCGGTTTCTACAGCGCTCGCCGCGCTCGCTGAGGCATGTCCTCGAACGGCGAGTTGACATGGGCTCGATGGCTTGTTGTCGGACTCGTCGACGATCCGGTGACCCTCGGCTTGCTGGAGAACGCGCCGCCAGCTCGAGGCGAACCGGCCGCGCCGCGTCGAACCCATCGGCGTCGGAATGAGCCCAGTAAAGCGTACGTCAAGCGAGGCGGATTTCCCGAGAGCATTGACGGTGTCGGCGCCTGACGCGTGACGCGACCGTCGCCACGTGTATGCTGCACGCAAAAGGCCCCCGACGGCCGTGCAAGACGTTCGCTGCTGCCGCCGACGGGTGCGCTCGCGGTGAGGACATGCAGATCGTCGTACTCGAGCGTATCGCCGATGCACGCACAGCAGGCAACCGGATCTGCGCCGCCATTGGGGTAGCGCCGTCAATCACGACAGCCTCACCAACGGCTTGACCGCACCCGATGGGCTCGCGCGAGAAACAAGCATGCGTCCCACTCGCGCCAACGCCAGGGCCGATCCGGCTGATGTAGGCGATCTCGAGACGCATGGCACCGGCCCACCGCCGATGGACCCACGGCGGATGGCTGGAGCGGGTCGTCTGCGATGCTCGCTGCTGTTCCGGCCCCATTCCGCAGCACGACGGGCGTCTAATCGGTGAGTAAGCGAATTCGCAACTGGCGTGGCTCAGCCGAGAACGCCGCTTCGTGTGAGATACGTGCACATCTCTACGCATTTGCCGCGCGAGAGTATTAGGTCAAGCCTAGACGGTCGCGTCTCATGCTTGTAGAGATTGCTGCCCCGCCCATCTCGAAAAAACGAATGGCCTAATCCAGTGGCATGCAACCCATCCATCCTTCACGTTGCTCGCCGGATTCACCTTGCCCGCTCCGTACCAAGAGCCCTGGCGTTATTTCTTGCGCTTCTGACGCTCACGCCGTCGGCATCCGCCCAAGCCAGGGGCCGAAACGTTGCACCGAAGCAAGTCTCTGCGCCGCCGGTGCCTTATCCGGATGGGGCGCACGGCGACGAGGATGTGCTGTTGGACCTCGAGCTTGCCGAGGATGGCAGCGTTGCCTCGTCCACGATCCGTGAGGGGAGCGAGTTGTTTGGCCGCGCGGCGCAGCGGGGCGTGATGAACTGGCGTTTCCGCCCGGCACGGCGCAACCGCGTCGCCGTCCGAGGGGGTATCTCTGTGCGTATCCGCTTCGAGGAGCCCCTACCCGTCATTCCCGCGCTGGATCACGCTGCGGCGCAGTCACTGCCCGAGGAGCGCCAGTCCGGCGACGACCCCGTTGACGAAATCGTGGTGCACGCGGAACGCCCCATCGAGATCGGGTCAACGATGATCGACAGCGAAGAGGCGCGCCAGGTTCCGGGAGCCTTCGCCGATCCTTTCAGGGTAGCCGAGGTGCTACCCGGGATCGCGCCCATCCTGAGCGGCTTGCCCTATTTCGTCATGCGCGGCGCCTCTCCAGGCAACGTCGCCTATCTCATTGACGGCATCCGCGTCCCACTGCTGTTTCACGTGGGCGCTGGGCCCTCGGTCATCGCTCCGAGTCTGGTGGAACGCGTGGATGTCATCCCCTCGGCTTACCCAGCGCGTTTTGGCCGCTCCGCGGGCGGCATCATCTCTGGGGAGACCACGCCGCTCAGCCCCGTCGCACGCGGGCAAATTCAAGCGCGCCTGTTCGATGCCAGCGCGCTCGTGGAGGTACCCTTGGCAGCTAGCCGCGCCAGCCTCTTGGTGGCAGGCAGGTACAGCTATGTGCAGCCGCTATTGGATCGGGTGTCGCCGGAGTATGAGCTCGGCTACTGGGATTACCAGTCACGGGCGGGCGTCCAGCTGAATGTGAGCGACACCCTCTCGCTCTTTGCGTTCGGTGCCTCAGATCAGCTGGAGAGCAGGTTGTTGCAAAGGGAGCTCTTCAACACCGAATTTCATCGCCTGGACCTGCGCTGGGATCGAACGACAGAGAGCGGAAAGACACGCATTGCCGTCACCGGTGGCACCGATCGAGTGGCAACCGCAGAAGACGATGCGGTGGAATATGCCGCTCAGCACGAGGAGCGAAGCCTGCGTCTGCGGTGGGATACCGACCAACGGCTGGGCCCTGGCGTGACGCTGCGCACCGGCATGGACTATGGGGCCAACCAGGTCATCATGGAGCAGGATACGCGGGCCTCCGCGGGCGCGTTCTCGAGGAGGGTCGACCTCTCGGGGAGCGCCTATCTCGACACGGTGTTGAGAGGCCCCGGTGTCGAGGTGGTCCCGGGGATCAGAACCGATGCCGGGCTCTGGCGCAACGACCCCTACGTTTTCGTCGAGCCGCGGGTCGCCGCACGGCTGCGGCTATTTTCGGGGCTCACCTGGGTCTCTCAATTCGGCATTTCACATCAGCTTCCGAGTCAAAGCTTGCACATACCGGGTCACGCCCCCGATCCGCTGGAGGCCGGCGTTCAGGAGGTGTGGCAGGTGGCGCAAGGGCTCGAGCTCCTGTTGTCGCCGAGCCTGCTCGGAGCCGTCACGGCCTTCCATTCCTGGGTCGATGCCGCTGAGCTGGAGCGCACCGACCGCGGTTACGGGGTCGAGGCGTCTCTGCACCGGGATTTCACTGAGAGGCTCGGTGGAATCATTTCTTACACGCTCGCCCGGACGGCCGCGACGTCGGGCCGCGACACCATTCCTTCCCAATTTGATCGCACCCACGTCGTCTCCGCGGTGCTGGGTTGGAACATGGGAGCCGGATTCAAGCTCGGGCTGCGCGGCTATTATGCCTCAGGCCGACCCTACGAGGTCTTCTGTCCGACGCCGAGCTGTGGCCCCGGGGACCCCGCCGCCCCGCTGGCGTTCCGGATTCGGGGGCGGCTGCCCGAGTTCTACCGAGCCGACTTTCGCTTCGAAAAGCGTTGGGGATTGGGCGACTCCGGTTGGATTGCGGTCACCCTGGAGTGGTTTAATGCAACGCTTTCGTCGGAAACTACGGGGGTCGAGTGGCGGTCGGGGTCGGGGCTGGCCTTCAGCGACCCGGAGCGCCTGAGCCTCCCCAGCCTCGGCGTCGACGCGGGCTTCTAATCTTCTAGGCTCTCTCACGGCGTTACGCACGGCCACTTTCGAAGGCGCGCGCACAGGGCGGCTACTGGTGAGAGGGGCGAGATCGGCAATTAAAACGAGACGTCACGGCGGGGCCGTGGGGTATGAGCGGCTGGGGGAAGGCCGGAGGACGGCTGCGCAACGTTGGAGCCGACCCTCGCGTCGCGGCGGTGGAAAAAAACTACCGAGGATTGTCATAGAAAGTCGGCTTCGGATTTCGTATTTTCTAAAGCTTCGAGCCGGGCGGGATTTCGAAGATCGTCGCTCGCGACTGCAGCTTACCCTTCCGAGGCGTACGGCCCAAGTGGAGCACTTTTGTCTGACGACGGTCATGCCAGGTTGAGTTCTCAGCGAGCGGCGAAGGCCGCAGCGGCGAAGGCCGCAGCAACGGAGGACGTTGCCCCCGTGTCTACTGATGATCTCACCGAGGGCTCGAAGTTTGGGAGCTACATCATCGGTGAATGCATCGGTCGTGGCGGCATGGCTCGCATCTATCGGGCGGAGCACGAGGGCTTGCGGAGGCACGTCGCGCTGAAGGTGCTGAACCGGAGCTTCGCTCGGGACCGCCAAGGGAGGGAGCGTTTCTTGCGGGAGGCGCGGATTGCAGCGGCCGTAAAACACCCTAACGTCGTCAACATCTTCGATGTTGGGGTGCAGGGTTCGGTCCCCTACCTGGTGATGGAGTTGCTCGAGGGGGCAGATCTCGAGACGATGATGCGTGGTGAGGGCGCGTTGAGTGAGGCGACGCTGGTCGACATCCTCGTGCCGATCGTCGCAGGCTTGTCGGCGGTGCACGACGCGGGCTTCGTGCATCGCGATCTGAAACCCGGCAACATCTATGTGGCTCGCGGCAGGAATGATGAAATCGAGCCAAAGTTACTAGATTTCGGCATTTCCCGAGCCGCCGAGAGCGAGCCGGTCAGCGCCACCGACCCCGCCGGTTTGATCATCGGCACTCCGCGCTACATGTCGCCCGAGGCGGTCCGCGGTGAGGAGATCACCGCGTTATCCGATCAGTATTCGCTCGGTGTGGTGCTGTACGAGTGCTCCACTGGCTTCAACCCTTTCGCCGCCGACACGCTCCCCGAAACCATCCGGCGAGTGACGACCGGCTCCTTCGCGCCGCCCACGCAGTACAATCCCATGTTGTCGAGGCGCGTGGTGAAGGTCATCCAGCGCGCGATGAGCCTCGATCCGAAAGAACGCTTCAGCGATCTCAAAGAGATGGGCCGAGCGCTCTTGTCCATGGCCGGGCAGAGGACTCAAATCGCCTGGAGTCTGAGCTTCTTCGGGGACGTCACCGGCGGCGGTCAGGGAGAGAAGGTGGGGACCGCTGGCGCCGCGTCCAAGCGGAGCACCCCGGCGCGCCCAACCGCCGACTCGGCGCCGAGGTCAGCTGCTGTCGCGCCGCCCGTCGCGAGGCGCCCTTTTTTCAGTCGCGCGGCGGTGCCCCTGGCGTTGTTCGGCGCCGTCACATTGTTGACTGCTGCAGTCATGTCGTGGTCATCGGCGAAGCAGCCGCAGGTGGAAGCACAGGCGCTCCGCCCCACGTCGAGCACCCCGCAGCCCCTGCCCGCTGAAATCGCCAAATCGAGCAACAAAAGCCTAACGGCGGTGGAGGCCCCGGCGCTCACGACACCCGCTCCCTCGAAAGCGGGGGGTCGGTCGCCTCAGGTTGAAGATAGCCCGCGGTCCTCCAATGAGGAACGGCGCGGCCGGGCGCCGGTGGCGCCCTCGGAGGCTGCGCGGTCGCGCGCATCGCGACCCGCAAGGAACCAAAGCTCCCGCGTAGCCCCGCAGCCCCGCCCGGAGCCGCCCCGCGCGCAACCCGTCGAGGAGGCGTCGACGCCGGACTGGCTGGTCCCTGTGGATCCGTCCCGCAGGCCACGGCAGCGTCGGCCGAACACCACCATCGGCACCAACGGCGCGCCGATCCTCGAATGAGCGTCAGCGCACCCGAGTGGAGCGGTTCACTCCCAGCTCCAATTGGAGAACCGATCGCGTAACGCGGACTTCGAGAGCTTGCCCACTGAGGTCTTGGGGATCTCGTCGACGGCCACGAATGCGTCCGGCAGCCACCACTTGGGGAAGAGCGGCGAGAGGTGCGCCCTGAGCTCCTCGATGGTCATTTGCGCGCCCTCCTTCAATACGAGCACCGCCAGTGGCCGCTCGCTCCACTTGGGGTGCGGGACCGCGATGACGCAGGCTTCGCGCACCGCCGGATGGCCCGTGAGCGCATTCTCGAGCTCGACAGAGCTGATCCATTCGCCGCCTGACTTGACCAGATCTTTGATGCGATCGACGAGCCGCACATAACCTTCGGCGTCTATCGTCGCGACGTCCCCCGTGCGAAACCAGCCATCCGCCGTGAACTTGTCGGGATCGTGGGCCGCGCCGAAATACGACCCGGTCACCCAAGGCCCTCGTGCTTGAAGCTCGCCCATGGACTTGCCGTCGCGAGGCGCTTCGCTCGCGTCTGCCACGATCCGAAGGTCGACCAGCGGTGGGGGCAGGCCCTGCGCAGCTCGATATTGATAACGCTCGTCTTCGCTCAGCGACGCGAGGCTCGATTTCAATCGGCCCACGGTACCCACGGGAGAGGTCTCCGTCATGCCCCAGGCGTGGATCACCTCCTGACCATGCCGGTCGAAGCCTCTGAGCAGCGACTCGGGCGCGGCGGAGCCGCCGACCACCATGCGCATACGCGGCAACTTCCAGCGCGCCGGCTCCTTATCGAGCGCCTGAAGGATGCCCTGCCAAATCGAAGGCACACCGGCGGTCACGCTCACCTGCTCCTGCTCGAATAGATCGAGCAGGCTCGCGGCGTCGAGGTGCCGCCCCGGCAGCACGAGCTTGGAGCCCGCGAACACTGCGGCATAGGGCAGGCCCCAGGCGTTCACGTGAAACATCGGCACGACGGGCAATATGACGTCGCGCTCTGCGATGCCGAGCGCGTCAGGCAGCGAGATGACCAGGGAATGCAGCACCGTGGAGCGCTGCGTGTACGAGACACCTTGGGGACGACCCGTGGTCCCGGAGGTGTAACACAGGCCACAAGCTTCATTTTCCGCCGCGACGTAAGGCGCAAAGCTGCCAGTGACGTCGCGAATGAGCTGCTCGTAGGATTCGTGCACGGGGGATGCAGCGCCGGCCTCCGTGACGCGGACGACGAACACGCGCTCGATCTGGGTCTGCGCGAGCCACTTCTCAAGCAAGGGCAACAGCGTCTCATCCACAATGATGAAGCGATCTGCCGCGTCGTTCACGATCCACGCGAGCTGCTCCGGCGGCAGGCGAAGGTTGAGCGTGTGGAGCACACCACCCGCCATCGGGATGCCAAAGTACGCCTCCAGGTGAGCAAAGTCGTTCCACATGAGCGTGGCCACTCGCTGACCTGGCTCTAGCCCCGCGCGCGAGAGAGCCTCGGCGAGCGCCCAAACGCGAGCCCACAAGTCCGAGTACCGGTAGCGATGGATCGAACGATCCGCTCGCCGACTTACGATCTCGCGCTGCCCAAACAGCCGCTTTGAACGCTCGATCAACGGCTGCAGCGTCAGCGGGACATCCATCATCGTGCCGATCACGTGGGCATGATGCCGCTGCAAGGCTCTCGCGTCTAGGGGGCGGCGTTGGATACGAAGCGGAGCCCCGACGTGCTCGCTTAGTCTGGTATGAGTCTCTTCAACGATTCGCCATCCACCTGCCCTCAGTAAGGCGACGAGCCGTCATCTGGATCTGCCGTGGCGAGAACACGCGCTTCTGGGGGCCCCAGTCGTAGACGGCGCGCACGAGTGCTTCATCATCCTTCGGTTGCTCTCGTGTTGTTACCCAATGAACGGTGGCGAGCAACTCTGTCCCGAATGCGCTCTCGAAGCCTTCGACTAATGCAGCCACCCGTTCGAATCGAGCAAGAGTCTCCGGATGTTTCTCCAGAAATGCCTTCGCGTCCTCGGCTGCTCCGGGCACTAGCTCCAAGGACTTGTCAGGCGCATCACCCCCATCACCGTACCCAGAGAGCAGGTATCCCTCGACCGCGGTCAGCACATGGCGAAGGTTCTCCGCGTAGGGTCCATGAGGCCCTTTGACATAGTTGAGCCGCAAGGGCTCCCCTGCCTCCTGGGCAAAATACATCAGCTTGTGCACTTCGAGCAGTGAGACGAACGGATCCATCAGACCAGCGAGATATCGCTGCACGAGGCCCACCAGCACCGCGCGCCCCGGCGTAGGTTTAGGGATGTCCTTGGTCTTCGGCATCCTGGATGAGTTGGCCTCGTCAGCAGGTTCGAAGACGAGCGCCTTCACGTCCGCCAGGTCGGCAAGAGCTCGCTCGATGCGCGGCCGTACATCGCCCCAATCGAGCCCACCCAAGCCGCACCCCAGAGGCGGAACGGCAATCGACCCGATCTTGCGCTCCTTCACTTCCTTGACCAGTGCTGCCAGCCCTAGCTCGATATCTTCGATGCGGCTCTTGCCTCGCCAATGCCTCTTGGTCGGAAAGTTGATGATGTAGTGTGGATTCGTCAGCTGCCCGGTGGCGAAAACAAGCATCTTCCCAGGGACAACTTCCTTGCGGCTGCAGGCGGCCTCGTACGCTCGAAAGTTCCCAGGGAACACGCGTTTGAACTGCGCGGCAATCCCGCGCCCCATGAAGCCGACGCAGTTCACCGTGTTGACGAGCGCTTCAACGTCCGCCCGCAGGATGTCTCCTCTTGTGAACTCCATCGCAATCCCTTCAGAAGTACCACGTCTTCTTGACGTAGATGGGGGGTTGATGAGGTACATGTTGAATGGCCGCACGAGCCTGCCTGGCAACTGCGTCCGAAGCTACGCCGATGCTCGAAACGAGCGCCCAAGGAAACGTGCCATGCACTAGAAACTCGGCCTGCTTCCCTTCCTTCGTCGTCGGACTTCGAAAATCAGTCGCCGCCACTGCCCCCCAGTCGATTTCCGCTAGCTCCGGAATAGTTCGTCGAAATTCGGTATAGACTGCGCCTGCGTTCGACAGGCTGAACGCCCACCGCCGGCCCTGTCGCTCTGCCCACGTCACCACCGACGGCAGCTCCGCCTCAAAGTGGACGATAGGCTCCTGCCCACCACGGTAGCTAAGCTCGGGGTGGTTGGCACAATGAATGACGTACAGCATGATCGAGCGCGGACAGAAGTAGAACGGCACGTAGTCGCCGACGTGATCTCCAGGATGGCAGGTGACAGGAAGGGTCAACCTGCGCCCTTTGATTCCTTGCATGCCGATGCCAGCAGAGGGACCTCCACGCGCGAACATCTCCGCATCCGAGCGCAAGCCGCCACTGACTGCGACCGATGGCAGATTGTCCACATGCGTAATGTGGTAGATGCAAATCCGCGCTGGCGGTGTCGTCACCCGCCCTCCCGCCCTGGTGACCGGGTAGGTTGGCGTGCGCGGATCGGCCAGACAAAGGTCCTGCCTCCCGGTGCGGCTCGACGGAACCTAGCCGCCATCGGCTTCACCGCGAGCGGCCCAAATTTTGGCTGGCGAGCACGGAACGCAGAGCGCCGGAGAGCATGGGGTGCATCCGGCCTATTCATACTGAATATTTGAACAGGTTACTCGGGGTCTGTAAAGTCGAATGCGGGAGATTCAGAGCATGCTGGCTGCAATAGCCGCGGACGTGACACCCAAGGCGAGATCGGTGGGTCAAAGGCGCGCCCCGGGCGCACTTTGGTCCAGGCTACGGAGACCATCCGCGGCCAAAGGCCAAGGCCACCTTGGGGTATGGCACGCTCACGGTAGATTGAGCTACCAAGGTACGCCTCCGACCCCGCTGTCAATGGGGCCACCGCGGGGCGGGGCCCCTCGCTCAATCGCCGATCGGCACGAGGATGCGCCGCGTCGGGCGCCAGCCTGTTTCGCGAGTGATGTCGGAGATGTCGATCAGCTCGTTGATGTCGTCGATCGGTTTGTTGAGGGGCGTGTCGGGGTAGAACTCACGGATGATGTCGGCGTTGGAGCGGCCCTTGAACTGCATGGCCTGGGCGGGGAAATATTGGTGGTAGCCCGGCGCGCTGTGCTCGAGAACCGCCACGATGAGCTCGGCGGCGTCGTCCACCGTGAGGTGGGAGACACACTCGGGGAAGTTGAACCAATTGTGGGAGAAGGAGCGGATGCTCTCAAAGCGCGTGAGCAGCTGTTCACCGACGAGCATGGGGTAACGCAGGGAGGTGGCGGCGAGCTTGGGATGAGCCTGGGTGAGGTGTTGCAACATGCGCTCGGCGAACTCTTTGCTTTGCCCGTAGCTGTTGGGGCCCGGCGCGCACGGCAGGCGGCCGTCGAGGGGCAGATAGGGCAGGCGGTAGCGGGTGGGGCGGCGCTCAAAGTCCGTGTACAGCACCGCCTGCACGGAGCTGGCGAACACGAGCCGCTCGATGCCGTGTTGCACGCAGGCCTGGAACACGTTGGCGTTCATCTGCGTGTTCTCGGCCAGGATGCGCTGCGGGGAAGGCCCGGCGAAGGCATTGGGGTGGTTGCCGAGGTGCACCACTGCCTGAGCCCCCTTCATCAGCCGGTGCACGAAGTACTCGTCCTTGAGGTCGCCAAGCTCGGTGTCGAAGGGGAAGCCGGGCGGCGTTTTTTGGTCGGTGGCGCGCACGTCGAAGCCGTGGCTGCGCAAGGCCTCACAGGTGCGAGAGCCCAACTTGCCCGTGGCACCGGTGACGAGGACGACGAGTTTCTGAGTCATTTGGCTTCTCTCTAGCTGCTCGCTCGCGGCGAGGAAGGTCTAAGCGACCAGCGCCTGAGCGCTGACGAACTGCCGATATAGGTTCGAGTACACCCCACCGCGGGCGAGCAGCTCTGCGTGAGTGCCGCGCTCGATGATGCGCCCTTGTTCGAGCACCAACACCTGGTCGGCGTGCACGATGGTGCTGAGCCGGTGCGCCACGACGAAGCTGGTGCGACCGGCGAGCAGCCGAAACAACGCCTCCTGCACGCGCGACTCGGTGACGGAGTCGACCGAGCTGGTCGCCTCGTCCAAGATGACGACCCGAGGATTGGCGAGCATGGCGCGCGCGAAGCAGACGATCTGCCGTTGGCCGAGGGACAAGCCCACGCCGCGTTCACCGACGACGCTGTCGAGCCCCTGAGGCAGAGCCAGGATGATGTCTGTGACGCCGAGCGCGTCGAGCGCTGCCCGGACCTCGTCGCGAGTCGCCTCGGGCCGGCCGACGAGGATATTTTCCAGCACGCTGCCGCTGAACAGGAAGTTCTGTTGGGTGACGCAGGCGATTTGACGGTGCAGAGAGCCGCTGGTCATCTCCGAGAGATCGTGGCCGTCGATCGAGACGACGCCTTGGGTCGGCAAGTACAGCTTGGCGATCAAGTTGGCAATGGTGGTCTTGCCGCTCCCGGTGTGTCCCACCAGCGCGACGGACTGGCCCGGCGCCGCCACGAAGTCGATGCCTTGCAGCACGGGGCGCCCGGGCTCGTACTCGAAGCCCACGTTCTCGAGCTCGACCTTGCCTTCGATGCGTCCGAAGTCTCGAGCGTTGGGGGCGTCTTGCCAGTCCGGGCGGGTGTCGAGCAGGCGGAAGACGCGCTCCGCGCCGGCCATGGCCGTGAGCGCCTGGTTGTACTGGTCACCCACGATGGGGATGCCGTTGAAGAAGGAGGTAGAGAGAAACAGGAACTGGATCAGCGCTTCGAGCTCGACCTTGCCACCGAGCACCTGGTAGCCACCGAGCACCAGCAGCACGGCCAGGAAAAACTGGCCGTTGAAGGTCAGCACCGGCGCAAACACCGACGCCAGTCGGTGCGAGTGCATGTTGATCTGGGCGTGCTCGTCGATCAAACGAGCGAACGAGCGAGCGTTGTGATCTTGCCGGGCGAAGCTCTGGATCTCGCGGATGCCGTTGACGGACTCGGCGAGGGAGGAGGTGACGCGGGCAAAGCTCTCGGAGCGCTCCCTGTAGGCGACCGAGCTCAATTTTCGGAAGTAGCGGGTCACCAGAAAGAGGCCGGGCGCCATCGCGAGCACGACCATGAACAGGGCCAGGTCGTAGTACGCCATCAGCCCCGCCGCGATGAGCATGCTGCCGACTTGCACGACGCTGACGAAGAAGACGTCTTGCACTCCCGTGCGGACCGAGTCCACGTCGTGAACGACGCGGCCGATCAAGCGCCCCACCTCCGTGCGCTTGAAAAAGCTCATGGGTAGGCGCAGCAGGTGGGCGTAGATCTGGTGGCGCAGGTCGCTGACCACCGCCTCGCCAAGCTGCAGCGCCAGGCGCGAGCGATAGATGAAGCAAAAGGCGGTAAACGCCGACCAACCGAAGAACGCGAGCGCGCCGAGCAGGATGCCGCGCGGGTCGTGATTGGTGATCGGGCCGCCGATCACCCAGGCGGTGAGCCAGGCCGTGATGGGCAGCTGCAGCGAGCGCAGGACCACGATGAACAGCAGCACGTTGCGCAAGCGCGCGTACGGGCGCGTGCACTCGATCAGGCGCCGGATGATCGCGAAGTCGAGCGGGCGCTGTGCCATCTCGCTCGTGCGCTGGCCACGCGCCGCCCGCCGCCCTGCTGCGGGAGCCTGGCTCATACCCACTGCTCCGTTAGGGGGCCCGTTCGGCCCTCCTCGTCCGGGACGCCCTGCAAGCGAGCGGTGCGGTGATACAGGCCTTGCAGGGCCATCAGCTCGCGATGCGTCCCTTGCTCGATGATCTTGCCCCGCTCGAGCACGATGATGCGGTCGGCGAAGCGCAGCGTGGACAGCCGATTGGCCACCATCAAGGTGGTCCTGCCGTGCATCACGCGACGCATGGCGGTCAAGACTTCGCTCTCGGTGTGAGGGTCGAGCGCGGTCGTCGGGTCGTCCAGGATGAGGATGCGCGGCTCGACGAAGACGGCGCGCGCCAACGCCAGGCGCTGGCGCTGGCCGCCGGACAGGTTCTGCGCCTCTTCCATCAAGAGCGCGTCGTAGCCCTCCGGCAGGCGCCGGATGAAGTCATCCGCCCCGGCGATGCGAGCGGCTCGTTCGACGTCCTCGCGCGCTGCGGCGGGGTGACCGAAGGCGATGTTCTCGGCGATAGACTGCTTGAACAGCAGCGTCTGCTGGAACACCACGCCTACGCTGCGCCGCAGCCTGTCGACGTCGAACTGACGCACGTCGTGGCCGTCGATCGTGACGCGCCCGGAGCTGACGTCGTAGAAGCGTGGCACGAGGCTGAGCAAGGTGCTCTTGCCGGCGCCCGTCGCGCCCAGGATAGCCAGGCAATTGCCCGCGGGCACCTCGAAGCTGACCTCCGAGAGAGCGACTTGCCCGCTCGGATAAGTGAAGCTCACGTTCTCGAAACGCACCGTGCCCTGGATGCCTCGCTCCGGGCTGCCCAGCGTCAGCGCGGGCTCGGGGCTCCGAATCTCCACCGGCGCGTCGAGCACGTCGAACACGCGGCGCGCACCGGCCAGGCTCTGCTGCAATGTATTGACCACGCGCGCCATGGCCGCGATCTGAGCGCCGAACTGGGTGAGCACGTTGGCGAACACGATCAAATCGCCAAGGGTCAGCTCATTCTTCGTGACGAGCAGGCCCCCGTAGCCGAGCAGCACCACCAGGTTGAGCTGCGAGGTGAAGTGGACGGCCGCGGTAAACTTGCTGGCGTTCTTGAAGATGTCCTGCTGCTGGTCGACGACGGCCCGGTTCTTCTCGTCAAACCGCCGCAGCTCTTCTTGCTCGCGGCCGAAGACCTTCGTCACCTGGATGCCGTGGATGCCTTCGCTCATGGTCAACACCATCGAGTCGACGAGGTCGCGCGTCTTCTGGTAGGCGCCCTGCGCCCAGCGCGAGAAGCGGCGCGTCAGGATCCAAATCAAGGGCGAGGCGCCGAGGCAAGCGACCGTCAGCCCGACGTCAGCCTGCAGCATGAACACGGCGTAGACGGAGACCGTGAGCAGCAGGATGCCGCCCTGGAGCATCACCCCGTCTACAAATGAGCGCGCCGACTGCACGTCGCTGGTCACCCGGTTGATGAGCGACGCGCTGCCGTTCTGGTCGTAGAACGGGAAGCTCAGGCGCTGCAGCTTGTGAAACACCTGCGCCCTGAGCTCCGGCACGAGCCGCAGGTGTTGCACGCGCCCGCTCTGGATGCCGTGCCCGTACGAGAGCAGCGCGTGCGCGAGCCCCATGAGCAGCACGAGCGCGCCCACGAACAGCAAGCAGTCGTTGTCGCTCCAGCGGGGCGGAGGAGTGAAGGACAACGGCCATTGGGGCAGCGGCGCCGAAGCGTCGAGCGCGTGCCGCAGCAGATCGACGCACAGCCCCGTCATGCTCAAGCCGCCGAGGCCGAGGGCGAGCAAGGCCATCTGAAAGACAAGCACCGTCAGGCACTCCGAACGGTACTGCCAGGTCAGATCGAGCAGACGCCGGAGAGGTGTACGGGGACGCGCGGGGGCCAAAGGAGACATGCAGTAATGAACGGGGCGTGCTGATTCAGGCGGAACGCCCGCAAAAAGAGTCGGCGCGGGCCGTGTAGCAGAAAGTACGATGTTGTGCTGATGAGACACTGACCCACCGGCCGCACAGACTAGATTTCCGCCGGCCGGTGGCAGTGCGGCCTCATGCTAGAGGCAGATAGGAGGCGCGAACGCGCAGCTCGGCATGGGTATGGAAGCCAGCTCAGCAGGTGTCGCCGCCGCCGTCGCCACGCTCAGCTGTCGAGGCAGTCGTCATTTTTAAACCGACGATAAACGGTGACCCATGAGACCCCCTCGCTGCAGCTGTGGCAGGTCACCTGCTTACGCTCCACGCGCAGAAAAACCTTAGCGGCTGCGCAGCCCGCGTTGGTTGCAAGCGGCGCCCAGCGCACTTTGCTCTACATTTGCCACCGACCTGGGGCCGGCGGCGCCCGGCGGCACGAGCCTCAACCCCCGCCGAGGTCGTAGCCTTCTTCACGCCACAGCCGCTCGGCGTGGGCGCGCTGCTCTTCTAAAATGTCGACCAGGATCTTCGGAGTGGTGAGCGGGTTGGCGAGCACGACGCGCAACACCGTGAGCACTTGGCCGCCGTGCGCCGCGGTCTCGAGGCGCGTGCGCGACACGAAGGTCTTGCCGCCCGCGCGTTGTTCCTTCTGAATGGATTCATTCAGCTCGTTCAGCACTTCGTTCGCGGCGCGCCTTTGCTGCGGCGAGCCGCCCTCCAATATCGCCCGCGCGGCAGGGGGCACGTAGCGATAGGTGAGCAAGTTGAGGACGGGCCTACTGGTCAGCTCGAAATCCGGGGCCTTTTCGATCGTGGCGGCAAACTGCGCGGCCTTGTCGATGCCGAGATCGATGAGCAGCTCGTAGCCGCGCCGCCCGATGATGCGCAAGGCCGAGTGGACGAGCATGGCCATGCCCGTGCGCGTGCCCTCGAGGGTGTGTTTGCCGATGTCGCGCGAGCCTTTGCGGATGACGTAGTCGGCGTGGTGCTCCACGGCAGACAGCGTTTGCACGTCCTTGAACACGACCATGCCGGCGCCGACCGGCACGTAGAGTTGCTTGTGCGCGTCGAGCGTCACGGAATCGGCGCGCTCGATGCCGCGGAGCAGATGGCGGTGCCGGCGTGAAAATAGCGTCGGGCCACCCCAGGCGCCGTCGACATGGAAGTGCGCGCCGTGCTCCTCGGCCACGTCCGCCAGCTCCGAGAGCGGGTCGACGCTGCCCGTCTCGGTCGCACCCGCGATGCCCACGATGGCCAGGATGCCGATGCGCTCCGCCTTCAAGCGCGCGATCTCCCGGTGCAGAGCGCCGAGGTCGATGCTGTGCTCGGCCGTGACGGGGATCGCCAGCATCTGACGTTTGCCGAGGCCGAGCAGGTCGGCGGCTTTGCCGAGCGAGTAGTGGCCGCGCTTCGACACCAGCACGGCGACGTCGCTCAGCCCGGCGTGACGCAAGGCGGCAGGCAGGCCTGCTTCCGCTACACCCGCGAAGCCCGCGTTCGCCGCGAAGCGACGGTTGCGGGCGGCCCACAAGGCCGTGACGTTGGCGATGGTGCCGCCGGAGCAAAAAACGCCCAGCGAGTGCGTGAAGCTCTGCGTCCATTGGGCATAGAACTCGTCATCCTGCTCGTAGACCAGCCGGTGCAGCATGCCGACGACCTGCCGCTCGAGCGGCGTGAACGCCTTGCTCGTCTCGATCTTCACGACGTTCTGATTGAGCGTCATCATGATCTTGGCGAGCGGGAACATGAAGTAGGGCAGCGCCGACGTCATGTGGCCGATGAAGCTCGGCGAGGACGTGTGCACCGACTGGGCCACCACCTTGTTGAGCAAGAACTCGACCTGTTCCGAGACGAACATCGGATCATCGGGGATGCGCGTCTCGAGGAAATCCTGCTCCAGATTGGCAGGAGCGACGTCGCCCGCCACGATGCGAGAACCGAGGAAGCCGTGCAGATTCTCCGAGATCTCGCGGTCGAGCCGGTGCAAGGTCGAGTGCTCGCTCTCGGGCACCGTGAAGATCTTGCGCATGGTCTCGAGGGTGGCCTCGGCCTTCTTAGATTGCGGAGGGTGGTCGGGCACTCGGTTGCTCTTCTCCTCGGGGCGGCGTGGCACGGTATAGCAGAGCCGTCGCCGAGGCGGAGCGACCGCGGCCCGCCGACGCGATTGTAACGCTCGCCTGACCTCGAGCGGAGCCCGAGGCAACGGCTACAGGCCAATGGGCGGAATGCGCAGGATGTGCCAATTGAACGGCGCCAGGCTTGTGCCCCTCAGCTCATCGCCGATAATAGTCGTAGGCAGGCGATGCTCGTCGAAGAACTCAGCAGGCGATTGGGATCTTCTCAGGTGCTCACGGACGAGCTGACCTTGCGCGCGCATCGGCGCGACGCCTGGGTGCAAAGTGAGCTCGACGATCTGGAGCAGGCCCCGGTGTCGCTGCCGAGTTGCGTCGTGAAACCGCGCTCACTGGAGGACGTCGTCACGGTGGTGAACCTGTGTCGGGAAAGTGGCACCGCGCTCATCCCCGCCGGGCTGCGCAGCGGGGTCTGCGGTGGGATCCTGGCCAGCGCGGGCAGCGTGCTCCTGGACCTGAGCGCCAAGAGCGAGGTTCGCTCGATCGATACGCACGACCTCGTCGGGCGCTTTGACGCCGGCGTGCGCGGCAGTGACGCCGAAGCTCGCGTGAACCGTGACGGCCTCACGCTCGGTCATTTTCCGCAGTCCATCGAGCTGTCGTCCGTCGGTGGCTGGGTGGCGACGCGAGCGGCCGGGCAGTTCTCGACGGGTTACGGCAACATCGAGAACCTGGTGCTGGGGCTGGAGGCAGTGTTGCCGGACGGCAACGTGCTCACGACCAGTGACGCGCCGCGAGCTTCTACGGGTCCCGATCTGCGCCACCTCCTGCTCGGCAGCGAGGGCACGTTGGCGGTGATCACGGGGGTGGACCTGGCGCTGCTCCGCGTCCCCGAGGCCCGCATGGCCGCGGCCTACTACGTGCCCGACATGCGCTCGGGGTTCGAGGCTCAGCGCGAGATTTTGCAGGCGGGGTGGAGCCCTGTGGTCTTGCGCCAGTACGACCCGCGCGAGGTGGGTCGCTTGTTTGGCAAGTTCAGGCAGAACGACCAGTGCTTGCTCTTGGTGGTGCACGAGGGGCCTCGGCGCAGGGTGGAGGCCGAGCGCGCCGCGGTCGAGGCGCTGCTCCTCGCCTCAGGCGGTAGCGTGGCAGATGCGGCGGCGACGGAGCACTGGTTCTCCGAGCGCAATCGCGTGCCGAGCTTCAAGAGCTTCCTCGAGAGCGGCGTGATCGTGGACACCATCGAGGTGGCCGCGCCCTACTCCAAGATTGGGGAGCTCTATGACGCCGCCATCGCAGGGCTCGGCAAGATCGAGGGCATCTGGAACGGGTCGGCGCACAGCTCTCACGCCTATCGGACCGGCCTCAATCTATATTTTAGCTTCGCCGTGCAGCCCAAGCAGAAGGCCGCGCTGAGGCAGGCCTATCAGAGCTGTTGGGAAGCGGTCATGTTGGCGAGCCTGAAGGCGGGAGGCACGATCTCGCATCATCACGGCATCGGTCGAGTACGGCGCCAGTGGCTCGCACGCGAGCTCGGCGCCGGCGGGCTCGCTGCGCTGTTCGCCATCAAGCGCGCGCTGGACCCCGTGGGTTTCATGAACCCGGGCGTCCTCTTGCCGGACGCAGCGTAGCCCGAGCAGCGTAGCCCGAGCAGCGGCGAACGTTTGCGGCGAGCGTCCGAGCGGCCCGAGCGCTCCAGCGAGCTGCGGAGCGCGGTGAGTTATCACCCTGCATCAACGCACCTGGCCCGCTCGTTCGAGCGACAGCCGACGCTATCGGCCGCACTTCCTTAACGCGTTCAAGGTTTGTCCTCCCCAACCGATCAAAGGTTTCACGCTCCTCGGGATCGATTCAAGAATGTCCAAATCAAGCGCTCGTGTTCCGGCCGCGGTCGAAGACTCTCCGAGGAGCCAAGCTGCGCCGAGGAGCCAACGCCAAGGCGCGCCAAAGAGCCAGAACCAGAGCCAGAGCCAGAGCCAGGCCGCGCCAAAGAGCCAGGTGGCTCCGAGCGTCGAGGTTTATTCGAAGGACCCGGGTTACGTCGTCGCGGTGTGCGGAAAGTACTTAATCCACATCGTCAAAGATCGGACGACAAATACCACCATCAGCTTGATGCGACGCGCCATGACGGAGCTCAGCGAACGTCACGAAAAGTTCGGCTACCTGCTGCTCATGGAGCCGGAGGCGCCGCTGCTCCTGGCACCGGACATCCGCAGCGGGATAGGCGGCATCGTCAAGCGCTTCTCTCCGCGTTTCAGTGGCGCCGCTGTCGTGTATGAAAAGACGGGGTTTCAAGCCACCGCCATTCGCAGCATCGTCACGGCCATCAACTTTGAGAGCCGCTCCAGCCACCCCAATCATGTCTTTTCCAACTTTCAAGACAGCGTGGCCTGGCTCAGCAAGCTGACCCTGGGTGAACCTACCGCCACGCGCCTGATGCAGATCGTCAAGGAGCTGCGCCAGCCTCTGACGGCAGCGGCACCACCGAGCGGGCCGTCCAGGTGATCCGACCTGAGTGATACCTGGCGGGAGGTGCGCCCACGCTGGGCTACCTCGAGCGGATTCGGGCGCCGTTACCGCACCCTGAGCCCGGCGAGACAGGCAGGCCCCGGGGGGGGTCAAGTCCGCCCGCTGCAGACCGTTCTCTGACGTGGACGATGCCGAAAGCCCTGCCGAAAGCCGAGCGCGTCCTGGAAATGCAGGACACGCGCGTCTCGGTGGAGCCCCCGACGGAGCTGCTGACGACGCCGCCGCGACGCCCCTACGGGCCCGGCGACATGATCGACGGCAAATACGAGCTCGAGTCCCTCCTCGGCAACGGCGGCATGGGGGAAGTGTGGACCGCCAAGAACGCGACCCTGGGAGTCCGCCGCGCCGTGAAGCTGATTCGCTCCGACGCTGGCAACGCGGAGAGCACGGACCGGCTGTTGCACGAAGCGCAGGCCGCTGCTCGACTCAATGAACCGTCGATCGTACGCGTCTTCGATTTCGGCAAGACGGCCGGGGGCGACCCCTACATCGTGATGGAAATGCTCGAAGGCGAAGACCTGATGAGCGTCATCAATCGCCGCGAGCGGCTCAGCCCGAGCAAGGCCGTGCGCGTGCTCTTGCCCATGATTCGAGCGCTCTCGGCGGCGCACGCGCATGGCATCGTCCACCGCGATCTGAAGCCAGAAAACATCTTTCTCTGCAAGCTCGCCGATGGCCGCGTAGAGCCCAAGCTGCTCGACTTCGGCATCGCCAAGCTCAAAAACGCCCGCGCCCTGCGCCTGACCACCGCCGGCGCGGTGATGGGCAGCCCGCTGTACATGGCGCCTGAACAAGCGCGCGGCGAAGACGTGGACGAGCGCGCCGACATCTGGGCGGTGTGCGTCGTATTGTATGAAGCGATCACCGGCAGCCCACCTTTCGGCGGCGACGATCGCCCCCAGGTCCTGCGCGCGGTCGCGGATTCGCAGCCCAAGAACCTGAGCGAGCACGGCGTAGCCGACGCTAGCTTGTGGCCGATCATCTCGCGCGGCCTCGAGAAAGTGCGCGAGGATCGCTGGCCATCGATGCAAGAGCTGGGACGAGCCCTGGCGCGCTGGCTGCTCGATGCGGGCGTGACCGATGACATCACCGGCGCCTCGCTCGAAGCGGCCTGGTTTCGCAGCTCCCGTCAGAGCCTGTTTGGGAGCAGCCTGCCTCCAGATCGCAGGTTCGGCAGAGCTCGCCGTGAGCTCGAGCGCCTCTGGCGCCGCGCACAGCTCGAGCTCACGGACGTCCGCCGAGGCGCATCGCAGTGGCTGCAGGCAACACACCGACTCGATCGACGCGCGCGCTGGGGCGTGGGCGTGGCGGTCGCCGTCGGCGCGCTCGCGTTCGGTGCCTGGGTGGCGAGCGCCGAGCGCCAAAACGAGGCCGCGCGGGCCGGGGCGCGCAGCGAGCCGGCAACCGCCCTGCTGACGCGACCTCCGCTGCCGGAGCCCCCACCTCTCGCGGTTGATACGCCGAGCGCCGAGACGTCCGACGTGCCCGCCGCGCTCCCCAGCGCCGATACGCCGGCGTCCCGCCGTCTGCCCAGTCGCGACACCGTTCGCGCCCCGCGCAAGAGCACACGTGCCCTCGACACTGCGCCAGCGGAGCTCAGCAAGGAGCATCGCCGATCCAAGCTGATCGACCCGTATCAATGAAGCAGCGCGCGGCTCTGGGACACTCCCTGCTGGTGCTGGCGTTCTGTGCTCTTACGCTCTGCGCCGGTCGCGCCCACGCCGCCGACGCGCCGGACGCGCCGGACGCGCAGGCCGAGCGCGCCAAGCAACTGTATGCGCTCGGCGCGGAGGCGTTTGCGGCGCAGCACAACGCAGAGGCCATACAATACTTTCGTCGCGCGGCGGAGATCGTGCCAAGCTCGAAGCTCACCTACAACATCGCGCTCGCTTACGAAGAGCTGGGTGACAGCGCGCGAGCGCTCAGCGAATACCGCGACTACCTGCGTCAGGGGCCCGCTGCAGAGCGGCGCGAGCAGGTGCTCGGGCGGATTGTCGAGCTCGAACAGAAGCTCGCGGCGGTCGGCGTGCAGCAGCTCTCCGTCTTGAGTCACCCGTCGGGGGCGACGGTGCGCGTCGGAGAAAGGGCGTTGGGGGTGACGCCGTGGTCGGGGGAGCTGCCGCCCGGGCTGCACCACGTGAGCGTCGACTTGCCGGGGCACGCTCCACGTCGAGCCGACGTCACGCTAGAGGCGGGCCGCGCCGCGGAGTTGCAGCTCGTGCTAACCCGCGAGCCCCCTCCGCCAGCCCAGGCAACGCTGCCGAGCGCGTGGAGCCGCATCGAGCCGCTCACCTGGAGCTTCTTGGGGGTCGGCGTGGGTGGGGTCGCGGGAGGGCTGGCGTTCGAGCTTTCCCGCGCCGACTCGAGCGCGCGCGCTGGGCGCGCCACAGCTGCTGTAACGGCCGCCGAAGCTCGCGGTGCCGCGGACGCCAAGCAGATGGCCTCGCTGCTGCTCTTGGGTTTTGGAGGCGGATTTCTGATCGGTGGTGGCGTGCTCCTGGTGCTCGATCTGAGCCACAGTCACCGCGACGTCGCCCCACCCAAACGCGAAAGCGTCTCGCCTCTGGCGCTTACGATCCTATCGCCTTGCGCGCCGGGCTTCTGCGGCGTGACCGCGCAGGGCAGTTTCTAAACGAGGCGGCACGAGGGCGGCACGCCGTAAACCGCTAGCGTCTCAAACGTCGACCCTGTCGAGAGCGACGAGGCGGATGGCTTGCTCGGGGCACGCCACCACGCACAAGCCACAGGCGCGGCAGGCGTCGGCCTGAGGTGTGTACGCGGTCAGCCGGCCATGCACACGGCTCTTCAAGCGGCCGAGAAAAGACAGGGCTCGAAAGTCTTCGTCATGCATGCGCCGCACGTCGAACACCCCGTAGGGGCAGACGGCAACACACTCTGCTTTGCCTTCACACCGAGCTCGATCGACGCGCGGAGCATGAGCCTGGGGAGCCGCCCGACACGCCTCGCCCGGCCGGCGCGGGTCACGCGCCACAGCGCGGGCCTTTTCGCGATCGAAGCCGCTGCGTGCGGGCTCAGCGCCGCCAAACTCCGGGCTATCGCCCACGTCCCCTGCGCGCCCGCCGTTCTCCACCATGCGACAGCCTTTCTAGATCGGCGCGCTCGCCGGTGCGTGAAAATTTCGAGCGCGAGAGCGGCTCAGGCTCTGATGCAACGCGCCTTGACAGGCCCGAGACCGTGTTGTGAGGTAACGCAAAACGATAACAGCGAGGTGTAGCATGGAATATCGCAGGCTCGGCAGGAACGGCGTCTTGGTGAGTCCCCTCTGTTTGGGGACCATGAACTTCGGGTGGCACACGACGGAGAAAGACAGCCACACGCTGATGGATCAAGCGCTCGACCTCGGCATCAATTTCTTCGACACGGCCGACGTCTACGGCTGGGCCGTCGCGCGCGGGTCGACGGAAGAGATCATCGGGCGCTGGCTCGCCCAGGGCGGCCGCCGCGACTCCATCGTGCTGGCGACCAAGGTGTATAACTTGATGAGCCGCCCCGGGCTCAAGCCAGAGCCCAATCGTGACCGGCGCTCTCTATCTGCGATGAAAATCATTCGCCACTGCGAGGACAGCTTGAAGCGCCTCAAGACGGACGTGATCGACATCTATCAGATGCACCACGTCGATCGCGACTGCCCCTGGGAGGAGATTTGGCAAGCGATGGACACGCTGCGCGCTCAGGGCAAGATCATCTACGTGGGCTCGAGCAACTTTGCCGGCTGGGATATCGCGGCCGCGAACGAGATCGCTCGCCACCGACTGCAATCGCCCCTCGTGAGCGAGCAGAGCATCTACCACCTGGACAACCGCATGCTCGAGCTGGAGGTGGTCCCGGCGTGCCGCCACTACGGTATGGGGTTGATCCCGTGGAGCCCGCTCGCCGGCGGCCTCTTGGGTGGCGCCCTGAAGAAACGCGCCGAGGGGCGGCGCTCCGGTGAGGACTTCGAAAAGAACGTGGACAAGAAGCGCGACAAGCTGGCCGCCTTCGAGGGCCTGGCGAGCGAGCTAGGAGAAGATCCCGCCAACGTCGCCCTCGCCTGGCTACTGCATAACCCCGTCGTGACCGCTCCGATTATCGGGCCACGCACCGGCGAGCAGCTAAAAAATACGCTGCGTGCAACGGAGCTCAGGCTCGAGCCCTCCGTGCTCGCGCGCCTGGACGCCATCTTCCCGGGCCCCGGTGGCGAAGCACCCAAGGCCTACGCCTGGTAGCCACGCCTCAGCTCGAGTGACTGAATTAGAGTGACATGGCCTTGGCGGCCTCGGGATCTTGGCGTTTCAAACCTCCGCGGCGCTGCGCGAACGGGCCTTGGGCGGGCAGTGACCACACCGCCAAGGCCCCGAGCGCGGCCAGCCCGGCGAGCAGCTCGAAGCTGAGGGTGTAGCTGCCGGTCCTATCGCGCAGGCTGCCCACCAGCATCGGCACCACGGCCTCCGCCACGCCGTCGGCAGTGAGGACGATGCCGAGCACGCTGCCGAGCACGGCGGGCCCAAACAGCTCCGAGGCCACGAGCGGGATGATCATGTATTCCCCGCCCAGGCCGAGGCCAAACAACAGGACGAAGAGGTAGATCCCGTCCCCCGTCGAGCCCAGCGCCAGCACCAACATCGCCGAGGTGACGAGCAGGTACACGATCAGCATGACCCGCTTCGGCCCGATCCTATCGGCGAGCTCCCCCGCGAGGACCCGCCCCACCAGGCTCACCAACAGGATCGAGGACAAGATCCACTTCGCGTCCGCCTGGCTGCGGTGCTGGTCGAGGCTGAGCAGCAACTTGAGGTTTTGGAAGGCGCCGCCCACCGCCCCGATGGACGCCATGCTACCGGCGCAGAGCAGATAAAACTCTCGACTCGTGAGCGGCACGCGCAGCGACGGGCGCGGCGCATCCCCGCGGGGCGGCAGCGGGCCCCCCGCTTTTCGGAGAGCGAGCACGAGCGGGAGCGAGACGAGCACCGCACAGCCGCCGAGCGCGCGCAGCGCCGTGCGCCAACCGAGCGCTTCGATCAGCGCCTGGGAGAGGTGCTGCGCGACGAACCCGCCGAGGCCGATGCCCAGGTAGGCGAGACCCATGGCGCGGCCGCGGCCGCGGCTGAAGTGACGCGACAAGAGCACCTGGTTGGGCAACGGCCCCGCCAGCACGTAGGCGAGCGAGTTGACCAGGTAAAACGCCATGAAGTACGGCAGCGCGGTCACTCCGCCGAGGCCGTAGAGCGCGACACCGGCCAGCAGGATCCCGGTGATCATCAGCGGCCGCGGCCCCACGCGATCCACGAGCCAGCCCGCCAGGAAACCAAACAGCGGACCCACGACGAGCTTACCGAGCGCGTTGCCCGAGGTGACCTCCGCCCGGGACCAGCCCAGCTCCTGCACGAAAAAGTCGTAGTAGAAGGGCAGCCCGTAAAGGCAAAGGCCTACAATCGCGAACAACGCAAAGAAAGACGTCGCGACCAGCAGCGACGCCGCACGCGAGCCTTCCACACTCTGGATCGGCGCCTGGGTCTCGGCGGGCATCGCGCTACAATGCGCGAGACCCCCCCAATCGATCAACGCCTCCATGGTGCAATTTCGAAAAGGGGACGACCCCCGAAGATCTCGGCCATCTGCTATGTCGGCCTGCGCTTCCGGTCCTCACCGTAGCAACTACGGTTCCGGTCCGGTTCTCGTCCGACTACGCATCT
>JAYTOL010000042.1:0-106091 GCA_043747815.1 Deltaproteobacteria bacterium
GCGGCAAAGGCGGCAAAGGCGGCAAAGGCGGCAAAGGCGGCAAAGGCGGCAAAGGCGGCAAAGGCGGCAAAGGCGGCAAAGGCGGCAAAGGCGGAGCCGAAGGCAGCTCGGAGGGCCGTGTCAGCTCCCAGAGCAGCGCGAGCGTCGAAGCGCCTCACGGAGAAGGCCCCAACCTCCACAGCAGCTCGAGCGGATCCCGCCGTTACCGCTTATCTGCGCGATCTCGATCATCCACTCGCAAAGGAGCTCGCCGCGGTCCGCCGAATCATTCTGAGCGTCGGCCCCGAGATCGGTGAAGGCATCAAGTGGAACGCGCCGAGCTTTCGCACACCCAAAGAATACTTCGCGACGTTCAACGTGCGCTCGAAGGAATCGGTTCAGCTCATCCTGCATCTCGGAGCCAAAGTGCGCACTGGGCGGGAGGCTCCGCGCATCGCAGACCCTCAGCGGCTGCTCACGTGGCTAGCCCACGACCGCTGCAAGGTCACGCTCGGTAAGCGCGGCGACATTGCCAAGAACCGCGCCGCCTTGGTGGCAATCCTACGCGCCTGGGTGGAGTACGTGTGATGGACGAGCGCGGGCCGGAGCTCGTCGAGCGGGCGGTGCTGCTCGGCAGGGTGGGATGTTTCCCGCCGCCGCGCTCTTTTCTTTTTCTGGAGATGCGCCGCAAACCCTGTCGGACGACTAGGGGACCTTCAGGCTAAAACAGAGGCATCCATGGCATTGAGCTCCAACAGGAAAACGGTGTTGGTCACCGGGGCGGCGGGTTTTTTGGGGTCGCACTTGGTCGATCGTTTGCTGGCGGAGGGGTACGAGGTGGTGGGCCTCGACAGCTTGATGACGGGGGACTTGACGAACCTGTCGCGCGCGGGGCGCGATCCGCATTTTCATTTCCAGGCGGGTGACGTGCGACAATCGCTGCGGGTTTACGCGGAGATCGTGTTCAACTTTGCTTGCCCAGCCTCGCCCGTTCACTATCAACACGATCCGTACGCGACATTCACGACGAGCGTGCTGGGCGCGCAGCGCTTGATCGAGATGGCGCGGGGCGGCCGGTGTATGATCGTGCAGGCGTCGACGTCCGAGGTGTATGGTGACCCGGCGGTCCATCCGCAGCCGGAGAGCTACTGGGGCAACGTCAACCCCATCGGGCCTCGCGCTTGTTATGACGAGGGGAAGCGCGGCGCAGAGACGCTGCTCAGCGACGCGCGGCGTTGTTGGGGGGTGGACGCGCGCATCGTTCGGATTTTCAACACCTACGGGCCACGCATGGCGCTCAATGACGGGCGCGTGGTTTCAAACTTCATCGTGCAGGCCCTGTCTGGGCAACCGCTCACGATGTTTGGCGACGGCAACCAGTCTCGCTCGTTTTGCTACGTGGATGACCTGATCGAGGGTTTTATCCGTGTCTCACGGCTGCCCACGCTCGACGGGCCGCTGAACCTGGGCAACCCGGTCGAATTTACCATGTTGGAGCTGGCCAAGCAGATCGTGGAGCTGACGCGCAGCAGGTCCGACATGAAGTTCAATCCGCTGCCTCCCGATGATCCAAAGCAGCGGCGCCCCGACATCACCCGCGCGCGGGAGCTCATCGGTTTCGATCCGCAAGTGGCATTGCGCGACGGGCTGACGCGGACGATCGAGGATTTCGCGCCTCGCATTCCGAGCCCTGGGTCGTCCCCGAGGGTCTGAGGTTTCAAGCAGAGCGCGAGCAGAGCGGTGTCACACGGGGCCGTGTCATTCGCTGGGCTTTGCTTTGCGCTGGAGGGGCCGGGCTCACTCTGCGCCGACATGGTCCGCGCGAGCCGTGTGGAGCATGAAGCGGCCGCAAGCTCGTCGGCCCCTGGCGAGCTGACGGTGGCGTGTGAGCTACTCCCGCTGGCAGAAGAGGCAGCTCAGGGCGTGCCGGCGCGAGCCGGTACGAGGTGGCAATGGAGCGGTGACGAAGGTGAGTTAGTGACGCGCTTCGGCCGCGCTCGAGTGTGGCGTGAAGCGCGAGGCTTTGGTGCGCAGGTTTGGGTATCTTCGGACCCGCTGGCGGCGCACTTCATGCTCAGCGGTCTGTCGTCGCTCGTGCTGCATCAGGCGGGCGGTGTCATCCTGCACGCTGCAAGCGTCGAGCTGGACGGGGGCGTGGTGGCCTTCGTCGGGCCATCGGGCGCGGGCAAGAGCACGGCGTGCCAGCGGGTGGAGGGCGCACGGCTGTTCTCGCTCGACCGGCTGGCCTTGACGCCCAGCTTTACTGGAAACGAAGGTGTCGCCGGGGGTGGGTTGTGGTTAGCGCACCCACTGCCCGGAGGCACGCTGCCGAACCCCCCGATGGCCCACTCCACGGCTCGGCAGCTGCCACTCCACGCCGTGCTCCGCGTACATCAGGCCAGCGAAGGCACCTGGGTAGAGCCTCGCTCTGCCGCACAAGCCGTGTCCTTGCTGCGCGAGTCGGCATTTCAGACTGGCCAACGCCCGAGCGCAGAGCTGGAGCTGCTCGGGCTGTTGGAACGTCTGACCACGGCCGTGCCGGTTGCCGCGCTCTACCACACCCTCGGGACTAGGCTGAGGCCGCTGCTCGGCCGTTGGTTAGCCTCAGGGGGCAAGGAACGGCATGTCTGAATTTGAGATCTTTAAGCTCTCCGGGGCCGAGCGGCTGGAACAGTGCGAGCGGACCGCCTGTCGCGTGATCGATGGCAAGGCGGTGGTCATCGCCATCGATCGGAACCAGGTCCACGTTCTAAATAGCGTGGGCACGCGCGTTTGGGAGTTAGCGGACGGGCGCCCACTCGACGCCATCATCAGCGAGATCGTCGTCGAGTTCGAGGTGGACAAGGAACGCGCTGCGCTCGACGTGTCAGCCTTCGCCGAGCAACTGATCGCGATAGGAGCCGCTCGAATCGCGGGGGCCCACACCTAGCATGACGAGCGTTTTGCCGCCCAATGAAGCTGACCATCCGCGGCACTACCGGATGAAGCGCAGCGCTGCCACGCTGGTCTCGGCGCAGGCGCTCGCCACCGGCGCACCCTTCAGCGCGATGGTGGAGATCGCCGATCGCTGCAACGAAGCCTGCGTGCATTGCTACCAGGTGCAGGGGCAGAAGGGTGAGCTCCAGACCGACGAGTGGGAGCGCATTTTCCGTGAGCTCGCCGAGCTCGGCGTGCTGTTTTTGACGATCAGCGGCGGTGAGCCGACGTTGCGCAAGGACTTTCTCCACCTCGTAGCTTACGCACGCGAGCTGCGATTCGCCGTGAAGATTTTCTCCAATGCTTTAAACATCACCGACGCGATGGCCGCGGAGCTCGGGCGCCTGTCGGTTCAGGAGGTGCAAATCAGTCTGTATTCGCATCGCGCTGAAGCGCATGACGGAGTCACGCGCGTTCCCGGCTCCTTCAACCGAATCGTCTCGGCTGTCAAGGCGCTGCGAGCTCATCGGGTGAAGGTGGTGCTCAAGAGCCCGTTGATGCTGGTGAACGCACCTGAGTACTCGGAGTACGTCGGCTTCGTCACAGGCCTCGACGCAAGCTACTCGCTCGACCCCAAGCTGAACCCGCGGGAGAACGGCGATATGGCTCCGACCAAGCTCGCCATCGACAAGCAGGCGTACCTGCAGGTGCTGCGCGATCCGAGGTTCGCGCCCACGCGCCCGGCGCTCAAGCGCTCGCTCGCAGCGGCGCCGTGCGGAGCCTGCAGCGGCAACTTGCACCTCGAGGCGAATGGCGAGCTTCGCCCCTGCACGCAGTGGGACATCCCCACCGGGCAAGCCAAGAGCACCAGCCTGCGCGAGGCCTGGTACGGCGACCCGAACGCCACGACCATCCGCGCCTTGACGTGGAACGACTTGCCGGGTTGCCGGCGTTGCGACCTGCGCGACTACTGTCAGCGCTGTTTTGCGGAGGCTGAACGTTACACGGGTGACGCCTTGGCTCCGTATGCACCAGCGTGTCGGAGCGCACGCTGGAAATACGAGGCAGAGCTCGGTGTTGAGCCAGAGATAGACACCAGCGTTGGGCTGTGCGCCGCGCAACCCATCGGGCCTTTTCGCAGAGCTGGCGAGCACCGCTTCCTGTTGGACGATCTATTGAAAGACCATGCCGAGACTGTAGCCGTGTCGGGTGTGGACCGAACGGAACCAGCACGCGCTCCCCTTGGAGTCGGTGGTCCGCGGATGCAACTCATTCAGCTGCGCCGCCCCAGCGCAGCCCTTACGAGCAGCCAATTGCCGCCGTCAGAACCTGAGGGTTAATCCATACTTTGACGAGTCGGGCGTGCGGCGTTGCAGTCTGATACTCGCCCCTGGATCAGGAAGAACATGCGGACAACAGCGCGACACTTCGCAATTGGCCAGTGCCTCGTAGTCTTTGCGGCGCTCGGCGCGGCGGCGTGCAACGACGATGACAAGACGGTCCTGTGCGTGGGTCCTGGTTGCGCCACTTACGACGGCATCGCCGGCCGCAATTCCTTTGCGAATGCCGGCGGGTCGGGCGGTGCGGGTGCGGCGGAGCCTGGCGGGGCCGGCGGTGTTGCACCCGATGCATCGCCGGATGGCGGGGACACTGCCGTACCCGAGGCGGGAACCGGAGACCCCGTGCCGGAGGCGGGAACCGACGCCCCAGCGCCGCTCGAAGACTGTGAAGTAACGTTCGCCAGCCCCGCCGCCCTCGACGCGGGCAGCCTCACCCTTGCCGCGGGCGACGACGTTGATGAAGAAGCCTGTGGGCAGGTCTTTACGACCAGCGTGAGCGTCGCGAGCAATGCCAGCACCGTCAATCTGTTCGTGAACGACAACCCCATCGGGCTGGTCGCGGTGCTGAATGGCTCGGCCGCGTTCGAAGCCGTGCTCGGCAATCGTGGCGCGACCGCCAACACGTTGCGCGCCGAGGCCGACATGGGCGACGGGCGCACCTGCTCGGTCAGCTTCGGCGGGGGCGTGTTCGTGGACTGCGCCGGGCCAAGCTGCAGCATCGAGCTGCCGGTCGCGAACGACGGCGCCTATCTGAGCTCGAGTCAAGACGACGAGCCCGGCACCGCTGGGCTGCAGACGGAGCTCGTCGTCAGCACGGAAGTCGAGCATACCGGGCAGCCAGTCCGCATCGAGATCGACGAGGCCTTCGACCTCGTGCCGGACCAGCTGGTCGAGAACGCCGGGATCAATGGCAGGGCGACCTTCCCGACCGTGACCCTGGCCGAAGGCGTACGGGCGGTACGCGCGGAATGCCGCGACGAATTCGATGTCGTGACCTTGTCGCCGATAACCGAGTGGAACGTCGATGTCACGCCCTGTACCTTGACCATCGACGAGGTCGCGGGAGGGGCAGACCCCATCACTCCCGCGAACGATATCGACGTCGACATGGGCAATGGGCTGAGCGTATTGCTCGGTGGGCACATCACGGGGGACAACTGTGAGCTCGTCCACGTGGGCGACTGCGACGGCACGCTCACCCCGATCCCTATCAGCGGCCAGCTCGGTCAGGACGGCAGCTTTTCGGTCCCCGTCCTGCTCGGCAGTGAGACCACTCGGCTCGACGTGTGCGCCAACGTGCAGGACGAGGCCGGCAACGTGAGTAGCCCCAACGCCGAGGTCGGGGTCAATGTCCGCACGACGTCGCCCGCCGTCGCCATAGCCTCCCCCTTGACCAACACCCGGGTCAACATCGCGGGCGGCGAAAATGTGCTGGCGGATGGCGAGCCCTCGAGCTCTACATGCGAAGTCGACGTGGTGGCGCATTGCACCGAGCTCGGCGTGAACGTGCAGCTGTTCGAGGACAACGTCCAGATCTCCGCTCAGCCCTGCGTCGGCCAGGCGGACCTGCCCGGTGCATTTCTAGGCCAGGCTACGTTCTCGGCTCTCAGCTTGCGGACCAAGAACGACGGGCTCTCTAGCACGCTCCGCGCGCAACAGAGCGCCCTTGGCCTGCCCGACGGGGTCTCGAGCGACGTGCTCATCCAAGCGGACTGCAGCGCGCCGAGTTGCACCATCACGGGCCCTGACCTCAGCTTGAATTTCTTGAACGCCGCCGCCGACAGCTCGGGGCTGGCGGGCTTTCAAGCCAACTTCCAGGTCTTGACCGAAGCCGAAAGCGCCGGGCAAGACGTGCGTCTCACTTTTGATGGAGACGCGGGCGGCAGCCCGAGCGCGACGGCGGTGCTCGGGAGCGGTGGCGCGCTAGCAAGCTTCGACGACGTGACCTTGAGCGAAGCCTTGCACTCGGTACAAGCGGCATGCGCCGACCCGGCAGGCAACGTTCAAACCTCCAGCATCGAAGAGTGGACGGTCGACACCACTCCCTGCTCGACCAGCTTGATCGTGGCGGGCAGCGCCAACCCCATCACCCCGGCGAGCGATTCGGACGTGGCCACGGCAGACCTGCAAGTGACCGTCACCGGGCAGAGCGTGGGGGGAGACTGCAGTACCGTTCGAGTCCATGTCTGCGCCGATCAAGCCGTCAACTTCTCGGCGCTCGGGTCGGGGGGCGGCTTCTCGCTGCCGCTCACCCTGGCCAGCACCACCGGGAACGTGAGCGTGTGCGCCGACCTGGAGGACGCCGCGGGCAACGTGGGTTCGAGCAACACGTCCGTCAACGTGCGCGTCGACCCACCGGTGGTGAGCTTCGCAACACCAGCTGACGGCTCGAGGTTCAACCTCGGCACGGGCTGCGGCACCTCGGTTGTCGTGAGCTGCACGGACCTTGGGGTACCCGTCACGCTCGAGGTAGACGGAGTGCCCGCAGTACAAGCTTGCCTGAGCGGCAACATCGCGACCTTCCCGGTCGTCTTCGACACAAAGAACGGCGGCGCTGGCACCCAACTGACCGCTCGGCAGACCGCCGACGGCCTGACCAGCACGCTGGCCAGCATCAACATCCAGGCCGACTGCGAAGCGCCGGTGCTCGCGTTTACGGATCCGCTCTGCAACACGCAACTCGCGTTCGAGGGCGATGACCTCGAGCCCGGCCTGCCTGGCTTGCAGATCGATGCCAGCGTGACCAACGGGGGCGTACCAGACGTGTCGCTGACCGTCACGCGCGGGGCAGCGACCACCGACACGCGATCGAGCGGCGACCTGGTCACCACCAACTTCTTGTCGGTCGACCTGGGCGGCCCGGGCAGCATCGTCCTCGACGCCTGCGCCACCGATCCACAGGGCAACGAGGGCTGCGCCACGAGTTGCCCGCTCACGATCGCGGCCGAGCCCAGCGTCACCTTCACCCACCCTGCCGCCGATCCGGCGCTGATCACCAGCACGACGCCGGACTGCGACGCCATTGCTGCCGGCTTCCAGGTGACGGTGTCGGGCACGAGCAACGCGGCCAACGGTAGCTCAGTACAATTGACCCTGGGCCTTGGCGCCACCAAGGATACCACGGTCACCAACGGCACCTTCAGCGCCTGCGTAGCGGCGCCGGAGGGGAACGACCAAATCCTGACGGCGACGGTGACCGACACGAGCACCGGCCTGATCGGCGACGAGTCCGTGGTCGTTTCAGTGGACTCCAGGGCGCCGATCTCGGTCAACGTCACCGGGCGCCGCCAGGGGACGGTCAATTTGAGCTGGCCTGCGTTCTTGGACGGCCAAGGCGCTCCGTTTGTCAGCTACCAACTGCGCTGCTCCCCGACCAACATCACCAGCGAAGGCACCTGGAACACCGCGACGGACATCCCGCTTGCCGTCGTTCCCTCCGCCGTAGCCAGTACGCCACAGACCCGGAGCCTCACCAACTTCCGCACCGGCACGCACCGCTTCTGCGCCGTGCGTGGCATGACCAGCGGAGGGCTCCTTAGCGCGCTCGAGCCCGCGACGAATGTGACGAACCCGTTCCGGACGCAGGTGTATCCCCTCACTAACACGAGCGACGTGCTGCAAAACATCGCAGCCCTCGGCGACATCAATGGCGACGGCGAAAGCGACTTCATCTATGGCCTCCGCAACGCCGGCGCGCGAGTATTTTTTGGCGGTCCCGCGTTGACCACCGCGCCGGGCATCCAAATCATCGGCCCCGCCTCGCCGGCGCAGTTCGGCGTGGTCGTGGCCGGGGTCGGCGACATCAACGGCGATGGTCGTGACGATTTCGCCGTGGGCGGTCGCGTCATCACAAACGGCGTTTCCCCCAATCCGGTTTTCTCCAATGCCGGCAGCGTGTTTGTGTTTTTTGGGCGCACCTCGGACGATCCTTGGCCCACATCGATCACGGTCTCGGCGAGCCCAGGCTGCGGCGCCGACATCTGTTTCCACGGGGCGGTCGCGAGCAGCAGCTTTGGCTCTGCCATCGGATCCACCAACTTTGATGGAGAAGGACCCACCGACTTGATCATCGGCGCTCGCGCGCACAATGCCACGCGCGGTCGAACCTATGTCGTGCTAGGTGGCACGCAACTCGACGTGCCACGCGGCACAATCTTCGACATGCCGACCTCGAATCCCGACGGCTTCGTGATCGATCCGCCGAGCAGCACTCGCACCTTTGGCGTGAACGTCGCAGGCGTTGGGGTCGGTAGTGACACGCGTGGCGACCTGGTCATCACCGCGCTGGGCACGCCCAACCCCGGCGGCGTCCTCGGTGAAGCGTTTTTCGTGACGGGTGAGGCGCACACCGGCACCGGCCTCATCCCTCTCGCGGCTGGCACACCCGTGGCCTTCGCCAACGGCGCGGCGTTTGAGTTCGGCAACTCGATGCGCGCTCTCGGCGACATCAACGGAGACGGCTTCAGCGACGTTTGGGTCTCCACGGATTTCAACGTCAATGGTCATAACCATGTGTACCTGGGTGGAGCCTCAGGTTTCGCGGGCGCTTCAGCGCTGCTCTTATACAGCAACGACGTTGGAGACAACGAATGGGGAACCTTCGTGGCTAGCGGCTTCCACACCGAGCTCGAGCTACGCAGGCCGCTCGGTGATCCCGCTGACCCCGATGATCCGCCGGATTCGCTCGAGCTCAACGATTTGGATGGCAACGGGCTTGGCGAGATCGCGGTCGGTTCCGTCACTGGCAATGGGGTTCCAGGCAGGGTGGAGCTGTTCTACGCTGACGCCGGGTTAGGTGCTCGTGCGCGAACGAACGCCGACGCGCTCTTCGTGTCCACGGGCAACGGCAACATGAATCCGAGCTTCGTCGGCGACATCGATGGCGACAGCTTCAACGATCTCGCCATCTTGGATTCAGGCGCGTCGATCACGACGCGACTCACGTTACTTTACTAGACGAGCCCAACTTGTTAACACAGACTCCAAATATGACCGCACTCGACGATGAGATTGTCGCGTTGCCGGAACAGCGGCGTCGCTACGAGCCTCCAAGGATTGAAGAAACCTCCGAGTTTGCAACGCTCGCTCTGACCTGTGCGGGTTCGGTCGCAAACTGCGACCCGGACGATCCCGATTTCCCTCTGGAACCATCGTGCTGAGGCCTGCTAGCGGCTCCGTCGCTCAGCTCGTTTTTTGACCCGTGCCCCACTACGCTCCTCACGCTTGGGCCACCCTCGAGCTGTTGCGCTCGGGCGAGAAAGTGCGCTTTCGAACGCTAGGCCACAGCATGTGGCCCACCATTCCTTCACGCTCTGAGGTCGAGGTCGCGCCGTGCCCCGTCTCCGAGCTAGCGGTTGGGCAGATCGCCGCGTTCGAGCGCGGCGGTCAGGTGGTCATCCATCGCATCCGGGCGGTCAGCGCAGATGGCGTCCATTTTGCGGGAGATGCGTCGCGTCGCGAAGATGGTTGCATTCCGGCCGAACGCGTGCTCGGGCGGGCGAGCGTTCTCCGCCGCCGTCCGCTGAGCTGGCGCTGGCCGAGCCCCCGGCACCTGCGCCTATTGTGCCGAGCCGCCTATTTTAAGCTGATGTCTCGCAGACCTCATAGCGTCTGACAGGCGGCGTCGATACACACCTCGCCGGCCGCGCACTCGCGGTCTAATAGACATTCGCTCACCACGCTGCGGTCCGGCACACACACGCCGGTGACGCAGCGGTCGAGCTCGTTCTGGCAGTCGCTGGTCACGCTGCAACTGTCGTGACAGGCCGCGTTCAGGCACACCTGTTCGAAGCCACACTCGGCGCTGCGGGTACAGTTGACGCTCGGGGTCTCCTCCGTGCTGCAGATGTAGGTGCCAGCTACCGGGAGGCAGCGATCCGCCGTGCCGCAGTCGCTGTCTGCCTGACAGCCGTAAAAGCACTCCCCCTCGATGCAGAGGCCAGTCCCACATTGGCTATCGCGGGCGCAGGCGAGGTCAAAACCGGCGTCCGCGGCACCTTCATTCGAAGGCGGTGGCGCTGCGGGCGCGCTGGCCGCTGGCGGGCGCCGATAGCGAGGCGAGCTCGGTCTGGCCGCGACGCCATCGGCATCGTCATCGTCATCGTCGATGCAAATCGCGGGCTCGAACGTGAGCTCGCACACCCGCTCGTAGCCGTACCCGGGAGTGTATTCTAGATAGCAATCGAAGAGCTCGCTGCTCCCGCACTCGTCAGCCCCATTGGCGTGCACCACACATCCCGCTAAAACCAGAGTCAATGCGGAAAGTCGACGTGCCCACCACATGATATGCCTTCCAAAAATTGAAGCGTCACGCGCCCACGCCAGCAACGGGGACAGGCGCGTGACGACATGTGCTGAGTTGGTGCACCGATCGTGCCAGCATAAAAGCCCAGCCGAGAGAGCCGATATTGGGCCTAAATTGCGCCCTGGTCGCGCGCTGGACCCTCATGGCCCATGACTTTGGTGACATGGTACGTGGCCTCAGGCAACGGCGCGCGGCAGCGGTGTCGGCCGGGCCTGCACATCCCATCTAGCTGAAAAACGTCCGTTCTCCGCAGCTGCACTGCAATTGGACACGCCGCGGTGAGCGAGCAGGCTCGTCTGGGGCGTGCGTTGGGAGTGCCACTCCTGAGCTCTGTCGAGAGCTCTGCCAAGGGGACGCAAAGGCACCGCCGAACGTGGTGCCGCTCGGTGCTCGCGGAACCCATGTGCCCGGAGGTGAGATAGAAATCGCCGCGCCGGCCGCGCTTCCCACAAGTGCATTTGCCAGCTGGTCGTTCAGCTTGTCATGCCAACAGCACCCGCGAGGTCGAAAGTGCTCGTCATCGACGATGACGAGCAGTGCCTCAAGCTGACCGCGCGCATGCTCCGGTCTGCCGGCTACGACGTCACGACGCGGACCGACCCGCTCGGCTCCTCCGCCGCGGTGGGGGCGCTCTGCCCTGGCTTGGTCCTCATCGATTTGAACATGGCGACCCTCGACGGCGATCGGCTGGTCCCCCTGCTCCGACGCGCGGTCGACGAGCCCCTACTCGTCGTCTTGCACTCCGGAATGACTGAGACGGTGCTGCGCCAGCGCGCCACGGCGTGTGGGGCCAACGCCGTCATCCCGAAGGGGCTACCGCCGGAGAAGTTCCTGGAGCAGGTGTTCGACGTCTTCGGACGCCCTGGCGCGTAGCTCTGTTCATTGGTCCCATTTCGAAAAACGCGACGACCCCCGCAAATCTCGCGCGAGACGCGATGAATGCTCAGGTCTAGCTCAGGGCAGGACGCTACGGGCGCAGCGAAACGATGACGGCGCTTCGGCGTCCGCCGATTCGGAGCGACGCATGTACGACGCGGCGTTTGGCGGTGAGGTCTGCCAGTTGCCACCGCGTTGGATGCGTAGGGTCCCGCTCGTGGGGCCCGTGGGGTTAGTGGCCGCGGCGCCGTCGTAAGCGCCGAACCTATCAGCGACCCACTCCCAGGCGTTGCCGGTGAGGTCGAAGGCGCCTTCCTCGGACGCGCCCGCGGGGGTGCTACCGACGGGCCTCGGCGTGGAGCCCGAATGCTCTGGGCATGACGTCGCCCCGGCGAGCACCGCGACACTGCAGTCGAAGCTGTCCCCCCATGCATACAAGGAGCCCGAAGTACCGCGCGCCGCCCGCTCCCATTCGGCCTCGGTGGGCAAGCGCCGTCCCCCGTCCCATGCGCAGAAGTCGCGAGCGGCGCTCCAGCTCAGGCACGTGACGGGGTGGCGCTCGCGCGCGCCGGGCTGGGTGGTAAAGGTGCAGCCCTGCTCCGCGATGGTGCTCAACGCCGAGCAGCTCCCGGCGCTGAAGCAGGCGCGGTAGCGCACCACGGTCACTTCGTAAGCGTCGAGAACGAAGTCGGGCAGCGTGACCTCGTGAATCGGGCCATGCGGGACGTATCCCGACGGAACGCTGCCGACGGAGCCCATGGAGAAGGTGCCGGCCGGGATGCAGACTTCGGCGTTGGCGAGCAAGGCATCGCTGCGCAGCACGCCGCACGGCCCTATCACGGGCGGCGGGCCCCCTGCGTCGGGTGGATCCGCGTCGGGCGGATCGGGCTCGGGGAGCACACCGACCGCGCCAGCAGCGCCAGCCGCCCCAGCAGCGCCGGCTTCGCTACCCGTCCCCGTCGTCATCAACGGCGGCAGATCGAGCCCCGCGTCGCGCTCACTCTGCAGCCTGGCATCGAGCAGGTGGAACGCCTCGCCTGAGCAGGCGTTGCACAGCGTGAGACAACAGCAGAGCGACCCCAAGGGGCCGAGCTTGCTCACGACTCGAGCTGCGCCCACAGCTCGGATACCCCACTCGACACCGCCCCGTCCAATTGGGGATCCTTGACCCGGGCCAGCTGCGCTTCGAGGCGCGCGTCTCCCAGACGTTCGGCCATCAGGTACAGCCAAGACAGCGTCACGTGAAAGTCCGAGCTCAGGTCGTCACGAAAGTCGCGCAGCCGCTCGAGCACCCAAATCGCGTAGGGCACCTCTCCGCGCTGCGCGGCGAGGCGGCTGAGCTCGATGGCGGTGTCGAGATCTGCCGGGGCGAGCCCGTTGGCGATACGCCAGGTGGCAAAGGCCTCGCCGGGCTGCAGATTCTCGGCGGCTCGCGCCAGGCTCTGCACGGCCTCGACCTCGCACGGATCTCGCTCCAGTGCTCGGATGGCGAGCTCGAGCGACTGCGTGGCATCACCGGTCATCAGGGCTACCTCGGCCAGGCCTGCCAACGAGCGGGAGCTCTCCGGCCTGAGCGCGGCCGCCTCGAGCACGCACTGGCAAGCCGCCTCGAGCTCACCTCGCGCGGCGAACAGGCGCGCACGCCCCAGCAGGGCCTCGGTTCGAAGCGCCGAGGACGCCTCTCGGGGTAGGCGCGCGTACGCCCTCAACGCCGCTTCAGGTTGGCCAGCGGCGAGCGCCGCGTCGGCCTCCGCCAAGAATCGAAAGTGATCGTCCGCTGTCCCCTGAGCCACGCACACGAGAAAATGACCCGCAGCATCGAACCACGCCTCCGGCGTCAGGCCCGCGCACTCGAGCAGATGCTCGAGCCCCGGGCGCGAGAAGGCGCGCACCACCGGCGGCATCAAGGCCTGTGAAGGACAGGCGCGCGGCTCGGCGATGAACAGCTTGCCCGCCGCGAGGAGGGAGCGACGCGCGGTGCGAAGCAGGGCGGCCGGCGCCGCGCTTTGGCCGAGAACGTCCACGATGCAGATCCCGTCGTAAGCGGGAACGGCGCCTTCGAACGAGCCGTCGTGTTGCGACACGGCCACGCTCGGGAGATAGGCTCGCGCGAACTCCACCGCAACCGGGTCGATGTCGACGGCCGTGACATCGTCGAAGCTGCAGCGCAGCTCGGCGGTGCCGATACCCGAGCCACAACCCAGGTCGAGCACGCGGCGCGCGGAGCCGAGCAGCTGGGCCGCAGCGCCGTAGAGCGCTCGCGTGTCAGGGGCCGCGCCGATCAGGCCCGGGTAGCGACGCTTGCGACCCGTCTCCACCGAGACGCTCTGCAGCGAGGGGAACTGGGCAGTGAATACACGCGCCTTCGGCGACCGGAGGTACTGCGGGAAAACGAGGATCGGCTGCTCGGATGGCTGCACTGCTCTTCACCCACTCTTCTTGGGGTTCGCTTCCGCCATCGCCTTGGGCACGGCCAAAGCCCAGGCCTCGCGTAGCGGCGTGAGCGCACGCAGCACTTCCACGATCAGCTCGGGCTTGGCGTGCCTGTTCGCGTCCGACAAGCGGTAGAGCGCAAAGTCGTAGATCGCGGCCAGGTTTGCGCACAGCTCCGGCGCCGCGGAGTGGTCGAGCGCCAGCATCAGCTCGCTCACGACGGCGCGCGCCTTGCTGACGAGCTCGCGGCCACGCGCCTCTTGCTTGTTCTCGAAGCAGACCTGCGCTCCGTTGAGGAAGCGAAACAGCCCATCGTACAAAGCCAAGAGCAGCTCACCGGGTGTGGAGGTGCTGGCGCGAACCTGCGTGTAACGTTGCGCCGCCTTACCCAGCATGACGCGCTCCACGAACGAGCACGGCGCGGCTCCTGGAAGCGATCGGGGCGAGCTCGAGCCGCCCGAGCGGGAGGGCGGCGGCACTATGTGCACCTGAGGTCATCAATGAAACAGAACGGGCGCGGGAGGCGCGGCAATAGCCTCCCCGCGCGGCGCAGCTCCGTGTGGGCGCCCCCCTCACCGCCTCTCACCCGAGGGCGCGGCGTAATTAGCCCAATAAGTTGAGCGCCAGCTGCGGCAGCTGGTTGGCTTGCGCGAGCACGGAGACGCCGGCCTGCGACAGCACCTGGTTGCGCGACAGCGACGCAGTTTCGTTCGCCACGTCGACGTCCCGAATCCGGGAGTTGGCCGCCGACAGGTTCAGGCGCATCGTCTGAATGCTGTTCGATGCGAACTCCAGGCGGTTCATCACCGCACCGAAGGACGACCGGGCCGTGGATACGGAGGAGATCGCCGCGTCGATGATGGACAGCGTTGCCAGCGCGTCGTCGGCCACGCTGCCCGAGATCAGGGCGCCCGAGCCGTTGATGCTCGCGAGCGATACGCCGCCGAGCGTGACCTGGATCTGGTCCGAGGCCGTGTTATCGAGACCCACCTGCAGCGTGATGGTGGCCGGGGTCGAGCCCACGAGCGCCTTGCCATTGAACTTGGCCGAGCCCTGGATGCGCGTAATTTCCGCCTGCAGCGACGAAAATTCCGTCTGTAAGAAGCCGCGGTCCGTGCTGGTCAAGCTGCCGTTGGCAGCCTGCACGGTAAGCTCGCGCATGCGGCCGAGGATGCTGTGCACCTCGCCGAGCGCACCCTCCGCGGTCTGCGCCATACTGATCCCGTCCGAGGCGTTCCGGTCTGCCACGGTGAACGACCGGACCTGAGACTTGATGCTCTCGCTGATGGCCAGGCCCGCAGCATCGTCCTTGGCGGAGTTGATGCGAAAGCCGCTGGAGAGCCGGCTGAAACTGATACCGAGCTGAGCTTGGTTGTAGCCGAGGTTCTTCTGCGCCTCCATCGAGGCGATGTTTGATTGAATGAAAAGTGCCATGGGGTTCCCTTCCTTGGGAGGTTCGGCGGCGCCCGGGGGCGACGCACCGCGAAGACTTCAATGTCGACGCTTGTGCCCATGAACGGAGGCCCGCTCACGGCCTTGAACGAAACCCACAAAAGTATAAAGCACCGCGAAACCATCCCCGCCCGACGGGCCCGGGTGGGCCAGTCGAGCGCGGGATGGGGCGATGCCTCCGCCGCGCTCACCGAGTGCTCACTAGTGGAACACTCGAGAGCGCGCCGATTCGCTCAGCCCAACAAGCCGAACGCCAGCTGCGGCAGCTGGTTGGCCTGAGCCAAGACGGAGATACCGGCCTGGGTCAGAACCTGGTTGCGCGACAATGAAGCGGTTTCACTGGCGACGTCGACGTCGCGGATGCGCGAATTGGCGGCCGACAGGTTCAGACGCATGGTCTGAATGCTGCTCGACGCCACTTCCAGCCGGTTCATGGCTGCACCGAACGTGGCACGCGAGGTGGACACGCTGCTGATCGCCGTGTCGATCGTCGCGAGCGCCGCCAGGGCGTCGTCCGCGACAGAACCGGACAGCAGGGTAGCGCTGGTGGAAATGTCCGTCAGCGACACCCCACCGAGCGTGACCGCGATCTGGTCCGACGAGGTATTGTCCAGGCCCACCTGGAGCGTGATAACCGTCGAGGTCGCGCCCACGAGCGCCTTGCCGTTGAACTTGGCCGAATCCTGGATGCGCGTGATTTCGGCCTGCAGGGAACCGAACTCCGTCTGCAAGAACCCTCGATCGGTGCTGGTAAGGCTGCCGTTCGAGGCCTGAACCGCGAGCTCGCGCATACGGCCGAGGATGTCGTGAACCTCGCCCAATGCGCCTTCCGCGGTCTGCGCCATCGAGATGCCGTCCGACGCGTTGCGCTCTGCAACGGCGAAGGACCGGACTTGCGATTTGATGCTTTCGCTAATCGCGAGGCCGGCGGCATCGTCTTTCGCGGAGTTGATCCGAAGACCGCTGGAAAGACGAGAGAAGCTCGTCTGCAGACGGGCTTGGTTGGCGCCTAGGTTTTTTTGCGCCTGTTCGGAGGCGACGTTGGTATTGATATAAAGAGCCATGTTGGAACCCCTTCCGTGGGGAGAGAAGCGCTCGTTAGAGCGCGCAAGGGCTTAATGCCCTCGTTCTCTGGGAACGGAGTCCAACGCTTTGGCTTGAGCGTTTTGAGCTCGCGCCAACACTTTCGCCTGCGGCACATCGGGTCGTGCCAGAGGCTAGAGTTGATCGACGTCCCGCTCCAGGACACATCGGGTCGTGTCACGGACAGGGAAGGCACAGGCCGTACGCCGGCAGAGCCGCCAGCTTCGGCTCGCGCCTAGGCTCGTCGAGGTATGTATCGGGTTGTAACGCGGGAATCGGGTTACCCGCGGTAGAAATGGGAGCTCGCGCTCGCCGTCGCCTAGCAGGCGATATGCCCGGGAACGAGCGATTCGGGTTGCTCGTCCCCGGCTCCGACCCACGAAAGACGCGTGCCGCCAGAGTTGCTCATGATGTACGGTTGGTACGTCCTTAACTGAAACGTTAATGTAACGATTCGTTACTGAAGCAGGTTCAACGCGAGCTGCGGCAGCTGGTTCGCCTGCGCCAACACCGACACGCCCGCCTGTGAGAGCACCTGGTTGCGCGCCAGCGACGCGGTCTCGGTCGCGACGTCTACGTCGCGGATGCGGGAGTTTGCCGCGGACAGGTTCAGGCGCATGGTCTGGATAGAAGAGATGGTGATGTCGAGGCGGTTCATCGACGCGCCGTATTTGGCGCGCTCGGTCGACACGCTGGAGAGCGCGACGTCGATGATGCTGAGGGCGTCGAGCGCGGCGCTGATGCCGCTACCGCTGATCAGATTGCCGGTGCCCGTGATGCCGGTGAGCCCAAAGCCGCCAAACGTGAGCGTGAGCTGGTCCGATTGGGTGTTGTCCAGGCCGATCTGGAATTGGATCGTGGACACGTTCAAGCTCAGGAGCTCCTTACCGTTGAACTTGGCGGACTGCTGGATGCGCCCGATCTCCGCTTTCAGCGCCTGATACTCCGTGTCGAGGAACCCGCGATCGGTGGCCGTCAAGCTGCCGTTGGCGCCCTGCATCGCGAGCTCCCGCAGGCGGCCCATGATTGAATGCACCTCCGCCAGCGCGCCCTCGGCCGTCTGCACCATGCTGACCGCGTCCTGCGCGTTCCGCTCCGCGATCGTAAATGAGCGGATCTGCGTGCTCATGCTCTCGCTGATGGCAAGCCCCGCGGCGTCGTCCGCGGCCGAGACGATGCGCAGACCGCTCGACAACCGGTCGAAGCTCGCGTTGAGCGCCGACGTCGATTTCTGAAGGTTCTTCTGCGCCTGAAGCGACGGGATGTTGGATCTGATCGTTATGGCCATCTTAGATTCTTTCCATGAGTCTACTGCCCCGATGCGAAATCGGGGGCGATGTTCTGCCCAGCTGCGGCGCTCGAGAGCTCCGCGGCGAGCTCGCGCGCGGCGAGCTCGATGGCGCGTGCGACGCGCGCGCTCTTGCCGTTGGCGTCCTGTGCTGCACGATGCGGGCCAGCGACGGCGGTGACGGCTCGGTCAGCTTTGTCGAGCAGCGCCAGATCGATGGCGCGGTGCGACCAGGCATCGACGAGCGGGCAGCGGGCGACGGCCTCGCGCAGCTCGGCTTCGGTTCGCTCGAGGCGATCGTACACGCGCGTCACCAGCTCCGGGTTACCCGTGGCCGTGGCCCGCGCCGCGTAGCTCGAGTAACGCCGCAAGCGCCGCGCCACCGCCTGCACTTTGCGAGCCCCGGCAGCGAGCGCCTCCAACCAGTCCTTGATCTTCTCTCTCGTGATCGGCGTCCAGGCGGCGCGCGCGTCCGAGGCGATGCTCGCGGCGCTGATGTGGCGCTCCGGCATGCCTTCGAGCACGCGCGCCAGCGGCAGCTCTTCGTAGCCCGCGATGCGTACCCCACCCTCGGTCGCGTTGATCAAACGCACCGAGCCGTACTGCTTTTGCATGAGCTCGGCCGTGGCCTCGAACCAGTGCTGCACGCCCGCAAACCCGACGCCGGAATCCACGTCTCCCTGCCCTCCCCAGGCGGGCACGCGGCGCAGCGGCTCTTCGGCGTGAGGTGGGCCCTGGGCCTCGCCGTGCACTCGAATCGCCTCCTGATTCCAGGCCAGATGAATGATCCCCGTAGCCGAATTGACGTGCGCGGTCGATCCTTCGTAGCCGGTGCCGCTGGCGTAGGTGCGACCGTTGCTGTAGGCCAGGTCTTGCCCCACCAGCACGATCGGCGAGCAGCCGAGCACGCGCGCTAGAGAGAGGGCGACCGTCGAGACGCTGCCCGACATGGGCAGCCCGCCGTGTCCGGTCAGCTCCTCCAGCGGTCGGTTGTATTGGGCCACCGCTTCGTGCATGGGCAAGAGCGGCCCCGTCCCGGTGCGCAGCGTGGCAGGCGCGGCGCTCAAGCTGAAGGCGCGAATACAGCGGTCAATGAAGGGCAGCTCACAGAGCTTGCTCGAGGAGTCGATGCTCTCGATGCAGACCACGACCTGCGGCTCGATGCCGCTTTTGGCCAGCGACACCGCGCCGGAGTTCGTAGCAAAGACGATACCCTTCTTCGCCGCCTCACCGAGCAGGTGGATGTTCTGGTCGAGTGACGGACCGGCGCCGATGATGAAGGCGGGCACGTCGCTGTAGTGCCCCTGGAGCGTCAGAAATGGCGGCGCCTCCGTCAACAGCCCGACGTTCCGAATGATGTCCTCGACCCAGGCACGCGCCCGGTTCTGATACGTGGCCTTGGAGATCGCCGCGCGCTGCAACAGGGTCGGGATCGCCTCGACGAAGGCCCGCACCTGCTCGGGATATGTGACATAGTACCCGGGCGTGGTCAGCACACGCACGTCGACGAGCCGCGCGGAAAATTCACGCCAGAGTCGGGTCAAGTCGGAGATGCCCGACGCGATCGGTATGTTGCCGAGCTCGAGCGGGCCGTACTCGAGCACGGTGCGCAACACCGCGGGGTCGGGCTCGTAGACGACGATCGGCCCCTGGCACATCGCGCGAACGGCGCGCGGCACCTGGCCGACACCTAGACCGAACACGACGACGACGTGGTCATCGCCCACGCCCTCGAGCTGGGACAACAGCTCAGAGGCCCCGATGGGCATGCCCAAGCGGCTCGGCCCCACGCGGATATAGGGGGTGCCGTCGCTGAGCAGCTCGATGTGGCCGAGGGCTTCGCTCTCCAGCACGCGCTCACGCGTGTCGGCCTGGATCCTGAGCGACTCGAGGTTGATGTCGAGGAAGCGGAACACGGGTTTGATACCCGATTCGGGCGGAGCCGAGCGTACCTCGTTCGACGACGCCCGAGCGCTCACGCTGGCTTCTCGTCCTTGGCCCGGGCGGCGGCCGGTCGGCGCAGCACGGTGACGGCGATGGCCGTCATTTCTCCCGGCCCTGCCGGTTTCGCCGGACGCAGCGCGCCGGCGTCTTCGACGCTGCTGGCGGCCGCCGACCGGTTGGCTTCCTCGATCGAGTCCCGGATTTCTCCGCGCAGCACGGTCAGCCCGCGCGGTGCCCGGATCCCCAACTTGACCGAGCTTCGATGCACTTCGGTGACGATGAGCTCGATGTCTTCGCCAATCGACACACGTTGCCCCTTGCGGCGCGAGATGACCAACATCGAAGTCCCGTCATTGCACGACTAGTGCCAGGAGCAGGCTTCCTAGCGTCGGCGGTTTGTCGCCGGCTTTTGCCCGGCTGCGCTTCGAGCGGGTCACTTGGGGCGTCGCGCCGTTGACGGCTCGGGTTCAGTTGTCTGACGATGCCCGCTTCGGGCTTCAGGCTTCAGGCTTCAGGATTCAGGCTTCAGGCTTCAGGCTTCAGGCTTCAGGCTTCAGGCTTCAGGCTTCAGGCTTCAGGAGTCCGGAGCCTGGCCGCAGCCCGGAGCCTGGCCGCAGCCCGGAGCCTGGCCGCAGCCCGCAGCCCGCAGCCCGGAGCCCGGAGCCTTGCCGGAGCCTGGAGCCCGGAGGCGCCTAGAACAGGTCGTTGCCGGTGTTGAACGTCGTGCGAGCCACGGCGATGGCTTGCTCGAGCGTCGTGGTGAGCTGCGTCAGCTCCGTGATGGCGGCAAATGGATCCACGTCGCCGAGCACGCTCTGGCGACGCGACAGCTCGAGCGCCGTCACGCTCATCGCCTCGTCGGCGGTGTCGAGGCGATTCATGATCAACCCGGCCTCCGACTGTACGCGCACGATCTGCGCTCGCGACGCCTCGAGGCCGTCGAGCGTGGCGGCGATTTGTGCGGTGTCGTCGGCGAGCAGCCCTTGGCGCAGCGCCTCCAGCGTCGCAAACGCATCGGTCCCGCCCGCGGCGCCGAAGGCCGCGCCGCCCGTCACCGTCACGCGCGTGAGCACGCCCGGAGAGATCTCCACCTCGTGCTCGATGTCATCCCCCTGGTAGGCACCGGCGCTCGACAAAGCGGCGGTGCTGGTCTGGCTGCCCGAGAACAGATAGCCACGCTGCCCGCGCGTATTGGCGGTCGCGACCAGCTCTTTCTGAAGGGCCGCGACCTCGCCCGCCAGCATCGCCCGATCGGAGGCCGTGAGGCTGCCGTTAGCGCCCTGAACGCCGAGCTCGCGCGCTCGCACCATGAGGTCCGAGGCCTGAGCCAGGCTGCGCTCAGTCAGACTGATGTCCGAGCTGACCGTGCTGATCGTGCTCTGAAAGTCCGCCGTGCGCGAAGCCTGAGCGGCGAGCCTCGCCAAGCTGGCGGCCGCCACTGGATCGTCCGACGGCTTCTGCACGCGCCGGCCTGAGCTCACTTGGCCCGTGACCTCGGCGTGGCGGGAGCGCAGCGCGGACAGCGAGCGCCCGACCGAGACGAACTTCATGTTATCGGTGATTCTCATCGTCCCAACGTATTGATGAGGTCTTCCAGCAGCCGATCCGCGGTGGTAAACACGCGCGAAGCGGCCTCGAAAGCCCTCTGATATTTGGTCAGCGAGACCATCTCCTCGTCCAGCGACACACCGCTCACGGAGTCCCGGATCACTTGCACTTGTGCCGTCATGGCCTCACGCGTGGACAGCGTGTTCGCCGCGTCACTCTTGCGCTGCCCGACGCGCCCAACGAGCCTGCCGTAGGCCTGGGCCGGGTCCAGGTTGCCCAGGCCGGCGATCGGTGACTCCGCCACGCGCGCCAGCAGCACCGCTTGGCTCGCATCACCGGGCAACGCCACGGCGCTGCTGGACGCCGCGACGCGATCCGGCTGGCCCGCGACGTCCGCGCTCAAGCGCAGCGAAGCCGCCGCGCCCGCGACCCCGGCGCTGACGGAGAACAGCTCGCGCCCGCTCTGGCCATCCAGGCCGAAGCCCCCCGAGTGCACCGTGTTGATCTCACCCGCGACGTGGAACGCGAGCTCGTCCAGATCCGACATCATCTCGACGACGTCGGTGTCCCGCACCTGCAAGATACCGGAGAGCTGACCACCGTTGAGGAACGCCGTCACGTCTCCACCCGTGCCACCAGCCTTTTGCGCGAGGACGCGCAGCTTTCCACCCGGCGCGATGTCGATGTCCAGATGGCGAGCCGTCTCCCCCTGCACCAGCGTGGCCCCAGGGCCCTGCACCACGAGCTGCCCGTTGCCGTCGGTGTACGTGCGAATCTCCACCAGCTCCGCCAGCTCGAGCAGGATGCTGTCGCGCTTGTCTTTCAGATCCGCCGGCTCGTCACCCCGAGCTTGTGACTCGTTGATGCGCCCGCTGAGCTCTGCCACCGAGTCGAGCTTCGAGTTGATCTGCGCCGTGACGTCGCGCGCCTGCGAGAAGAGATCGGTGCGGAAGTTGGAGAGTTGATTGGACGTCGTGCGCACCTGGTTGCTGAACGTGTCCGCTCGTTGCAGCACCGTCGCTCGAACCGTCGGGTCAGTGGGCAAGCTGGCCAGGGAGGAGAAGGAGGAGAAGAGGCCGTTGATCGAGCTCGAGAGCCCCGTGCCTTCGAAATCGTTGACCAGAGCCTCGGCCTGCGAGAGCAGCTGGTCCCGCTGAGAGGCCTCTGCGCTGAGCCCCGTGAGCGACAGGTGGCGCTGATCGACGAACTCATCCGCGACGCGCCGCAGGCCGGCGACGTTGACGCTGCCAAAGTTGCGGTCGCCCATGTCCCGCGTCTCGAGCAGCGCCTGGCGCCGCACGTAACCCGGAGTGTTGACGTTCGACACGTTCTGACCGGTGACCGTCAGGCCAAAGGTCTGTGCCGTCATCGCGTCGCGCGCGGTATTGAGAATGTCTGTGAGCCCCACGTCGGTCCCTCGCTACTCGGGAAGGGAGCACGTGGCGTGCCAGGCCAGCTTTCGCTGACACGCACGTCGCGCTTCCTTCGGCGTCCTTGCCTTCCCACAGTCAGCGTAGCATCCAGGAGACCTGGACGCCGCTCACGGAGGCGTTTGGCGCCCCGGGGGTGACGCGCTCTTTAGTGCGAGCCGCGCCGCGATCAGCGCTGCTCGGGCACGGGCGTCGTTCACCGGCGCAGGTTTAATGCGATGGGCGGCGGTAGCGGTGCGGACGTGGAGCTCGGGGCGTGGCCGAGGGGTGCATAGCCAGGAGCATTGCCGGGCGCGAGCAGTGACAGCATGCCTTGCACACATGAACGCGCATGCGCCAAAAGCAGCTGGTTGTGCAGCGCTCCCCTGCGGATGCGCTCGAGCGTCTGGAGGTCGCGATCGCCGAGCGGGCTATCGGCGACGGATTTCTGCAGCGCGGCGTCCAGCTCCAGCTTGCGCGCGGCATAGCCCTCGATGGCGTCTCGATCGAGGCGCACCAGAGCGGCTCGCTCAGCGTCGAGCAGGGTCTCGAGCTCGACCAATATGGGGCGCGCTTCGTGCTGAGCGTCCGGGCCGCGCGCGACGACACTGCTAGCGACGACATTGCCAGCGACGACATTGCCAGCGACGACACTGCCGGGCACAGCCGTATTTTTTCTGGCCGTGTCCCGCAGTGTCATTCGGCGTGATCGATCATGCGCTGCGCGACCAGCTGCGAATCGAACTTGAGGTTACCCGCAGCGAGGGCACCGCGAAGCCGGGCCACCTTGACGTGGTCGATCGCCGGCTCACCCGACGCGAGGGCGCGAGCTTCGTCCGAAATGGACACCTTGGCCGCGCGCATCGACGTGCCCGACACGGCGCCTTCCCGCGCCGCCGGCGGCTGCTGCGGGATACTGACTGGCTCCACGGCAGTTTGCCGCTGGTAAGCAGTCAGGGCTGAATGGCTACTAATGATTCCCTTCATAGGACTCCTCCCCTCACTGAGTGTGTTGAACCTACATTGTCCGCGAACGGATCTTCCGGATCAACCTTGAACGAAAAAGTGATGGGGGTCATAAAAACTACTCGTGGGTGACCACTGGGTGCCAATACGGCATGCCTCGATACGGCCCAGCTCAGAACGGAATAAACCGTCCCAAACTGATAAATGTGCCTCCGCCAAGCCGCGCCTCCCTCATCTCGGCTGCCGCCGGCTGCCGCCATCCGCAGCTGACCGCAGCGGCAACAGGCTGGGTTCCTCGGGGAGCACCGTCAAGGCAGGTGCTGCAGATCGGGGCAAGGTGGCCCAGGGGGTCGAAGTGACCCCGGCGTTCGGCGGTATTTCCGCTGTTGCGTCATGAGACACTGCACCAGGCTGGGTCAGGGCCGCTCTAGTGCTCGGGGAGGCCGGGCCGAGCAGCGCCTGGAGAATGACGTCGGCGAGCCCGATACCCCCACCTTCCGCCGCGGTATCGGCCAGCGACCCTACCAGCATCGATTTGTACATGGAGGCGCCGGTGCTAGACGCACCCGACAAGGCCCCCCCCTTCTCCAGACCGGAGAGCAACTGGCGGATGAAGATGGCTTCGAAGTCGCGGGCTACCTTGCGCTGTTCGGGAGTGCCCTGGAGCTCGGGCTTCTGCGGCGCCGCAGTGTCTGCGGCCGCCAAAGCGTCAGGCTTTTGCCCGAGTGCCGTCAAACTGCCGATAGCCGCAAGCGTCATTGAACGATGATTTCGGCGCGTAAGGCGCCGGCCGACTTGAGCGCTTGCAAGATGCTCGCCAGCTCGCGAGGTGAAACGCCAAAGGATGACAGCGCACGCGCCACGTCCGCCAGCGACGCAGCCCCATCGAGATACCGCACCTCGGGGGTTCCCTCGATGGCTTCGACCTCGGTCTCTTTGACCACTTCGGTCTTGCCACCGCTCAAGGCGCCCGGCTGCGACACCGCCGCATGCTCGCGCACGTTGATGGTGATGCCGCCCTGGGCGATCGCCACGGGCAAGAGCCGCACGTCTCCGCCGGCCACGACCGTGCCCGTGCGCTCGTTGATGATGACCCGAGCCGACGCGTCAGGGCTGACTTCGATGCTGGTCAACTTGGCCAGCAGCGCGACCGCCTCGGCGGCCTCTTCGGGAGTGGGGCCTGCCGCACGCTTCTTTGGCTTGGCAGCCTTACCGTTCGGCTCCTTGGCATCTGTGCCCTTGGCGCCTTTCGGCTTCCCCGCTTCGCTCTCGCTCTCATGGCCCGCGAGCTTGACCACTACGGCGCCCGCGTCGACGGCGCGCGCCAGCGGCTGCCCGAGCGCGGCGTTCACCGCATCCACCACGCGCTGCGCGGTGAGGAAGCTCGGCTGCCGCAGCGCCAGCGTGAGGGCTCCGCCTTCCTCGATGCTGGTCTTGATTTCGCGCTCGACGAGCCCGCCGCCGGGCACACGCGCCGTATTGGTCGAACCCGCCTGTACACCGCCGCCAGAGCCGCCCGCCTCGTAGCCGCCGACGATCAGCGGGCCTTGCGCGGCCGCGTACACGCGCCGGTCGGCGCCGCGCAGGGGCGTCTGCGCCAACACCCCACCCCGCAGCGAACGCGCGTTGCCGACCGACGACACCGTCACGTCGAGGCGCGCCCCCGAGCGCACGAAGGCCGGGATGTTCGTGGTGACCAGCACCGCGGCCACGTTGCGCAGCCGCAGCTGGCCTTGATCGATCTGGACGCCCAGGCGGCGGAGCAGCGAGCGCAAGGACTGCATGGCGAACGGCGCCGAGACGTCGTCCCCCGTGCCGTTCAAGCCGACGACGACGCCGTAGCCGATCAGCTGGTTGTCGCGGACGCCCACCACGTCGCACAGATCGAGCAGCCGGTCCGCACGCGCGACGCTCGAGCAGAGCAACACCGATAGCGCCAGCACCCACGCACACCGGGCCGGGCGCTCCCGGCGCAGCGGGCTCGGCCTCGTGCCGGCGGCGTCAGAACGGGTTGATGGCATCCAGTACCTTCGCGAGCCAGCCGCGATCGACCTGTGAAGCGATGTCGCCGCGGCCCGTGAACTCGACCTGCGCGTCAGCGAGCCGCCAGGAGGGCACGGAGTTATCCCCCTCGATGTCGGTGGGGCGGATCAGGCCCGAGACGTACAGGTGGTACTCCTCCTGATTGATCATCACCACCTTGGTGCCTTCGACGAACAGATCTTCATTCGGCAACTGCTTTTTCACGCGCACCGCGATCAGCCCCGTGAGGACACCGTCGCGCGTCGTCTTGCCCTCACCGGAGAAGTTCATCTCGCTCATCATGGAGATCAGCTTCTCTGGGTCGATGTCGGGGTGCGCTGCCTTGAGCGCCGGCGCGAGGCCGAGGATGGCGTCAAAGCCCATGGACCGGGACGACTGCCGATCCAGATCGGTGCTGGCGCCGCCCTTGGCGTTGGCCTGCTCGTCGATGCGGATCATCACGATATCACCGATGCGGACCGCGCGCGTGTCCTCCAGATAGCCCGCCATGCCCTCCGTGTAGATCGAGCCACGCGAAGGCTTGGCGCTGTCTTCTTCCACTGCGTAGTCGCCGGTCTCGTATTTTCTCTCCCGCGGCGTAAACGGCGCGATGTGCGGCGGCCCGCAGGCGAGCGCCGCGGAGAGCGCGAGCCCGACCATGACGAGCCGCTTCACTGGGACTCCAAGAGGACGGCCACGCCTTTGGACCTCACGCGAGCGTTGACGATCTTTCCCGTGCGCAGCACCTTGAAGGGGCCGACCTCGCCGATGGCGGTGTCCTTCAAGGCGACCCCGTCCGTGCTGATGGTGGCGCTGTTCTGCTCGATCAGCAGGGTCAAGGCGTGGCCGCGCGGCACGTCGGGCCGCGCCGCGCCGGCGCTGATCACGAGCCGCACCAGGATCGGCACTCTGCGCACCAGCACGCCCTCGTGCATGATGTCGACGAGCGCAGTGGTGGTGATCGGCCCGGCGCGTTTGGGCAGCGCCGCGAGCGCGCACTCCCCCACCTCGGACAATAGCGGGACGACGAGCGCCGCCTTGGCTTCGACGCCGCGGAGCTCGACCCCGGGCGGCACCACGCGTTCGATGGCCGGGCGCACCAGCTCGCCGAGCTCGGCAGGCGACAACGCACGCGAGGCGCTGACGACGCGCACCGCCTTCATGCTCGCAAATTGGCGCGCGTCCTGCCCGGCGAGGGTCAACGCCGCGCGCATCGCGGCCACGTCCACGACGCGGCTCACGCCCGCAGGCGGCGCCGCCCCGAGGTCGGCCTGGCAGGCGCCTTCGGGGCAATCGAGCATCACGTCCTTGAGCTGGACGCGGGAGCCCGTGATGCTGACGCCCTCGGCTCCCGTAGCCCACGCCGACGCCGGGCACAGCAGCCATAGGCACAGCAGCGCCGCACCGAACAGGCTGACCCAGGGACATTTCGAGCGCGAGTGACGTTGCATCAGGCTCACTTCATCTGCGTGGCGGACCGCAGCATCTCATCCGCGGTGGTGACCACTTTGGTGTTGACCTCGTAGGCGCGCTGCGCCGTGATCATGCCGATCATCTCTTCGACCACGTCCACGTTAGCTCGCTCGAGCGCGCCCTGGAGCAACGCGCCGCGTCCGTCGCTGCCCGGAGCGCCCGTCTGGGGCTCCCCGCTCGCGGAGCTCGCCGTGAACAGGTTCTTGCCCTGCGCGTGCAGGCCCGCGGGGTTGATGAAGGTGGCGATGGTCAGTTGCCCGACTTCGACGGCTGCCGTTTGCCCACTCATCACCACGCTCACCGTGCCCTCCGCGCCAACCGACATGCTCAGCGCGTCGGGGGGGATGACGATCGGCGGATCGATCAGGTGCCCTTCCGAGGTGACGAGCTGTCCCTGGGCATCCTTCTGGAGCGCGCCGGCGCGCGTGTAGGCCGGTGTACCATCGGGCTGTTGCACCACGAAAAACCCAGCGCCCTCGATCGCGACGTCGAGGGGGTTGGCGGTCACCATGATGGCGCCCTGAGCGAACGAGCGTGAAATGCCGGCGACTCGCACGCCGCTGCCGAGCTGAATGCCGGTGGGTGAGACCGTCGTCTCGGTGGTGCGGGTGCCGGCGGCGCGCACCGTCTGATACAAGAGGTCCTCGAACTCTACGCGCTGGCGCTTGTACCCGTTGGTGTTGGCGTTGGCGATGTTGTTCGACACGCCTTCTAGCTGAGTTTCCTGGGCGGCCATGCCCGTAGCGGCGATGTGCAAAGATCGAAACACGTGACAGCTCCTGACTCTTCCCTTGCAACAGCGATACCAGGCCCGCCAAGGCGGGCTCGATCGCGTGGCAAGAGCCTTGAATTGGCTCGAGTATCCGGCTTTACCGCGGCGCATCCGCGCGGCGCAACCTTGCCGCAGCGTCAACGATCGTGCGATCGGGCGTCGCGCTGCTGCCGGGGATGCTATTGAGGAGAACCGGCGCTGGCGTCGGGATCTACCGGGCTGTCGCTCTCGGAGTCGCTCTCGGAGTCGCTCTCGGAGTCGGGTGTTGAGTCGGGTGTTGACGGTGGCGTCGGGGTCGCTCCGCGCGAGCCCGCGTCACGCTTCACGATCAGAATGCAGCGGTCTTCCTTGCACAGGGCAGCACCGATGCAATCGCTATCGCGCAAGCAGGTCGCCGAGCAACCCATGAGCGCGAGGTAGGCAACGCACAGCGTGATTTCTAGCCTCATAATCTGCCCCTGATCCCCACGCCGAGCAGCACCCAGACCACGACGCCATCATCGGGTCGATCACTGCCCAGCGGCAGGGCGTTGAGGCTGCTCCAGATCGGGACGCCAACGCGCTTACCGAGCGGGATCAGGTAGGTGATGGCAGCTGTCCCTCCGAACAAGGTCTCCGGGGCCAGCACGGCTACTCCGCCGAAGAAGAGATTGAGCTCCGGGATGACCCAGCGCACATACCCGAGCTCCGCCCCCACCGAGACGCTACGCTCCATCTCGACGAAGGCGCGCGCGCCGTAGGCCTCGTTCCCCGTCTCGTCGTTGCCGAGGTCGACCCCCAAGACGACGCGCGTGCGGGCCCTCTGCCAACCCAGCCCGAGCCCGGTGTCGGCTCCCTCGAGCCCGGTGGCGAGGCTCAGCTGTACGTCGCTGACCCACGACTGCGCGAGGAGCGTGCTCGGCCAGAGCAGAGCCAGGGCAGCCAGGGCGTAGCTCAGCAGATACTTGCGAGCCCAGGGGTTCACGAGAGCCTCTCGTGTCGTATTAGGCCGCGCGGGGGGCGATGCGCTTGCGCTTCATCATCTCGACCAACGTCGTGCGGTTGAGCTTCAAGAGGTTCGCCGCGCGGTTCTTGTTCCAGCCGGTGCGGTCCAGCGCCTGCCGGATCAGATCGTTCTCGTAGCACTCGACGGCGGCACGCAGATCAATGCCCGTGTCGGGCAACTTCACCGAGTTGCGCCCCGGGCTGCCGAGGCCACGCACGCGCACCGGCAAGTCGGTGGGCTCGATGCGCTCGCCGGTACACAGCAGCATGGCGCGCTCAATGGTATTTTCCAGCTCGCGCACGTTGCCGGGCCAGGTGTGCTCCATGAGCAGCTGCATCGCCGCGCGAGAGATCTGGCTGACCTGGCGCCCCGTCTTTTCCCGAGCCACAGACATGAAATGCAAGGCCAGCTCCGGGATGTCACTCGCGCGGCGCTTGAGCTCCGGCACATGCAACATGATGACGTTCAATCGGTAGTAGAGATCTTGCCGGAATTTGCCCTCGCTCACGGCCTTCTCCAGATCCATATTGGTGGCGGCGACGATGCGCACGTCAGCCTTGAGGACGCGCGTATCACCGACGGGTGAGTACTCGCGCGACTGCAAGATCCTGAGCAGCTTGACCTGCAACCCCAGCGAGAGCTCACCGATCTCGTCCAGGAACAACGTGCCCTTGTCGGCGACGCCGATGCGTCCCATCTTGGTCTGATGCGCTCCCGTGAAGGCGCCCCGAGCGTGCCCGAAGAGCTCGCTCTCGAGCAGGGCCTCGGGGATGGCGCCGCAGTTGACCGCCACGAAGGGCCCGGAGCAGCGCGGGCTCTGAGAGTGAACGCCGCGCGCGACGAGCTCCTTGCCGGTGCCGCTCTCTCCCGTGATGAGCACGGTGCAATCGGTGTCGGCGACACGGTCGACGACGGCGAACACGTCGACGAGCGACTGGGCGGACCCCACCACGTCCTGCATGCTGGCTGGGCGCTTCTGTGTGACCAAGGCATGAGCCGCCTCCATGCCCGTTCCCATCGACTCGTTGGCGATACTGTCGCAGCTCAGGTAATCGAGCGTGTCCGCGGGCAGGCCGTCGAAGCCGCCGGCTTCCTCGGGCAGCAGCACCGGGTCCATCCCGCCTTCTGCAGACCAGATCTTGGCCGAGTCCGGAGCCCCTTCGCCATTGGGGGTGGTAGCACCGTGAAACAGAGCTGAATGCAACGCTTGCGACACCTGGGGATCCTTCTCTCGCGCCGCATGCAAGAGCATGCGACATGGCCTGTGGGAACGAGAGAGCCCAGTGCAAGTGCCAGACCAGATGCGTCCCATCTCGCATCACCCCGCCCGGCGAGCGTGTTTTGGTGTCGCTTTGTTGGCAATCGAGCGTTAGGCGCTTGGCGATTTTCCCTGTTGTTCCACAGCGATACGCCTCATCCTCAGGTCTCCGCCGACCTCTGCTCGAGGGTGCGTCCAGCGGTTCCAAGGGCGAGCGTTTCCGTAGCAGTCACGGACACTTAACCGCTATGATACAGCCCATTCCGGGACAGGTCAGGCGCGCTCCAGGGGGTTAACGCGCACCCAGACCGAATCGACACTGGTCTCACCAGATGCTCACGGGCTGGGCTTAAAGCTGCTCGTCTCCTTGAGCGGCGCGTCTGAGGCGGCCTCAAGTGAAATCTCCGCATTCGCTGGCACGGCCCGTGCTCAAGGCTCACGCGGTGTCCAATTTGTTCTCGCAGGTCGCGCCGCTCGGTTACGCGCTCGACTTTCATCTAGAGCGTCACAACCTGCTGGCGGCGAACATCGCCAACGTGGACACACCCCGCTACAAGCCGACCGATCTGGCGCGCATCGGCGAGGCGGGCTTCGAAGAGGTGATGCAACTCGCGATGGCCCGCACCAATCAGGCACACCTCGCGACCGGTAACGCGGAGCCCTTCGTCGGTCGTGTCTTCCAAGACCTCACTGGCGGAGGCGGCGCCGACGGCAACTTCGTCTCCCTCGATCGGGAGTCGGGCAAGCTCGCCGCCAACCGCCTTCGGTACGACATCGTCAGCGTGCTCGTCAAATCGCAGCTCGAGTCTCTGCTGAACGCAGCCAACGACGGCAAGGGTTGAGCGCCAAAGCGCCGACCCCTGCCCTGATGATTAATCCACGTCCTCGCACAGCGGAAAGAAAAAAAGCGAATGTTAGGAGTATTTAGCGCGATGGAGATAGCCGCGTCGGGGCTCAGCGCGCAGCGGACGCGGATGAACACGATCGCCTCCAACCTGGCGAACGCGCAGACGACGCGGACCGCCGCGGGCGGTGCGTATAAGCGCGTCGATCCCGTGTTTGAGGCCATCGCGCTGGACAAGATGCGAGCGCTGACGCCCTCCGAGCGCTCCGTCTCGATGGTCCACGTGACCCAGATCGCACAGGACCAGCGCCCTGGGCACATGGTATTTTCTCCGGGCCACCCCGACGCGAACAAGGACGGTTACCTCGAGTACCCGAACGTGAACATCGTTGAAGAGATGGTCAACATGATCACGGCCTCCCGCGCCTATGAGGCCGGGGTAAGCTCGGTGGAGGCCACGCAGAAGATGGCGAACTCCGCGCTGGACCTGGGCCGCGGCTGATGGCGATTGGCCCGGTAGAAGGCAGCCCGATCCCTCTGCTCGGGCCGCACCAGCCTTTTGCCATCGACATCGCACCGAGCGCGGAGCCCGAAGGCGACTCCGTCCAGTCGCTCGGCGATGGGTTCCTCGATCTGGTCGTCAAGGCCAACGCGCGGAGCCAATCGGCGAAAGGTATGGCTCAGGCCATCGCCTCCGGGCAGAGCGACGACATTCACGGCACCATGATCGAAGTCACCAAGGCCGGCATCGAGACCCGGCTGATGGTCAACGTCAAAGACAAAGTCATGGAAGCATTTTACGAGATCTGGCGCATGAGCGTCTGATGCAAGTGGTCTGGATGAGGAATTAACGTGGCAGACGCTGGGGCAAGCATTCAAGAGCAGGTCCGGAAGTTCTGGACTGAGCTATCTCGCTCCAAGCGCTTCGCGTTGGTCACGGTCACCTTGACCGTGCTGTTCGGGGTCATCGCGGTCGCCCTGATCGGCTCGCAGGTGCACTATGTCCCGCTCTACACGGGGCTCTCCACGGAAGACTCGGCGGCCATCGTCACCAAGCTCAAAGAGCTGAAGGTGATGCATCGGGTGACGCCGATCGGCATTGAGGTACCCGAGGAGGTCGTGCACGAGCTGCGGCTCGACCTCGCGGCGAGTGGGCTGCCGCGCGGCGGAGGCGTGGGCTTCGAGATCTTCGACAGCGCGCGCTTCGGTGCCACCGAGTTCGAGCAGCAGATCAACCTGCGGCGAGCGCTCGAGGGCGAGCTCAGCCGATCGATCATGACCATCGAGGGCGTCGTATCGGCACGCGTGCACCTGGTGCTGCCGGAGCGGCGCCTGTTCGCGGCTCGCAGCGAGGGCGCGTCCGCGTCGGTAGTGGTCAAGTTGCGGGCGGGGGGCGACTTCGGGCGCCGCGAGGTCGCGGGTGTGGTGCATCTGGTCAGCTCTGCGGTGCCCGGCTTGACCAAAGAGCGCGTGAGCCTGGTGAGCACCGACGGCATCACCCTGCACCGACCGAGCTCCGATGGGTCGACCAACACGGGCTTGGAAGAGACGCCGAGCCAGGCCGCGCGCGACGTCGCCGGCAACATGGAAAGCCACGTGCGCACGCTGCTAGAGCGCGTGACGGGGCCGGGCGGCGCCGACGTGCGCATCAACGTCGATCTGGAAGAGGCCTCTCGGGAGCGCACGGAAGAGCACTACGAGCCCACGCGCACGGCGCTGCGCAGCGAGCACAAGACGGAAGAGACGACGGCCGAAGAGGGAGCGACCGTGGCCGGCGTTCCCGGCGCGCAGACCAACCTGCCGGACGTGGAAGAGAGCGTCGCGTCGCGAGAAGGTGAGCTCGGCGGCAACATCTTTCGGCGCACACGGACCCGCAACTGGGAGGTCGACCGCATCACGGAGAAGATCGTCACGCCGCGCGGCGACATCGCGCGGGTGAGCGCGGCCGTGCTGATCGACGGCAACTATGAGACCAAGGACGGGCTCTCCGTCTATCACCCGCGGGATCCGGAGGAGCTCAAGCGCCTCGAAGAGGTCGTGAAAAATGCCATCGGCTTCAACGCCGAACGCGGCGACAGCATCCGCGTCGAGGGCACCAAGTTCTCGCGCCTGGAGGCGGACGAGCCGCCTGCCGAGCCGAGCCCGCTGCTGCGCCACGTGCCCCTGGCCCTGGCCGCCATCGGTGTGCTCACCCTGCTCGCGATGTTGATCGTGTTCATGCGGGCCGTGAAGAAGCATCAAACCGTCACGCCAAGCCTGGCAGAGGGCAAGCTCAACGACGCGCTCGATGCGGGCAGCGCGAGCGCAGCGGTGCTCTCGGGCTCGGCGGCTGCTGCCCTGCCTGCTCCCGATCCCGCCCTGCTCGAAGAGCGGCGCGCGCTCGCCATCTCGATGGCGAGCAAGGACCCGGCGGGCGCCGCCGTCATCCTGAGCCGCTGGCTCAGCGCCGGCGACGAGGTCAGCGCGAGCCGGAGCGACAGCGGTGGCTGACGCGACGCCGAGGGAGCTCTCGGGGGCGGAGAAAGCGGTGCTGCTCCTGCTCTCGCTGGACGAGGCCGCGGCGGCGCCAATAGTGGGTGAGCTCGCGCCTGAGCACATCAAGCGGCTGCGCGAGACCGCGGGGCAGATGCGCAGCGTCCCTGCCAACGCTTTGCACCAGGTGTACGCCGAGTTTCTGAGCAAGGCCTCGGACGCGGTCGCGGTGCCCAAAGGCGGAATGGGGTTCATCCGCAGGATTTCGGCGCGCGCTCTCGGCGAGCCCGAGGCCCAGCGGCTCTTCGAGGAGAAGCCGCAGACCTCGATCGATCGCGTAGCTGCCGCAGAGGTCGAGACCCTGGCCGGGCTGCTCGTGAACGAAGATCCGCAGCTGACGGCGGCCCTGCTCTCGCAGCTGCCGCCGGAGAAGGGCGCCGCCATCCTCGAGCTGCTGCCGGAAGCGACGCGTCCCATCGTGCTCAGTCGGCTGGGCGCGATGACGGAGATCCCGGGGCACCTGGTCGAGGAGATCGCGAGCGCCCTCGCCGCCGAGTTGCCCGATCCGGGTGTCGGCGGCGGCGTGCTGGTCGACGGCATCTCGCGCTCGGCCGCCCTGGTGCGGGCGCTGAGCAAAGAGACGGGGGAGCTCTTGCTCTCCGACATCGAGGCGCAAAATGAGCTGTTGGCCCAGGAAATTCGCCAGGCCATGTATTCCTTCGAAGACCTCAAGCTGGTCGACGCGCGATCCATGCGGGAGCTGCTCAAGGCCGTGCCGGGGGACCGCCTGACGCTGGCCATCAAGACCGCGAGCCAGGAGCTCGCCAATCACATCTTCTCGGGCATGTCGAAGCGCGCTGCGGAGCGCGTGCGAGAAGACCTCGAGCTCCTGGGCGCGGTGCGCCTCGCCGAGGTAGAGGCCGCCCAGCAGGAGATCGTAGAGATCGCGCTGCGCCTCGCGGCGGAGGGCACGCTGACCTTGGGTGAAGCGGGAGGGGACGAATTTGTCTAGCGACAGCGCGCGGCCCAAAAATGTCCACTTCGTGGACGTCACGGCGAAAGAGCCGCGGCAACCCGGCTGGATCCGGGCGCGCGGCGACGAGCCGCCCCCGGCTGCCGGGGAGTACCGCGTCTCCCCCTTGATGCCAGAGGAGGTGGCGAGCCACGCGCGTCCGGCGTTGGCGCCCGTGCTCGACAGCGTGCGCCCGCCGCCGCTGCCGCGACCGCCCTCACAGTTCCCGAGCGCGTCACGGCCTCCTTCACAATTTCCGGGCCCTGTCTCCGCCAGGCCCTCGCAATACCCCGGTCCCTACTCGCGACCCCCGTCCCAGTTCCCGGGAGCGCAGGACAGCTCGAACGGCGCCGATACGGGCGTGGCGAGCGGCGTGCGCGAGCGGCGGCGCGACACGCTGATCGAAGCGCTCGTGCCGCGCGCCGAAGAGGAGGCTGTAGCAGCCATCAGAGCCGCGGTCGAACAGTTCGCGGTCGAGCGCGCGCAGGCGCTGGTGCTTGCTGAGACGGAGCTGGTGGAGCTCGTCAAGGTGATCTGCAAACGGGTGGTGCTGCGCGAGCTCAACTCGAGCACCGCCGTCGTCGAAGGGCTCATTCAAGAGGGGCTCGAGGCGCTCGGACGAGGGGATCGCGTCACCGTGAAGCTCGGCCCCTTCTTTGCCGACGTGCTGGAGCACATCAGCGAAAACCTGCGGCATAAGGGCATCGACTGCGTGGTGGTCATCGACCCCGGCGTCGGCAGCTACGGCTGCTTGCTCGAGACCGAGCTCGGGCGCGTCGATGAATCGGTCGAAACGCGCCTCGACGTGCTCCTGCGCAGCTTGGACGGCGCGGCCTGATCGGCGCTCTTCATGGGCCTCTTATCTGCATTGATCGAGCAGGCTGCCAAGGCGCAGGTGCACGAACCGACCGGCGTGGTGCGGGACGTCGTGGGCATGGTCGTCGAAATCGGGGGGCTGCGCGCCGCCGTGGGCCAGACCCTCGAGGTGCGCACTGAAAGCGGCTGTACGCTGGAGCTCGAGGTCGTGGGCTTTCGCTCGGATCGCTTACTCGCGAGCCCACTCGGTAGCCTCGCGGGAGTGCACGCGGGCGCGGCAGCGCGCCTCTCCGACCGCGGCGCGAGCATTGGCGTTGGCTCCGAGCTCCTGGGCCGCGTCTTCGATGCTTTCGGCAACGCCCTCGACACCGGGCCGCGGCCGCAGTTCCGCGAGCGCTATCCGATCCATCGCGCGCCACCGCCGCCGTTCGGTCGCCGGCCAGTGAAAGACGTCTTTTCGACCGGCGTTCGCGCCGTCGACAGCCTGCTGACGCTCGGAATCGGGCAGCGGCTCGGGATATTCGCGGGCGCCGGCGTCGGCAAGAGCACCCTGCTCGGGATGATCTGCCGCTCTTCTCAGGCCGACGTCAACGTGATCGGCCTGGTGGGAGAACGCGGGCGTGAAGTGAGCGACTTCGTTCGGACCAGCCTGGGGCCTGAGGGCCTGGCGCGTTCGGTCGTGGTCGCCGCCACGAGCGACCAGCCGCCGCTCGTGCGCGCGCATGGCGCGGAAGCAGCGACCGCCATGGCCGAATACTTTCGAGACCACGGCAAGAGCGTGCTGCTCGTCATGGACTCCGTGACTCGCTATGCCATGGCGCTGCGGGAGACGGCCCTCTCGGCGGGCGAGCCCCCGGCGACGAAGGGCTATCCGCCGTCGGTATTCGCCGCCCTGCCGCGCCTGCTCGAGCGGGCGGGCACGAGCGTCGGTCCAGGCGTGATCACCGCCCTCTACACCGTCTTCGTGGAGGGGGATGATCTCACCGACCCCATCGCCGATGCCGTGCGCGGTATCCTCGACGGTCACATCGTGCTCTCGCGAGGGCTGGCCGAGAAGGGCCATTTTCCGGCCATCGACGTGTTGCAGAGCATCTCACGGCTGGCGCCGGACGTGACCGATCAGGCCCATCAAGGCCTGGCCTCCACGGTGCGCGAGGCGCTCGGCACTTACCGGGACGCCGCCGACTTGATTCAGGTCGGCGCCTACGTCGCGGGGAGCGATCCGCGCGTCGACGCGGCGCTCTCGCTAGTGCCAAAGATCAATGGCTTCCTGAGACAGGGCCTCGGCGAGCAGACCCCCTTCGGCCAGGTCAAGGCACGGTTGCAGGCGCTCTTGTCCACTCAGGCCACGGGGAGCTATGCGCCACGGCATTGAGACGCGGCTCGCCGAGCTGGCTGAGCGATGGGCACCTCGGGAGCTCGCGTGAGCGGGCGCGAGGCGCGCATCGAGCGCGTGGTCAAGCTGCGCGAGGAGCGGTTGCATCAGGCCGTCAAAGCCCTGGAGGAGCTGCGGGTGATCGAACGGCAAGCCGCGAGCGAGCTCGCTCTCGCGCTCGCTGCTCGAGAGCAGGCCGAACGGGCCCGCCGAGAGCTCTGCTCGGCGCCCGCTGACATCCGCGACTATCTCGAGGCCGAAGAGTGGCTCCGCTCGTGCGCCATCGCCGAAGAGCTCGCGACCCATCGCGTGCGGCACTTGCGCGTCCAGCTCGACCGCGTGCTCGCACGAGTGAAAGAGGCGCGCACGAAGGTGCGCCAGCTCGAGCAGCTCCAAGAGCGCTTGAAGCAAGCGCGGCGCGCGCGAGAAAATCGCACCGAGCGCACGCTGGAAGACGAAATAGGACAACGCGTGGCTCAGAGCCAGCGCGGCCGGAGGTAGACATGAGCTCGAGCTTTCACTCTCCCATAGGTACGCGCGTGCAAAGCCCCGGGCTGGAGCACGAGCGCGCTGACGAGCGCGACGCCTCCGAAGACGTGTGGGCCCTCGCGGTCGCACAGGCCGTGGTGGAGCACGTGCCCCGGCTGCAACTGGCGGCCCCACCTGCAGACGACGTGGGGCCCGAGGCGACATCGGACGACCCCGTCCCTGGTCAGCCAGACACGTCGCCCCTGAGCAGAGGAGCGGCGGAGCCCACAGCCGCCGGCGATGCCGAGCCGACGCTGGCCTCCGGTTTGCCCGATCGCCTCACGACGCTGGTGTCGGACAGCCGCCTCGGGCAACTGGTCTTGAGCGTCGCTCGAGGCAAGCATGGCCTGGACATCGTCATCAACGTGGCGGACGCACATGTCAAAGCCCTGATTGAAGCCGATCGCGCGCTGCTCACAAAAAGCCTAGAAAACAGCGGGTTGCGCGTGGGCAGGGTTGAGATTGGTCAGGTCTCCGGGTCTGGCATCGCTCTTGCTCCAGATCGAGCAGGAGCTGAGAGAGCACGCGGCATCGCGAGCTACCGTCAGCCGAATGCCAGGTGGCGAGCCTATCAGGGGCTCGAAGACGAAGGCGACGACACGGAAGGCGTCGACTTCACGGTCTGAGTTTTTCGAGATCGAAGTATCAACATGGTAGACGCCATAAGTTCTGGGTTGGGTGCCGGCGCGCTGACAAAAGCCGTCGGCGGTGACGACGCGCTGGGGCAAGAGGCCTTCTTGAAGCTCTTGGTCGCGCAGCTCCAGAATCAGGACCCGCTCAACCCGCAGGAGAACCACGAGTTCGTCGCTCAGCTGGCCCAGTTCTCATCGCTCGAGCAGTCCATTGGGATCAACGATCGGCTCGACCAGTTGGCGCTGCAAAACCAGGGTCTGCAAAACAGCCAAATCGTCTCGCTGGTCGGCAAACAGGCCACGGTCAAGGGGAGTATCGTGACCCTGAGTGGCCAGGGTGCGATCGTGCCCATCTCCTTCACGCTGGACAGCGCAGCCAAGGAGGGCACGGTCACCATCCGTGACGCCGCGGGCCGTAGCATCCGCACGTTGCCGGTCTCCGCCCGAGCCAAAGGCACGGTCACTGTGACGTGGAACGGCCAGAATGACTCGGGGGTGCCACAGCCTGCGGGCGCCTATCAAGTCAACGTGACCGCGAGGAACGCCGCCGATGGACCGGTGTCGGTCACGCAGCAGACTTCGGGGCGCATCAAGAGCGTCTCTTTCGATCGCGGATTTCCAGTCATCAACCTGGATAGCGGTGTCGCCGCTCCAGTGGGGGACCTACTTTCGGTCTCACCGTCATCAACCAGTCCATAACTAGAGTCAGGAGGGCTCCACAATGGTTACGCGTGCAATGTTTTCAGGTGTCTCAGGTCTCCGCGCGGAGGGTGAGGCCTTAGGCGTCGTTGGCGACAATATCGCCAACGTCAATACCGTCGGCTTCAAGAGTCAACGGGCAGTTTTTCAGGACGTCCTCGGTCATTCGATCCTGGCAGGTACCTCGTCGGCCCTACCCGGCTCGGGCGTACGTGTCGGGGACGTGCAGCAGCTCTTCACTCAGGGTTCCATCTCCAATACGGGCGTCTCCACGGACGTCGCCCTGAACGGCGACGGCTTCCTGGTGGTGGCGGGCACGGTCGACGGCATCACCAGCAACTTCTTCACCCGCGCTGGGCAGTTCACGATCGACAACGACGGCTTCCTCGTCAACCAGCAGCAGCTGAACGTGCAAGGCTATATCGCCAATGCCGACGGCACCCTGCAGGCGGCGGTCAGCGATCTAGCCGTGCCGACCTCCTCGCTGGCCCCGTTCTCAACCACGGAAATAACCATCACCGCCAACCTGGACTCGCGCGATGCCGAGAACCTGTTGACCTTCGACGTCACCAACCCAGCGGGCACGGCCAACGGCACGACCAGCATCACCGTCTTCGATTCTCTCGGCACGGCTCGCACCTTGGACATCTACTTCAACGCGGTCGGCGGCAACCTCTACGAGTACAACGTGGTAGCGGACGGCGCCGAGCTCGCGGGCGGCACGGCGGGCGTCGATCAGCTGCTCAGCACGGGCACCCTGCAGTTTACGAGCGACGGCGCGCTGGACACCGCGACGACGCCGCAGCTGGCGCTGAGCTTCGCCGGCGGCGCGACCGCGGGCCAGCTCATCGATCTGAACTTCGGCGACGACATATTGACCGATGGCAGCACGGGCCTGGCGGGCACGACGCAGTTTGCGTCCGACACCGCGGTCTCCAGCCAGTCACAGGACGGCTTCGCCTCGGGCGAGTTCTCGGGCCTGGCGATCGACGGCACCGGCCTCGTGCAGGGCCTGTACACGAACGGGCAAAAGATCACGATCGGGCAGCTCGCCGTGGCCAAGTTCCGGTCCAACGACGGCCTCGGGCGAGCCGGGCAAAACCTCTGGATCGAGACGCGCGACAGCGGCACGGCTGCCCTCGGAGCCGCCGGCGCGGGTGGGCGGGCCTCGGTGTCGGCAGGTGCCCTCGAATCCTCGAACGTCGATCTGGGAGAAGAGTTCGTCGGCCTCATCCAGCACCAGCGTTCGTTCTCCGCCAACTCCAGGACCATCACGACCGCGGACGAGATGCTCCAGGAGCTCATCAATATCAAGCGCTAAGCGCCCACCCTCGCTGGGTGAGCGTTGATGAGAAGTTTTAGTGGCCCATGTCTGAAGACAAAGAAAAATCTGCGGAAGTCGCTCCAAAGAAGAGCAAGATGGGCCTCGTCATCGGCATCGTCATCGCCCTGATCACGCTGGTCGGTGGCTCGGTTGCCGGTGCGGTGCTCGGCCCAAAGCTGCTCGGCGGCGGAGAAGAGCACGAGGCGCCGACCAAGGCGAGCGCGAAAGGCCACAAGGCGGGAGCGGAAGAGCACGGTGCCCCCGCCGCTCCCGAAAAAATTACCTCGGTGGACATGCCGGCCATAGTCGTCGACTTGCGGGATGGCGAAGGGAGGATTCGACATCTCAAAGTCGGCTTGACAGCGGAGCTCGGCGAGACCGTAACCCCCGAGGACTTCAAGCTCGTGAGCCCGCGCGGGCGTGAAGCATCACTGTCCTACTTGCGCTCGCTGAGCTTTGAGGAGGTCAGTGATCCCAAGCAGTTTGCCTCGATCAAGGACGAGCTCTCCAAACGCGTGACGGAAGCCGTCGGCGAGGAACGCGTGCATCGGCTGCTGCTCACCGACTTCGTCCTGCAGTGAAAGAACCGCGCCCTGGTGCGCCCACGGTAGATCACTCAAAGCCATGTTAGGCCCCGGTGCACAGCGACCCCAAAGAACCCGTCATTCGACCTTTCGAAATCGGCGCCTCCGATCAGAGCCAACTGGAAGGCGCGCTGGCCAAGCTGGGTCAGATCGCGGTGCTATTCTGCCGTGAGCTCCGTCGCGCCGCGCCGTTCTTGGCGCGTCAACGCGCTCGCGTGGTGGTGGGAGAGCCGCTCGCGGATGAAGAGGCGCTCGCGCCGCTGTCAGCTGGTCCGAGCTTTCTCGTCAAGCTCGAGGGGCCCGAGCACGTCTGGGCGGCGCTGCACTTCGACGAACGCGCGATCCTGGCGCTCGTGGAGGGCCTGTTTGGCGGCACGACCGTAGAGGCGGAGGACGACGAGGCGCTCCCGCAAGGCGCCGAAGGCGATACCGGTCGCCAGGTACTCGGCGACACCCTGACGCTGGCACAACGAGCGCTGTTGCGCAGGCTATGCGGGGACATGTCCTCGCAATTGAAGGCGCTGGTCGCGGCACAGACAGGCAAGACCCTGGTCGTCACCGAGCTCTCGAGCCTGAAGCGCGCGCAGGCGCCCGAGCTGTGGCCGGATGCCGTGGCTGTGGACTGCCGTATCGAAGAGGTGCCGCACCCCTGGGCCATACGGCTGTTCATGGGCTCAGACGCCCTCTCCAAGCTGTGCGCCGAGGCCACCGGCAAGCGTGAAACCGCGGGCTCGCCGAGCATGGCGGACGCCGCGCTCAGGATACCCGTCACCGTGATCGCGGAGCTCGGGCGCGTCACGTTGAAGCTCAGCCAAGTGCTGGGCTTGCGCGTGGGCGACACGCTGCGCTTGCCGTCGGCAGCCAACGACCCGGTGCTGGTGCGGGTCGAGGGCGTACCAAAATTTGACGCGGTGCCCGTCATCTCTCGTGGCCAGGTCGCAGTGAAGATTCACTCCCGCCACACCGAATGACTCCACCCCCAATGGCCGCCGCCCAGAAGCCGAGGAAACGATGACCGATGGAAGTATGCCCCCGCCCGCTCAGAGCACAGGTTCCGTCAGCCGGGATGCCTCGCTCGGTCGCGACGACCCGAGCGACGACGACTCCCCGCTCTCGTCCTTGCGCAGCGCGGACAGCCTCGGGTTCGTGATGGACGTGCCGGTGGAGCTCAGCGTGGAGATCGGCCGGCGCGTGATGCGGCTCGGAGAGCTGCTCAAGCTCGGGCCCGACTCCGTGCTCGAGCTCGACAAGCTGAGCGGTGAGCCGCTCGACATCTACGCCAACAAGAAGCTCGTGGCCCGGGGGGAAGCCGTGGTGATCGGCGAACGCTACGGCGTGCGCCTGAAGGAAGTGTTGGTCGTCGATGATCCCAAGTCGGGGCGCACATGAGGCTCGCGCTGTGGGTGTTCGGCATCGCTCTATTTGCAATGGGCGCCTCGAGTCGACCAAGCTTCGCCTTGGAGCCCGCCGGCGGCCCCGCCGAGCCAACGGCGCGAGAGGTGGGGCAGGGGCCCGAGGATGCATCGGCGGGGGATGACCTGAACGCAGCCGAAGGCTCGCCCAACGAAGTCGCCGGTGGAGACGCCAATCGACGCAGCTGGCTCGCCCAGGGGTCGAGCGAATCCGCCGCCGCCGGCTCGAAATCGACGAGCAGCAGCTCGGGCTTCACGCTCGGCGCCGTGCTGATCGTGCTCGGGCTCGGCGGGGCGGCGATCGTCGTGCGGCAGAGGCGGCGCAAGCTCGCGCCGCTCGCCGCTTCCGATTCGCGCCTGAGCGTGCTGTCTTCGAGCCGCATCGGTCCCAAGGCTTACGCGGTCACGGCGCACGTCAACGGCCGCGTGCTGCTGCTCGGCGTCACCGATCACGCGGTCACTCACCTCGGCTGGCTCGACGCGCCCGACCCCGAGGCGGCGCCGGAGGCCCAGGCGTCAGCGGAGGTGGTTCTCGATCGGGGCGAGCTGCCCGATGATTACCCAGGCTCGGCGCTGCGCGGCGTGTCGATCCGTCCCACCCCACTCGCCTCATCGCGCGACCTGCAACGCTTTCGAGAGGTGCTGCGCGGAGCTGTGTCATCTCGCCCGGAGCCGGCGCGCCGCCCGAGCTACCCCAGCGTCTCCGATGCCGCCAGCACGTTGGCGGCCCGGACCACCGACGTGGTCAACGCCACTCCGCTGAGCCCTGCCCGCTCCGCCGCCCCAGCGTCGCTGCGGCGCAAACGCCAACGGCGCCACGACAGCCTGCCCGCCGGCACGAGACCTTCCGCTGCCCCGAGCGCCCCTGAGGCCTCGGAGTCGGGCCTCGAAGGCCAAGTCGCGGGGCTTCGCGCCCTGAGAAACGGCTGAGCATGCCCGCCGTGGGCGAGCAGCTGTTTGGGTCCGAAGGACTGGGCACCTCGCTCAAAATCATCGCCGTCCTCAGCGCGCTGTCGCTGCTCCCCGCGATCATCCTGACGGTCACCTCGTTCGTCCGCACCATCGTCGTCTTGTCGTTCATTCGCCAAGGCATCGGCTCCCAGGAGACCCCACCGAACCAAGTCTTGGTGGGCCTGGCCATGTTTCTCACTCTGTTTGTCATGACCCCCGTCATGAACGAGATCAAATCGACCGCGCTCGATCCCTACCTCGCCGGACAGCTCGACGAAGCCAAAGCCTTCGAGAAGGGGCTGTTGCCGCTGCGCGCGTTCATGCTGCGGCACACGCGCCAGGCGGATCTCGCGCTGTTTTACAACGCGACCGAGACCGCGTTACCGGAGACGCCAGATGACGTCTCGATGCGCATGGCGATCCCGGCCTACATCGTCTCCGAGCTCACCACCGCATTTCAGATGGGCGTCATCGTGTTGTTGCCGTTCCTCGTCGTGGACTTGGCGGTGGCGTCGCTGTTGATGAGCATGGGCATGATGATGGTCCCTCCGGTCACCATCAGCTTGCCGATAAAGCTCTTGCTCTTCGTGCTCGTGGACGGCTGGAACCTCGTGGCAGGCTCCTTGCTAAAGAGCTACGCATGACCGTCGATGGTGCAGTCGAGCTCGTTTTTGGCTGTCTCTGGGTGTGGACGAAGACGGCGGGGCCCATGCTGCTGGCGACCCTGTTCGTCGGCGTGGGCATCGGCGTGCTCCAGGCCGCCACGCAGATCAACGAGGCCGCCATCGGCTTTCTCGCCAAGCTCTTGGTGATGGGCGTGACGCTGGCGGTTCTGGGCTCCTGGTGCCTACAGAACCTGGTGGACTACACGCACCGCACGATTGGGTCGATCGCCGATGTCGTCCGGTGAATCCCGCCGGTCTGTTCGCTCGGCCCGAGCTCTTCCGCCCCGAGCTCGCCCTGCTTTCCCTCGAGCTCGCGCGCCTGAGCGGAGTGGTCGCGGTCTCTCCCATCCCGTGGACCAACGCGCCCAAACGGGTACGGGTCGGGCTCATCATATTTCTGCTCGCGGTCGTGCACGGCCAGGGGGACTCCAAAGTAAGCGAGATCACGTCGGCGGTCTGGGCCGCAAGTCACATCTCGACCGAGCTCATCGTCGGCGTGTCCATCGGCATGGTGGTGCGGCTTTCGATCGCTGCCGCGGAGATCGCGGGCAGCGCCATCGCGCTGCCGATCGGCTTTGCCGCAGCGCAAGCCTTCGATCCCACGATCGGCAGCACGGACACGGTGCTGACGAGGCTGTTTCGAAACCTGGCGTTGCTGCTGGCGGTAATCACCGGCCTGCACCGCGTCATGCTCGGTACGTTGCTGTCCAGCTTCCACGTCCTACCTGTAGGGACCGCGACGCACCTCGAGGCGACGTTCCCACTCTTCCTGGAGCTCTCCGCGCACGTCTTGCGCGTCGGCGTGCAGCTCGCCTTGCCGCTTCTCGCCATCCTGTTGATGGCCAACGTGGCGCTAGCGTTCGTGGCTCGCGCGGCTCCCAGCATGCAGATCTTCAACGTTGGCTTCGGCGTCCTACTCGCCACCGGCGCGGCAGTCCTCCTGATCTCACTACCGGATCTCAGCCACGAGCTCGCCCTCGGCTTCGATCGCAACGCCCACTACTTTGAACGCCTGCTGCTCGAGCTCGGCGCGCGATAAGCCGCCGGGAGGCCGCGCCCGAACGACGCCTCATTTGGCCTCTATACTGGTCGAAACCCGGCCCGGACTTCGGGTTTCTCCTACTCACCCATGGCCGAGACCGATTCAGAACGGACCGAGGAGCCAACTCCAGACCGCCGCCGCAAGGCCCGAGAGGAGGGGCAATTTGCGCGTGGCAAGGACGCCGGCAACACCGTCGCGGGGGTGCTCGTGCTGCTCACGCTGGGGAGCCTGGGTCACGATCTCGCCAAACGGCTGAGCGAGTTTGCGGCGCGCTGCTTTGGCGAGCCCTATGAGTTGCTCCGGGGCGATCCCACCGCGTTGCTGTTCGCCGTGGCGACGGTGACCGCCGTGATCGTGCTGCCGATCGCGGCGTCAGCGGCGCTCGGTGGCCTGGCGCTCGGCGTGGCCGAAGCCGGCTTTCATCCTAACCTCGATCTCGTGGCGCCCAAATGGAACCGCCTCGATCCGCTGCCCAAGCTGAAGCAGATGTTCATGCTGCAAGAGACCGCGGTGGACGTTGCCCTGCAGCTCTGCCGAGTCATCACCGTCGGCGCCGTCGCGTACCTGTGCGTCGAGAGCACCTTCCCGCACTTGATGCAGCTCAGCCGCGTGGATCTTCACAGCGGGCTAGCCGAGCTCTGCGCGGCCCTGTTCAGGCTCGCCCTGTGGTGCAGCCTGGCGCTCGCGGGGCTCTCGCTGCTCGACTACCTGAAGAGCTATCGCAAGCACGAACAATCCATTCGCATGAGCCGGCAGGAGCTCAAGGAAGAGATCAAGTCTCAAGAAGGCGATCAGCGCATCCGTCAACGTCAACGTCAACGCGCTCGCGAAGCTGCCAAGCGAGGCCTGGCAAAGGCCGTCGCCTCATCGGACTTCGTGATCGTCAACCCGACGCACGTCTCCGTCGCGCTGCGCTACCGCGTGAATGAAGGCGCCCCGTTCATGACGGCAAAAGGGTACGACGAGGTGGCGCTGTACATCAGAAAGCTCGCCAAGGAGCACGATATCCCGATCATCGAAAATCGGATCCTGGCGCGCGCTCTCGCCAAGCGCGTCAAAGCCGGACGCCCCGTCCCCGTCGATCTCTACGCGGCCGTCGCGGAGATCCTGGCGTTCGTCTATCGCCTCAAGAACAAGAGCCTGGCCACGCTGACGGGCCAAGCAGGCCAAGCTCCCCCAGCGCGACGCGCGCCGCCAAGACCCAACCGCCCAGCTCCCCGCGGCGGTCCGAGCCCCCGCTGAGATTAACCGGATCGACTCGAAAAACGCAGCGCCCCCCGAAGATCTCGGCCATCTGCTATGTCGCCCTGCGCTTCCGGTCCTCACCGTAGCAACTACGGTTCCGGGCACGCCCGGGGTGCGGGGTGTCCCCGCTAATAAACGCGGGCGACTACGCATCTGGCTCGAGCTTTTCGGGTGTTCGAATGGCGATGAATGCTAACGACTAGCGGCCGAAGAGGCTCGCGACGATTGCGGGACCCTGCATGATGGTGGCGCCGACCGGCACGACGAAGAGGCCGAGCGTCACGATCACCACCACCAAGAAGCCGGTCACGTCGGGCAGCTCACGGCGCTTTGGCGCGAGCTCCGGGCGCGCGGCGCTTCGGCTCGCAGGCGCTGCCGTCGGGTTGATCCCCCATGGGTAGTTTTCTGCGCCATTCGAGGCGAGAGTTTCCGCTGCTGACACGCGCTGACGACTGATCTCGATCACTCTGACCTCTGGAAGGGAGACGCTGGGCTGCGACCCGCGCGGCGGTGGAACAGTCCTACCGACGCTCGAAGTGCCGTGAAGCTGAGTGTGTACGGGTGTGCGACAATGTCAACCGCAGTCTGACATCGCCCTGTTTCAGAGCGCCCAGATCAGTACAATTTCCTGCTCCCGGCGGGATTTTGCGCAGGCCCTGCCGCAGGCGGCCGGGCTCGGTGGAACACTAGCCGCGCCGCTGGTCGACCCAGAGCCGGGCGTTGTCGAAGAGCCTCATCCAGGGCGAGTAGTGGCCCCACTCTGGCGGATGCCACGACAGCTGTGCGGTTCGGAAGACCCGCTCCGGGTGCGGCATGACGATGAGCACGCGCCCGTCGTCGCTGGAGATGGCGGTCGCTCCACACGGAGAGCCGTTGGGATTATCCGGATAACGCTCCGTCACCGCGCCAGAGTGCTCGATGAAACGCAGCGCCACCCGACCCGAGGCGTCCAGACCTCTGCCCGCGGCGTCTTCAGCGGCCTCTACCCTGCCCTCGCCGTGACTCACCACCACGGGTAGCTCCGAGCCCGCCATGCCCGCGAGGAAGATGGACGGCGTCGGTTCGACTTTGACCATGCACAGCCGCGCCTCGAAGCGCTCCGAAGCGTTCTGCACGAAGCGCGGGAAATGAGCCGCCCCCGGGATCAGCTCCTTGAGCATCGACAACATCTGACAGCCGTTGCAGACGGCGAGAGTAAAAGTATCGGGGCGAGCAAAGAAGCTCGCGAACTGCTCCCGCACTTTAGCGTTGAGCAAGATGCTCTTGGCCCAACCCTGCCCGGCGCCGAGCACGTCGCCGTAGGAGAAGCCACCGCAAGCTGCCACGCCCACGAACTCGTCGAGGCTCCGGCGGCCGCTGAACAGGTCGCTCATGTGCACGTCCTGGCAGCGAAAACCGGCCTGATGAAACGCCGCGGCCATCTCGGAGTGACCGTTCACCCCCTGCTCACGCAGGATGGCGACCCCGGGCCGCTGCCCCGCCGAGGAGAGCACCGCCTGGGCTCTGCCAGGTAGGCGCCCGTCTGCCGTCACCTCGAACGAGAGCTTCGGCCGCATACCGGGGTCGTTGACCAGAGCGATGCTTTCGAAAGCTTGCTCGGCGCACACCGGGTTGTCGCGCAGAGCCGCCATGCGGTAGCTCGTCTCCGACCAGGCCCGTTGCAGCGCGACGCGCGGCTCATCCAGCACGACCTGGCCCGCACGGCGCACGACCACGCGGTCATCCGCTCGCAGCGTGCCAAGGAGCCGCACGGCCCCTCCCTCGCCGCCTGTGAGCCCGTGGCGTGCGAGCAGCGCGAGCAGCGCGTCGCGATCCGCCCGGCGAATCTGCAGCACGGCGCCCAGCTCCTCGTTGAACAAAGCGCGCAGCACGTCCTCATGCTCGGCGAGCGAGACGTCGAGCCCGCTATGGGACGCGAAGGCCATCTCGCACAGCGTCACGAACGAGCCGCCATCGGAGCGGTCGTGGTAGGCGAGCAGCTTGCCCTGCTGATTGAGCTCGACAATAGCGGCAAAAAAGCCGGCGAGCAGCGCCGGGTCATCGAGATCCGGCGTGTCGTTCCCAAAGCGCTCGTAGACTTGCAACAAGGCGCAGCCCCCCATGCGCGCCTGACCCAAACCCAGATCGATGAGCCACAGCTCCGTATCTGGTAGCTCAGTGCAAAGCTGTGGGGTCAGGCTGCGTCGGGTGTCCAGCACGGGCGCGAACGCCGTGATCACCAGCGACAAGGGCGAGGTCACGGCGCGATCGCGGCCGGCCGCGTCGCGCCACGCCGTGCGCATGCTGAGCGAGTCCTTGCCCACCGGTATGGCGATGCCGAGCGCCGGGCAGAGCTCCATGCCGACGGCGCGCACGGCGTCGAACAGGGCCTCGTCTTGACCGGGCTGCCCAGCGGCCGCCATCCAGTTCGCCGAGAGCTTCACGTCGGAGAGCTTCGCCACCGGCGCCGACGCGAGGTTGGTCAGCGCTTCTGCCACCGCCAAGCGTGCCGCCGCGGCCGGGTTACCGAGTGCCACCGGCGCGCGTTCCCCGAGCGCCATGGCTTCGCCTGCCACGCCGCGGTAGTCGGTCAGCGTCACCGCCGCGTCCGCCACCGGCACCTGCCACGGACCCACCATCGAGTCACGCGAGACGAGCCCGGTGACGCTGCGATCACCGATGGTGATCAAAAAGCTCTTGTCGGCCACGGCGGGCAAGGACAAGACGCGAAACACAGCCTCGCGGAGCGAAATGCCGAGCGTCGAGGACGGCAGCTCTCGGCGCTCGCGCCGCTGCACGGCACGCTTCAGCTGCGGCGTATTGCCGAACAGCACCTCGAGCGGCAAATCGATAGGGGAGTTGCCAAAATGGCGATCGGTGAGCACCAGCCGCGCTTCCGCCGTGGCCACGCCCACGCGCGCGATCGGGCAACGTTCCCGCTCGGCGATACGCCGGAACAACTCGTACCTTTCCGGATCAATCCCCAGCACGAAGCGCTCCTGCGCTTCGTTGCACCAGAGCTCGAGCGGCGAGAGGCCAGGCTCTGCGCTCGGCACCTCGCGCAGCTCGATGCGGGCTCCGAGCCCGTGGTCGTGCACGAGCTCCGGCAGCGCGTTGGCGAGGCCGCCCGCACCCACGTCATGCACCGAGACGATGGGGCTGTCTGCGCCGAGCGCGACGCACTGGTCGATGACCTCCTGGCAGCGCCGCTGCATCTCCGGGTTGTCACGTTGCACCGATGCAAAATCGAGCTCCGCCCGAGTCGTCCCCTGATCCTTGGACGAGGCGGCGCCACCGCCGAGCCCGATCAAGAGCGCCGGCCCGCCCATCACCACCAGCGGGCAGCCCGGAGTCAGCCGTGCCTTCTGCACCAACGCGGGCCGCACGTTGCCGAGCCCACCCGCGAGCATGATCGGCTTATGATACCCCTTGCGCTCGGGCCCCGCAGCCCCCTCGATGGATTGCTCGAAGGTGCGGAAGAAGCCGAGGATCCCGGGGCGACCGAACTCGTTGTTGAAGGCTGCCGCGCCGAGCGGCCCATCCAGCATGATCTCGAGCGGGCTCTTGATATGCCCGGGTCGACCATAATCCTCCGTCTCCCAGGGCCGCACGAAGCCCGGAATTCGCAGGTTGGACACCGAAAAGCCCGTCAGGCCAGCCTTGGGTTTACCGCCTCGGCCGGTGGCGGCCTCATCCCGGATCTCGCCACCGGAGCCCGTCGAAGCGCCGGGATAGGGCGAGATGGCCGTGGGATGGTTGTGCGTCTCACACTTCATGAGGACGTGCACGCTCTCCTCATGCTCGCGGTACTCGCCGTCGAGCGGCGAGGCGAACAGGCGGCGCCCAACGTGCCCCACCATGACCGCGGCGTTGTCCTTATAGGCCGAGAGCACGCCGCCCGGGCTCTGCTCGAAGGTGTTCTGAATCATACCGAAGAGCGAGCGCTCTTGCGGCACGCCGTCGATGCTGAAGCGGCCTCTGAAGATCTTGTGACGGCAGTGCTCGGAGTTCGCCTGCGCAAACATCATCAGCTCGACGTCGCTCGGGTTGCGCGAGAGGGCGCGGAAGCTCGCCACGAGGTAATCGATCTCGTCCGAGTCGAGCGCCAGGCCCAGCTCGGCGTTGGCCAGCACGAGCGCCGCGCGCCCTGCTCCGAGCACATCGACGTCGCGATGCGGAGCGGGCTCTGTCTGCGAAAATAGCCGCTCGACGTCAGCCCAGGTGTCGAAGGACGCCTGCGTCATCGGGTCGTAGAGCACGAGGCGTTGCTGGGGGGTCAGCCGAGCTGCCCGATCGCCCGTCGCCGCGTGCACGACGGTGTAGAGCACACCGCGTTCGATCAGGCGTACGGCACGCAGGCCACAGGCTCGCGCGATGTCCGTCGCCTTGGACGCCCAGGGAGACACCGTGCCCACCCGCGGCGCGATGATCACCTGCTCGCCAGCGGCCTCCGAGCAGGTCGCCGCGCCCGAGCCATAGTCGAGCAATTGCTCGAGCAGCTCGCGTTCGGGCGCGTCGAGCTCACGTTCCAGCGCCACGAAATGCTGGAACTCGGCGTGAAGCTCACCCACCTCCGGCAAGCGCGCGAGCAGCCTGTCGCGCCGAAACGGGGAGAGCGCCGAACAGCCGCGTAGACGAAGCATAGAGGACCACTCTCGACGCGGAGCGCCGATCGGGGGCCTTGTCGCCCATGCGGACCTCGAGGGCAAGCCCGATGCACACCGGAGCACCTAACGGCCGGCGGCCCAGCGGGCGCTTCAGGCTTCAGGCTTCAGGCTTCAGTTGGTGTCGCGGCGCATCGGGTCGAGCAGCAGTGGCGCCTCGTCGAGGTCGCCGTCGTCTGCTTCTTCTCCTTCGCCCGTCAACGCTTCGGCCAAGAGCTGCTCGAGCAAGCTCAGCAGGTCGTTGCTAAAACCCTCCGGGGAGGCCATGCCGACGCGAGGCCCGCAAAATTCGGGATCCACCAGCGCCGGGATCGAGTCGCCCATGCGCTCTTCGGCTTCGGCCAGGGCGAGCTCGGGGAACTCGCTAAACGCCTCGCCCGCTGACGACACTTCGCTGCTGAGGCACTGCATCATCGCGTCAGCGGGTGTGTCGAAAGCGAAGAGCGACTCGCTCTCGTCAAAGCAGCTCAGGCAGGTATCCGACTGAGCTTCGTGCTCGGATTCGCTCGCCACGAACTCCATGACCAGGTCCCAGGCCTCGTCGGCGCAGCCGGAGCGGCGGGCCATGCTGTCTAGCAGATTGAAGATGAGCCCTTTCACCGCGACTCTCCCGACTGTTGGTACCCTCTAGTGGTCATATTTGGATAGAACGACGATGAGCGGCTTTCCTTGAGCCTATGTACTTGACAGAACGTCTGTGCGCAGCGGCGCTCCGGAACAGGGCAGCGGAACGGGGCACGGCAGAGTGCTCGGCCGAGCCCACACGCCGCACCGCCAGAACCCTTTCGGGAGCCGCCCTGCCCACTGAACGCGCTCGGGCCAGGTAAACTCATCGATCTTTGAGCGCTCGGGCGCTAGGGTCCCGGCCCTTGGCGGCTCTTCAGGGGTGATACTCCGGGGGTGATACCGCCGATGCCACCTACATCGCCGCCTCGAGGCGCAAAAAAGCGTCGGAAAAGGAAAGCCTCCCACATGGTCCTTCAGCCCACGGTCGCTCCAGCGGATCTGCCCGGCATCAGCGGCCTCAGTGTTTACGTTCCGCGCCTGCGGGTGTCGCTCGAGTCGTGGTGCCAGTGGACGGACAACCCGTGGGACAAGGTAAAGAGCGTCGTGGGACACAGCTTTCGCGTCGTCGCCCAGCATGAAAATGTCTACACGATGGCCGCCAACGCGGTGCTGCGGCTGATACGTCAAAACGACGTGGACCCGCGCAGCGTCCACTGGCTCGGGCTCGGCACCGAATCGAGCACCGACAACGCGGTGGGCGCCGTCATCGTGCGCGGCATGGTGGATCAAGCGCTCGACAAGCTCGGGTTGCCGCGCCTGCCGCGTCAGCTCGAGGTGCCCGAGTTCAAACATGCGTGTCTCGGCGGTGTCTACGCCCTCAAGAGCGCGCTCCGGTACGTGAGCAGCGACGGTCGGGGGCGGCGGGCGATCGTGGTGAGCTCCGATGTCGCCGAGTACGAACGCGGCAGCTCCGGCGAGCAGACACAAGGGGCGGGCGCGGTGGCGGCGTTGGTCGAGGCCGAGCCGAGGTTGCTCGGCGTGGATCTGTGGCACGCCGGCAGCGCCTCGGACTATCGTGGTCCCGACTTCCGCAAGCCCTTTGCCAGGCATTTCACCGAGGGCTACGCCTCTCGCACCACGCGCCCCAGCGATTTTCCGGTGTTCAGCGGTAAGTACTCGACGGTCTCCTATCTGGATGAAACCGTGCACGCCGTGGAGAACATGCTCGACCGCCTCGGCGTCTCCGCGGGCCAGTACTATCGCGACGTCAAAGCGCTGTTCTTCCACCGCCCCTATCACTTGATGCCGATCCAGGCGATGAGCTTCTTGTACGTGCGCGGCCTGGTGCGCGGTGATCACCATCAGGAGGAGCTCACTCGCCTGTGCAAAGCCGCCGGGGTCCAGGTCGAAGACCTCGTGCGCGAGACCGCTTCATCGCCCGACCTGTTCGCGCAGCTGTCGAACGATGCATCAGGCAAGAGCCCGTACGAAGCGACCAGCCTTGCGGCGAGCGCTTTGCGCCGGCAGGACGAGTTCATCGAGCTGCTCGTAAAAAAAATGAGCCTCGGTTCGGAGGCAGTCAAAGACGTGGGGAACCTCTACTCGGCGGCGCTCCCGGCGTGGATCGCGGCGGGCCTCGAGCAGGCCGCGTCGGACCCGTCTTGCGAGCTCGAGGGCTCGCCGATGGTCGCGGTCGGCTATGGCAGCGGCGACGCGGCAGAGTCGCTCCCGCTGTACGCGGTGAGGGGCTGGCGCGAAGCGGCGCGAAGGATCGGATTCTCCCAGGCGCTCGCCGGCGCGTTGGATCTCAGCCAATCCCAGTATGAGGCATTGCACGATCGACGCGATGCGGCAGACATCGACTACCAGCCCCGCGACGAATTCGCGATTCACCGCGTGGGAAATAAATACGACGCCGGATTTCAGGATCTAGGCGTCGAGTATTACGAATTCGTGAGCTGAGCGCTGCGCCGCCGCGGTTCCTTGGGGTCGCGCCTGAAGCCGAAGAATGACAACCCCACCAGAATTGTCGCCGCGAACCGACATATACGCAAAAACGGGGCCAAAATTGTGCCCGTCACGCTGTGGGCGCAGGCACGAGTGGACCGCCTCGTAGCGGCAATTTGGCTGCGATCGTCGATCCCCTGGGCCGTCGTCCTTGCAGAATCCGTGGCGGGTGTCACGTTACCCCGTCAGAACGAAACCGGCAGCCTACACGGGATCTTCGAGGCGTTTTCTCGATGAGTCCGTCGACGCCGCGCAGCAGCGCGGGCCCTTCGGGGTGCGGGAAGCCACTCGGATTTGGGACAGTTGGAACTACGCAAAGACCCTCGCGATCGCCCCGCCACGGCACGGGGCACGAATTGCCGTCCGCGGCTGGGCGGCAATGATGGCCGCGGCCCTGACGGGCTCGCGAAGGTCGAGCCCCGCGTCGGGCCGCACTTTTTGAGGTCCCCGAGTGCATCTCGGTCTTGCGCACACGACTCCGCCGATCCATTGATTCGCCCCTGCCAAACCCGGAGGACGCCCGCCCTCGATGGGCGCGGCCGGTGCGGCCAGACCGTTGTTAAAAAGAAGAGGTAGCTTGTGGGAACAAAGAGGTCGGATCGCCCGAGCAAGACCAGCAGTTCGAGCGCCACAAAAAAGACGGCAGCGTCGAAGGCGAAGTCTCCAGAGGCCAAATCTTCAGAAGCGAAGTCTTCCGAAGTAAAATCTCCCGAAGCGCGGCCCAGCCGGTCGAAGGCAAAAGCGGGGAGCAAGGCGGACGTGAGTAGTCCCGTGGGGGCTGCCGACGCTGAGTTGGAGGGCCTCTCCGACGCTGGTTTTGGCGACGATTCTATCCGATCCTCGGAGGAGGGCTCCTCCGCCAAGTCCCCCGGCACCAAAGCCAGCACGAAACTGCGTGAGAGCAACGCCGGCAAGGCGGGCGCGCAGAAGAGCGCCTCCCTCAAAGGCGGCTCACTGAACCAGGCGAGCGGCAATCAAGTGAGCAAAGCCGGTGCCAGGTCAGACAGCGATGAAGCGAAGAAAGGCAGCACCCTGAAGAACGGTAAATCGGTCCCGAAGGCGCCCGCCAAGGGTGAATCGGGCAAGGAAGCAATCAAAGCCGACTCTGGCAAATCCGAGGGTGGCAAATCCGAGGGTGGCAAATCCGAGTTTGGCAAAAGCGATCTTGGCAAGGCCGAGCTGTCCAAGGCCGCCCTAAAGAAGTCGAAGCTCGACAAAGGCCCGCCTCCGAGCGCCTTGTCCGGAGATGACGACGACAGCGACGGTCCCGAGGTCGAGCTCGATGATGACGAGTTCTCGGACGATCCGTTGGACGAAGCTTCCTTTGAAGACGGAGGGATCGACCCCCTGGTGGCCGAGGCGAGTGGTCCGCCCGAGAGCGGTCGCACGAGCCGTGAGGGCCGTCGCTCGAGAGGCGACGGGGATGGCGACGTCGACGCGCTGATCACCCTGGGGAAGAGCAAAGGCTTCTTGACCTACGACGAGGTCAACGATGCCCTGCCAGACGACGACGTCGGCGCCGATCAGATGGATCGCGTGCTCAGCCGGCTCGACACCGAGGACATCGAGGTCGTCAGCCGTGTCGAGTCCGACTCGCCCCCGCGGGCCTCGGGCGGTGACATCGAGTCCCCGCCGCCGTCCGCCCGCAAAGGCGGCGCTTCGAAGCGGGACATGAATGACGCGGCCTACGGCCGCAGCAACGATCCGGTCCGCATGTACCTGCGCAAGATGGGCAGCGTCGCGCTGCTCACGCGCGAGCGCGAGGTCGAGATCGCCAAGCGTATCGAAGAGGGCGAAAACGAGGTGCTGGACGCGATCCTGGGCAGCCCGATCGCGGTGCGCGAGATCATCGCCATCGGCGAGCAGCTGCGCTCGCACCGCCTACGCGTCAAAGAGATCATCAAGGACAGCGAGGAAGAGGATCACGAGTTCGACGAGGAGGAGGCCGACCGTTGGCTGATGCGCCTGATCGACCGGGTCAAACGCACCGACAAGAAGAGCCAGACCCTGCGCGAAGAGATCAAGGGTGCCGGCGACGCGCGCTGCAAGCAGATCGCCATCGATCTGAAGGCCAACCAAGAGGAAATGGCCAAGACGCTGCATGAGATGCGGCTCAACAAGAAGATCATCGACCGCATCGTTTCACGCCTCAAGGCGCTGCACGCGAAGATGAATCGCGCCGCGGCGGAGGCCCAGGACGCGGGCACGCCAGCGGCCGAGCCGGTCAGTCCACCCGTGATGGAGCTGGAGCAGATCCGGGAGGTCTACCGCGCCGTACGCAAGGGCGAGCGCCGCGCCGAACGCGCCAAGGCCGAGCTCGTCGAAGCCAACCTCAGGCTCGTGGTCTCTATCGCCAAAAAGTACACGAACCGCGGCCTACAGTTCCTCGACCTGATTCAAGAGGGCAACATCGGCCTGATGAAGGCGGTCGACAAATTCGAGTACAAACGCGGCTACAAATTCAGCACGTACGGCACGTGGTGGATCCGCCAGGCGATCACGCGGGCCATCGCTGACCAGGCCCGCACCATCCGCATCCCCGTGCACATGATCGAGACGACCAATAAATTGGTCCGGACCTCGCGTTACTTGGTGCAGGAGCTCGGGCGGGAGCCGACGCCGGACGAAATCGCAGAAAAGATGGAGCTGCCGCTCGATCAGGTGCGCAAGGTACTGAAGATCGCCAAGGAGCCGCTGAGCTTGGAGACGCCCATCGGCGAGGAGGGCGACAGCCACCTCGGCGATTTCATCGAGGACAAGGGGGCAGTGAGCCCGGCGGACGCCGCGGTGAACATGAACCTCTCGGAGCAGACGCGAAAAGTGTTGAAGACGCTGACGCCGCGCGAAGAGAAGGTGTTGAGGATGCGCTTCGGAATCGGCGAAAAGAGCGACCACACGCTGGAAGAGGTGGGTCAGGATTTCGAAGTCACGCGCGAACGCATCCGGCAGATTGAAGCCAAGGCGCTGCGCAAGCTCCAGCATCCGAGCCGCTCGAAGGAGCTCAAGAGCTTCATGTGAGGCGTGAAGGGCGGGAGGCTATCAGTCGAGCCTTACGCCCCTGTTTAGACCCCGCCAGAGTCGCCCTTTCTGGCGGGCAGAGCTCGGGCCGGGTGCTCGTGGCGAGGGAAAGCCAACATGGATCTCCAAGAGTTAATCGCCAGCCGGCAAACCATTCATGATTTCCGGGACCTGGCGCTGCCCGAGGGCGCTCTGGAACGGGCGGTTTCGGCGGCGATGGCCGCACCTAATCACCGCATGACCGAGCCCTGGCGCTTCATTCGGGTGGGGCCGGAGACGCGCCAGGCGCTGCTGCAAATCTCGGCAGACTTGAAGGGCGGTGGCGCTCCCCTCAGTGAGTCTGGGCTGGACAAGCTTCGAGCCAAGATGCTGCTGCCGGCGGAGTTGCTCGTCATCTGCCAGACACGGCAGGACAAGCCGGAGGTCGCGCGCGAGGATTACGCCGCCGTCGCGTGTGCCGTCGAAAACGCGATGCTCTCGCTGTGGGCCGAGGGCATCGGCTCCAAGTGGAGCACCGGTGGGGTAACGACGGACGAAAGGACGTACCGGGCGCTCGGTGTCGACCCCGCGGCGCTGGAGATCGTCGGGTTTTTTTGGGCTGGCTACTCCGCCAAGAGCGACGTGCCCAAGCCCCGCCGGCGTCGGGCTTTAGAGGACGTATTGCGCTCCGTTCCCTAGGGGAGGGAGCGCCCGTCCCGTCAACGAGCGGATCGCTCACTGCCGGTCGCCGTCAGCCAGCGGCCGTAACGGGACCCTCTTGACCGTCCTGCCTTGACGGCCCCGTGCATAATGCAGTCGAACCAAGGCGTTGAAGCTCGCACAAATCTCCGCCGCCACGGCGGTTGAGTTGCATGGCGCTCAATAATGCATGCATACTGCATACTCATTCAATGGGTTGGTTGCGCGAGCTGATGGGGGTGGCTCGCCCGCCGGTGGCGGGCTACGGCGAGTTGGCTCGGCAGGCGCTGGCGCACCCGGAGTGGCCTTCCGACACGCAGCCGCGCGCACGCTCGTTGGCGGCGCTGTTCAGTAAGTTGGATCGCGGCATCGAGCTAGAGTGGCTCGCGGATCGGGACGCCGCCCAGCGAACGCTGGCGCTCATCCTCGGCTGTCCGATTGAGGCCGTCCGCCGAGTGGTCGCCGCCAACACCGAGGGGGCGAGCGGCGGCCGCTTACGGCTCGAGGATTTGCCGTTCGCGCGCTCCCTGGACTTGCGCTCGGAAGCTTTGCCGCCGGCGATACCGCCTTGTGTCACTAAGCCGGCGCTCTGGCGGCGCACCTGGTGGCGTGCCCCGTCCGGCAGCGGTCGGACGCTGACCGGGCAGTGGCTGGCGGCGCGCGGGCTGGCAACGTTCGTGTCGGCTCGCTCTGGCGACCCGGCTCACCGCCTCGCCGAACCGGGCCCCGTGTTTGTCGAGCTGGAACGCCGTGAAGACTTTGCGGCCGTCGGCGCCGCCCTCGAGCGTCTGGACATCTGCGTGGCGGCCCCCTTCGCTCCCCCGGTCGCGCAGTGGCGCCCCGGCGGCGCCTCCGAGGCCTGGGGGGTGGTGGAGTGCCCGCCCCTGCTCGACGCGCTGCCGGCGCTGCTCGCCTGGGTCGAGGCGCGCGTGCCTCAGGATGGTGCCTTTGAAGCGGGGGCCGCCCAGGCCTGGCTCGAGGCGCCCGTCGCGGAGGGAACCCTGCCGACCCTCGGAGCGGTGCTCGGCGTGGCGGGCGTGCTGGACGCGCGCGGGGTACGCGAGGCGAGGGGCAAGAGCCTGACGGGGCTCGCCCGGCAATTCGTGAGCGCACGGCTCGAGCAGGCGAGCGTCAAAGGCAGCGCGGAAGCCCAGTGGCTCAAGCGCCATGGCTTTGATGCCCTGGTCAAGCTCGCAGAAAGCGCGCTCACCACGGGCGACGAGGCGTGGGACGTCGCACGTTCGGAAGACGAGTGGATCGCGCTGGTCCCGACCGAATTTCGGCAAAGCGTCGATGCCGAATGGGTCCGTTGGTCCGTGTCTCGCTCGGCAGGGCACGGCGCGCGGGATCTCGAGCGGGCGTTGAGCAAGGCGCCGCCGGGTGCCTACCGCATCGTGCGAGCGCTGGTGGACGCCGGCTTGCTCCGGGAGCGGGAGCTTGGGAGCCTGGCGGTCTGCCCCGAGTTTCTCAAGCATGCGGCGCTGGCTCTGGCAGAAGAGCAGCTGGTGAACGAGGCCTCGCCGTTCAGCTGGGGCGAGGCGCTGCTCAGGCCGCACGCTGCGCCCGGCGTGCTCGCGGCCCTGTATCGGCGTCTGGAGAGCGACGACTACAGCTCGATCGAGCGCCTGCTGGAGCTCGACATCGCGCCCCAGCCTGCGCTGGTCGCCGCTACCGAAGCGAGCCTGGTCTGCCTCGGCCTACGCGCGCTCACGGGCGCCGAGATGCCTGTCGAGTACCTGGAAGGCATCTGGAACGAGCAGCTCGGCTGGCTCGTGGAGTTGCCGGGGGAGCTCCCCCACCCGCGCCTGCTGTGTCTGGACGAGGAGAGCGGCTTCTGCGCGCTTTCGCAGCACGCGGTCTGGGCTCTCGCCGCGCTGGCCGTCTCGGAGCGACTCGCTGACCCCGGCGCTCGCGCCCACGCGCTCTTGCGGCCCTGGCGCGCAGCCTGGCTCCCGGTGGAGCTCACTCCGGTGTTGGATGCCATTTATGCCGTCACCGGGCGGAGCGAGGTCGCGGGCAGTGACTGGGCCGTAGAGGCATTTGCGCTCGCCGGGAGGCTGCTCGGCGAGGCCGACAGCGCGCTCGGCGGCGATCTCGACCGAGAGCGCTTCACGCATGCCCTGGCCCGGCCGGCGCAGCTGGTTCGTGCCTTGCTCGACGGCGACTCGCAGGGGGAGCTCGCAGCAGGCTTTGGGTCACATCCGCTGGAGCTACGCGCGTTGCAGGCAGCGTGCGCGCTCGAGCGCGTCGCGTGGCCGCGAATGGCCCATGCGCTCTGGAAAAACTGGCAGAGCCGGGGCTGCCCCGAAGACACGGATGTCTTGCTCGGCCCAGCGAGCCCACACGCGGAGCAACTTTGGCCGCACCTGCCGAGAGAGGTGCTCGAGGCGGCTTGGGCGCGCTGGGCGCGGCAAGCGCGGGCGTGGCCATTCCATTGCTTTGGGCGGGCGCAGTGGGCGGCCTTCGTCGACTACTGGGGCCAACGCTGGCACGCCGACGCCGAGAACCCTGCCTGGCTCGACGCTTTCGAGTCGATGGATCAGGAGTGGGCCGAGCGAGCGCTCGAGCAAGGTCAGCTGCTGGCGGCGAGCGCGGACACTGGCCTGCCGCTGCTCAGGGCGGCGTGGCGCCGCTTTCCCGCGTGGTTGCTCACGCTGCTCGGGGCCCGGTTGACGGCGGGTGACGCCCCAGCCGTCTCGCGCTCATTGCAGGCTGCGCCGCCGGACCTCGACGTCGAGCTCATACGGCTGCTGTCAGAAGCGTTGGCGCGGCGCACGACGGAGCGCCCTGTGCTGGATGAAGCGCGCCGCTGGCTCTCGGCAAAGGTCAGCGCGCGCCGCCCCGGTTGGCGTCCGGCGTATAGCCTGCTCGTCGAGCTCGAACAGCGCCTGGCTCGCTCGCTGCGCGCGAGTCGCGGCTGAGCGAGCGCGAAACGGCTCACGGCGTACGTGTGGATCGCGTACGGTCCGACGCCTCGTGCCCGAGGCTCCTGCCGGGCGAGCGCTCGTGGTGATATTGCAATGCTCAGCAACTTAGCCGAATCAAACCCAGCTCTGCCAACACGCGCCAAGGGGCCGCTGTTCTATCTCGTGTTCCTGTGGGGCCTCGGCGGAGTGCTGGCCTTGTTCGGCAGGGCGCTGGCGCGGCTCGCGCCCATGGCTTGGCAGCCCATCGCCGACGGCACGCTATCGAGCCTGCACATCGGCTTGTACGCCGCGTGGGTCGTGTTCAACGCCTACGCCGAAGGCTACCGCGCGTTTCAGAAGTCGTTCTGTCCTCGCGTCGTCGCGCGCGCCTATCACCTCGCATCCAACCCTAGGCTCGTGCACGCGCTCTTCGCGCCGGCGTATTGCCTGTCGCTCTTCCACGCCAATCGTCGCGGCCTTACCGTCGCGTGGATCATGCTCGCGGTGATCGCTGCGTTGGTCTGGCTGCTCAGAATTACGCCGCAACCCTGGCGCGGCATCATCGATGGTGGCGTCGTCGTCGCGCTGGCGTGGGGTGCGCTAGCGATGATCGTGATGGCGATCGAAGCGCTCGCCAATCGCCCGCGACCCGCGAAGATGAACCTGCCCAACACGTGAGCTTGCCGGCCTGACGCGGCATCTTTGCCGACAAATTTACTGATCTGCTCACACTTGGTGACACTCTCGCCGCCAACTTTTAGATCACTGCGATGTGAGAGATCTCTGTAAAACTTTGGCTCGACTGATCAGAGATGATGATCGACGGCGTGCGCGAGTGAAAAAGAGTGCGCTCGTTGAAAGCCAGCCTTTATCCTGGGCTGTTGCAACTTCCGACTATTGACAACTCGCTGCCGAGAAGGCCTCTTAGTCAGCATGCGGATCGCTACCCTTCTCTCGTCGGTTGTCGTTATCACCGCGTTTGTATCAGCGTGTGGGTCTTCAGTGGCTCCCAGAGCAGCATCCCCCTCACAAGCGGATATGGATCTGTCGTCCAGCGCGCACCTGACGGCGGAGTCCCCTTTGCCGACCTGCATCGGGGACGAAGGGGACTGCGTCCCGCCATCGCAGTGGGTCAATAAGTTGTGCAACGGGGTCCATCCAGAGGTCGCCCTGCACATGTTCAGAGGCGGCTCACCGTGGAAGCGCTTGTACTCGCGGCACACGGCGCCAGCGTACAACGGCGCGGGCGGGCCCTCGCTCTCGGATGAACGCGTCGAGCGGGGTGAAGAGCTCATCGCCTTGCGTCGCAACACGGATGCGCGCGGCTCGGCCGCGGGCGAGATGAGCATAGGTGACACGGCGGGCTACGACATGCTGCGCTGGAACGGGAGCTGCGTCACGCTGCATGACGGCGAGTTCAGCAACAAAGCCCCGCGGCGGCGCGAGCACGCTCGTGTGGAGTGGCGCTGGCTCGGGGACGAGGTGCGGACAGCGCTGCGCAACAACGGCATCGTCCAGCAAGCCTACGTGGAGCGTCGCAAGGAATGTAAGGGCGCGACGTTCGGCGAGGTTACGAAGAAGTGCGTCGAGCGCGAACAGTCACTCGTCGCGGCCATCGTGGACTACGTGCGCTCGGGCGGTGAGCTCCCCGAGCCGAGCGACCGCCTCTAGGCCAGATCAGGCTCCAGGCTTCGGGCTACAGACTTCGGGCTCCAGGCTCCCGGCTGAAGACGCCAGATCAGGCTCCAGACTTCGGGCTGCAGGCTCCGGGCTTAAAGCGGCTTGAGCCGCGCGCTCCTCGTCGAGCAGCGCTGCGTCGATTTCGCTCTCGCAACGCCTGACGTCCGAAGGCCCGAAGTCTGCAGCCTGCAGCCCGAAGCCCGCTCAGATGTGGATGGCGCCGTCGCCCGCCGCCGCCATGGCGGCCTCTTTTACCGCCTCGGCGAGCGAGGGATGGGCATGTGACGCGCGGGCCAAGTCCTCGGCGCTGGCGCCAAACGCCATCGCCACGGCAGCCTCCGCGATCAAGTCGCCAGCAGCCGCCCCGACGATGTGCACGCCCAGGATGCGGTCGGTCTTCGCGTCCGCCAGGATCTTGACGCGGCCTTCGGTGCTGCCAATGGCCTTGGCGCGACCGTTGGCGCTGAAGGGAAAAGTACCTTTGCGGTACTTGACGTTTTCCTGAGTCAGCTGCTCCTCTGTCTTCCCGACCGACGCGATCTCCGGGTGCGTGTACACCACGCTCGGGATCGAGTTGTAGTCCACGTGACCGTAGCCGGTCGCGATGAACTCGACGCAAGCGACGCCTTCTTCTTCCGCCTTGTGCGCCAGCATCGGACCGACAATGACGTCTCCGATCGCGAAGATGCCCGGCACCGACGTTCTGAAGTGATCGTCCACGACCACGTCACCGCGTTTGCCCTGGGTGACGCCCACTTCCGCGAGGCCGAGGCCCTCGGTGTTCGGGATCCGACCTACCGACAACAGCACCCGATCGCAGCTGATGGGGTCCGCCCCGTCGATCTCGACCACGCAGCCTTTGCCGACCTTCTTCGCGCCCTTGACCCGCGCCGAGAGCTTGAAGACCAGCCCCTGCTTCTCGAAAATCTTTTTGGAGAGCGTGCCGAGCTCCGTGTCCATGCCGGGCAAGATGCGATCGGCGTATTCGACCACGGTGACTTTGGCGCCGAGGCGCTGCCAAACCGAGCCGAGCTCGAGCCCGATCACGCCGGCACCGATCACCACCAAGTGGCCTGGCACCTCCGGATACGAGAGCGCCTCGGTGCTGGTTCCGATCTTGTCGCCGTCGAGCTCCACACCCGCGAGCGGAGCCACGTTGCTACCCGTCGCGATAATGATGTTCTTGGCCTCGAGCTCCACGGACTTCCCGTCCGCGCTCGCCACGGACACTTTGCCGGGCGCAGTGATCTTGCCGTGCCCGAGCACACGCGTGACGCCATTCTTCTTGAAGAGGTGCGCGACGCCGCCCGTCAGTTGCTCCACGGTGTCGCTCTTCTTCTTCAGCATGCCGGCCAGGTTCAGCTCCACGCCCTTCACGGCGATGCCAAAGCCAGCCAAATCGTGCTTGGTCTTGTGATACAGGTGGCTGGCTTCGAGCAGCGCCTTGCTCGGAATACATCCCACGCGCAAGCAGGTCCCGCCGAGCCGAGCTTCGGACTCGACACAGGCCACCTTCAGCTTCAGCTGCGCTGCGCGAATGGCCGCGACGTAACCCCCCGGACCGGCGCCGATGACGACCAGATCGAATTGAGTGTCCATTCAGCTCAAACCTCGATCAACATCCGTGCGGGCTCTTCCACTGCGTCTTTGATGCGCTTGAGGAAACTAACCGCCTCTCGGCCGTCCACCACGCGATGGTCGTATGTCAGAGCGATGTACATCATCGGCCGAGCGACGATCTGACCCTTGATCACCACCGGGCGGTCCACGATGCCATGTAGGCCCAGGATGCCGCTCTGCGGCGGGTTGATGATGGGCGTCGAGAGCAGCGACCCGTAGATGCCGCCGTTGGTGATCGTGAAGGTGCCGCCCTGCAGCTCCTCCAGCTTGAGCGTGCCATCTTTGGCGCGGTTGGCGAGCGCCGCGATGCTGAGCTCCACATCGGCGAACCCCATGCGCTCGACGTTCCGCAGCACGGGCACGACCAGCCCCTTGCCACCGCCCACCGCGACGCCGATGTCGAAGTAGTTGCGGTACACGATGTCCGTGCCTCGGACCTCGGCGTTGACGGTCGGGAACTGCTTCAGCGCGTCGACGGCCGCCTTGACGAAGAAGGACATGAAGCCGAGCTTGATCGAGTACTTTTTGACGAAGGCGTCCTGATAGTCTTCACGCAGCTGCTTGACGTTCGTCATGTCCACCTCGTTAAAGGTGGTCAGGAGGGCGGCCGTCTGTTGCGCCTCGACCAGCCGCTCCGCGATACGGCGGCGCAGCGTGGTCATGGGGACGATCTCTTCTTGACGCGCGTCTTTCTGCCCTTCGTGCCGCAAGTGGAGCGGGGTCGCTCCAGGAGTCGGCGGGGGCCTGACTTCAGGCCGCGCGCCGGCGGTGCGAGCGGGACCCGCTGCCGCGGACCGCTCTGCCGCTCGTTCCGGAGGGTTCTCGACGTGGCGTTGCACGTCTTCTTTCAGGGTGCGACCGCCGGGGCCGCTCGGGAGAACCTGCGAGGCGTCGAGCCCCGCGGCATGCAAGGCGCGCTGGGCTGCCGGCATGACACGCGGCGCCCCAGCCGGCGGAGGGATGGTGGCGGATGGACCATCGGTAGCTGCCGAACGCTCGACGACCGGGTCAGCCGAGGCCTGCCGCGCCTCGCCCGCTGTCGGAGCAGCCGCGGGTTTCGCTGCGGGGCTACCAGCCTCCAAATATCCAACCACGTCACCGACGTGCGCTGTCTCTCCCTTTTTGAGCAGGATCTGCGCGATGGTTCCGCTGACTGGCGCGGGAAGCTCCACCGTCACCTTGTCCGTCTCCAACATCACGATGATGTCGTCTTCGTTGACGGTGTCTCCGACACTCTTCAACCAGTCGCCGATCTGGACTTCGGTTATCGACTCGCCCACAGAGGGCACCTTCAGCTCTACGGGCACCTTAGCCTCTCCTTCGGATCACGGACGATGACTGCATACAGCACCTGACCACCGGCGCGCCGCGTGACATTTGCGGCATCTCGTCAGCGGCTCGCGGCTTACCACAAACGGCGCGCCGTTGGTCCAAAGAGCGCCGGAGCACCGAGTTTCTCCCCGAACGTTCGAGGCTCGTGCCCCGATACCTCTCCGGGCTCGGAGAGCCGAGCCGGAGAAGGGCTCGGCTAAAGTGCCCACGGGGCCGGTCTGGACATCGGGGCAGGTGGCGGAGCCCGAGCAGCAGAAATCCGAGAGCTAAGGCACTGGTACCTCGATTCTATTGAATCGAGGGCAATGTAAAGGCAGTGCCGCGAATCAGATCTAGCGCCAGGCAGGTAACTTCCGCCGCCCTCGCCCCATCCTGCCCATGGGTCTCATCTCGACCACACGAACACCCGAAAAGCTCGAGTCAGCTGCTTAGTCGCACGACAACCGGCCCGGAACCGTAGTTTCTACGGTGAGGACCGGAAGCGCAGGGCGACATAGCAGATGGCCGCCCGGGGTGCGGGGTGTCCCCGCAATAGAGGCTGCGGGGTGTCCCCGCAATAGAGGCTGCGGGGTGTCCCCGCAATAGAGGCTGCGGGGGTCGTGCCGTTTTTCGAGATGGGACCAATGAACAGCGCCCCGTCAGGGGCGGCGGAAGTTACCCATCGCTTCGACGGATTCGCGGCACTAGAGCGGCGCGAAGGCTCGGTCGATCAGCTCCTGCTGCTCCAACCGGTGGCTGTGCGCGGAGCCGGTTGCGGGGCTGGCGGACTCGTCGCGAGTGACGCCCGACAGCGGGTGACGGCCAAGCAGGCGCTCGCCAAAGCGCAGCCGCAGGAAGGGCCAGGCCCCCATGTTCTCCGGTTCTTCCTGGACCCAGACGATGCGCGTGCCGGGAGCGTAAGCCTCGAGCAGAGACGCGAGCTCTTGCTTGGGGAATGGGTACAGCTGCTCCAGACGAATGATGGCGACGTCTTTGCGCTGCAGCTCCTTCCGGTGAACGAGCAGCTCGTAATACACCTTGCCGCTGCAAAGGAGGACGCGCTGCACGCTCGGCCCCACCAGGCCGTCCGAATCCGGCAGCACACGGTGAAATCGCCCCTTGGCTATCTCGTCCACGGGGCTCGTAGCGAGCGGGTGGCGCAGCAGCCCCTTGGGCGTGAAGACCACCAGCGGCTTGCGCCACGGGCGCAGCACCTGACGCCGGAGCAGATGGAAGTACTGCGCCGGGGTCGTGACCTGCGCCACCTGGATATTGTCCTCCGCCGCCAGCATCAGAAAACGCTCGAGCCGAGCGCTCGAGTGCTCGGGGCCCTGGCCCTCGAAGCCGTGCGGCAAGAGCAGCACGAGACCGCTCAAGCGCTTCCATTTGTCTTCGGCGCTGACGATGAACTGGTCGATGATGACCTGGGCGGCGTTGACGAAATCGCCGAACTGCGCCTCCCACATCACGAGGCCCTCGGGCACGTCGAGGCTATAGCCCCACTCGAAGCTCATCACTCCGGCCTCGCTCAGCGGGCTATTGTAGATCTGCACGCGCGGCTGGCCCTCGGCGAGGTGAGCCAGCGGGGTGTAGGTTCGGCCGTCTCGAACGTCGTGCAACACCGCGTGCCGTTGCACGAAGGTGCCGCGAGCGACGTCTTGACCGGTGATGCGCACGGGCACGCCCTGATTCAAGAGCGAAGCGAAGGCGGCTGCCTCGGCCGCGCCCCAGTCGAGCGGGCGTTCACCGCGCGCCATCTCCGCGCGACGCGAGAGGATGCTGAGCACCTTCGGGTGCGGCTTGAAGTCCTCGGGCACCGTCGTCTGGCGGAGCACGAGGTCGCGGAGCACCGCCGGGTCCACCGAGGTGTTCACGTCCTCGACTTCGGAGTCGGCGCCGCCGCGGTAACCCTTCCAGTAACCGCCGAGCCAATCGTGGCGGCGCTGAAAATCCTTGGCACGGGCCTCGGAGAGCTCCTTCTCCAGGTTCTCGCGGCGCTTGACCGCGATGCCATCCGCCTCCGCCTGGGTGATGTCGCCCAGGCGCGCCAGGTGGGCCAGGTAACCGTCACGCACGCTCGGCCGCTTGGCGATGGCGCGGTACAGCACCGGTTGCGTGTACGAGGGCTCGTCCCCCTCGTTATGGCCGTGGCGGCGATAACCGTACATGTCGATGACGACGTCTCGACCGAAGGTGGAGCGGAAATCCATCGCCAGGTGCACGACCTGAGCGACCGCCTCCGGATCCTCGCCGTTCACGTGGAAGATCGGGATCTGCAGCATCTTCGCGATGTCGGTGCAGTACGTCGTGGAGCGCGACTCACGCGGCGGCGTAGTGAAGCCGATCTGGTTGTTGATGACGACGTGCACCGTGCCGCCCGTCTCATACGCGTCGAGCCCGCTGAGATTCAGGCACTCCTGCACGACGCCCTCGCCGATGAAGGCGGCGTCCCCGTGGATCAACAGGCCCATCTTGCGCGTGCGCTTGACGTCACCGGCGCGATCTTGCTTGGCGCGCACGCGCCCGAGCACCACTCCGTTGACGAACTCGAGATGGCTCGGGTTGAAGCACAACGAGAGGTGAACCTGGTGCCCGCTGTAGGTCGTGAAATCGTGGCTGCGACCGACGTGGTACTTCACGTCCCCACGGCCGCGATACAGCTCGGGGTCGACGTCGTCGAACTCTCGGAAGATCTCGCGCGGGCTCTTGCCCATCAAGTTGGCGAGCACGTTCAGGCGCCCGCGATGCGCCATGCCGAGCGTCACCTCGTCCACGCCGTGCTGCGCGGCGCGATCGATCGCGAGGTGCAACAGCGGGATCAGGCTCTCCGAGCCCTCGAGCGAGAAGCTCTTGGCGCTCACGTACTTGCGCTGGATGAACTCCTCGAGCATCACCGCGTCGGTGAGCAGAGTCAGGATGTGGCGCTGCGTCTCCACGTCGAGCTCGAGCCGGTTCTGCGCGCCCTCCATGCGCTCCTGCAGCCAGTTCTTGGCTGCGGGATCGTGAATGTGCATGAACTCCACGCCGATCGAGCGGCAGTAGGTGTTGCGCAGCCGCTCGAGGATGTCCGCGAGCCGCAGGCTTTGCGTGCCGAAGATCGTGCGGCTCGAGAAGACCTGATCCAGGTCGGCCTGGTCGAGACCGTAGTATTCGGGGTCGAGCTCCTCGTAGTGGGGCCGGGGCAGCCCTAGCGGGTCCACCTTCGCGATCATGTGCCCGCGCACGCGAAACGCCCGCACCAGCTGATCGACTCGGTCCTGACGGACCGCCATGTCCGAGGCGCCGTCTCGAGCCACGGGTTCCGCCGAGCCCACCCCCTGCAGCGCGCCGTTCACGCCCGCGTTGCTGCTCCGGGCGAGAGCCTTCTCGCCTCCGTGCGACCCGTTCACGCCGTGGGCTTTTGCTGGGCCGCCGTTGACGGCTGCGTGCGAGCCGTTCGCACCGTTAGCGTTGGCGCCTCGCGCCGCAGCGCCGCCATTCGGAGCTACGCCGCGCGCGCCGGAGCCGTTCCGTGGCCCCGCCTCCCGGTTTGAAGCTTCGCCGTTCCCCAGAGCCCCCGTGGTGTCGAACAGCGAACGCGCCGAAAACGAGGGCCCGATGCGACCTCCGGCGTGCACGGGGTGCTCGCTCTCAAAGAACTGTCGGAAATCCTCCGGAACCGAATTCGGATCCTCGAGGAAACGACCGTAAAGTGATTCGACGAAAGCTAGGTTGGCGGCACTGAGCACCGGTGACGAATTGGACATGGATCCTCTGATAGAGCGCTTAGGGCAGCGTTAAAGTAGGCTGCACGCCGCCTGTCCACAAAAGACAGCCGAAGCGGGCCGCTGGCTGGCGCGGCTGGACACCCTCTTGCCCGCCCGGGGGATGCCCGTCGCGGCCGAAGGCGCCACGAGCACTCCCCTGTCTGACTATAACCACAATTTTACGCCGCAACCACCCACGGGCCCGCCAGAAACCCCCTGCCGGACCGGCGAGCCGCGGGCACTCGCTCTGACCACCCAGAAGCAGCGTCGGTGACCCGATGTAGCGGGCCGCACGCGGCGACAGAGGGCGTGAGCTCATGACGCGGGTCAGCGCTTTCGAGCCAGAAACAGCCCATCACCGATGGGGACCAGGCTGATCGAGACTCGCTCGTCGGATCGGAGCCGCTCGTTGAGCGCCCGGATCGCCAACGTGGCGGGTTTCTGGTCGCGAGCATCAGCAACGCTGCCGCCCCACAACACGTTGTCGATGGCCACCAGGCCCCCGCGCCGGAGCAGCTGCAGCGAACGCTCGTAGTACGCCGCGTAGCTCTCCTTGTCAGCGTCGATGAAGGCGAAGTCGAACGACTCGGAGCGCCCTGAATCGACCAACTGCTCGAGCGTGGTGAGCGCGGGCCGCAGGTGCAACGAGATCTTCTCGCGAACGCCTGCGAGCTGCCAGTAACGCTGCGCCACGGCAGTGAATTCTTCGCACACGTCGCAGGCGACCAGCTCCCCGTCGGGGGGCAAACCGAGGGCCACGCACGTCGAGCTATAGCCGGTAAAAACGCCGACTTCGAGCGCGCGACGAGCGCCCAACAGCTCCACCAGCAAGCGCATGAACTGGCCCTGCTCCGGCGAGATCTGCATGCCCCCCGAGGGTAGACGCGCCGTCTCCTCGCGGAGCTGCGTCAGGACCTGGGGCTCCCGAACCGAAACAGCCAGAAGGTAATCGTACAGGCCGCCGTCCAGGCTCAGAGTATGGGCGGACATGTCCTCCCAGTACCACGAGGGTTCGTCGAGCGATTATTCAAAGTATTGCCCCATGCGACTCCGTCGACCCACCTGACGGCGAACCTCGGCTGCCGAGAAAGAGCAATTGCTCCGGAACGGTGCGAAGACGCTAGCGAGGCGCGTTTGCCGGGTTTCGCGCGATTGGCCGTTGCGCTAGCATCGACACGCCTTGATGACACCAGTGAACTCAGACTCCAGCTCAGCGCTCGCCGACCGCATGCTCGAAGAGGGGCGCATCTCGCCCGCCCTCGCTAGCGCGGCGCTCGATCGGCATCACAGCCGCGGCGATCGTTTCGAGGAGGCATTGCTCGAATGTGGCCTCCCCGAGTCGATGCTGCTCCGGCATCTCGCCGAGATGTTCAACACGCGCTTCATCAGCACCAAGACGTTGTCGGGAGCCACGGTGCCGAAACCCACGCTCTCGCGGCTGCCGCGGCGCTTGGCGGAGCGCTACCAGGTCATTCCGATCCGTTTTTCCGAAGACGACACCTTGACCGTGGTGGCGTCGGAGCCGGCCAATCCTCAGCTGATCGAGAACGTCCGCGTAGCGGCCGGGGCCCGGCAAGTGACGAGCCTCGTGGCACGTCCTGCCGCCATCGCCGCAGCCATCGCCAAGCTGTACGGTGGGGACACCGAGGCCTTTGCGCGCATCAGCCCCGGCGACGACGGGCCCACGTCACGGCCGAACGTCGGCTCCACGCCCACCGGACCCTCGCTGGCGTCGGACGAGTCATTTCAGGACGTCCCGCTCGACACTTCAGCCTTCGACGGCCAGGCCTCGGATGGTCCAGCTTTCGATCGTCATTCCTCCGATGGCCAAGGCTTCGATGGTCAGGGCTTTGATGCTCAGGGCTTTGATGCTCAGGCCGCCTCCGCCGCGCCCCTGCAGTCGCAGCAGGGGGGCTCACCGCTGGGGTCGTCGCGCGACATGGCGGTGCAACTCGGCTCGTCGCCACAGGGGTCCCAGCTCGGCTCGTCGCAGGGGGGGCCCCTTCCGCTCAACTATTCCGCTCAGCCGCTCTCAGCCTCAGGCTGGGTGCCCAACAGTGATCCGCCGCCCGAGCTGGACGAGGGCACGGCGCGCGCACGCAGCACCGCCCTCGGTGACGCCTCGAAGCTCGCGGAGTCGCTGATGGTCATCCACGAGCGCACCCGAGGCTCGCTGAAGAGCCACTCGGTGCGCGTGGCCCGGCTCAGCTATTCTCTGTGTCGGCAACTCGACTTGAGCGAGCCTCAAGCGGCGCACGCTTGGGCAACGGGGCTCTTTCACGATCTCGGCAAGAGCCAACAGCACCACCTCACAGCGCTGAACGTCTGGCAGCTCGAGGACCACGAGGTCACCGCCCGGGCGCAGTACAAGAACCCCGCGCGCCTGCTCAAAAACGCCGACGTTCCGGACACGGTGCTGACCGCCATCCTGCACATGTACGAGCGCTTTGACGGGCAAGGCTTTCCGGACGGGCTCAGCGAGGAGGCCATCCCTTTTCAGAGCCGCGTCCTCGCGCTGTGTGACAGCGTCGCCGATCTGACGCTCAACCCCGCTAACACGCTCGGCCGCATCGTGAGCCCGCTCGAGGCCTGTAACCACATCCGAGCGCAGACACCCAAGGTATTCGACCCGACTCTGCTCGCCCACTTTTCGCGGCTGCTCGTAGAGCGGAAGCTCGACGGCGCGTTCTTGAGCGACCAGAGCGTTCACGGCATCGAAAAGCTCCTCGGATAGTGCCGCGAATCCATCGAAGCGCTGGGTGTCGACTCCAGCGCTTTGCCGGAATTCGGGCTCCAGACTACGGGCTACGGGGACGACCTGCTTCGAGGCTTCCGGCGCCTGTCGATTCCCTCGCGGGAAACTCTGAAGCCTGAAGCCTGCAGCCTGCAGCCTGAAGCCTGCAGCCCGCGGCCTGAAGCCTCGATGTCCGGGTCGGCAAAAACTGCACGAGTCGAGACTGTCGAGGCTCAGCCCGCTGGCTTGAAATCCGGCGGCGCTGCGCTGCCGGCGCCGAAAAAATAGCTCTCCAGCTCCGTCATCCAGATGCGCTGGCCTGCCTCGCTCACGAGATCCAGTCGATATTCGTTGATCAGCATCTTGGAGTGCTCGAGCCACTTCTTCCATGCGTCCTTGGAGACGTTGTCGAAGACGCGCTGCCCGAGCTCACCCTTGAAAGGCGGTTTATCTAGTCCCTCTGCAGGGGTGCCTAGCTTCACGCAGTTGACTGTTCTACTCATGACGGCCTCTGGGTAAATATTAGCGACCTTCAGTTGGTCGGGTCATGTAACGGAAGAGCTCCGACTCTGTAGACATGACGACCTCGGTCTCTGGAGTGATCGATTTTTCGTACGCCTCGAGCGTCCGGGTGAACGTATAAAACTCCGAGTCCTTGTTGAAGGCAGCGGCGTAAATTCGAGTGCTCTCGCCGTCGCCTTCGCCCTTGAGCTTCTCCGCTTCCTGGTAGGCCTTGGCCAAGAGGATGGTCACGTCTTTATCTGTCTTGGCGCGTATCTTCGCAGCTTCCTCCGCGCCTTCCGAACGATAGCGTTTGGCCTCGCGATCGCGCTCGGCGCGCATGCGCTGGAAGACGCTCTCCTGCACGTCGCGCGGCAGATCCGCGCGCTTGATGCGCACGTCGACCACGTGGATGCCGTACTCGCGCGCCTTCTCACGCACCCGCGTGGTCACGGCCAACATCAGCGGCGTGCGGCCGTTGCCGATGATGTCGCCGAACTGATGGCTGGAGATTTCGCTACGCATCTCGCTCTTCACGATATCGTCGAGCCGGCGCGCCGCGCGCACCTCGTCTTGCACGGTCTTGAAGAACAACAGCGGATCGACGATACGCCAGCGGGCGACCGGATCGGCCACCAACTTCTTCTTGTCGAGCGTCAAGTAGTCGCCCGGTGACGTATCTCGCCCGATCACCCTGCGCTCCATGCGGCGCACGTCCTGAACGAACGGCGCCTTGACGTGCAGACCGGGCTCGGTCGCGCTCCACTTGTACTGGCCGAACTGGGTGACGATGGCTTGCTCCGTCTCGTCGATCACGAACACGGAGCCAAAACCCAGGATGAGCAGGCCCACCACGATCACGAGGACCCCGCGGATCATCGCGCGCCCCCCACGACCGCCCCTGCGGAGCCGCCACTGCGCAGCGGCAAGAGCGGCAGCGCCCCATCGGCCACGCCCTTGTCCACGATCACCTTGTTCTTGATCGGAGCGAGCACACGCTCCATCGTCTCCAGGTAAAGCCGCTGCCGCGTCACGTTCTTGGCCTTCTGGTACTCCGCGAGCCGGGCGTCGAACTTGTCGGCGTCACCCTGCGCGCGCAAGACTCGCTCCTCCTTATAGGCCTCCGCTCCGCGTACGATGATCTGCGCTTCACCACGCGCCCTTGGCACCTTGTCCTCCAGGTAGCCGCGCGCCTCGTTGACGAGCTTCTCCTTGTCCTCGCGCGCTCGAGTCACTGCGTTGAAGGCGTCCTTCACCTCATCGGGCGCGTCGACGGCGTCGAGCTTCACCTCGGTGATCTCGAGCCCGCCCTCGTAATCGTCCATCAAGCCCTGGAGCAGCTCACGACAGGCGGCCTGGACCTGCTGACGACCCGTGGTCATCACGTCATCGATGTTGGTCCGGCCCACGACCGAACGCAGCGCGACCTCGGAAGCGATGTGCAGCGTACGTTCCGGATCCCGAAGCCTGAACAGGTATTTGGTCGGATCGGCCACGCGATACTGCACCACCATCTGGACCTCGACGATGTTCTCGTCCCCCGTCAGCATCAGCGCCTCTTCGTTGATGGTGGCTTCGCCGTTGAAGCCCACCTCGACGCGACGCACCTCCTCGATGTTGACGACGTCGACCGACTCGACGAGCGGCATCGCGTAATGCAGGCCCGGAGCGGCGGTGCGATGCTCGCGGCCAAAGCGGCGCACCACCCCTTGTTCGCCGGGACCGACGCTGTAGACACCGGTGATCACCAGGGCGAGCAGCAAGAGGCCCGCCAAGATCGGGCCAAACCGCTTGATATTGACCACCAGGGCGTCAGACACCTCGGCGACTACCTCGGAGATGTTCGGCCCCGTTCCGTCGTCATCAAACCTCGATCGCATCGAGGGGAGCCTAGTGCCCTGGCCGCCAAGTCGCAACGTTAACGGAACGGACTGCAGCGAGAATGACGCTCCAGCCCAGCGAGGGGCCCGCGACCTTCGCGGCGATCACCCCTCGTGACGCTCGCCGGGTCATGGCTCGGGACTAGGAGCGAACCCGCCAATTTCCCTGATAGGTCTTACCGATGGGATCACACGTGGGGTCGCTCGCGATCAGCTCGGGCCGCGAGTTCCGACAGTAGACGATGGTGTTCTGCCGAAAGGCTCGACCGAAGATGACGGCTTCGTCGCGATCGACGCCGTGCACCAGCCAGGCCGGCTCCCGCCATACACCATCCGGCCCATCATCGACTCCAAGGCATTGCTCCACGCGGTAACAGCCGAGCACCAATAGGTCGCGCAACACTTGGTGCCGGGCCTCGTTAACGCGACGAGGTAGCAACATGGAGCGCGGGTTATAGGCGGTCAGGATCGCGAATGGCTCGCGCAAGAGCAGAGGCAGGGTCCCCTCGTCTCGACCGGGCTCGCCGTCCATCGACACGCTGAGCAGTCCCGTCTCCGTCGGGAGCTCGTAGACGGTAGCGAGGTAAGATCGCAGGAGAACAGGGTCCACTCGCCTGCCTCTATCACGGGGTCGCATCTGGCCCCTGGCTTTTCGACACGATAAATCGTGCGTGTCACGGGCTCGCCGCTGGGGCCTGATGCTCGCACCGGGCAGGAATGCTTGGCCGAGCCGCGCGTTGCTCAGTGTTTCAGGCGGTACCCGACGCCCCTGACGGTGAGGAGATGGTCGGGGTCGCCGGGGTCCCGCTCCAGCTTTGTGCGCAATTGCATCATGAAATTATCGATAGTTCTGAGCGTGCCGTGGTGTTGCGGGCCCCACACGTGGGTCTGGATCTCCTCGCGCCCCAGCACTCGGCCATCGGCCTGGACCAGGCACCACAGGATGTCGAACTCCGTCGCCGTGAGCGGGATCGGGTCCGTTCCACGCGTCACCTGGCGGGTGCGCGGGTCGATGCTGAGCTCCCCCACCCGCACGACGCGCAATTGTTCCGCCCCCGTCAGGTCTGCGGCGGACTGCTCTGCGGCGGACTGCTCTGCGGCGGCCACTTCCGCAGGCATGGGCCGCTCTTCGTCACTCGCGAGCGCGTCGTCCCCTCTGACGCTCTCCCTGTAGCCCGGTCGCCGGAGCACGGCCTTGATGCGCGCCAGCAGCTCGGCAAGGCCAAAGGGCTTGGTCACGTAATCCTCCGCCCCGAACTCGAGCCCCATCACGATGTCGAGCTCGGCGTCGCGCGCGGACAGCACGATCGTGGGCACGTTCACCCCCTCCGCTCGCAGTTGGCGTAACACCTCGAAGCCGTTGAGCCGAGGCAACATGATATCCAAGATGATCAGGTCGGCCTCGCCCCGCCGAGCTCGATGCAGGCCGGACTCTCCGTCCTCGGCGACCTCCACGCTGTAGCCCTCCGCCTCCAGGTTCATGCGCAAGCCAAGGACGATGCTGGGATCATCCTCGATCACGAGAATGCGCTTGCCAGAGGCCACGTTGCTCTGAGGGCTCGCCATGCTCTGATTCATGCCTTGTCCGGGCGAGGCTCGAGCTCCGCGATCTTCTGGGCGTGCAGCACGGGCAGCACGATCGTAAACACACTGCCTCGTCCTGGAGAGCTGCGCAGCTCGATATGGCCGCGGTGCGCCTTCACCACGTGCTTGGCGATAGCCAAGCCCAGCCCTGAGCCCTCCTTGTCTCGCGACAGGCGGTCATCCACCCGATAGAACTTCTGAAAGATGCGCTTGTGCTCCCGCGCAGCGATGCCAAGGCCGTTGTCCTGCACCGAGATCCGAATGTGCTGTGGCGTGGCCGTGGCCCTGAGCACGATGCTCGCCGGGTGGCCGCCGTATTTGCTGGCGTTGGTGAGCAAGTTGAGCAGAGCGTCACTGATCGAGGCCGCTTCAGCCCACAACGGCGGCAGATCATCCGAGAGCTCGACGCTCACGCTCGCGCTCTGCCGCTCGCGCACTGCCTCGAAGTCGCGCATGGCTTGCTTGACGATGGCGCGGACGTCGGTGGGCTGCATGTGGTACTGCCTGCGGCCGCTCTCCATGCGGCCCCAGTCGAGCAGGCGGTCGATCAGATCCTGCAGGCGCGCCCCTTCACGCTTGAGGCTGTCGATACAGGCATTGACCGCGTCGGGATCGGAGCGGCGCAGGTCCAGGGTGTCCGAGAACAAGCGGATCGAGGTGAGCGGCGTCCGAAGCTCGTGCGAGACCTTGGAGACGAAGTCACTCTGCAGCTGTGACAGGTTAGCCTCGCGGCGCACGAACACCCAAACCAAGATCACCCCGGTGACGGCGGCCCCGCTCAGCGCCAGCACCAAAATGCCCATGATCACGTTCAGCTCGGGCTCACCCCGAAACAGGAGGAGCACGCCCACGAGCAGCAGCAGACCGCTGGGCACGATCACCAGGCTCACGAGGAGCATGACGATGCGCCTATAGCCGAGAGTCGTGATATCGCGGGCCATGTCTCGCTCGAGCCTCGCTTTTCACCCTAGCAAGAAACGGGGCGATCGGCCCTCAAAGAGGCCTCCCGAACGGCGCCCCCCGCGGGAATAGAGCCGAAGGAAAGCCCGGGGGCTCCCCAGCGTCAGCGCAAAACGCGACGCCTCGGCGCCGGCCCACCGGCAAGGCGCGACCGGATCCGACATCGCGCGCGCCTTAGAGAGGTCGTGAATCAGTCCAGGAGCTCGTAGAGCGAGCGCAGCAGCTCCGCGACGCTCCACGCCTGGGCGGGGCAGCCGCCGAGGTGATGGGGCGGGTCTCCACTCGCCACTTGCGCGATTTGACCCAGCACCGGGCCCGCATCCACCAGCCGCTCTATCATGTGGCGCAGCTCGATTTGCAGCTCGAAATCATTGGGTTCGAGCGCGAGGGCCGCGCGCGCGAAGAAGCCGAGCAGGAAGACCCAACACGTCCCCTGGTGATACGCCGCCTGGCGTTCGTGCATGGGGCCGCGAAAGTCACCGCGGTAGTCGGGGTGACGAGGCTCGAGGGTGCGCAGACCCGTGGGCGTGAGCAAGCGCTCTCGCACGCGCTCCACGATCGCGACCGCCTGCCAGTGCGTGAAGAGGTCCGGATCGATCGCGAGCGCCATCAGCGCGTTAGGTCGAACGCTGGGGTCGCGGAACGCGCCCGGACCGTCCTCGACAATGCTGATGCAGTCGAACGGGTAGCGCGTGTCGCTGCACCAAAAACGCCGCGCGAACGCCACCCTGAGGTCGACTTGCGCGGTGAGCGCGCGCTTTTGCAGCGACACATCGCCGTAGTGGGCGCTCATTCTGGCCAGCGTGCTGCACGCGCGGCCCCACAGACCCTGCAGCTCGACGGCGAGCTCGGTGCGAGGTGTGACCGCGACGCCGTCAGCGCGCGAGTCCATCCAGGTGAGCGGATCCGTCGAGGCGCCAGTGCCGTTGGCGAGGAGCCCGTCTTTTGTGCACCAGATGACGTCTTTCTTCTGACCGCTCGAGACGCGCTCGAAAATGCCCACCAGCACGGGATACAGCTCGGCCTTGACGAAGGCGTCGTCGAGGCCCGTCTTCTGCAGCAAGCGTTCGGTAGCTTCGAACAGCCACAGGCTCGCGTCAGCGGTCACCTGCGGCGCCACGCTCCCGTTCTCCGCGATGCCGCGCGTGAGCAAGCCGTCGATTTTCGCCCCCAGCACATTGGCGAGGACGCGCTTGGCCGCGTCGATGCGGTCGCTTATCAGATACAACCCCGGCAGGCAGATCAAGGCGTCGCGCGTGCCCAGGTCGAGCCAGGGGTAGCCCGAAATGACCCCTGGCCGTTCACACTCGTCGGCACGAAACTGCTCCGCGGCGATGCTGAGCCGACGGGCGGTGAGGGAGAAATCCTCGCCTGGGTCTAGCGCCTGAAGCGTGTGGCACACCTCGTCCATACGCTCTTTCGCCGTGCCCTTGGGTAGCCGGTTCAGGCCGAACACGAGGTATTGCGTCTGCCCGGGCTCGATATCGAGCTCGAAGATCCCCGGTGTCCACAGGTCTTCTTGGTGCTTCACTCCGCGGTTGCGATCCACCGGATACTCGAAGCGGCGCCACCAATCGGGAGAGCCCATGAACACGCCGGAGTGCCCGAAGACGACCGGGGGCAGATCCGGCAGCGGCCGGATCTCCACCTCGCCGTGGCGCATGCTGACGGTCTGGCGCATGCCGCCGTGCTCATGGATCACCTCGTGTATGGGCCGCATGGCGAACAAGGGCTTGAGCGACAGGCGGGCGCGCCGTTGCCCCTCCCAGGTATAGGAGATGATGGTTGCGCTTTCTCCGCGCGCGAGGCAAAGCCGCACGCTGAGCTTTGAACGGCCCAATCGAAAGGTCCAGCGCGGAATCGGATCCTGAGCAAAGCTCTCGAGCAACCGATAGCCAGGCGTCGCGGCGACCCCTGGAAACTGGTGCGTCGCCAGACGATAGATGCGCTGCCCCACCGACAAGACGCTGTCCACCTGGCTCACGATCACGTAGCGCTTGAGCGGCGGCGCGAGGCTCGCGACCAAGAGGCCGTGGTAACGCCGTGTGTGCATCAGCGCCAAGGTGCTCATGGCATATGCGCCGGCCCCGTTCGTGTGCAGCCATTCCCGCTCGGCCGGTTCCAACTCGCCATTCGTTGCTACCTGCGGCCACACGCCTTCGGCCGGGGCAACAGAGTGCAAGAGCTGACTCACATGCGCCTCTGGGCAGCGAGCGCTCGCTCTGCAGCCGCGTACAGCTCGCCAAGGTCGGGGTCGACGCTTGCTTCCGATCGGCTAAGCCAAATCTTAACCGCCAGCGCCGCCTGACGTACCAGCATCCCGAGGCCCCCCTTGTGCGCGACGTTAGCTTTGTCCGCTGCGATGAGGAAGGGTGTCAATGCAGGGTTATACACCACGTCGATCGCGACAGCGCCAGGCTTCAATTCTCGCCAAGGGACCCAATCGCTCACTTCCTCCCCGGGGCCAGCGCCATGCATGCCGGCGCTGGTCGCCTGGATGATGACGTCGGCGCGCAGCAGAAAAGACGACAGCGCCTCGGCGCGCCGGTCGCGCGCGTGCTCCGGCCAGGCCCAGGGCGTGGCCCCCAGCTGTTCAAAGCTGTCAGCCCGCTTCCAGCTCGTCACGGGCTGTGCCGAGAGCCAGCCTCGGCTGCTCACGGCGATCTCCCCTAATCCGAGCGTGCGGCACGCCACCACCGCTGCCTGGGCCGCGCCTCCGGCGCCGATCACCGCGGCGCTGGCTGGTGAGCCGTGCAGCGAAGCGATCTCTTCCGCCAGGGCCGCTGCGTCTGTATTTGACGCCGTGACCACGCCCGCCGCGTCGCAGGCGAGCACATTGGCGACGCCCGTGCGGAGCGCCGAGTCGTCGGCCCGATCGGCGAGCTCGAGCGCCAGCCGCTTCCAGGGCACCGTCACGTTGGCTCCAGCGATCTGCCCGCTCCGCAGCTCTTGGAGCTGAGCACGGACGTGCTCCGGGCTAGGACAGTCTCGGACCTCGTAGCGATGGTTCAATCCCAGCGCGCGATAGGCGGCAGCGTGGATCGCCGGGGACACCGAGTGACCCACAGGGTGACCGATGAGCACGAATTGCTTTCCCGCGCTCACCGCTACTCCTCGCCGCTCTCGAGGACGCGCGCTCCGAAGACACCCTCAGCAAGCCGCACGCTGACGCGCTCACCTGCGCTGACGGAAGCGGCGCTGGTGAGGGCCTGACCCCGATCGTTCATGACAATAGCATAACCTCTGCCGAGCACCGTCAGCGGCGAGAGCGCCGCCAGACGCAACCCGAGCGACTCGAGCTCTGCCCGGTCGCGCCGCAGGCGAGCTCGCACGGCTCCGCGTAGCCGCTGCGGGGTAGGCGACAGCGCGTGCGCGTCGCTCTCGAGCCTGCGTTTTATGGAGACGCCCAGGCGGGCCGCGAGCGGCGAGAGCAGTGCTCGTGAGCCGAGCACGCGGAGGCGCGGGTGCCTGGAAATCAGCCGACGTTTGAGCGCTTCGAAGCGCGCGTTCCCGCTATTGAGGCGCCGCCCGAGCGCGCGCTCGGCGCGCAGCAGGTGCTCATCCAGGCACTGTTGATGTTGTGCGATCACAAACCTCGGATCACTGAGCCGAGCTCGGAGCGACTGCGATAAGGCGCCGTCCTCCATCAGACGCGCCCGCATGCCCCTCGCGACCTGCCGCTCCAGCATCAAAAGGCGGGCCAGGCGCTCGCGAAGCTCCGGCACGACCAGCTCGGCGGCTTCCGACGGAGTCGCGGCGCGCACATCCGCGACCAGGTCCGTGAGCGTAGTATCCACCTCGTGCCCCACCGCGCTCACGGTCGGTACCCGCAGGGCGGCGACGCGACGCACCACCCTTTCGTCGTTGAAGGCCATCAAGTCTTCACTGCCGCCGCCGCCGCGCCCGATGATCACCACCTCCACGCGCGGGTCGCGCTCGATGCGATCGAGCGCTGCGAGCAAGCTCTGTGGCGCGAATTCTCCCTGCACGATCGCCGACGAGAGCACCAAAGTGACGGGCCCGCGCCGAAACGCGACCGTGCGTATGTCATGCAGCGCAGCCCCGTGCGAGCTAGTAATGACGCCGACGTACAGCGGCGCCACGGGCAATGGACGTTTGCGCTCCCGCTCGAACAACCCCTCGCCCCGCAGCTTGTTCTTGAGCCGCTCCAGGTGCTCGAGCAGCGACCCGAGCCCCACGGGTCGCACGCGAGCGATCACGAATTGCAAGCGACCGCGCGGAGCCCACAACGTGGCTCGCCCGAGCGTCTGGACGCGCGCCCCGTTGAAGAGGTGCTGCCCTGCCCGTAGCGCATCCATCCGATACATCACGCAGTCGAGGCAGGCGTCCTCCCGCTGATCTTTTAACGAGAAGTAGACGTGGCCGCTGGCCGCGGGCTTGAGCGAGACGATTTCACCCTCGACCCACTCGCGGCCGGTCTGGCTCTCCACGCTGCGCTTGAGGCGACGCGAGAGGTCCGCTACCGAAATGACTTGTATGGCGTCCGGGGCCGTAAGAACCACGGGCAAGCTATAACAGCGCACAGGGGCGGAGCCCAGCCCTTGCAGAAGGCGCCAGACAAACGCGGGAAGCCCCGGGCCAATCACAGCGCCAAAGCCGGGCTGCGCGGAGCTTCGCGCAGCGCTTCGGCGCTCTCCACGCTACCGCGTTGGGTCAAAAAACAGCACCCTGCCATCCATCCAGCCCTACGGAGCACGCGCACACACCGGCGACGCTTTCGCACGCTCCTGGCAAGCGCAGCAATCGAGCTAAATTCGCCTAAGGTTTGTTCGACTCAATCGCCAGATCGACGACAATGGGCAAGTGGTCGGACGCCATTTGGGTGAGCCGATCGCGCGGCACATACGCGCGTTCGACGCTCAGCGCCTTGCCCACCCAAACGTGGTCGAGCCGCAGCAACGGATAACGCGCGGGCCACGTCGCGCGCGCCGCCCGCCCGCCCGCCCGTTGAGCATCGTGGAGCCTACGTCGCAGCAAGAAGTACAGGGGCGAGAGCGGACCCGAATTGAAATCGCCGCACAATATCAGATGATCGAGCGCCCCACGCAGCGCGGGAAAAGGCGGGGGCCGTTGCGCCACCGGCAGCGTCGGGTCGTCGGAGAAGAGCGCGCGAAACTGGATCATGCGCTCCCTGAAGTGCAGGCTCAGGTGCGTGTTGACCACGTCCAGGTACCCGTGATCGAGCGACAAGCGTAGCCACTGCGCCGCGCGCACCTCGCCGTGGCGCACGGGCAGAATGCCTTCCGCTCGGAGCTCGTAGGGGTGATGAGTGAGAATGGCGTTGCCATAGCGCCCACCGCCAGTTTCGCGAGCGCTGGTAAAGTGCGCCGACAGCTCGGTCAGATCCGCCAAGCGCCGGGCCTGATCGAGCCGCCCAGAGCGCCCTTGACCGACGTCCACCTCCTGCAGCGCCACCACGTCCGGCTCGACGCGCCGGATCACCTCCGCGATTCGCCGCGGCTGGCACGAGCCATCGCCGCCAACGCAGCCGTGAATGTTGTACGTCATCACCCGCAGCCGCCGGAGCTGCCCGCGGCTCTCTTGCGACGGATTCAAAACCCCTTGCGTGCTACCGCTTGATCGCCCGGCTCGATCTCTTGGCGTGACTCGGTGACCACGGCCAGTGACGAATAGCGGTGGGCTCGGATCACTCGCAGCTCGGCCACGACTTCCTCGGGGAAGTCTTCCTCGTCGCCGTCGAGCGGAGTCGGCTCGACGACGATAGGCTCGGGTACGTCGATCAGGATGCGGCTGCTGGCCATCGCGGTCGTCGTGATCAGGGTCTGCCGCCACGTATCACCGCGCCGGACGACGAACAGGCGATTGCCCGGCTTTAGGCCGTCGTTCAAGCCGCGGTCGATGAACACGATCTGGTCGCGCCCCATGATGACGTGCGGGTACATGCTGGTCAGCACGCGCGCTCGGAGATCCACCTCCGTCGATGCCGGCGGCACGACATAAAAGCGCCGACCGATCGGCCCCACCTTGGCGCCGCGCTCGATGATGTCGAGCGACTCGACGAGCTCGCCGCGCGCCATGCGGGTCTTCGGATCCCAGACTTCGACCTTCACCGTGCCCTTGAAGGCGATGAGCTTGCCTGGCGGACGGCGCGCGCCCGCGGTTTTCGGTGGGTCGCGGACCTCCTGAAAGACGGTCAGCTGCTGCCCGATCTGCACGTCCACGCCCGGACGCAAGATCATATAGACCTGGTTACCGTCCGAAAACAGCATCTGCTCGTCACGGCCGCCGACGATCTGTCCCCACACGTCCTTATCTGGGTCATCAATGTAGCCCAGGTCTCGCAAGAACACCGTGTCGGGCGGCACCAGCGCGTTACGCCCCGTCATTCCACTGCCCAGCGTTCCACCCTGGATACCGCCCGTTGCCGCCAGCGCTGCGACCGGTGGCCGCAACCGGAGCTGATCACCGGGGTAGATCCAGTGTGGGTTCTGCAGTTGAGGGTTATAACTCCACATCCGTGGCCAAACCCGGGAGTCGTCGAAGTGCTCGGCGCAGATCCCCCACAAGGTATCGCCCTTCTTGACGACGTGAAACGCCTTGCCCGGGTCGACAGCCGCCGCGCTCTCGTTTCCGAGCACGCCCAGCGAGTCGGCGTTACCTCGCAACGTCGCTGCCGGAGCCGCGGGGCGCTGTAGGTCGAAGGTGTCCGGCTCGTTGATGTCCGTCTTGGAACGCGCGCTCGAGGGCAGATGCGCCTCCAGGTTCGTGCCCGGGGTCGGCAAGAACGGCGGCAGGTAGGAGCTGGTCGTGGTGGTGGTCGGAGCCGGGGCGGGGGCCGCCTCTCCGGCAGGAGCGGCGGCAGCCGGGGCGGGAGCCTCGCTCGAGTCGCCGTCGCTCTGCGCAGAGCTTCGGGACGCGGCGAGCGCAAGGACCAAACCGAGACCCCACCCCGGGAACCGGCGCGCCCGTGGCACAGAAGCAGTCGAGTCGGCTGAACGCATGGCTGACAAATCTTAGACACCGGCGCGGGCGCCGGGACAACAAACGGGCGCGGGAACTTCAAAACACTACGGCGGGCGCCAGGTTACCGAAGGGCGTGCCTGTAGCTCAAATGGGGGCAGAGCAAGGGTCGGCCAGCTGGACGCTGGACTCGGTCACCGGTAATATGTAGTTTGTCGCCTGACGTGGTGGGTTCTCGATTTGCACAGAGGAGGAGGCGGCGACGGGTCTCGAAGCTCGACTTGCGGCGCACGCTGTTCGTGCTGCCGAACCTCATCACGCTCGCGTCCATTTTTTGCGGCTTCAACGCCATCCGCGTCGTCGCGCTCGACAACCCGAGCTCGGACGACTTCTATCGCGCCGCGATTTTGCTGATGTTCGCGATGCTCTTCGACTCGCTCGACGGGCGGGTGGCGCGCATGACGCGCACGCAGAGCGCCTTTGGTCTGCAGCTCGATTCGCTCGCTGACATCGTCTCGTTCGGCGTCGCGCCCTCCCTGCTCGTGTACAAGTGGGTGCTCTATCGCTTCCCTGTGCCGGGCCTTTTCGTCGGCTTCATGTTCACGGCTTGCGGTGCCATCCGCCTGGCTCGCTTCAACGTTTTGTCTTCGGGCCCGGCGGGCGCCCCCGTCAAGCCGAGCAAGTTCACGGTGGGGCTACCGATTCCCCCGGCCTCGGGCATCTTGATCTCTCTCTTGCTCGCCAACCACGCGGTGGGCGGGGCGTTGAGCCACGAGCGTTACACGCTCACCATCTTCGGGGTCACGATCGCCTTGAGCCTGCTGATGGTCTCGAGCTTCCGCTTCCGGTCTTTCAAAGAGCTGAGCTTCAACGTCGGCACCGCGCTGCTCGTGATGTTCGCAATTGGCTCGAGCGCCTTCGTTTGGCAATACGGCAAGCCTCAGTTCGTGCTGGTATGGTTATTGAGTTTTTACGTGCTCATCGGCCTGGTCGAGACTTTGCGCGCGCTGCCGGAGCGTTTTCGGCGGCGCCGCGAGGAAGACTCGGAGTCGGGGCTCGAACAGGGCTGATGCCAGGGCTGATGCGCAGTCGCTCGCTCCTGACCGCAGGGTTCCTGCTGTGCTCTCAGGCCGGCTCGTTTGCCTGTCAGCGCCAGGTCGATCCCGCGGCGAGCTTCGGGGCGGCGGCAGCGGCAGCTCCCGCGAGTGACGCTCTGCCTCCGCTCGTGGTAGCCGACGACAGCCCCAATCTACTTTTGACGTGGGTGGGCGAAGACGGTGACTTTCACGTGGTGGAGCGCATCGAGCTCGTCCCTCAGGATCGGCGGGCGCAGGTGCGCGTCGTCAGGACCGATCAGAACGCGGGCACGGGTCAGGTCGTCTACGTGGCCGATCTCGGCGCGAAGCGCGCGGACGGGACCTATGCCGTGACGACGCTGCCGCGCGCCGACTGGGAAAAGCTGGGCGCCGATCGGCGGAAGACGCGAATCGAGGCGCTCGCGCCCGGTCATCCGCCAAACGCGGCAGATCCCGCAGGTGCCGCTCCTGCCTTTAAAGCTGAAGGGGCCGACCCTGCGTCGGCCAGCGCCATCAGCGCCATCGTGTACGGCGCAGACTGGTGCAAGCCGTGTCACGAAGCGGAGCGTTACTTGAAGTCCCTGGGTGTCTCGGTCACCAAGAAGAATATCGAGGAGAGTCGGGCTGCTCAGGCGGAGATGCGGGAAAAACTGGCGCGGGTGAACCGCACCGGTGGCGGCATCCCCGTGATCGACGTGATGGGGAAGATATTTGTCGGCTACAGCCCCGGCAGCTTGAAACAAGCCGTCGACGCTGCAAGACATGCAACCGTCCTGAAGCGAGGTTAGAACCTCTTGGAACCGCGTGCAAAACCCGCGGCCACCTCGCTCTCTGCTAGCATCGCGTTTGCCCGGTGGGTTCATTTCGAACCACCAGATGACCCTCACGAGCTCACTTTAGGTCCATGCGAAATCGACACCGCTCGTCTCGACGATGGCCGAGGCGCGACTAGACTCCGCGGCGATGAACCCTGGGGGCTCACAAACGGAGGATCTCGAGCGGCCGAGCTCACAGAGCTCCGCTCCAACTGTCGTACAGGCGGACGCCGCGGCAGCGGCCGTGCCGCGCGTGAAGGCCACGCCGTCGCCGTCTGAATCGGGCCCGCGCGAGCCGCTCTCGGTTCGCCCCGAGGTCGCTCAGACGCACATCGTCGTGGGCGACTGCATCGCCGAGCGGTATGAGGTGCTGAGTGTGCTCGGCGAGGGTGGCATGGGCATCGTCTACCGCTGCCATGACCGGCACCGAGACGTGGACGTCGCGCTCAAGCAGGTGACCGTCCCCGAAGGCTCGTCCACTCAGGACTACCTCGCCTGGTTCTACAAAGAGGCGCGCGCCCTCGCCACGCTGGACCACCCCGGGATCGTGCACGCGACCGATTTTGGGCAGCTGCTCGGCGGGTCGCCGTACCTGGTGATGGAGTTCGTGACCGGGGTGTCGCTGCACGACCTCGGGCACGCGCAGCTCAGCTACGCGAGCATCTGGTCGATCGTCGATCAGATCTTGGACGCGCTGGCCCATGCCCACGCGCGGCGCGTGATCCACGGGGACCTCAAGCCCTCCAACGTGATCGTGGAGCCGCGCGACCGGCGGCCACCTCGCGTCCACATCCTCGACTTCGGGTTGGCCTGGTTGAAGGAAGACCCGCACGACGAGCGCCTCGACGGCGCTAAGGCCATGGAGTTTTTGCCGCACGCGGGTGCGGGCACCCCAGGGTACATGGCGCCCGAGCAGATCCAACACGAGATGCATCACGTCTCGGGGGCGACCGATCTGTACGCGGTGGGCTGTTTGATCTACCGCCTCGTCGGCGGGCGCGCCCCCTTTGCCGGGGACACGAAGGAGCTGCTGCACCAGCACGCCTTCGATGAAGCGCCGCCGTTGATCCCCGCCATCGATGCCCCGGCGCAGGTCTCTGAGTTCGCGCGGCGCTTGCTCAACAAACGCCCCTGGCAGCGCTATGAGTTCGCGGCCGAAGCGCGCCGGGCGTGGAAGCTCCTGGCACCCCAGTGGCCGCTGTCGAGCGACGCCTGGGCGTTTCCGGATCTGGAAGACTCGTCACCGCACTCAGCGCCGAAGAAGCAGAGCGCCCGTGCGCCGCGGCGTCTGCGCGCCACCTCGGACCGCCCCACGGGCTTGCTCAGCATTCGCCCATCGCCCTTGGTGGGGCGGCAGGAGATTCGCTCGCGGCTGCTCCAGATCGCGCGCCAGGTCGCGGACGGGGAGGGGCCGCCGCATCGCCTCGTGCTTTTGCTCGGGCCAGCCGGCGTCGGCAAGAGCCGCATCGCCGAGTGGTTGTGCACGGCCGTGCACGAGGAGGGCCGCCTGGTGCCGCTCCCGGTGCGGTATCGGCGCCTCAAGAGCGCCTCGAACGGCATGCTCGGCGCGATCACGCAATACTTCAACTTCGAGCGGGTGGATCGCATCACCATCGAAGAGTCGCTGCTCAGCCGCTGGGGCACGAACGACAGCGATCAGGAGCTGCGGGCCTGGATCGCCGGCGCCGCGGAGTGGCTGCGGCCGACCCCGCCCGGTGCGGAGCAACGACTCGGGCCGACCGGCGTGCGTTTCACGGTGGATTCCCCGGGCGTGCGGCGGCAGGTGACGCGCTTCACGATCCGGAAGATCGCCAATGGGCGTCCCTTGATGTTGTTCCTGGACGACCTGCACAACGCCTCCGAGACCGTGATCGACGGCTTGATCCGCATCCACGAGGCAGAGCTCGATCAGCGCATCTTCATGGTGGCGACGGTGCGCACCGAAGACGTGCAGCTGGCGGGCCCCGTGGCAAACGCGCTGCGCGCGCTGCGCAGCCAGTTCGAGGGCGAGGTGCTGCAAGTCTTGCCCATGAATCGGGACGACACCTGCTCGATGCTCCGCGCCTCGCTGCCGCTCGACGACGAAGCCGTGGTCGAGGCCGCGCGCCGGAGCCGGGGCTTCCCGCTGTTTGCGCTGCAGCAGCTGCACGCCTGGGCCCACGCAGGCGAGATGAAGTTTGCCGACGGCACGTACCGAGTGCCGCCAGAGGTGCTGGCGGTGCGTCCTCAGACCACGGCCGATCTGTGGGACGCGCGTTTGGCGGCGCTCACGGATCCAGAGCAGCTCGCGGCCTGCGCGGTGGCCACGCTCGGCATCGACATGCGCGTGGTGGTGATCGTGGCGTTGCTCTCCGACCTGGGGCTCACGCCGGGGTCGAGCATCGATGCCCTGCGCCGCGCGGAGATCATCCTGCCCCGCGGCTCCGAGCGTTACACCTGGCCGCACGCGCTCTTGCAGGAACATTTGCTGTTGCGCCTAGCAAGTCGATCGGACTCCGATCGGGTCTTTCAGGCCGCGGCGCGCGCGCTCCAGCATCATCCCCTGGTCGGCACCCACCGGGTGGTGCGCCAGCGCGTCGTCAACCTGTTGCACGCCAACCGCGCAGAAGAAGCAGCCGGCATCTTCTTCGATTTTCTCGAGCAATCGTCACACGGCACGCTGCAGCCTCGGGCGACGCTGGCGGACCTCGACCTGTTCGAAGGTCGGTTATCGGGCACCGCCGCCGCCCGCCACGACCGCTGGCGCGCCGAGGTCTTGCGTTATGCGGGCACCTCTCTCCAGGCCAAGCACTACGCCGAGCGGGCGCGGGCCGCGCTCGAGCGGCTGGACGACGAGCCGAGCCTGGCGCATTGCTTGCGCCTCCTCGGTCAGCTCGACTGCAACCTCGGCAACTTGAAGGAGGGGCTGCGCTTGGTGGAGATGGCCCACCAGGTCTTCGAACGCATCGGAGACGTGCTCGGCATGGCGCAGTGCGAGACGGCGCTCGCGGAGATCGCTTACCTGCAAGGCAATTACCAGCGCGCCAGCGCGGCCGCGCGCCGAGGCGCGGACCATTTTGCAGAGCAACAGCGCCCGCTCGGTCGAGGCCAATGCATGCTCCTGCTGTGCTGGATCGCGCACTCCGAGGGGCACACCAGCCGCGCGCGGCGGCTCACCCTGGAGGCGCGCAGTGACCTCGAGCGCTCCGGCTATAGGCCGGGCCTCGCGGAGACGACGCTCTTGCTCGCGCACATCGAGCATCGCCTCTCGAATTTCTTCAGCGCGATGAAGGAAGGTCAGGAGGCCTTGAGCCTGTTCGAGGCGCTCGGCATGCCGCGGGGGACGGCCAGCTGCGAGCGGCTGCTGGCGATGATTGCGATCGACACGGACGACCTGGACAACGCCCAGGTGCACGCCAATCGCTCGCTTCGGCTCTACCAGATGCTGGTCGAGCCGGCCGGGCAGAGCGAGGCCGAATTGCTGCTCGCGCAGTCCCATTTGGCCCGCGGAGAGCTGGCGGAGGCTCGCACGGTGCTGGAGGGTGTGGGTGAAAAATTCGGCGAGGAACGCGGTCCAAAGCAGCACTACCTATTGACGGAGGCCTGGCTCGAGCTGGAGCAGGGCGACGTCGACCAGGCGCATCGGGCGCTGGGGGGTGCGGCCAACTGCTTCAGCGAGCTGTCCCAGGCCGGGGAACACACGTCGCAGCTCCTGGCGCGCTTGTCGCGGCTGCGCTGGCCGGGGACCGAAGCGTTGGACTTGATCGAAGAGTGGCGCCGTGCAATCGACGATCACGAACGTCGAGATCAGGACTGAAGGACCGTGGCGCCGATGAAAAACCAAAAATCGCTAAGCATCATGGAGCGGGCCCAAAAGCTCATCGTCGGCGGGGTCAACAGCCCTGTCCGAGCCTTCAAGGCCGTCGGCGGCGCGCCCCCGTTCATCTCCAGCGCCCAGGGCTGCACGTTGACGGACGCGGATGGCAACCGCTACCTCGATTACGTCGGCAGCTGGGGGCCTGCCATCCTCGGGCACGCGCACCCCCAAGTGGTCGAGAGGGTGCGAGAAGTCGCGCTCCGGGGCCTCTCCTTTGGGGCGCCTACCGAGCTCGAAGTCGACTTCGCCGAGGCGCTGGTGAAGCGCTACCCGTCGATCCAGATGCTGCGCTGCGTGTCGAGCGGCACTGAGGCCACCATGAGCGCGCTGCGGGTCGCGCGCGGCTTTACAGGGCGCGACTTGATCGTGAAGTTCGACGGCGCTTACCACGGGCATTCGGACGCCCTGTTGGTCAAGGCCGGCAGCGGCGCGGCGACCTTCGGCGCTCCGGATTCGGCGGGCGTGCCGAGCGACATGGTGAAGCAGACGCTGACGCTCGGCTACAACGACATCCCCGCGCTCGAGCAGCTGTTCGCGCGAGAAGGCCAGCGCGTGGCGGCGGTCATCGTCGAGCCCGTGGCAGGCAACATGGGGTGCGTGCCCCCCGCTCCTGGTTTTCTGGAGAGCATCGTCAGCTCCTGCACGAAACACGGCGCCGTCTCCATCTTCGATGAAGTGATGACGGGGTCTCGCCTGTCGCGCGGCGGGGCTCAAGAGCTCTTCGGCCTGCGCCCCGACCTCACTTGCCTCGGCAAGGTCGTGGGGGGTGGGATGCCCCTCGCCGTGTACGGTGGGCGCACCGACATCATGAGCAAGGTCGCCCCGCTCGGTCCTGTTTATCAGGCCGGCACTCTGAGCGGCAATCCGCTCGCCATCACGGCTGGGTTAGCGACGCTGGAGCTGCTGGAGCCGCCCGCGTACGCGCGGCTGGAGGCTCTCGGCGCTCGGCTCGAAGCCGGCCTCAACGCGGCGATCCGCCGTGGCGCGAGGCCTGCCACGGTGCAACGCGTCGGCTCGATGATCACCGTCTTTTTTCACCCCGGGCCCATCAGCTCGTGGAACGACGCCAAGCATTGCGACACCGCGGCGTTCGGTCGATTCCATCGCGGGCTCTTAGCGGAAGGCGTGTACTGGCCGCCGGCGCAGTTCGAGGCGGCGTTCATCTCGTTGGCCCACGACGAGGACGTGGTCGACCGGACCGTCAGCGCGGCCAGCGCGGCCTTGTCCCAGGTTTAGGCGCTGGCATTTCCGGACCGTGCCCCAGTGAAATAGGGCAGAAACAGACGCCCACGCGGGCGTCGGAATCCGCCACGCGCGCCAGTTTGGGTTGGCCTGGGACGTGCTAAGGTGGGGAGCGTGCGCATCGTATGCCCCACCTGCAAAAAAGTGATCGCGGACGCGCCGGCGGACTACCCGCCTCGTCCCTTCTGCTCGCCCAACTGCAAGCTCGCCGATTTGCACAATTGGCTGAGCGAGCGCTACTCGATTTCGGAGCCGTTGGCCCCTCTACTCGGGGATGACGACGAGCAACTCCACTGAGGCCCCGACCAAGGAACGAGGCCAGTGAGAGCACCCAGGCACGCCGCTCGGACGTGGGCCAAGCGCACTCCCCTTCACCCATGGGCTATCCTCCATGAACGCGACAACTGACTCCGCCCTCCGCGCCATGACCGATGATTCGGCATTCCGAGTCATGGCAGTGAACACCACACAAACCGTGCGGGACGCCCTGTTGCGCCAAGGCCCGAGCGGGGTGACGCGCAAATCCTTTGGCGATCTGCTGACGGGTGCCGTGCTGGTACGCGAGACAATGGCGCCCAACCAGCGCGTGCAGCTCATCCTGAAGCGGCGCAAGACCACCGGCTCCCTGGTTGCGGACGCCCATCCCACCGAGGGCACACGCGGCCTCGTGAGCTTGCCCGCCAAGAGCCCTCAATTCCCCCTCACCGACGCCATCCTGCAGGTCATGCGCTGCCTCCACGACGGCAAGATTCACCAGGGCGTGGTGGACGTGCCGGAGGGAGGGGACGTCTCAGACGCGCTGCGCGCGTACATGCATGTCTCCGAGCAAGTCGACACGCTCGTGGCCGTCAGCACCTTGTTCGAGGGGGAAGAGCTGGTGTGGGCCGGTGGCTATCTGATTCAGCTCTTGCCCGGGGTGGGGCGCGCACCGCTCGCTTTCATGAGCGAACGCGTGCGCGAGTTCGGCAACATCGACGAGCACCTGGCCCAAGGCATTGCCGAGCCCCGCAGGCTGGTGGCTGCGCTGCTGGAGCAGATCCCCTACACGGAGCTGGACGACAGCCCGCTGCGTTTCGGTTGCTGGTGCAGCGCCGAACGCCTGCTCGGCGCCCTCTCGACGTTACCCAAGGCGGACATCGACGACTTCATCGAAAAGGGGGAAGTCTTGGAGATCTCCTGCGACTACTGCCATCGTCAGTATCGCATCCCACCGGCCAAGCTGGTGGGGCTGCAGTTCGAGAGCTAGCGGGCGCCGGGCTGCCGAGCAGTAGCGCCTCAGCCGTCACGCCGCGCGCGCGCCTTCGCGCAGCGCCGTGAGGATCGCCTCGACGTTCTTCTTGGCGTCACCGAACAACATCCGGTTGTTCTCTTTGTAAAAGAGCGGGTTGTCGACGCCGGCGTAGCCCGAGGCCATGCCGCGCTTGAGCACGATCGTCGTGCCAGCCTTCCACGCCTCGAGCACGGGCATCCCGTAGATCGGGCTCGAGGGGTCGTCCAGCGCCCCAGGGTTGACGATGTCATTGGCGCCGATGACGAGGACGACGTCGGTGTGCGGGAAATCTTCGTTGATTTCCTCCATCTCCAGCACCACATCGTACGGCACCTTGGCTTCCGCCAAGAGCACGTTCATGTGCCCCGGCAGGCGCCCCGCCACGGGGTGGATCGCGAAGCGCACCTTCACGCCGCGCGCCGCGAGCAGCTTCGAGATCTCGAACAGCGGGTACTGGGCTTGCGCCACCGCCATGCCATAGCCAGGGACGATGATCACGCGCTTCGAGTCGCGCAAGAGCTGGGTCGTCTCGGCGGCGTCGATCGGCTGCACCTCGCCCACTTGGCTCGCGCCCGCGGCTTTTGCCACGCCCGTGGTGCCAAATCCGCCGAGGATGACGCTGACGAAGGAGCGGTTCATGGCACGGCACATGATGTAGCTCAGGATCGCGCCGCTCGAACCCACCAGCGCCCCCGTCAAGATCAAGAGGTCGTTATTGAGCATGAAGCCCGCTGCCGAGGCGGCCCAGCCCGAATAGCTGTTGAGCATGGACACGACCACGGGCATGTCCGCCCCGCCGATCGCCATCACCATGTGAATGCCAAACAAGCCCGCCACCGCGCTCATGATGATCAAGGCCTCGAGCCCCGAGTGCTCTGGCGCGCCCACGAACCGCGCCCCTAACCCGACGCACACGGCGATCAACGTCAGGTTGAGCCAGTGCCGGCCCGGCAAGAGCCACGGCGTCCCGCCGATGCTGCCCTTGAGCTTGGCATAGGCGATGATGGACCCGGTGAAGGTCACCATGCCCACGAACACACCGATGAAGATCTCGATCTCGTGGATGCTGGCCTCGACCCCCGCGTAGCCGGAGGAGCCCAGGTACGTCGCGAAACCGACGAGCACCGCGGCCAGGCCCACGAAGCTATGCAGGACGGCGACCAGCTCCGGCATGGCCGTCATCTCCACGCGCGCCGCCAGGACCGCGCCGATGCCCGCACCGAGCGCGACACACACGCCGAGCACCGCATAGCCCGAGCCGCTGACATGGGTGCCGAACGCCGTGGTGGCGATGGCGATGAGCATGCCAACGATGCCGAACCGATTGCCGCGGCTCGCCGTCTGCTGTGTGCTCAAGCCCCCGAGGGACAGAATGAACAACCCCCCAGACAGGAGGTAGAGGAGGTTAACGAGACTCTCTGGCATGTCGGATACCTTGCGCTCTCAGCGCCTGAACATGGCCAACATGCGCTCGGTGACGAGGAAGCCACCCGCGACGTTGATCATGGCCAGGAGCACGGCCAGCGCAGCCAGGAGGGTCACCGACGACGTCATGGGGCCGGAGACTTGGAGCATGCCACCGATGAGGATGATGCCGCTGATGGCATTGGTGACGCTCATGAGGGGTGTGTGGAGGGCAGGCGTGACGTTCCACACCACCTGCCAGCCGATGAAACAAGCGAGCACGAACACGGTAAAGTGCGCCACGAACGCCGGCGGAGCGACCCAGCCCAGGCCCACGAACAGGGCCGCGCCGACAGCGACCGAGGCGAGGCCTCCGAGCGGCGAGCGGCGCGCAACGGCGGCGGGCGCAGCCACCACGGCCGGCGGCGCAGCCGCGGGAACGGGCGCCAGGCTGTCCTTGCGAGGTGGCGGCCACTTGAGCTCTCCATCCAGCAACACCAGCGCGCCGCGCACCACCTCATCGTCGAGGTTGATGTGCCAGCCCTTGGCCCCGCCCATGTCGCTCAACAGGTGGCACAGGTTCGTGCCGTACAATTGGCTCGCGGTGGGGGCCAGGCGGCTCGGCAGATCGATGTAACCGATGATGGTGATGCCGTGTTCGACGACGACCTGGCCGGGCTTTGTGTATTCGCAATTGCCGCCGGCTTCGGCAGCCAAATCAACGATCACGGAGCCGGGCTTCATGGCTTGCACGATGTCCGCCGGTAAAAGCTTCGGCGCGGGTTTGCCCGGCACCAGCGCGGTCGTGACGATGATGTCCACCTGCCGCGCTTGTTCCTTGAACAGGGCCATCTCCGCGGCGATGAACTCCGCGCTCATCGTCTTGGCGTAGCCGCCCTGCCCCGTGCCGTCTTCTTTGAAGGTCAGCTCGAGGAACTCGGCCCCCATGCTCTCCACCTGCTCTTTGACCGCGGGCCGTGTGTCGAAGGCGCGTACGATCGCCCCCAGACCTCGCGCGGTGCCGATGGCAGACAAGCCGGCGACCCCCGCGCCGATCACCAGCACCTTGGCCGGCGGCACCTTGCCGGCGGCCGTCATCTGCCCCGTGAAGAAGCGGCCAAAGAAGCTGGCGGCCTCGATGATCGCGCGGTACCCGGCGATGTTCGCCATCGAGCTGAGCGCGTCCATCTTTTGCGCGCGCGTCACGCGTGGGATCTGATCCATCGCGAGGACGTTGACCTTGCGCGCGCCGAGCTGCTGGACCAAGGCGCCGTTCGCCGCGGGCCAGATGAAGCTGACGAGGGTCGCCCCGGGCCGAAGCAGGTCCACTTCGTGCGAGCCGAGGTCCGCGTCGTGCTCGGGCGGCCGCACCTTGAGCACGATGTCGGCCTCTTGCCAGAGCGTCGGAACGGAGCGCACGATGCGCGCGCCCGCGGCCTCGAAAGCGGCGTCGCTGATGGCCGAGCCAGCCCCGGCCCCGGCCCCGATGGTGACCTCGAACCCCAACTTCAGCAGCCGCGCGACGGTGTCCGGGGTCGCTGCTACGCGGCGCTCTCCGGGGTGAATTTCTCTTGGGATCGCAACTTTCATCCTGGGTCTTCCGTCCGGGCGACGCGCTTCATACCGCAAAATCAACGGCCAGCGGAGGCGGAAGGGATGCCCCTTCCTTCGTGACTCGAAACATCGGCCGAGGGACCACTGCCCTCAGGCGGGGCGTGCCAGAAAAGCAAAGTGCCGCTGCAAATGCCTGCGCTACCTTTGTGCGCTTACGCCAGGTGGGAAAAATGACGACAACTCCACGCATACCGCCCAGCGCTCGCGGGAGGCTCTCCTCCACGTCCATCGCCGAGCTGCTCGTGCACGTGCTCGATCGCAAGCTGAGCGGATCCTTCGTGTTCGACGCCCCTGGCGCTGACGGCGAGCTCCACACGGGGAGCGACAGCAGCGCCTTGGTGGTGCTAGGTGGGCGCGTCACCAAGGTCAGGACCGCCGACACGGTAGAGCCCCTGGGGCGCGTCCTGGTCGACAGCGGCGTCATCGACCGAAGCACGCTCGAGGCGGGCTTGCAGCTCGCGCGGCAACGGCGGGATCGGCTGGGCGACACTCTCGTTGGGCTGCGCGCGCTCGACGGCGCTGCGCTCGGGCGCGCCCTCGGCGAACAACTCGGGCGGCGCTTGTCCTGGCTGAGCACGCTGCCGGTCGAGAGCGCGTTCGGCTTTTACAGTGGCGTCGACTTTCTGCGAGATCACCCCACGTGCGAGGCAGAGAGCTTGGCGCTGATTTGGCGCTGCATTCGAGACGCGGCGGCGCCCCTCGCGCGCCAGGAGCCCCTGCTCTCTTCCCTCGGCGCGCGGGCGCTGCGCCTGCACGCTCGTGCCACGCTGGGACGCTTCGGTTTCGCGAACGACGAGCGGGCGCTGCTGGACAGCCTCGGATCCCGTCCCCAGCCGCTCGAGTCGCTGCTCGCGCGCGGCGGCGTCGAACCTGTGCGCGCCCGGCGCCTGGTGTATGCCGCGCTGCTCACTCATCAGCTCGAGGTCGAGCGCGCCGCATCGGCGTTCGAGAGCGTGCCCCCGAGCGCCGCGGCCCAGTACGCTGGCCCTGCTGTACCCTCGTTCTCGAGGCCACCGCCGAGCGGGCGTAGGGCGGAGCCCACTATCCCCCCGCCCCCCTCCCGCTCGTCCGTGCCCGCCTCGGCCGCGGTGCCTAGCTCGCGGCCGCCCGATCGAGTGGAACAGGCGCTGCAGCGCGCCGCACGTGCCGGCCGGGAGCGCGAGCGAGGGCCGGAGCTGGACGCTGCCGCGTGCGCATTTCAGGCCGCGCAGTCCTGCATCAGTCGCAAGCAATTCGCCCAGGCCGAGCGCCTCGCGCGAAAGGCGTGCGCGGAGGATGCCACCAGCGCAGAGTACCTCGCTCTGCATGCCTGGTTGAGGATGATGGGGGGCGAGCTCGCCGTTCCGGCCCAGGCTGCGCAGATCATCGCGGCGCTCGATCGCGCCGTGATGAAGGCGCGCGACAGCGTCTCGATTCGATTCTATCGAGCTCAGGTCCTCAAACGCCTCGGGCGTGATGATGACGCCTACAAGGACTTCCGCTTCGTCGCGCGGCGCACTCCCGACAACCTCGACGCGGTGCGAGAGGTGAGGCTGCATTTGATGCGGACGCGCGACAAGCCGAAGCCCGGCGTGCTCTCGAAGCTCTTCCTTCGCTAAGAGCCTATCCCAGTAGGCCTAGTCAAGCATGGCTCATCTCTCGCGGCGGCCTACTGGGATAGGCTCTAAGTCCTCATGCGAGCGCGAGCCCGCGCTCCCGCCAAAAGCTCAGCGAGCCTTGCCTGGCCGCCGTATGGACGACATGACTAACGTACGTCTCCGTGCGGGGCACGAGACAGACAAGGGCCAAGCAGAGTGATCGTCGGAGTACTGAAAGAGACAAAAGCGGACGAATTTCGAGTGGCGCTGCTGCCGGTGGGTGCCGAGCTGCTCGTGAGCGACGGGCAGCGCGTCCTCGTCGAAGCTGGCGCGGGCGCAAAGAGCGGCTTCTCGGACGAGGAGTACGCAAGTGCCGGCGCCGAAGTCGTCCCGGGGCCAGACCCCGTGTTCAGGGACGCGGAGCTGATCGTCAAAGTAAAAGAGCCTCAGCCCGCAGAGATTGCCAAGCTCGGGCCCCGGCACACCGTGTTCGGCTACATGCACTTCGCGGGCTCGCGGGAGCTCACCGAGGGCTGCCTCCGCTCGGGGTTTACCGCGATTGCCTACGAGACGCTGCGCGCGCCCGACGGCAGCCTGCCGCTGCTCATTCCCATGAGCGAGGTCGCAGGGCGGCTCTCCATTCAGTCAGGCGCCAAGTATCTCGAGCAGCCCCTGCTCGGGCGCGGCGTCCTGCTCGGCGGCGTGCCGGGAGTCGAGCCCGGCAACGTGCTGGTGCTCGGCGGTGGCGTGGTCGGCAGCAACGCGGCGCGGGTGGCCGCTGGCATGGGCGCCAACGTGGTGATCATGGACGTGAACCTCGCCACGTTGCGAGCGCTGGATAACGGCATGCCGCCCAACGTGACGACGATCTATGGCGACCCCCACGCCATCAACACCTGGCTCTCGCGGGCGGATCTGGTCATTGGTGCCGTCTTGTTGCCAGGCCGTGCCGCTCCCAAATTGGTGAGCCGCGGCCAGCTCTCGCTGATGAAGGCCGGCAGCGTGATCGTGGATGTCTCCATCGATCAAGGCGGTTGCTTCGAGACCTCGCGCCCGACGACGCACAGCCAGCCCACCTTCATCGTCGATCGGGTGGTGCACTACTGTGTGGCGAACATGCCGGCAGCGGTGGGCCGCACCAGCACACGGGCCTTGTGCAACGCCACCTTGCCGTACGTCCGGCGGCTCGCCAAACTGGGGGCAGCGGATTTCCTGAAGGTGGATCGTGGTCATCAGGAGGCACTCAACATGGCGGCGGGCAAGATCCAGAACAGCGACGTCGCCGCCGCGTTCGAAGACCTGCCGCGCATTTGAGCGGACGCTGCTGCGGCTTTGCTGCTGCGGTCTGGCGCTGGCGTGTGGGCGAGCCAGGCTCACCTCGGCAACGCTGGAAAGCCCGGCTCCGCGCGAGAACGTGGCGGCGCCCGACCCGCTCTCAGTCCGCGGCGCCCCAGCGGCCCGAGATGCTGAAGCGCCACCACCGGAGCCGGCAGCTGCTGAGAGAGCATCTGCCGTGGCCGCCGACAAGGCACCGGCACCGACAGGCACGACGGAGTTGCCCGTGGACGGCTTCCTCCCCGCGTTCGTCTCCTGGCCACACGCGCGAAGCTGGCCCCAACCCACGCTCGTCGCGGCGCACGGCGCTGGAGACTACGCCGAGTCACACTGCGAGCTCTGGCGCCACTTGCTCGCTGCACGAGGCGTCGTGCTGTGCCTGCGCGGGCGGGCGATCGGCAAGGCCGCCGAAGGCCGCGGCTACTACTTCCCCGATCACTTCAGCTTGAGGCATGAGGCGCTCGCCGCCATCGGCGCCCTCGAGCAGCGCCACGCCGACCTCGCCGACACCCAGCGGCTCGTCTACGCCGGCTATTCGCAGGGCGCCCAGATGGGTATGCTGATGCTGCTCGATCGAGGGGCGCTGGCGCCCCAGCTGCTGCTCGTCGAAGGTGGGGCCGGCGATTGGAGCTCGAACAGCGCCTCGATGTTCGCTCACAGCGGAGGGGAAGGCGTTGCCCTCGTCTGTGGGACACCCGGGTGCCATCGGCGCGCGCAGGTGGCCGCCACCCGGCTGGAGGCCGTAGGGGTCGCGGCCAGGGTACACTACGTGCCCGGTGGAGGTCACACGTACCTCGGCGCGATGGTGCCCGAGGTGGCTGCGGCTTTCGCCGAGCTCACCCAGGGCGACCCGCGCTGGGGACGAACCAGCCCGTGATGCAGGGCGGTTATTGCAGGCTGTAGCGAGCCGCGAGTAGCCCGGCGAAATACATGTCGTTGGCGCCGCCAGCGACCGGGTTACGGCCGTCGGTCGTGGTGTACGTCCCGTTCGCCGCCTGATCGAGCCCGAAGTCCGTCAGGCGCGAGTTCATGCTGTAAAAGAAGTTCCGAAAATCGAGCCCGAGCGTCACGGTGATGCGCTCTGTGATGGCGTAGCCCGCGGTCAGGCCCACATCCACCGCGCCGACGTCCGAACGCGGGAACCAATCGTCACTCTGGATCTGACCGGGCGCGTCGCCCGCGCTGTTGACGATGCGCAAGCCCAGGTCAGCCTTCATGAAATACGACTTCATCGAGTAGGTGAAGTCGGTGCCGAGGCGGATATACGCATACTCGACGTCGGGCACGAGCTTGACCGCGACGCCTGCCGTGGGATCCGACTCAGTGCCGCCGTCGTCGATCTCGAAGGTGTGCTGACCGTACGCGGCGCTGAAGCCGAGCTCATGATCGGAGATGGGCAAGCGCACGCGCAGACCGAGGTCGTACGCGGTGAGCGCCGTGTCCAGGTCTCCGCTCGGCAGCGTACCGGTCGGATCGTCACCCGCCTGAGTCGTCCCGCCCAGGCTGCGCTCGAAGTGCGCGATGACGCCGAGGTTGGCGAGAAATGTCGTGGTGAAGAGCGCGCCCGGGTAAAACGCCGCGCCCACGCGCAAGTTGGCCATGCCGCCGCTCTGATCGCGCGTCTGCAGCACGCCGGGCAGGTTGACGGGGTTGTTCGCCTGGTAGTTGCGGAACACGAAACCGACGCCGGCGTCGAGCTCGAGCGGGCGGGGCCGCGGCCGCTCCTCCTCCGGTTCCGGCTCTGGCGCGGGGGCGTCTGCGGGGGCGCCCTCCGGAACCTTGGCGCCCGACAGCGCCTTCTCGAGCGTGTTGACCAGCTCCTCGTCGATCTTGGTGAGCAGACCCGGAAACCAGCTGGCCGTGAACTCACTGCCACCGACCACCGTGCCGTCAGAGCCTTGACGCACGCTGAGCTTGAGCTTCCAACCCGTGTTGTCGTTGGTGGCTTGCCCCTCGATGTACGCCTGAATGTTGAGGCGCGCGGCGACGGCCATGTAGTCCGCCTCTGTCTCCATCGCCGTGGGCCCCTCGAAGCCGGCAGGGACCAGGTCGGCGCCTTGCTCTTCCAACACCTTGACGACGCGCTCTTGCAGCGCCTTGGCTTTGGGCCCGTCGAAAGGCCGCACCATGATGTTCGGTGCACCTTCCTCCGTCACCGCGGCATGCACCGAGGGCGACGCGAACAGGATGAGAGTGAGGGTGCCCCAGAGCACCAGCGCAGCCCGCAGAGTGGCGTTTTTGATCATGACCTAACTTCTGGCTCCGGGAGATTGAGGCGCGTCGTGCGCCGGACCTGCCCTGCTCTAACGACCGGCAAGAACCCGGCTCGGAACTCTATACTATTCTCAGAGCGTCCCGATCCAATCCTCGATACACGTGATCTCAGCATCGGAGAGAGGGGGGCCGAGCGGCATCTTCAGGCCGCAACCGGACGTCCCCCGTACCTTCTGGACGACGAGGCTCGCCGGCGGATTGTCGGGGTTGAACAACTGACCGCCAGCAGCGCCGCATTGTGCGGAATCCTCGCCAATGTAGCTCTCTGCCGTATCGAGGTCCTTGGCGAATTCGCTCTGAGCTGCTCCGTCGCCATGGCAGGCGCCGCCATTGCATTTCGTGCCGATGATTGCAAAGCCGTCGCACTCTGCCGCGCCGCCACCACCCGAGCCGCCCCCGGCGACGACGCCGCTCCCGCCGCTGCCCGCTGCGGCGCCACCGGCACCGCCCGGCGCATCCCCACCACCGGCCCCGCCAGCGCTCGCGCGACCGCCAGCACCACCTGCCGGGGGCCTCGGGCCTCCACCCGCAGCGCCGCTCGCGCCAGCACCACCACCGGCGCCGCCCGCAACGCCGACTCCATTCGCGTACTGCGTGGCGATGGCGTCTTCCAAGATTTGATCCCGCGGAGGCGTGTCAGTGCCTGCACAGGCACCCAATACGCCGCAGACCAGACCGACGCTCAGAGCGCCGAACGAGCGATTCGCTTTGTCGTGCATCATTTCCTTACCGTGGCCTCGCATTTCATTCATTCAAACCGCGTGTTGGCGTCACACCCGGCGACCTCGGCGTCGGGGGTATCTTTCACAGTCTGTCGACCTCGTCAACGTGGTGCAACTTCGTGCACAAGTTGCACCGGGGCGGTACGCGCCGGCACGAGCACGGTGCGCCTCAGCACTCGGTGCAACATGGATTTGCCGCACCAGACACACCATTTTGAGGTTTGATTTCGTGCACCCAGGCCGTGCTGCCCAGAGCGATAGCGCCGCTCCGAGCCGTGTTACCAGAGAGCCAACCAACGACGTCAGTATACATCAGGAATGTATGTGCGCGATGGGCCCGTCGAGGCATTCACCCCCTGCTGCAGATTCTATCGACACGACACTTTTTGAAGGGCACACCACGCGGCGGAGCCGAGCGCCTGCGCTAGACGCACCGATTCGGCGAGTGCGGCTCAGCCTCAGCGTGTGAGCTGTGTCGAGCGTCGACGAAAAACGATCACTGCCCCGCGACGAAACCAGACGACGCCTGCCTCGAACCATCGAGCGCAGGTGGCCCGCTCGATCAACCTCGCGGATAGGACGGCGGCAAGGGCGGCGGTACCGTGCGTCGGCGCGAGGATTGCGGATCCGCCGGTAGATTCGGCAAGGGCGGCCCGGAGCCGGGGTAGGAGGGGACGCCGCTCAGCACCGGTGGCGGCGGCCGCTGCGTCGCCACGTGCGGCCCGGAGCCACCCTGGCCAGGAGCGTAAGCCGGCCCTGACTGCTGCGGAAAGTAGAAGGCGTCGCTCGGCCTGTTACCGAAGCCGCCCGAGCCGCTGCTCGGTGGGAAGCTGTCCGACGAAAAGCCGGGTTGCACGCTGCTCGGCGGCATACTGCTCAGCGGCATACTGCTCGGCGGCATACTGCTCGGTAGACGCGGCACGCTGAACGGACCCGTGGGGAAGCGCCCCGTCTCTTTACGCCGCTGCTCCTCGAACAGCAGGATCTTGATCAGGGCCTCGATCTTGGCCTCTTGAATCACCGGATCGGAAGTGTCCACCGACGAATCCATCAGCTCGATCAAGCCCAACAACGCGACCCGCAGGAAGTTCTCGTTGGCAAACGCCTGACGGATCACGCTCTTGCGTTGGATGTCGTCCGTAGCGCTCGGCAAGAGCGCGTACATTGCATCGATGGAACGGAGCACCGCCGCCGACATGCTGGCGTGGCGGGGCGGCAGCCGCCCGATGGCGCGTAGGTGCTCGGTGACGCGCTGGCGTTGCCGCTCGACCGCTTCGGCGTCCGGAGCGTCGTACGCCTGCGCGCCCGCGGCTTGTCGCGAGACGAGCGCCTGCTGCGGCAGCGTCACGAGCGGTTGCTGCATGCTGGGGCGGTTGAAGTCATCGGTGAGCTGGCCACGCCGCGACGACGCGGGTGACGAGGCAGGACCGTTGCCAAAGAGCGGCGGCGGCAGCAGGCTGCCATCGCGAAGACTCACCGCGGGCGGGGAGGTGGTCAGCACCTCGTCCTCCATGTACTCGTTCAGATCGCCTGCCTCGAACTGCGGGTAGCCGCTGCCTGCGTCCCTGGATGCAGGCGCCGCCGTCACGGCCTCGCCCGAGGAGAACGCGCCCGCGGGATAGCCGGCGGGGACATATGCGGGCAGGCTTGCTGGTGGGGCCGAGCGCGAAAGCTCTGGCGGCAGCGCCGGAGGGCGACTCGATCGCCCGCGGGGCTCGCTCGCCTGTTGGGGCACTTGCCGTTGGGGCACTTGCCGCTTCTCGGGCTGGGTCACGCGACGCTCTTCACGCGACAGGTCAGTGAGCCCGCCGGGGATCGCGAGCCGACGGACCACGACCTCGTTCCAGATGTGCTCGAGCGGCACCGAGCGCACGAGCTTGTCGAGCGGCAAGACCTCGAGCAGCACCTTCTCGTTCAGCCCGATACCGTCTCGTCCCTTCACGAGCGCGTAGCGCACGACGCTGCGCAGCTCGTGCGGGGAGAGCGAGTCGGCGACGGCGTCGTAGGTGAGCCCGTCCAGGATCTCTCGCAAGGTCAGCAGCCGCTCCTGAAGCGCTTGCGTGAGCGTGAAGATCATCCGCTCCGCGGCACTCTGCCGGAGCTCGGGGCTGGCATCGGCCTCCAGCTGCCAAAAGCGATCCTCCGCCAGGAAGTCCCAAATCTTTCGAGGATCGAGGTACCGCACCCGATCCTCGGGAGAGAACACCGTCAGGAGCTGCAGGCTGCTGGTCGTGCCTTCGTCCAGCGCGAGCCGCAGATCTTCGGCAGCCAAGGCCGGGGTCTTGCGCCGCAGGATCTCCTCGTAGATGCCCGTCGCAGCGGCGAGGATGGCGACGCGCAGATCGGGCGCCGACTTCAGCGCGACCATGATGGCGTTCGCGGGGAAGTGCTTTACGAAATCATCGGGAGTGCGCCAGCCTTCTCGAAAGCTGTACTCCATGAGCTGAGCCAGGAACCGCCGCGTCGACGCGGTCGGGGCCGAGGCGGCGGGCGGCTTCGGGGTTTTGAGGTCTTGAGTCATCGCTGCGACGTCTGCAGTGTAGCCTGGCCGCGCTCCGCGGGCGCAATTGCCCGCGAGCGAAGCACCACGCCATTGCCGGGTGCTTTTTCGCCCGCGCTCCTCGCGCGGCGCTCCCGAGCATGTGGCGGCTTGGAGATGAAATGCAAGGCGGTGGCCCGGGTTTCCTTCTACTCCGGAGGCTCGCGGTGCTCCCTTCAGGGCGCTCGTGGACAACGCGGCGGACTAATGGCGCGAAACTCGCGCGGCCTCGCAGGGAGCGGCTCCGTGGCCGCGGATGTAGGTGTTTCCGCGAGGAACAGAGCAAACGATCTTGGGACTATCGCAACAAAGCTGTTAGCGTGCGCCGAGCCGGGCGCCCTGGTGCACTCGGATCTGGATCGCCGGCACTCGCAAAGGTTGGAATTTCCAATGTAAGTGCCCTTCGACGTTCAGAGTGTGAGCGGATACGGAAATCTTCGCTCACCGACCTCGTTACGCCAGAAATGTCGGATTTACTCGTTCTCCCCCCGCCCTCCCCGGCGCGCTTCTGCTCCTTGCGCGGCTTGGTCAGTACTCTGCGAAAGCTCGGCATGCTGGGCGCCGCGACGACGTTGCTGGCTTGCGGACCCGGGTTCTTCGCGCAGGAAGCGCGCGCCCCAGTGCCGGTCGTGCCCGAATTCGTGGACGATGCAGGTCCGGGCGCGGACCTCCCCAGCGTGCAGGCGGGGCTCGGGTGCAGTCCCAAGGGGTGTCTGGAGGACGTTCCCCCCGGCTGGGCGGGTAGCACCGCGGCGCCCGGAGAGCGCAGCGCCAACGCTTTGCCGGCGGCAGCCAAGCTGCGTGTCCGCCCTCCCATCAATCACCCGTTGCGCGGCAAAGGCAGCGAAGAGATCGCTCGCATGGTCAAGAGCGACCTCGCCAGCCTGGGCTCCATGTCGTTCGGCTCAGCCACGCGTGGTGGCCTGCTCAATCCGGTGTACCTGCCGGACGACGCGCGTTGGACCTCGGTGGATCCGAACCACGCCTGGGGTACGGCGGAGACCATCGACTTCCTGGTGAGCGCGATCGACGCGGTGCACGCTGAGTTTCCGGGCTCGCACCCGCTCTTCATCGGTGACTTGAGCGGGCCTCGCGGCGGTCACCTCAAGCCGCACTTCAGTCACCAGTCGGGTAAAGACGTCGACGTCAGCTACTTTTATACGCAGGACCCCGAGTGGTATCTGCGCGCGACCTCCGCAAACCTCGATCGAGCTCGCACCTGGGCCATGATTCGAGCCCTGATCTCGCGCACCGACGTGCAGTTCATCTTCATCGACCGCCGAGTGCAGCGCATGCTCCGCAGCTACGCCGAGGCCAAGGGGGAAGATCCCGGTTGGCTCGAGAGCGTCTTCGACGGCCTGCCCGATGAACCGGCGATCATTCGCCACGAGCCCGGCCACGATACCCATCTCCACGTGCGCTTTTACAACCCGGTCGCGGAGGAGACAGCCCGCCGTTGTTACTCAGCCCTGGTGCAGCAGAAGAAGCTGCTGCCGATGCGTTACAACATCACGCACAAGGTGAAGAAGGGCGAGACACTGAGCGGGATGGCGAAGCTGTACGGAACGACCGTCGCCACCATCATGCGCGCGAACGGCATGAAAAAGTCGATGATCCAGGCGAACAAGACCTACTTCATTCCGCGCACTGGCCCCGCCGCTCCCGCCGAGACGCTCGAAGTTCCGCCCCGCCGAGTGCCGCCCCCGGCGCGCCCGCCGACCGGGCCCATGGCCGTTCTGGCTCCGTAGGATCGGCTCGATGGAGCCGCTGCAACGGCTCCCTGGGCGGCCCGATCGCCCTGCTCGAGCGCAGGGCTATTTTTGTCCCGCGTGCTCGGCTGGCGGTGCTAGACGGGCTCGCGATGCCCCGTCGCGACGATATCCACAAGGTTCTGCTCATTGGGTCCGGTCCGATCGTGATCGGTCAGGCCTGCGAGTTCGATTACGCCGGGACGCAGGGCGCGAAAGCGCTGACCGCGCTCGGCTATCAGGTGGTGCTGGTGAACTCGAACCCCGCCACCATCATGACGGATCCGGAGTTGGTGCACCGCACGTACGTCGAGCCCATCAACCTGCAAGCGCTGACCGCCATCATCGAGCGTGAGCGCCCGGACGCGCTCTTACCCACGCTGGGCGGGCAGACGGCGTTGAACGCCAGCTTGGAGCTCTACGACGCCGGCATCCTGGAAAAATATGGCGTGAAGTTGCTCGGAGCGGACGTGAAGGCGATCCGCATGGCGGAGGATCGCCAGCTCTTCAAGGAGGCGATGACGAGAGCGGGGCTCGAGTCCGCCCGCTCGGGTCATGCTCACTCGCTGGAAGAAGCCCGGGAGATCGTCAAGTCTACGGGCTTTCCCGCCATCCTGCGTCCCAGCTTTACGCTCGGTGGCGCGGGCGGCGCGGTGGTGGAGGACCCCTCGGAGTTCGACGAAAAGGTGCGCTGGGCGCTCGAGCAATCCCCCACCCACGAGGTGTTGGTCGAGGAGAGCCTGCTGGGCTGGAAGGAGTTCGAGCTCGAGGTGATCCGCGACCGCAAGGATAACTTCATCGTCGTGTGCTCGATCGAAAACATCGACCCGATGGGCGTACACACCGGTGACTCCGTGACCGTGGCGCCGGCCATGACGCTCACCGATCGCGAATATCAACACCTGCGGGATGCGTCGCGCGCCGTGATGCACGAGATCGGCGTCGAGACCGGCGGCTCGAACGTACAGTTCGCGGTCAACCCAGAGGATGGCCGCGTGATCGTCATCGAGATGAACCCGCGGGTGTCGCGCTCGAGCGCGCTGGCCTCCAAGGCCACGGGCTATCCCATCGCAAAGATCGCTGCCAAGCTCGCCGTCGGCTTCACGCTCGACGAGCTCACGAACGACATCACCGGCACGAGCGCCGCGTTCGAGCCCACCATCGACTACGTCGTGGTGAAGTGGCCTCGCTTCGCGTTCGAGAAGTTCCCGGGGGCGGACGTCCGCCTGGGCACGCAGATGAAGAGCGTGGGCGAAGCGATGAGCATCGGCCGCAGCTTCGCCGAGGCGTTGCAAAAGGCCGCCCGCTCGCTCGAGACGGGGAAGCTCGGCATGGATAGCTTGCTCGGTAAGGTGGACTACCGGCGCGTCAGCGGCAAATCCCAGGTCGGCAGGAACCTGAAGACGGATGCCCCGCCCGAAGTGCGCGTGGAGCCCGAGCTGCCGCCCGCCTCAGAGGAAGAGATCCAGAAAGCGCTGCGCGGCCTGATCGGCACGCCCACCGCCGAACGGCTGTTTCATGTAGCCGACGCACTGCGCGTGGGCATGACCCTGGAGGAGGTGCACGAGCTCACACGCATCGACCCCTGGTTTTTGCGGCAAATGCAGGGCATCTTGGCGCAAGAGCAGAAGATCGAGCGCGCCCAGAGCCTCGACGCCGAGCTGCTGTGGGAGAGCAAGCGCCTGGGCTTTGGTGACGCGCAGATCGCGCGGCTGCGCCGCTCGACCGAGGCCGAAGTGCGGAGCACGCGGCTCGGCTACGGCATCGTGCCGGTCTACGGCCGCGTCGACACTTGCTCCGCCGAGTTCGCCGCCAAGACGCCCTATCTCTACTCCACTTACGAGACGGAGAGCGAGGCGGAGGTGAGCGATCGGCGCAAGGTCATCATCCTCGGCGGCGGGCCGAATCGCATCGGGCAGGGCATCGAGTTTGACTACTGCTGCGTCCACGCGTCGTTCGCGCTGCGCGAGATGGGCTTCGAGACCATCATGGTGAACTCGAACCCCGAGACCGTCTCGACCGACTACGACACGAGCGACAAGCTCTACTTCGAGCCGCTCACGCTCGAGGACGTGCTGAACATCTGCGAGCAGGAGAGCGAGAATCTCCTCGGCGTCATCGTGCAGTTCGGCGGGCAGACGCCGCTGAACCTCGCCAACGGCCTCGCCGAAGCCGGCGTGCCCATCATCGGCACCTCGCCGCGCAGCATCGAGATCGCCGAGGACCGCAAACTTTTCGGCGCGATGCTCGACA
>JAYTOL010000043.1:0-3409 GCA_043747815.1 Deltaproteobacteria bacterium
CCTTCAGTGCCGGTGGACCAGATCGCCGGTTTGTCGGTGGTCCAGTCACGGGATCGCCCTGGTCCAGTGTGCCGCGCGATCAGTCTGCTGACGTCTTGGAGTCGAGTCTCGGCACGTCATAGGTGAAGCCGCGGAAGCGGTGCACGGCGACGGGGGTCATCGGAGTCCAGGTCGTGGTATCGAAGAGCAGCGTGTAGGGAGTGCGCGCGTCATCGGGGTTGTAGAGCGCGTCGCCGGCGATCTTGAAGTAGCCGCGCCAGGCGCCGTTGACGGCGACGAAGAGCCGATGGTCGCCGGGCTCGGATAGAGCGGTCGGCCAGCGCGCGAGGTTCCAAGCCTGTTCGGAGTTGGTCTCGCTGCGCGCGTCGAGCTTGTCGGCGAGCACTTCGGCTCGCATCCACACGCCGATGTCCATCGCGAGTCGGGGGCCCAGAGTCAGGGCCCAATTGGGCCGTTTCGACACATCCCGCAGCGTTCACTTCGTATCTCGCCGGCGCACCTCATTCCAGCGCCGGCACAGCATTTTTCTTTCGAGGAACGCCATGCCGAGCTACGGGCGCCGCCGTCTCCCCTTCGCAGTCATCGTCCCCCGACCCGACCGAGTCCGCACGTTGGATGGGATCGCGTTCGGGTGGATCGACGCGGCGCTACACAGGGCCAGCTGGCTGCAGGCCCTCTCACCGACAGCGCTCGCGACCTACACCTTCCTCTGCCTCGTTGCCGATCGCGAAGGCGTCAGCTTCTACCGCCGCGCCAAGATCGGGCGCGAGCTCGGCCTCGATGACGGCGAGGTCGCCAGCGCGCTCGCGCGGTTGATCGAGCTGGATCTCGTGGCATACCGGCCATTCCGCGACGGCGCGGCGGACGGCTTCCACCAGGTCTTGTCGCTTCCCGAGCAAGGGCCGCCACCGTTGCTGCCGGCAGAGATCGGGCAGCTATGCGAGCGTCTGTCGCTGCGCCATGACGCCCCGGCGGAGCGATGACGCTGATCTCATCGCACCGCGCACAGCCGGTGGATGGTGCCGCCGGCGTGCCCGAGATCTTGCTGGTCTCACCGCAGGAGCTGGCCACCGGGTTTGCGCCTCTGCGGTCGAGAGAAGCGGTACCGAAGCAAGCGCATGCGCCAACTCTGAGCGAGCTTCCGATCCGCGCGATCCGCACCGAAGAAGGGCGTTTGCAGGTCATCGACGGCTTCAAGCGGCTTTGCCGTTGGCGCGATCGCGGTGCGACCAAGGTGCCGGTCGTCGTCGAGCGGGCGGCGTCCAAGCACGAAGCCAAGGTGCTCCTGCTCCGGAGCAATGCTCCGCCGCGCACGCTGTCGACCATGGACGAGGCGCGGGTCGTGGGCTCGTTGCGCAGCGAGGGCATCAGCGTCGCCGCGGTCGCGGCGATGGCTGGCCGCAAGAAGGAGTGGGTGGCAAGGCGCCTGATGCTGGCGACGAGGCTCTCACCCTCGGTATCTGCTCGCGTCGACCGACGCGAGCTCGGCCCGACGCTGGCCTATGCGCTCTGTGCGCTCGGCCACGAGGCTCAGGATCAGGTCGCGCGCTCCGCCCTGCAGCATCGGCTCAAGGTCCACGAGGGTCTGGCCTTGGTCTCTGCCCTCCGCTGCTGCGATAGCAATGCCGAGCGCAAGCAGCTCTTGGCCCAGCCGCTCGATGTGGTGCGCCAGCGTAGCCGCAGCACCTCGCCGCTGAGCGCAACCGCCTTGGCGCTCCAAGAGCGGCTCGAGCGGGCTCGCCAGATGCTCGCAGAGATCGCCGACTTTCGGCTGCCCGACCAGGGCCTCACACCTGCCGAGCGGCGCCGGCTCGAGTCCGAGTGGCGCCTCACCAAACACCAACTTTCCGAGACCACGCGGGTGCTGTCCATCGAGACGCCGCGCGAGCTCAACCATGACCAGGAGACGAGCGATGACGGAAGACGAACCCAAGAGCCCGGCCCAACCAAGCGAGACCCAACCGAGCGAAACCCAGCCGAGCGAGACCCAGAGCCATCCCAAGATCACCACGGAGCAGCATCATCAGATCCTCGACCTGCATCGTGCGAGATACGGCACGCGCCGCATTGCGACGCGGACCGGCGTCAACCGCAAGACCGTCCAGGAGGCGCTACGCAAAGCGGGCATTCTGAAGGCACAGCAAGCGGCTGCGCCTGCCATGGAGCGATCGAGCAAGCTCGACGCATTCCAGGCCGCGATCAAGGAGAAGGCCGAACAAGGCCTGACCATCACGCGCATCCTGCGCGAGCTAGTGGGGCAGGGATACAGCGGCGGCCGGACGATCCTCGCCGACCAGGTCCGCACGATCCGTGGCAAGAGCGGGCAAAAGCAGAAGGTGCGCCGGCGCTTCGAGACTGCCCCGGGTGAGGAGATGCAGGTCGACTGGTCGCCATACCGCGTGTCGCTCGGCGGCCGGATGAAGATCGTGCACGCCTTCTCCGCGGTCTTGCACCACTCGCGCAAGGCGCATGTGCGCTTCTACCTCGACGAGCGGCAATCGACGCTGCTCGAGGCCCACGGCCGTGCCTTCGAGGACTTCCAGGGTGTCACACGGCGTGTCGTCTACGACCGCATGGCCACCGTCGTGCTCGGGCAGATCAAGAGCCACGGCGAGCCCATCTGGCATCCACGCTTCCTCGACTTCAGCAAGCACTACGGCTTCGAAGCATTCCTGTGCAGGGTCGCCGACCCAGATCGGAAGGGTGCCGTGGAGAAGTTTTTTCTCTACCTAGAGCGCGACTTCGTCGTCGCCTCGAGCTTCGGCTCGCTCGAGGAGATGAACGAGCGCGCGCGGATCTGGCTCGAGGACGTCGCCAACAGCCGCGTGCACCGCACCACCGGTGCCGTGCCTGAGGAGGCGTGGATCGCCGAGCGCGATTTTCTGATCCGTTTGCCGAGCGCGGCCTTCGCGACCTGTGACGAGGAACTGCGCCACGTCGGCGAGGACTCGACACTGACCATCCGCGGCACGCCTTACACCGTGCCCAAGGACCTGGCCAACAGCAATGTGTATGTCCGGCTCTTCGCGGAGCGCTTCGAGGTGCTCGGCAAAGCCGGCGACGTCGCATTCACACGGCGCTATGTCGACGAGCGCGACAAAGGCAAGCTGCAGATCGATAAGTCCCACTACGAAGGCATGGCGCGTCGCGCCGACCATCCGGCGCTGGGGCCGGCGCATCGGCTGGAGGAGTCGTTCCTCGTGCGCTTCCCGACGCTCGCCGATTTCGTCGTCGGCTTGAAGGTGCGCATGAAGAGGCTTGCGCACATCCATCTCCGCGCGCTGTGGCGGCTCTGCGAGCGCTACGGGGAAGCGGCGTTTGTGCCCGCTGCGACCCGAGCGCAGGAGCATCGCGCCTACTCGGCGCATGTCGTGCGCCGGATTCTCGAACAGTCGGGTGAGCCGACCAT
>JAYTOL010000044.1:0-167782 GCA_043747815.1 Deltaproteobacteria bacterium
CGACAACGGCCGCCGGGGCAAGACCATCACCGGTCCCAACAAGCGTCCGCTCAAGAGCCTGTCTGACATGCTCAAGGGCAAGCAGGGGCGCTTCCGCCAGAACTTGCTTGGCAAGCGCGTCGACTACTCGGGCCGCTCGGTCATCGTGGTCGGCCCGACGCTCAAGCTGCATCAATGCGGCTTGCCGAAGAAGATGGCGCTCGAGCTCTTCAAGCCGTTTATCTACAACAAGCTGGAAGAGCGCGGCTACGTCAACACCATCAAGAGCGCGAAGAAGATGGTGGAGCGCGAGCGCCCGGAGGTCTGGGACATCTTGGATGAGGTGATCCAGGAGCACCCGGTCATGCTCAACCGTGCGCCCACCTTGCATCGCCTCGGCATTCAGGCGTTCGAGCCCGTGCTGATCGAGGGCAAGGCCATCCAGCTGCATCCGCTCGTGTGCACGGCGTTCAACGCCGACTTCGACGGTGACCAGATGGCGGTCCACATCCCGCTCTCTGTCGAAGCGCAGATGGAAGCGCGCGTGCTGATGATGAGCACGAACAACATCCTGTCGCCGGCGAGCGGTCGCCCGATCATCAACCCGACCCAGGACATCGTGCTCGGGCTGTATTACGCGACCCGTAGCCGCCACCACGGCCGGGGCTCGTACCGCGGCACCGGCCTCTCCCTCGACAAGGACAACAAGCTCTCGGGCTTCGTGGAGGGCGTCTATTCGTCACCATCGGACGTGGTCATGGCCTACGACAACGGCGTCGTGGATCTGCACGCGAAGATCAAATGTCGCATCAGCGACGTGGACGACGAGGGCACACCTCGGACGCGCCTGCTGGAGACGACGGTCGGCCGCGTGCTCATCGGCGAAGTGCTGCCCCCGAGCATCCCGTTTGACTACGTCAACAAGGTGCTCAACAAGAAGACGCTGAGCCAGCTCATCGACGTCTGCTACCGCAAGCACAAGAACAAGGAGACGGTGCTGCTCGCGGACCGCCTGCGTTCGCTCGGCTTCAGCTACGCCACCAAGGCGGGCGTGAGCATCTGCATGGATGACATGGTCATCCCGGACAAGAAGAAGGAGCTCATCGACGCGGCGGAGGAGGAGCTGCAGCGGGTCTCCGATCAGTATCAGGAGGGGCTGATCACCGACGGCGAGCGCTACAACAAGGTGGTCGACATCTGGGCCGGCGTCGCGGATCGCGTGACGGAAGAGATGATGGACGTCATCGGCAAAGAGACGGTCATCGACGATCGCACGGGCGAGGTGCTGGCCGAGTCGAGCTTCAACCCGGTCTACATCATGGCGGACTCCGGCGCCCGCGGCTCCACGCAGCAGATGCGGCAGCTCGCGGCCATGCGCGGCTTGATGGCCAAGCCCTCGGGCGAGATCATCGAGACGCCCATCACTGCCAACTTCCGCGAAGGGCTGACCGTGCTCGAGTACTTCGTGTCGACGCACGGCGCTCGTAAGGGCCTGGCCGACACGGCGCTCAAGACGGCGAACTCCGGTTACCTCACGCGGCGTCTGGTCGACGTGGCGCAGGACGCGATCGTCTCCGATTTCGACTGCGGCACGCTGGACGGCATCCGTGTGACCAAGCTGGAAGAGGCCGGCGAAGTCATTCAGCCCCTCGGCGACCGTATCCTCGGCCGCGTGGTGCTGGAAGACGTCGTCGATCCCTTGACCGGCGAGTCACTGGTAGAAGCCAACACGCTGCTCGACGAGGCGCTCACGCGCAAGATCGAGGAGGCTGGCATCGAAGAGGTCGTGATCCGATCGGTGTTGACCTGCCAGACCCAACGTGGCGTCTGCGGCATGTGTTACGGGCGCGATCTGGCGCGCGGGCACAAGGTGGACATCGGTGAGGCCATCGGCATCATCGCGGCCCAGTCGATCGGCGAGCCGGGTACGCAGCTCACGATGCGCACGTTCCACATCGGTGGCGCGGCGGCGCGCGGCAAGATCGAGCAGAGCTCGCTCGAGACTCGCACCGAGGGCATCGTGCGCTTGAACAATACCAACCTGGCCAAGCGCGAGGACGGCACTCTGGTGGTGATGAACCGCCACGGTGAGCTCGTGATCATGGACGATACCGGCCGTGAGCGCGAACATCACCGCCTGGTGTACGGCGCGACGTTGATCGCCAAGGAAGGCCAGCGTGTCCCCTCGGGCACGGTGGTCGCGGAGTGGGACCCTTTCGCCATGCCGATCCTCACCGAGGTCGGCGGCATCGTGGCCTTCAACGACCTGGTCGAGGGCGTCAGCGTGATCGAGAAGGTGGACGAGGTCACGGGCCTGTCCCGCAAGATCGTGATCGAGTCGCGCGCGGCCGAGCTTCGGCCTCGCATCACCATCATCGACCCCAAGACGGGCGAGCCGATGAAGCTCGGCATTGGCGACCTGGATGCTCGGTACCTGCTCCCCGTGGGTGCCAACATCGTCGCGCAAGAGGGCGAGACCATCCACCCGGGTGGCCCGATCGCCAAGATCCCGCGCGATACGACCAAGGTGCAGGACATCACGGGCGGTCTGCCGCGCGTGGCGGAGCTGTTCGAGGCTCGGAAGCCGAAGGATCACGCCATCATCAGCGAGATCGACGGCGTCGTGAGCTTCGGCAAGGACACCAAGGGCAAGCGCAAGATCGTCATCACCCCATATGGCAGCGACGGCGAGGCCATCAGCGAGCAGGCACGTGAGTACCTGATCCCGAAGGGCAAACACGTGCAGGTGCAGACCGGTGACCACGTGCGAGCGGGCGATCCGCTGCAAGACGGCCCGGCGAACCCGCACGACATCCTGCGCGTGAAGGGCGAGAAGGAGCTCGCGGCGTGGTTGGTCAATGAAATTCAGCAGGTTTACCGGCTGCAGGGCGTGACCATCAACGACAAGCACATCGAAGGCATCGTGCGGCAGATGTTGCGGCGCGTTCGCATCAAGGAGATCGGCGATACGAACTTCTTGATCGACGAGCAGGTGGAGAAGCACCTGTTCGAGAAGGAAAACGCCAAGATCATCGCGCACGGTGGCCAGCCCGCCGTGGCCGAGCCGATGCTCCTCGGTATCACCAAGGCCTCCCTTTCGACCGAGTCGTTCATCAGCGCCTCGTCGTTCCAGGAGACCACCAAGGTGCTCACCGAGGCGGCCATCTGCGGCAAGACGGACGACCTGCGCGGCATCAAGGAGAACGTCATCATGGGTCGGCTCATCCCGGCGGGCACGGGCCTGCCTGCATACAGCCGGCTCCAGATGATGGTGGAAGAGGACCGTCGCGAGGTGACCACGAGCGCGCCGGCACTGAGCCACGCTTCTTCCTTCGGCGCCGAGTAGTCGCTTTCGGGTCCCGCCGGGCCAGGCATCGTCAGGTGTCCTCTTTCTCCTCACCTCGAGGGGCTAGGGGACACCGGCTGTGCGGCTCGGTAGGGTCGCCGCTAAGCCGTTGAGGAGCTGAGGCCCGCGAGCATGGCCCGATAGCCTTCCCGGTAGGTGGGGTAGGCGAGCTGATAACCGGTGAGCTTGAGCCGCTGGTTATTGCAGCGCTTGTCCCCCACGCGGCCAGACGCTTCGACGACACTGGAACGCGGCAGCGGTACGCCGAGGCATTCGGCCAAATACGTCGCGACCTCCCGCTGGGAGGCGGGCTCGTCATCACTCAGGATGAGAAGGCCCGGCGCTTGGTCCCGATCCATCAGGTGCAGGATGGCTCCGGCAATGTCCTGCTTGTGAATGCGGTTGGTAGAGCGATCGGACATGGGAGCCGTACCTTGCCGCACGGCGTCGATCAGGCGGGTGCGCCCTGGGCCGTAGATGCCGGCGCAGCGCAGGACGGTGGCGGGGACGTGGGCGCGCTGGAGTAGCCCCTCAGCCTCCAGCGTACGCTGCCCCGAGAAGTGCGTTGGACGTGTTTCCGAGGTTTCGTCGACCCAGTCACCGTTGGCCTGGGCGTACACCGCGGTGCTGGATGTAAAAAACACCCGGCGCACGCCCCTCCCAGCGATCGCAGCCAGGAGATTCTGGAGACCTGTGACGTAGGCGCGCTGATACGCCACGTCGGAAGATTCACCGGCGCTCGCTGTGTAGACGACGTAGTCGAGGGCCTGGGGCAAGGCCCTGAGCTCGGAGGGATTCGTCAAATCTGCTGCCAGTTTGCGAAACGCCGCGGGGAGGGCCGAAGGGTCGCGACGCAACGCCCAGACCTCGACACCGCGCTCGACCAGGCGCTCTCCAAGCGCGGTGCCCACGTACCCACAGCCTGCAATCAACACTCTCGCTGTGTCCGTCACCGGTACCCTCCGAGGTCGCGGGCAGAGGCTTGGCTTGGCAGTGAGCCTGCGTGCGCGTTGCGTCGCGCTGACGTGTCGACGCTTATGCCGTCGCGAGCAGCGCTGGTGCGAGCACCGTGTGTCATGAATGTGGTTCCGTTCGGACGGCAATTCAGAGCGGGTGTTCGCAGTCGCCGGACTGGCGCCTCAAACTCCGCGCGCCCATCCGTTTAGCGCACCAGCGTCGGCACATGCGCAGAAAAGTTGCAGCTGTAGGTTGGTGCAGCTGTATGTTGCAAGCCGATGCTATCCGATCCGCGATCGACGATTTTTGAGAAGTAAGCTCGCTCAGCTCTAAAGTGCACGCCGAAAAGTGCCGGTGAGAGCAAAGCCGCCACGCCCCCGTCAAGCTCGCATCTCAAAGTACCGAACGAAACTGGACTTCTTCGCGGCGTAAGCTAGCATCCTTCGATCTTACAACAAGTGGCCATCCAAACTTGGTGGCCTGCCCGGGAGGAGATAATGTCTAGGACCGCACGCTGCATTTTGGTTGGTTTTAGCGTCACGTTGGCTGCAGCCTGCGGCGACGATGACACGATTACTGCTGTGGGTGGCGGCGGTGGCGCCGCAGGGAGCTCAGGGAGCGCAGGCAGCAGTGGCAGCGCAGGCGCTGCTGGCGCGGGCGGCTCTGCTGGCTCCGCAGGTAGCGGTGGCGCGGCAGGCGCTGGCGCGGGTGGCACAGCGGGTACCGGCGCAGGTACCGGTGGCGCAGCAGGTACTGGCGGCGCGGGCACTGGTGGTGCGGGTGTCGGCGGCACGGGTGGTACCGGTGGTGGTGGTGGCACCGGTGGAGTGGTTGAGGTCCCAGACAGCGGTGTGCCCGACGCGGATGTCGTCCCGGATGCGGCGCCTGCCGACGGCGGCACTAACGGCGACTGCCCGGCGAATCTCGAGACCACGCTCTCGGACGATATCGAGCAAGGCCCCAGTGCAGTCGCGATCGCCCGCATCATCTTCCGGACAACCCCGGAAGTTGGCGTGACGGTCGTTTTCAAGAACGTCAGCAATGCCCCCTTCAGCTTTGGTGACACGCCTCTCCTCTACAGCGGTGCCGAGGACGTCTCCGCCGACCTGAGCGATCTCGATCCACTCGCGGCGGGCGAGGAAGTGGCCCGGTTCCTCCCTGACACCGACGCGGACGGCGGAGAAATTGCGCTGCTCTCACTGGACGGTAGCTTCGCGGCCGTCTACGTCGCCTGGGGTGACGACTACGTGTCACAGGCGGTCTCCGGGGATTTCGATGACAACGGGGCGACGCCAGACACCGACACCCCCACCACTCTCGAGGAGATCGCGCTGGCCACGGGCGGCGGCTTGTGGACTGAGGACGAGCGGGTCAGCATCACCACACCGGAGAACACCATTTTCGGCGTTGCAGGCGACCAAACGGACAGCTCGGATGGCTTCGACGTCTGCACCGGCGACGGCGACGTCGCGGGTCAGTAAGCAGGACGGGGAGGGGACCTAACCTCCCGCTCTCGGATTCATCAGTCCACGCTTAGGACGGCAACAGGTGAAGGGAGCCGAAAGGCACTCTTCACCTGTCTGCATTTTGTGGTCGTAGGAGAGGCCTTCAACTCTGTACCCAGGTGCGTGCTCGACCTCGCGACGTACCTGGTTGAGTGCTGGTCGCTAAGCATCGGACTATGCGACGGCGATTGACGAGCGCGGGCGGCCCCACACCCGACTCATCTACATACTCCGGCCAGATTGGCAATCAGGAGCGCGGCGAGAGCCCTGCCCGTAGCGCACGCACCGCGGCGGTTTGGTCCGGCTCTGCCATGCAGGCGAGGAAGAGAGGCCAGGGGGCGTGGGGCAGGAGCTCACTGCTCGGAGCTTGCCGATACTTTTCTTCGCCGCTCTCGACATCGAGGATGAAGAACCGAAGCGACCCGCGCTCGTAGAACCAAACCTCGCGCACCCCGAGCTTGCGATGCACCTCGAGCTTGTCGATGCCGCCCGAAGTCCAGACGACTTCGATCGCGACGTCGGGGCGGTCGTCATCGCCCGCGGCGACCCGACCCACCGTGTAACACTCGTCCGCTTCGGCGCCACGCTCCTCTCGTGCGCTCTTCAGCGTCCACGAGCCATAACCTTCGAGCACCACGCCGGCCTCCTCGGCCCAGGCTTCGAGCAAGCGGGCAAAGCGCTTCTTGTCGCTCTCGTGATAGCGCGATGGTGACATGAGCTCGACCAGACCCCTCAGATAGGTGATACGCGGCACGCTCCCCTCGCCGCGCATGGCCAGCAGCCTCTCGTACTCGTCCCAGGTGACGTGCAGATACACGAAGTGATCTGTCGTCGCCGGATCGGGAGGCGTCGGCAGCGGACCGGCGGCGCTCATTTCGAGAGACTAGCACGAATCACGGGAAATTCGGCAACGAGGCCTCTGCCGACGGTCTGCCGACGGCCCAAATACGCCGGGACCACCGCAAGCGCGGGCTCACAGGTCCGGCTCGAGCCCCATCAAGAGACCCTCGACGCCCGAATAGTCCCTCGTGTTGCCAGTGAGCAGCCGCGCGTTGCGGTTGATGGCCACCGCGGCGATCGCCACGTCGGCAGCTCGACGCCGAGGGCTGCCGAGCCGCCGAAAGATGTCAGCGGCCGTCATGGCGGCGCTTTCGTCGAAGGCAATGATGCCTTCGGCTTCCAAGTAGCTCCTCGCAACGGCCTCCTGCTGAGGAACCCGCGGTCCGCGGCAGAACTCGTACCAGGCGAGTGCGCTCATCTCGACCTCCGCGGCGGAGTCGGAGATTGACCGCAGGAGCTCGCGCTCCGGGCCGCCCGCGAACAGCGCCTTGACCAAGAAATCCGTGTCCAGGTGATACCGTGTCAAAAGGCGTCTCGCTCCTCGCTGATGCGTTTCAACTCGGCATCGAGATCCTGACCTCCAGATAGCTCGATCAGCTGCTCCAACGCCGCCACGCGCTGACGGCGTTTGCGCTCGCGCTGCTCGTGAAGCTCTGCGTTGGCGACACGCATCAGCGCGCGCCGAATGGCTTCCGACGGAGTTACCCCCCAACGGGCTGCCAGGCGCTTGGCGGCGCGCCGCTCAAGCGGGCCGAGCACGATGGTGGTGCGCTCACTCATATCATATGCATACCACGGCGCATATGATATGCAAGGCGCGAAATCCGTCGTGTCGCGACTCGGGACGTGCGGTGCCACGGATTGGTTCCACGCGAACGCGGCCGAGCCGCGACGCTGCACAGCGCGGTCGGTGGTCAGGGCGTCGCCAGCTCCTGCGACCCGTCAACAGCCGCTCAAACCTTGGGCTTGCAGCGGTCCCAGTCTTTCCAAAAATTCGGATAGGTCTTGGCGACGCAGCCCGGGTTCTGGATTCGGAGCCCTGGCAGCATGGAGCCGAGCACGCCGAAGGACATGGCAATGCGGTGGTCGTGATACGTCTCGATGTCGACCGTCGAGCGACGTGCCCGCGCAGCAGCGCTCAGAGGCTCGATGCGCATGAAGTCGGGGCCCTCTTCGAGGGTAACGCCCAGCTTCGCGAGCTCCCGCGCCGGAGCGGCGATGCGATCGCATTCCTTGACGCGCAGGGTGGCGAGGCCGGTGATACGGGTCGGGGCCGGCAGAAATGGCGCCATCATCATCAGCGTCGGAGCGACGTCGGGCATGCTGGTCATGTCCACATCGCCGCTGAATGAGCCGAGCCCGCCGGAGGGGCCGATGATCTCGGTTTGACGCTCCCCGCGGCGCACCGTGGCCCCGAGCTTTTCGCACAAGCCGAGGAACGCGTAGTCGCCCTGGCGCGTGGCGCTGCCGAGGTTCTCCAGTTGGACGCGGCTCCCGTGCAAGGTGGCGAGCGCGGCAAAGTAGGAGGCCGCCGAGGCGTCGCCTTCGACCCCCAGATCTCGAGCGCGGTACGCCTGCGGGGCGACGCGGAGCTCGCTGTAGTCGTGGTTTTCCACGTGGACGCCGAACTTGCCCATCTCGTCGAGCGTGAGGTCGACGTACGGCTTGCTCGTGAGCTTGCCAGCGACCTGGACGCTGAGCCCGTCGCGCAAGAGCGGCGCGATGATCAGCAAGCTCGTCAGGTATTGGCTAGAGATGTCGCTGGGGACCTGGACCGGGCCACGTAGCTCGGTGGTGCCGGTGACGACGGTCGGTAGATACCCGTCGTTCGTCGACTCCAGGCTCGCGCCGAGCTGCCTGAGGGCGTCTACCAGCGGTTTATTGGGGCGGGCCTGCATCGATGCGTGGCCGTCGATGCTGGTCACGCCGGGCCTGAGCGCGGCCATGGCCAGGAGCAAGCGCGTGGAGACGGCGCTTTGCCCAGTGAAAAGCGCGATGGGCCCGCTCGCAAACGCGCCACCGCGGCCGCCGATGCGCACGACGTCGCTCTCGCTGTCGTCCACGCTGATGCCCAGGCGGCGCAGACAGTCTTTCATGCGCCAGTAGTCATCGCACTCACCCGGAAAGCGAATCGTGCTCTCGCCGTCCGCGAGCGCGGCGATGGCGCAGTCCCGCAGGGTGAGGGATTTGCTGCCAGGGAGACCGACTTTGAAGTCGAAGCGACCGAGCCACGGAACGAGCTCTCGGGCTTCGGAAGCGGGCTCTGACGCGGTGTTCGTTGCAGCCGATCCGCTGCTCGCGGCTCGCTCAGTTGGTGCGGTAATTTGGGGCTTCCTCGGTGATGAAGACGTCATGCACGTGGCTTTCACGCAGACCGGAGCCGGTGATGCGCACGAAGCGAGCGCGCTTCTGCATCTCGGCGATGGTGTGGCTGCCCGTATATCCCATCCCTGCTCGCAAGCCACCGATCAGTTGGGCGATGATTTGGGCGATCGAGCCGCGATGGGGGACTCGACCCTCGATGCCTTCGGGCACCAGCTTTTCGTCCGCGGTGCCGGCTTGACCGTAACGGTCTTTGCTGCCGCGACGCATCGCTCCGAGGGACCCCATCCCTCGATAGCTCTTATAGCTCCGCCCCTGGTACAGGATGAGCTCACCGGGGGCCTCATCCGTCCCGGCGAGCAACGAGCCGAGCATCACGCTGGAGGCGCCCGCAGCGATGGCCTTGGCGACGTCGCCGGAGAACTTGACCCCGCCGTCGGCGATGACGGGGATGTCGTGCCGATTCGCCACCGCCACGCAGTCCGCGATGGCCGTGATCTGGGGCACGCCCACCCCGGCCACCATGCGCGTGGTGCAGATGCTGCCGGGGCCGATGCCGACCTTGATGGCGTCCGCCCCCGCCTCGATCAAGAAGGTCGCGGCTTCTGCGGTGACGATGTTCCCGGCGATGACCTGCACGTTCGGATGCCGGCGCTTGGTGGTGCGCACCAGATCGCCCACGCCCTTCGAGTGGCCATGAGCCGAGTCGATGACCAGGCAATCGACTCCGGCTTCCACCAACTGGTCCATGCGAACCAGGGCTTCTTTCCCTGGACCCATCGCCGCGGCAACCCGCAGCCGACCCCGGTCGTCCTTGTTGGCGAGAGGATTTATCTCCGCTTGCATCAGATCTTTGATGGTGATGAGCCCGACGAGCTTCCGACCCTCCGTCACCAGCAACTTCTCGATCCGATGCCGGTGCAACAGCTCGCGAGCTTCCTCCGCCTTGACGCCTGGGGTGACGCTGACGAGCTTGGTCGTCATCAAATTGCTGACGGGTTGATCGAGGTTCTGCTCGAAGCGCACGTCGCGGGCGGTCAGAATGCCGACCGCCGTCTGGCCCTCCACGACGGGCACGCCGGAGATGCTGTTCTGCTTCATGATCGCGAGCGCCTCACGCAACGACTGCGAGGGGCCGACCGTGATCGGATCCAGGATGATGCCGCTCTCGGCGCGCTTGACTCGCGCCACTTCTAGCGCCTGTACCTCGGGCGGCAGGTTCTTGTGGATGACGCCGAGCCCGCCTTCGCGAGCCATCGAGATCGCCGCCCGGGCCTCCGTCACGGAGTCCATGGCCGCGCTGATGAGCGGGATATTGAGGCTGATCTCGCGCGTCAGCCGCGTGCGAACGTCAGTGTCCGCGGGCAGGACATCGCTGTAGCCCGGGGTGAGCATGACGTCGTCAAACGTCAAGCACTCGCGCAGGTTAGGCTCAAACATGGCGCACTTTACACGAAAGATTCTGACATTCAACCGTTCATCTCGGGCTATTGAGCCGACCCTGAACGGCACGATTCAGGCCGCAATTTCACGCATTGGCCCTGCATGAGGACGCCCGTTCACCGGGACGCCGCTCGTTCATTAATTGCGCCCTGGGCTTCTCGAGTCCCCGAGCGCTCCCCGGGCGGGGCCGGTGTCCGCGCGGTCCTGCAGAATCGGGACGAGAACACGTAGCCGAATGCCGCGCGCTGTTCTACCGTTCGGGGGAGGACATGATCGCGAGCAACGAGGACTTGGAGGGGCATCTCACCCGGTTGAACCGCAGCTTCGAACGCGCTGAGGGCGGCGAGGTCTACCTCGTGGGCATGGGTCCGGGGCAGTCGCCTTGCGCCCTGAACATATCGCCACCCGTGTTGGTGGCGCAGGTACACGTCACCGAGGCTCCGCTCGCCGACGACGCGAGCTCGGCGCGCTTCATGCGCCGCCTGCTCGAGCTCAACACCAGTGGCTTGTTGCACGCGGCCTTCGGCATAGAGGCTGGGCAGATCGTGTTAACGGCTGCCCTACAACTGCAGAATTTGGACATGAACGAGCTCGAGGCCGTGCTGGCGGATTTGGATATGGCCCTCGCCGAGCACGTGCCGAGCCTCGTCGCGCTCTCCAAGAGCTAGCACCTGTTTTTGACGTCGGATCACCATGGGAATATTCGCGCGCATCGCACGGCTGATCAAAGCCAACCTCAACGCCCTGATCAGCGGGGCGGAGGACCCGGAGAAGCTGCTGACCCAGATCCTGGAGGACATGGGCAAGCAGCTGATGGAGGCCAAAAAGCAAGTTGCTGTGGCCATCGCGGATGAAAAGCGCTTGCAGAAGCAGGTCCAGGCGGAGAAGGACACTCTGGCGGAGTGGGATCGGCGCGCCATGCTGGCGGTGCGAGCCAACAATGACGCGCTCGCCAAGGAGGCGCTGGCTCGCAAAGCCGAGCACGCAGCCCTGAGCGAGCAATACCAAGCTCAGTGGCAAAAGCAAAAAGCCTCGGTCGACCAGCTCAAGCTGGCTCTGCGCGCGCTGAACAACAAAATCGAGGAGGCCAAGCGCAAGAAGTCATTGCTCGTCTCTCGCCAGAAGCGCGCCGAAGCTCAGTCCAAGATTCAGGAGACGATGAGCGGCCTGAAGAACGCGAGCGCGTTCGAGGCGTTCGATCAGATGGCGAGCAAGGTGGAACAGATGGAAGCTCAGGCCGAGGCCAGCGCCGAGCTCGCCGAGGAGTACAGCGGCGACGTGCTGGCGCAGAAGTTTGGCGAGCTCGCTGCTACGGCCGGCGCTGAAGAAGATCTCGTGGCGCTCAAACGCAGGATGGGACTATTACCTCCCGAGCCAGAGCCGCTGCGCGTTGATCCCGGCGCTGCGCGCGTGCCGGCGCAGCCTCTCGACGAGGCGGAAGAAGAAGAGCTGACACGCGCGCTCGCGGAGCTCGAAGCCGAAGAGCAACGTTCGCTCCAAGCCAAGCGCTAGCGCTAGTTGCTGGAGGCGGTGGTTCCTCTCGACGAGCTGGGGTGGGGAGCGGCGGGCCCGCCCCTGGCTCCGCAGCAGTACGCCGGCTCGATGGCTGCATGAGCTAGCTGCGGCGCGGCTCGCGGGAACCGACGATCGATCGACTCCCCGAGGACCGAGAAACGCGGCTCGGCGTCGAGGCTGCCCATGCGCACACCTCGTGCCGGTGTGGGATGAATCACGTGCCGAGATCGGCCGTACTTGGCCACGATGAAGCCCGCACCCCAGGGCTGGGGAAATGTTCCGACTCGCATCGAGCCGGTCGGCGCGGACGTGAGCGAGCCCGCCGCCGACCTCTCCGACTTGATCGGGCGCCAGATCGGCAACTACGTGATCGAGCGACCACTGGGTCGCGGCGGTATGGCGGTCGTGTATCTCGCGAGGCATCCGGCGCTCGGCCGTGAAGTCGCCGTGAAGCTGCTCAGCCCTGAATACAAAGCAGACGTCGACCTGAACCGGCGATTTTTGCAGGAAGCGCGGGTCACCGCGACGTTCCGTCATCCAAACATCGTCGAGATCTACGATCTCGGTGAGATCGAAGGCCGAGCCTACTACACCATGGAGCGCCTGCACGGCGTCGACCTCGCTACTCAGCTGGCGAAGCACGGGCGCTTCGAGCCGAGCGAAGTGGTCGTGTACTTTAGCCAAATCTGCGCGGCCCTGGATTTGGCTCATCAACGAGGTGTCGTGCACCGAGACCTGAAGCCCGCGAATGTCTTCGTCGTGGAAGAGGAGCCGCTGTTCATCAAGTTGATGGACTTCGGGATCGCCAAAGTCACCGAAACACGGCGTATTGGCGGGACTCGACGCGGCGAGGTGCTGGGTACGCCAGCCTACATGGCACCCGAACAAGCGCTCGGCAACGTGGACGCGATCAGCGTTGCCACCGATATCTATGCTCTCGGCATCATCCTGTACGAGATGTTGACGGGTCAGCTGCCGTTTTCGGCCGACTCGGACTTGCTGCTGCTCACCATGCACATCCGGGATCAGGCCGCACCCATCGCGGAGCTCGTCCCGAGCACGCCGCTGGCGTTGTCAGAGCTCGTCGACCGCTGCCTGGCGAAAGAGCCTCACGACCGACCCCAATCGGTGGCGGAGCTGTTCGATGAGCTGGTTCTTGCGGCAGAGGGCGCGGCGGCGTCTGTCGCGCCGCCACCCGTACCGAGAGCGGCAGCCCAGCAGAGTCCGCAAGTGGCGCCTGCACGGTCCGTAGCTCGGCGAGTCGAGAGAGCGGACAGGGTGTCGCTCGAGAGCGAAGAAGAGCCCACCGCCGACCAGGGGCTGGAGGAGGAGCCCCCGGTCGTCCCGTCGCCGCCCTCTCGCTTGTTGTCGGAGATCACCGATGAGGCCGGACCTGGTCCGATGACGCTGTCCCTCGACGACGGCAAGCTGCTCGACAAGCTTTTGCGGCGCATGCAGCGTCGCGCCGACTTCCCTTCCTTCCTGAACAACGTGACGGAAATCTCCCGCAAGGCGGACGCTGACGCTGCCTACTCGGCGTGGCAGCTCAGCGAATCGATCCTGAAGGATTTCGCCCTCACGGCGAAGCTGCTGCGCATGGTTAACGGGCTATTCGGCAGCCGCTTCGGCGGCAAGGTGTTCAGCGTCAATCAGGCGGTGATCATCCTGGGCTTTGACAGCGTGAGATCGATGGCGCTCGGAGTGAGCGTGTACAAGCTCTCCGGTCAGCGGGCAACGGCGAGCCCGTCGCAAAAAGCCAACCGCTTTCACGAAGACCTGGCGGACCAGTCCATCAATTCGCTGATTAGCGGCGAGATCGCTCGCATCCTGGCGCCAAAAGCCGGCATCAAGGACACTGAGCTGGCGATGATGTGCGCCATGTTCAAAAACCTCGGGCAGCAGCTGGTGGTCGAATATCTTCCAGAGGAATATCAAAAGATCGTCGCGCTCTCCGAGTCGGAGCACGTGTCCCGCAGCGCTGCCGCCCAGCGCGTCCTCGGCACGAGCCTACCGAAGATCGGGCTGGGCGTGGCGGAGCGCTGGTGTCTGCCGAAGATGATGTGCATGGCCATGGCGGCGAGCCCCAGGCCAGACGCGCCGCTCATCCGCGAAGAAGACCGGCTCTCCGCGCTCGCCAAGCTCTCAAACGATCTTTGCCATGTGATCGCCAGCGGCGATCGGCAAAATTACAAGGTGCTCTTGCAGCGCCTGCTCGCGAGCCACCGCAGGCTACTTTCGCTGCAGGATCAGGACGTGAGCTCGTTGCTCGGCACCGTGTGCAAGTCCTTTGAGACGCGCTACTCGGCCCTGTTCGGCCCGTATCACAAGAAGAGCCGCTTTCTGTTCAACGCGCGGAGCCTCACCGGGCAACCGATGCCCGCCGAGCGCAGGGTGGCGGAGCCGCTCAGCGCGAACGACATGGCGCGCATCGAGCAGGCGCTGTCGATGTTGACGGATGGCTTGCAAAAGAAGCAAGCCTCGGACACGCTGCTCGCGCCCGCGCTCACGGCTCTTTCGAGCGCGCTAGGCGCGCCCCGCGTCATCCTCTTGGCGATGACCACTGATCGCAAAGAGCTCGAAGTGCGTCTGGCCCTCGGCGAGGACGCCAAGGCGTTGAAGAGCCAGCTCAAATTTCCCATCACCCATGGCGCCGACGTGTTTTCGTCAGCGCTGCGGAACGGGAAGAACGTCACGATCGCCGACGCGCTCGGGCCCGGGGCGATGCGTCGGCTTCCGCAGCGTTACTTCGAGGCCATCGGTTCTACCTCGTTCGCGCTGTACGTGTGCGCGAGCCGCGGCTACCCGACCTGCCTGCTGCTGGTGGACGCCGAGTCGCCCGACGGCCTGCCCTCGCGCGAGCGGGTTAGCGCGACAAAGGGCCTCCGAGAGCTGGTCGCCAAGATCGCCGAGCGCAAGTAGCCCCCCCCCACCTTGCCGAACGGCCGCGAACCTACAAGTGCGTCGCTAGGGATGGCGACTCATCGAAAGCAACGCTCAATTGCTCGGCTCAATTGCTCGGCTCAATTGTTCGGAACGGCGAGCCGCACGCGCACGATGGGTTTGACCTTTAGGGTGCCCATCATGGCCTTGAAGGGCACGATGCCGTAATCGAGCTGATCGAGCTCGACTAGGGCGACCTGCTGGCCCGCCTCGAGGTGCGTCTGGGCCGTGATGACTCGAGTGGTGCCGTGCAGAAGCAGATCACCTTCGATGCCGTAGCCCCCGTCGGGGCGGCGCTCGATCTTCTTCGAGCTGAAGGTGATGTGAGCATATTGGTCCACGCCGAGGACCTCTTTCTGAATCTGAACCGCGATCTTGGCTTTGTCGGCGTCGGACAAGGCGTTCGGGTCGACTTTACCGTCGCGCACTGCGCCGACGACTTTTAGCGATCGGGGATCGAACTCCGCGCTGAGCTTTGCCGTGCTCGGATCGACCTCGACGCTAAAACGTGTGATCTGAATTTCAAGGTCGTGCGCGACCTTGGAGAGCAGGCCGTCCTTGAAGGTGAAGACCCGAGCTTCGGCCGTGTTTTCGTCATATCGAGGCATGGCAGACTCCGCGTGCTGAGCGCGAGAGGCTACACCCATGACGCGAGAGCGACAATCGATGTCCGCCTCTCGAATGAACGCGAGTAGCCAGCGCAGCGCCTGCTCGAGCGCGCTTTGGATGGACGTCAGACGCATGCGCACTCGAGCAGCGCGTGCCCTTCGAGGCCGCTCTTTTTCGGCGCTCGAGAGCTTCGGTACGGATACCATTGTGCGTGTGATGTGCGCTATGTCATCTCGGGTAACAGAGGTGGCTTACTTTTGAACTGCCGATCGTCCAGCACCGCTCCGGCTACTATGCCTGGTCGCTTGGGACATCGGCCATTCGCAAAACGTTCAGGTTTCCGTTGAAGAAGCGTCGGGCCCGCGTCACGGCAAGAAAGCCGCCGCAACAGTCGCGCTCCAGAGTGACTGTCGAGGCCATTCTAGATGGCGCTATTCGCGTTTTGGAGCAAGAGGGCAGCCTGGCGCTGACGACGACGCGTATCGCGCAGGCCGCGGGCGTGAGCGTGGGGACGCTGTACCAATATTTTCCTCATCGTAAGAGCATCCTCGACAGCCTGCAGGAGCGCGAGCTCGAACGCACGATGTGCCTCATGCATCAGGTCATGGTGGACAGCCCACCCGGATCTACGGACGAGCTGGCGCGCGCGGTGATCCACGGGCTCTTCACTTTATATGGCGCTGCGCCCGAGTTGCACCGAGTGCTCGTGATCGAGGGCCTCACGGGCGCCGCGCCCGAGCAGGTCAAGGCCTTTGATCTGCGCATGGTCAGCATGGTGCGGAGCGTGCTCGCAAGTGCGAAGCTCTCGTGCCGGCGTAAGAACTTGGACGCCGCGGCGTTCGTGGCGTACCAGTCAGTGCGGGCGTCGATGATGGCGCACCTGCTCGAGGCGCCGCCTGGGCTCGACGAGGGCGCGCTGACGGACGAGCTGGCGGATCTGTTGCACCGCTACCTGGTCGCCTGACGCTGCGTCAGCCCACGGAGCGGCCGCGATCGCGAGGCGACCCGTGAGACTGGATTCGCGGCACTAGCCGCGCGCCGGCATTCGGTCTAGACAGACCATCGATGAGCGGTTCCCGACTGCTTGTAAGCTTTTGCTGTGCCTGGCTCAGCCTTTCGTGCGGCGCTTCCGAGAAGGAAGTGCGCCCGGCGGGAGCTGGGGCTTTTGACGCGGCAGCGGGGCGACCAGGAGCTACGTCGGGCAGCAGGAGTCCGATGGAAGGAGTTGACGACTTGGCAAATGGGGCTGCGCCGGATCTCGGGTTTTCGCCGGCACCCGCGCTCGAAGCTGGGCGCTACGTGTTGCGTATGGGTGAAGTCGAGCTGGAGGTCGATCCGGCGCTGGGCGGGCGGATCACGCGCTTCAGCTTGGCGGGCAGCAACGTATTGACCGGGCCGGACGTGGTGGCGAGCGGGGAGGGATCCTTGCCTAACATGTACGGTTCCACGTTTTGGACGAGCCCGCAGAGCGATTGGGGCTGGCCGCCTGAGGTCGCGATCGACAGCGCACCGCATGAGGTGAGCGTGAATGGTGCGGTGCTCGAGCTGGCGAGTGAGCCCGGCGCCACGACGGGCTACGCCGTCCACAAGCGCATCTGGACGGAGGCGTCGCTCGGCCGAGTAACGCTGGAGTACACGCTCCGAAACGAGCGCGCGACGCTACCCGCCGCGCCCTGGGAAATCAGCCGCGTGCCGAAGGAAGGTCTGGTCTTCTTCGCGTCCGCGGGGGACCCGCTACCTCAGTCGACGCTCCAGTCGCGGCTCGAGGACGGAGTGGCGTGGATCGACGTCTCCCAGGCACCTGCGGTCGACAGCAAGCTGTTTCAGGATGGCTCGGAGGGCTGGCTCGCCTTCGTGTACAAGGACCTGGTGTTCATCAAGACGTTCGACGACATCCCCATTGCCGAGCAAGCGACGGGCGAGGCCGAGATCGAGATCTTCATCAACGGCAAGTTCGACTATGTCGAGATCGAGCAACAAGGGCGTTATGCTTTACCAGCCGTGGGCGGCACCGCGAGTTGGCGCGTGAATTGGCTGCTCCGGCGCTTGCCCGCCGACGTGACGGCGAGCGTTGGAAACGCCGGGCTGGTGTCTTGGGTGCGGGGGCAGGTGGCGAGCGCGCGTTGAATCTGAGCCTGCCGATCGCGAGGGCCTGACCAACCTGACCAATGCTCGCGCCGGGTGTCTAAATCTGTGCCGGATTCGGCGGAAATTAGGCGTGTCGCCATTGGATTTATGGCACTAGACACGCGGCATGCCCAAAAAGATCGCTGTCCTCGCCTCCCACACCGGAACTGTGCTGCAGGCGATCGTGGACGCCTGCGCGGACGATCGCTTGCCGGCCGAAGTTTGCCTGATCATCAGCAATAACAGCCAATCCGGGGCCGCACAGCGGGCGGGGCGCCACGGCATCAGCTTCCGGCACTTGAGCGGGCAAACCCACCCCGAGCCCGCAGCGCTCGACTCTGCCATTCTCTCGGCGTTGATCGAACATGGCGCGGAGCTGGTGTTTCTCGCTGGATATATGAAGAAGTTAGGGGCGCGCACCTTGGCGCATTTCCGGGGGCGCATCCTGAATACGCACCCGTCGCTCCTGCCCAAGTTTGGAGGGCACGGCATGTACGGCGCCCGAGTGCATGCCGCGGTGCTCGCCGCCGGTGACGTGCTGTCCGGTGTTTCGGTGCATCGGGTGGAAGGGGAGTACGACACGGGTAGAGTGGTCGCTCAATGCGAGGTGCCGGTGCTGCCGGGAGATGACGCGCAGAGCTTGAGTGAGCGCGTGCAGGCTCGCGAACGAGAGCTCGTGGTGGAAACTCTGGCGCGGATCGCCCGCGGAGAGCTGGTTTTGGCGGCGACTTGAACGCGCGGAGCGCTCTACCGCGCGGTCGTTGCCCTATCCTGGCTCACGTCCCGGGCAACGTTCTGGGCGAGGTCCTCCGCAATCGCTTCGACTACCCGATCGATGCGTTGCCGAGCTTCGCCAGTATGACCTTCGATGCCGTTGATGATGAACGCGAACGCGATGGGGGCGCTGCCTCGCGCTCCCGAGACATAGCCGGAGAGGGCGATGCAGGCCGACAGGGTACCGGTCTTCGCTCGCACGAGGCGTCGCCCGTTGCGCGTTCGAAAGCGGGAGCGCAGGGTGCCGTCGACCCCGCCCATCGAGAGCTGAGCGGCGAATTCGGGATAAACCGTCGGATCTCGCTGCATGGCTCTCAGCACCCCCGTAAGCGTCGCCGCGCTGACGCGATTGGCGTCGAATAGCCCGGAGCCATTTACCACTCGCGTGTCCGGGCCGAGCGCGCCCTCTCCGCGCAGCCAATCGGTGACCACGCGCGCCCCGTCCAGGCTCGTCGCGGGCACGGCCGAGAACTCGGCGCCCAGCACCTTGAACAGCATCTCGGCGTAGAAATTGTCGCTGTATTTGCCCAGCTCGTGCAGCAGCTCTGCCAGTGGCTCAGACTCGTGAAACACCAAGCGCTGCTTCACGCCACCGCCACCGAGAGCGACCGCTCCCCGCACCTCGACTGAGCTTTCGCGCAGCAGCTCGCGCAGCGCCAGCCCGGGGGCGCGCCGCGGATCGTCGAGGCGCCGATCGAAGCGCAAGCGCGGCAAGCCCTGCGCGACATGACCGCCGAGACGCATCAAAAGGTCGGGTCCGCGCGGCTCCAGGCTGAGCTGGATCGCCTCCCCCGAACCGGGCTTCTGCGTCTCGATGCTGCCCTCGAGGCTCGCGACTCCCGGCGGCTCGATCCAAGCGCGCGCGGGCTTGCCGGCGCTCGTCGGAGAGACGTGCAGGGTGACCGCGTTTTGCTGGATCGCCACCGCGCTGACGGGCGCTCGAAAGCCCGCCCATTCGTCCGGCTGCTGCTCGAAGGCGGGCGGCACGAATTGATCGTCGAAGCGGGCTTGATCCACCAGAATGCTACCCACGCTGGTCACGCCGAGGTGCGAGAGCGCCTGTGCGAGCTGCCAGAGGTCCGCCACTCCGAGCGACGGATCGCCATGCCCACGCAGCACCAGCGGGTCGACCTGACCCTGCTTGATTTCGCCATACAAGCCGGTGCTAAATCGATACTCGGGGCCGAGCTTTTTGAGTGCCACCGCCGCGGTCAACAGCTTCATGTTCGAGGCCGGGTTGAGCGCTGCATCCGGAGTCGCTTCGGCCCACACCGCTGCTTTGCCGGTGTCGTAGACCTGCACGCTCGAGAGGCCCCCCCGGCCCTTGACCCAATCGACCAGCGACTGCAGCTCTCGAGCCACGTGTGGCGCGACCGGCCGAGCTGCGATCGCAGGCGACGTGCCGTTCTGAGCCGGCGCCGCCGCGGGCCAGGCGAGCGGTAGAATGGATGCAATCAGTAGAGCTCGGACCTTGCCTCGAAGCACAGGAGCAGACTACACGAAACCCCGGCATGACCAATCCGCGTATCTGGCCGTCACTCGCGCGTCGCCTGGTCGAGCTCTCGATCGCGGGTGGTCTCGTGTGTGGGTCGGGTGTGGCCCGCGCGGAGGAGCCCACCATCGACGAGGTCGAGTACCATCCCGCGGAGCTGCCGCCAGATGCCGCACGAGGTCGCGTCCTGATCGTTGGGCTGGCGCTCACCGCAGGCTGGTACGGCGCGGGCGTGGGCACTTCCTTCCTCTGGCCCGATGCGCCGAACGCCCGCGATCTGCGGCTTCCCGTCGTGGGCCCATGGATGGCGCTCGGGAATACGGGCTGCGGCGCCGATGAGTCGGGCTGCACCACGGTGAAGGTCGTGGCGAGGACGGCCCTGGCCGTCGTCAGCGGCGTCGGCCAGGCTGGTGGCGTGGTTGCGCTGCTCGAGGGCATCTTCATGGATACCCGAGGGGGCGCTCCGCAGCCCAAGCGCCCGCCGAAGAGCGCGCACGAGGTGGGTCGCGAGCGCGATGGGAGCGCGAGCGTCAATTGGATGGCGGTACCCGTTGCTCTCCCCAACGGCGGAGGCATAGAGGTCGTTGGTCGTTTCTGAGTGGTCGCACCTGCGACCACGTCTCCCCCGACGGGGTGAGCTCGGGTCGTTTCACTGCGCATCTGGCGGCGGCGTGCGCCGTGGTTGGCGCGCAGTTTCACGCGCCGAAGCGTGTGGCGATCCTGATACGAACGCAAATATCGCGCTGCAACGAGTTGAATTGCCGCGCGAATTTCGGTGTGACACAACTTGTGCGTGCAACCTGGAAGCACTCGTTATAGGGTGCTCTCCCATCATGGAGATGGAACAGTGAACCGTCGAACGAAGTTCGTACTCGTCACTGGAGGCGTAGTCTCCTCGATTGGTAAGGGGCTTGCTTCAGCGTCGATTGGTGCCTTGATGGAGGCACGTGGCCTGAAGGTCACGCACATGAAGCTGGATCCGTATATCAACGTCGATCCGGGCACGATGTCGCCGTACCAACACGGCGAGGTGTTCGTGACCGATGACGGAGCGGAGACCGATCTCGACCTCGGCCACTACGAGCGCTTCACCTCGGTGCGGTTGACTCGGAACGCCAACGTCACAGCGGGTCGTGTCTACCAGACCGTGATCCAGAAAGAGCGGCGCGGCGAGTACCTGGGCGCGACGGTGCAGGTGATTCCGCACATCACTGATGAGATCAAGCGCAACATTCATCGCGCCGCTGAAGGCGTAGACGTCGCCATCATCGAAGTGGGCGGCACGGTCGGCGACCTCGAATCGCTGCCGTTCCTCGAAGCGCTGCGTCAGCTCAAGGTCGAAGAGGGTCCGGAGAACGCGGTCAGCGTGCACGTCACCTTGGTTCCGCACATCTCGACGGCGGGCGAGTTGAAGACGAAGCCTACGCAACGTTCGGTGCGCGACATGCGTGAGATCGGCATTCAGCCCGACGTGCTCTTGTGTCGCTCCGATCGACCCATCAGCGCCGACTTGAAGGGGAAGATCGCGCTCTTCTCCAACGTGCCCGTGCGTAGCGTCATCTCCGCGGAGGACGTCGGCTGCATCTACGAGCTGCCGGTGAAGCTGCATGAGCAGGGCCTCGACGATCAGCTCGCCGATCGCTTGAACATCTGGTCGCGCCCTCCCGAGCTCGGGCGCTGGCGCCGCGTGGTCGACCAGTTCACCAATCCGAAGAGCAGCGTCCGCATCGGTATCGTCGGCAAGTATGTGCATCTGAAGGACAGCTACAAGTCCTTGCACGAGGCGCTGGTCCACGGCGGCATGGCGCGTTCGGTGAGGGTCGAGCTCGATTACATCGACGCGGAGGAGCTCGAGCGAGGCGGCATAGACCAAGCGCCCGTGCAGAGCCGGCTGCGTGCTTTGGACGGCCTCCTGGTTCCGGGTGGCTTTGGGGAACGCGGCTCGGAAGGCAAGATCAACGGCATCCGCTTTGCGCGAGAGAACCAGATCCCATACTTCGGGATCTGTCTCGGTATGCAGCTCGCGGTGGTGGAGTTTGCCAGGAATCGCTGCGGTCTGGTCGGGGCAGGCTCGCGTGAGTTCTCGGAGGCGCCCGCTCACCCCGTCATCGATCTGATGAACGAACAGGTCGAAGTGCGAGAGAAGGGCGGCACGATGCGGCTCGGCTCGTATGACTGTGTGCTCAAGGCCGGCAGTCGCAGCGCGCAGCTCTACGCGAGCGAGGTCATCACCGAGCGTCACCGGCATCGCTTCGAAGTGAACAACGACTACCGGCAGACGCTGGAGGCCGCGGGCCTGAGCCTGAGCGGTACTAGCCCCGACAATCGCCTGGTCGAGATCATCGAGCTCGACGACCATCCCTTCTTCGTGGGCTGCCAGTTTCATCCCGAGTTCAAGAGTCGGCCCATGGCGCCGCATCCGTTGTTTGCTGGCTTCGTGAACGCAGCAATGCGTCGGCGCCAGGAGACCGAACGAAGCGTGAAGGGTGCGGCCGGTGAAGGGGAGCGTGCCGACTTCAGCTCCGCTCCCAACTGAGCCGCTGTCCCCGCGCAGCGCTCCCGAGCGCTTCTCGAGGCTAGGCGGACCGGGGCTGGTCTCGTCCGTCCTGCGCTGGAGCGCGGTGCTGCTCGCTCTCGCACCTGGCGCCTGCGTCTCGGCGCCGAGCCGTGTCGCGCTGTCCGGCGATCTGCCGGGGTTGAAGGCGGCGATCAGCGAGGCTGATCATGAGCGAGAGCTGGGCAGAGCGCGTGTAAAAGAGCTGGCGGGGTCCGTTCTGCGGCGAGAGCTCTCCTCGCTCCAGGCGAAGGACGAGGTGTTCCCCGACGTACAGCCCTGCGTCGGGCGCATTCGTCGCGTGCTCGAAGAGTTGGCGAGCGGTAGCGGCGCGTTTGCGGCGCCCGCCACGCTGGCGCTCATCGATGCTGGTTTTGCGTCGCCGAGGGCACAGCCGAGCGGGGCCTCGGGAGCGGGCACGGCGCTCAGCGCTCGCCGCGCCGTAGGCGAGGCTGCAGGGGCTCGACGGCGCGCCTTCATGTTGCACGGTGACGCAGACGTGCGGCGCGCGGCGCTCGAGGCTGCTGTGGCCAGCGCAGATCCGGGTGACATCGAAGCGCTGCTGGAGGCGGCGCGCCTCGACCCCGATCCACGAGCGCGAGCGACGGCGGTACGAGCCTTGGGCCGCGTCGGAGGCCAGCGCGCCGTCTTGGCGCTCAGCGATCTGTGGGCGACGGCCACTGTCGACGAGCGTCGCAACATCATCCTCGCCTGGTCGACTCCGCAAAATTTTCAGGCCGGGGGCGAACGGCAATTGGTGCATGTGGTCGAGGTCACGTCGGGCGCGCCAGCCGTAGTGGCGGCGCTGGAGCTCGAGCAACGTAACGCCGGTCCGCCGGGGCTCGCGAGCTTCGCGTTGGCGCGCGCGATCGGCGGCGACGAGCAGGAGTCGCGCCTGCTCGCCGTCTACGCCGCGCCCTGGCAAGACCCAGCGCTCAGAGCTGCCATCAACCTTGCTCTGAAGCACCGCGATCCCGCCACTCGCGTGCTCGCCGGGTTGCGCTTGGCCCAGCATGGGGTGCTCGACGCAGCGACCCGGGTGGAGCTCGGCAAGCTCGGCACGGACACGCTGACGTCGACCGGGTTGGTGGCGCGAGCCGCCCTGGCGCGCGCGGGCGACCCAAACGTCAAAGCAGCGCTGCGCGCCGATCTGCTCGCACGACTCGCCGACCGTCGGACGCTCGCCGCGCTCGCGCTGGTCGCCCTCGATGATTGGGCGGGCGCTGCCCACGCGCTCGGCGACGACAGCCCTGAGGTGCGCCGCGCCGTGGCGTGCCAGATGCTGGCCGACCCTGACGAGCCGATGCCAGCGACATACGCGGGTCGCGATCCTGCCCGTTCATCGGCCTTCGGTCAGCTCTCGCCCGAGCTGGTGCCGCTGCTCCTGACTGTCACGCCGGGCTGACGCCCCTATCCACGACCGGTAGCTGGATCGGGCTTCAAAGCGGCGTCCATCCGCGCCGTCATCACCGGAATTCACTGCTTGTCGCGCGCCACCTGCCAAAGTAGCGTGCACAACTCATTCGCACGTGCCGCCGAGTGGCATGCCAGGGAGCAAGCAACACTCGGACGCAGCGAGACGGCGGAACAAATCAACGCCGCGCTGGAAGCCTTACGAGCGCAACATCGGCAACGCCATGCGTATAGCTGAGCTCAGCGGTTTCGCGATCTTCCGAGGAGCGCGCCGGATCTGGCCAGCTCAAAGAAAGTCGGTGAAGTCCACGCAGCATAGCGTGCCCTCCTCGGCGCTCACCCTCGCGCATTCGGCGAACCACGCCGTGGCGCCACGCCGGCCTCGTCCCCGACGCGCGCTCGACCGCGCCCTACGCCGATCCGCTCGACCACCAAAACGCGAGGTCGAGCTCCACCTCGGGGAACGGTTGCAGGCGAACGCGCTCGCCATCGCCATGGACGGCGACTTCGACCCAAGCCCCCTCCCGCAGCTGGCTCACGCTGATGGCGCGGGCTTCGACGTCCACGTACCACAACCACTCGACGCCGCTGCGGGCGTAGAAAGGACGCTTCTTGAGGAGATCATAGCCTCGCGTTCGCGGCGAGAGCACCTCGCACACCCAATCGGGCGCGATTCGAATCGGTTCATCCTCAGGCAGCGTTGGCAGCCGTTCGCGGCGCCAGGCCGCCACGTCTGGCGAGAACTCCGGCGAGCCCGGCAGCTCGACGCCAGGCTCCGGCAATATCCACCAGCCTCCGGGGCCGCCACGCCCCAGGTCGTAGGGGCCGTGCGTCAACCCGACGATCGCAGCTTCCACTCGGGCGTGACGAGCCCTCGGTCGCGGTTGGACGTAGAGCTCGCCCTCGATAATCTCCCCCTTGAGCTCGGCGGGCAGCGCCTCTAGGTCGGCCAGGGTCGCTGGGCGACCGAGGTCCTTGAAGAGTGCAGCCGCCGACATCCCGTGAGTGTACCACTGGAACGTCCGCGGGTTGTCGGCGTGGAAGTGACGTGCCGCACGGCGCTGCCCGGCACCCCAGCGATGCTCCGGCGAGTGGGCCGGTGTTGCCCCCTGAACGCAGTGTCAGGGACAGCGCCGAATCGTTCGCGCTAGCCTGACGTCATGATCCTCTCCGATCGCGACATCCGCGCGCGGCTCGCGCAGGGAGACCTGGTGGTGGGGCCGCTCTCCGATGATGCTTTGCAGATCCAGCCCGCGAGCGTCGACCTCAGGTTGGATCGTGAGTTCTTACTCTATCGCGCGTCGCGGGTGGCTTGTCTGGATCCGCGCGAACCGAGCACGATTGCCGCGGCGATGGAGCGTGTGGTGGTGTCTGCTGATGAAGCCCTGGTGCTTCATCCCGGAGAGTTCGCGCTGGGCGCGACAGAAGAGCGGGTGAAGATGCCTTCCGATCTGGTGGGGCTCGTCGATGGCCGAAGCAGCGTGGGGCGCCTGGCGGTAGTGGTGCACGCAACGGCAGGCTTCATTGATCCGGGCTTTGAGGGCCAGACCACGCTCGAGCTCTCCAACATCGGATCCATCCCGGTCAAGCTGTACCCCGGCATGCGCATCGCGCAGATCGTGCTCCACCAGCTGACGTCGCCCGCCGAGTCACCCTACGGAGAAGCTCGCGGCAGCCAATACAACCACCAGACCGGGCCGCAACCGAGTCGGATCCGGCTCGATCGTTGATGCGTGGTCGTCGTGGCTCAACCGTCCGCGGGTCGCTCCGGCGTCGGGAGCACGAGCTGATAAAAGGCCAGGTCGAGCCAGCGGCCGAACTTGAAGCCCGCCTGCTCGATCGTGCCCGCGTGAGTGAAGCCGAGCTTCTCGTGCAGCGCGATGCTGGCCGCGTTCTCGCGATCGATGCCGCCGATCATCACGTGATATTCTTGCTCAGTGGCGGCTCGGATGAGGCGCTCGAGTAGGGTGCGCCCGATGCCTCGTCCGCGCTGGTCCCGATGCACGTACACCGAGTGTTCGATCGAGTACTTGTAAGCGGCCCAGGGTCGGAAGGCGCCATAGCTCGCGAACCCGAGCAGCTGCCCCGCGTCGTCCACGGCGCCAAACACGGGGAAAAGCCCCCTGGCCTTGGCCTCGAACCAGCTCAGCATGGTGTGCCTTGGCCGGGGTGCGTAGTCATACACCGCGGTCGAATTGAGGATGGCGTCGTTCAGGATCGCGACGATCGCGTCGGCGTGCTCGTCATGGCTGCAATCGATGATCGCCATCCGGCCTCCAATCGCGGCGAGCTTACCTGCGCCTCGCGTCAACGTGACGCGACGGTGGTTCCATTATACATTTGGAGCAAGTAGAGCGCGTTCGCGTCCTTTGGCTCGCGCGCGAGGAGCGCCTTCAAGGTGACGATTGCGTTGTCGATTTGACCGAGCCTCTTCTGTGTGCGGGCGAGGTGGATCTGCGCTGGCGGGGTTGGATCCAGCCTGGCCCAGCGTTTGGCGACCTCGAGCGATTCACCCCACCACTTGGTGCTGGCCGCGACGCGTGACCAACCCTCGAGCACCTTGGGGTCTCTGGGGTGACGGTCGCCGAGGCGCCGAAAGGCTTCGAGCGCCTCGAGATCGCGGCGGCCCCTCAAGCTGTCCGCTTCGGCGAGCGCTGCCTCCAGAGCCTCGCTGCGCCGAGGCTCCACGGTTGGCACGGCGCGCGGGGCAGGCGGGGCGACTCTGGCAGGCGCGGCATCCTCGGGCTCCAGCTGCGCGGGAGCGAAATCGTTATCCGCGCCCTCGTCGTCGGCGGCCAGGCTCGCTGCCTCAGCGGTGTCCACCCCCTGCGCGGCGGTGCTCTTGACCTCCCCCGTGCTCGTGCCAAGGAGCTCTGTGGCGGCGGGCGTTGGCGCGCCGGTCGCCTCGACCCCTTCGGTCGCCACGATCGCTGCAGGCTGGTTCGTGGCGGCGCTTTGCGCGGGGCTGGAGGGCAGCGCTGGGCGAGGGAGCGCCGAGCCGGCGAGAGCCGCACCGGGCGCCGAGCTCGGGTCGGGCTCGTCTAGCATATCCGTTGCCCGGGACACCTCGAGGCGCTGCGGCAGCCCGTCGAAGGCGAAGAGCGCCACGAGCGAGCTCAAGCCGACAAAACCCATCGCCGTACCGGCCCAGCGCCGACGCGACGCTTGACCGCGCTCCTTGCTACTCAGGATCCATACGAGGTCTTGGCGCATGCCCGTCACGTTGTCGTAGCGATCCTTCGTATCGGTCGCGAGCGCCGTGAGCAGCACCCGATCGAGGTAGCGGGGCAAGTGCAGCTTGCGCACGCGCTGGCTCGGCGGCTTGACCTTGTCGTGTACTTTGTTATCGAGCAACGTGACCGTGTTCGCGCCGCTGTGCGGTAAGCAGCCGGTGATGAGCTCGTACAGCACACTGCCGAGAGCATAAATGTCGGCGCGGGCATCCACGGCACGCTGCCCAATTTGCTCGGGCGCCATGTACTCGGGCGTGCCCACCAGGCTCAGGCCGTCGCTCGAGTGGCGCTCCGGCTCGGTATCGGTCTGCGTGAGGCCGAAATCGAGCAGCTTGACCACGCCGTCGGTGGTCACAAACAAGTTGGCAGGCTTGATGTCTCGATGGATGACGCCGAGCGCATGGGCGCTCTCGAGCGCCTGGCAGGCCTGAATGCAGAGCGTGAGGGCGTCTTGCCAGGGCAAGCGGCTCTCCCGCAGCAAGCGATCGGCCAGCGTTTCGCCCTCCAGGTACTCCATCGCATAGTAGGGGCGGCCGTCGCTCGAAACGCCAAAATCATGGATCTGCACCAGGTTTGGATGGCGCAGCTGCGCCACCACGCGCGCCTCGTGGCGGAAGCGCGAGGCGGCGTCGCGGCTCTTGCAGCGCTGTCGGTCGAGCACCTTGAGCGCCACCTTGCGCCCCAGGTCGACGTGCTGCGCCTCGTGCACCACGCTCATGGGCCCCTGCGCGATGTCGCGTACGATGCGGTAGCGCGTCCCGGGGAAGAGCACGTCTTTTACGTCGACCTTGCCAGGAATGCCCGTCCACTCAGGCCGCGCCCCGCCCGTCCTGCGCGCGGCCGCCAAGAGCTCGGCGAACTCGGCGCGTGAACGCGCTGGCTCGGCGGGATACAGGCGCAGCATCAGGTGCGCAATGCGAGAGCGCACGCTGCGCTCGCCGTTGGCGAGCCCGGGCGCTTGCTGCAGGAGCTTCACGAGTTGTTCAGTGGCCTCGCGAGCGGACTCGAAGCGATCGCTGATTCGAGGGGCCGTCAAGCGCGCGATAATCGTATCGACCTCCCGCGGCAGGGCGAGCCACAAGGACAGCGACGGCGGCATACGTTCGCCTTTGGCCACCGCTGCCAGGTGCTCCTGCGAGTCGCCCTGGAGAAAACGCCGCCCGGCGATCAACTCCCAGAGCACGATGCCGAGCGCGTAGAGGTCTGCGGCAGCGCCACCGGGGTTATTCGCCGCCACCTCCGGCGCGACGTAGCCGGGCTTGGCGAACACGATGCCGTTGATGGTCTGGCAGCGGCGATTTTCGCCGCGGGCGGTGCCGAAGTCGATGAGCTTGGTGTCGCCGACGTACGAGACCATGATGTTCTGTGGGCTCAGGTCGCGGTGCACGACCTCCAGCGGTCGGCCTTCGGGGTCGGTACGCTCGTGCACGTGGGCGAGGGCATCGGAAATCGACGCGGCGATCGCGATGGCGTCCGACCATGAGATCTGCAGCTTGAGCTGTGCCGCGCGCTGGCGGATCTCGCCGAGGTCCCGGCCCTGGACGTGTTCTACGACGACGTAAGGCTGACCTTGGGGATCGATGGTCGCTTCCAGGACTTGGGCGACGCCGGGGTGCTGCATCTGCGCTTGTATGCGGGCCTCGTCCAGGAAGCGCGCCAAGAAGGAAGCATCCTCCCGATGCTCCTCTCGTATCAGCTTCACTACGCAGGGGCGCTCGGCACCTTCGATGTCCCCCATCGCCGCGAGATAGACTTCACCCATGCCGCCGCGCGCAATCGCCTTCAGCAGCAGCAGGCGTCCAAATTCACGGGGCCCCACGAAGCCGGGAATCCCCGACTCGCGTTTCCCCTGCACGGAGCTGTTGCCCAGTGATATCGAGCTTTTACGCTCACCGTCGCGACTTGGTTCTTGCCCTTCGACCGACATGACTTCATCCTAACTGTGTCGGGTCGTGTGGGCTAAATTCTGGGGTACCCAACCCCACGGCCCGAGCGGGTTCGATGTGGAGCGGCTGATTTCTCGGAGCCGCTGTGCCGTCAGGGGGTTGAGCGCCCGCTCTTCTGAGGTAGACTCTCGAGTCCCACCCGCATGCCCTTCACCCCAGCATCACACGAGCCACGTTTAGACGAGCCACGTTTAGACGAGCCGCTGCTCAGCGTCGGGCGAGGTGGATTGGGTTTTGGTGCTTGCGGCGTGCGGTCGCTGCCGGCTCGAGTGGCGTCGCGCGGGGCGTGGATGTTGCGGCTCCTGGTCTGCCACCTATTGCCCCTGTGCTGTCTTCTGGCTTTTGCTGCGGGAACCGCGGCGGCCCTCCCCCTCGGCGCCGATCTGCAGGTCGACGCCCCCATGTGCGATCCGGCAGGCGCATCGGTCGCTGCGGCGGTGGACATCCCAGAGGTCGATCGCGGGCACTTCGAGGCGCTGCCTTGTGAGGCTCAGCTCTGGATCATCGGCTGGCGTCTGGACGCATCGCGGGGCCATGTCGGCGATAATGGGGCCCGGCTCAGCGACAAAGCGCCTCCGCTACCTCGAGAGCTCCAGCCGTCACGCGGTCGTTACGACGGCACCTGCGAGCCTTTACTGGCCTTCCCCGTGCGCTCCGAGCCACTGGTCGTGCCTCCCCCGCCGTTCGAGGGGCTCGCCTCCCGTCGCGGTCACGCCTCCGTCGTGTACCGCCCGCCCGTAACGCGCGCCTGATTCACCAGGGCTGCGCCCCTCGTGCCGTCTCCGAGCGGACCCAGCGACGACTCGCCGCGGTTCGCTCGGGGTGGCTGAGATGTGTCGCCCTTGGATGAATCCCTGCGTTCGAGGGTTTAAAGCGCACGCCGCGACCACTCAGACCGCAGGCGCTTTGGTTGCCTTCCGCCACGACTCGAGGCATCGAGCTTCGGGGAGTCGACGGTGGCAGCCCCGAGGCGATCTCGGCTCTCGTCGGCGGCGACGAGCCCTCGCGCGGTAGCGCGGCCCGGGTGCCGCGCTGCACCAAGCCTGGAAGAGCCAGCTTCGGGCTCGCCCGCCGCTGCGCTATCCAATCCAAGCTGTCACGCGCCCAAGCGCGCGTCGGCAGGAATCAATGCCCACCCTCGAGGCGGGCCTTGCGACTGAAAATAATTAGGAGAAACAAACAATGAACAAAGGAACCGCAATCGTCGGCTTCCTCCTCAGCTTCTTGGCGGGGATGGGGCTGATGTGGGGCATTGCTCACGGGGGCGGCGTCGAAATCGGCGCCGAAGTCGCGAGCAAGGGTGGCTCTGAGAGCCACGCGAGCTCCCCCATCCCGATCAGTGAAGACGACCCCGTTTGGGGTAAAGCGGACGCGCCGGTCACCATCGTCGAGGTGAGTGACTTCGAGTGCCCGTTCTGCTCCCGCGTCATCCCCACGCTCGCCCGCGTCAAGCAAGAGTACGGGCAGGAAAAGGTGCGCATCGTCTGGAAGAACAACCCGCTGCCCTTTCACAAAAACGCTCGCCCCGCCGCCGAGGCTGGCGCGACGGTCCAGGCTCTGGGTGGAGATTTCTGGAAGTTCAATGACCTGGCGTTCGCCAACCAGAAGGACCTGACGCCGGAGAACTTCGAGAAATGGGCCGTGGCCTCGGGCGTCGACGCGCAGAAGTATAAGGCGGCCTTCGATTCCAAGAAGTACGCGGCCAAGGTCGACAAAGACCTGGCGTTCAGCAAAACGATTGGCGCGCGCGGCACGCCGCATTTCCGCGTCAACGGCAAGACCCTGAGCGGAGCTCAGCCCTACGAGAAGTTCAAGGAGCTCATCGACGAGCAACTGGCGGCGGCGGATGCTCTCGCAAAGACCGGAGTGGCACGCGGCAAGGTGTCACTCGAGCTCACCAAGAAGAACTTCGTCGCCGCTCCCGCCGAGCAACCCGACAAGCCTCAGGCCCCTCCGCCCGAGGACACCACCGTGTGGAAGGTTCCAGTCATGGATACGGACCCGGTCAAGGGTCCCGCAGACGCGTTGGTCACCATCATCGAGTTCTCGGATTTCCAATGCCCCTTCTGCAGCCGCGTTGGGCCGACCATCGCCAAGGTCTTGGAAGACTACAAGAACGACGTGCGCGTGGTCTGGAAAGACAACGCACTACCGTTCCATCAGCGCGCCAAGCCGGCGGCTTATCTCGCGCGCTTCGCGTACGAGAAGGGTGGCAACAAGGGCTTCTGGGCAGCCCATGATGCCCTGTTCGAAGGCCAGAAAAACCTGGAAGACCCCGGGCTGCAAGAGATCGCGAAGAACCTCGGTCTGAACTGGGAGCAGGTCAACGCTGCCATCGCGTCGGGCAAGTACGAAGCCAAGGTGAATGAAAGCATTGACCTGGCCTCGGATTTCGAGGCTCGCGGCACGCCGCACTTCTTCGTCAATGGCCGCCGCCTGTCGGGTGCTCAACCCTACGAGAAGTTCAAGGAGCTCATCGATAGCCAGCTCGTCCTCGCCAAGGACCTCGTCGCCAAGGGCGTCACGCGCGACAAGGTATTTCGCGAGCTGATGAAGACGGCGAAGGCGCCGCAAGAACCCGAGAAGAAGGTGGTGCCCGCGCCCACCAAGGACAATCCGTTCAAGGGCTCTGAAAACGCCAAGGTCGTGATTCAGGAGTTCTCCGACTTCCAATGTCCCTTCTGCAGCCGGGTCAACCCGACTATCGAGCAGGTCTTGAAGGAGTATCCGAAGGACGTGAAGGTCGTCTGGCGTAACATGCCGCTCGCCTTTCACGCCGATGCCCCGCTCGCTGCCGAGGCCGCCCACGAGGCGTTCGTACAAGCAGGCAACAAGGGCTTCTGGAAGTTTCACGATAAGTTGTTTGCCAACCAGCAAGCCATCAAGCGGCCCGATCTCGAGAAGTACGCGGAAGAGCTCGGGCTCGACGTGGCGAAGTTCAAGGCCGCGCTCGATGGCCACACCCACAAGGCTCTGATCGAGAAGGACATGGAAGTGGCCAAACAAGCTGGTGTTAGCGGCACGCCTGCCTTCACGATCAATGGCTACTTCGTGAGCGGCGCCCAGCCGTTCCCGGCCTTTGACAAGGCCATCAAGCTGGCGCTCAAGGGAGGCTGAGGCGAGCATCGGCTCGGCTCGATCCGAGCGCGCTCCCTGAGTGGCAGCGCGTGCTCGCTTCGCCCAAGGACGGCTCCTTCGAGGTCAACCCTCGGGGGAGCCGTTTCCTTTTGAAGCGGCCCCGAGTCACTCGGCGAGAGCGAACTGCCCGTTCCGGGACGAAGCGTTTGAAGCGCGAACACATCGCGTCGCCCGCTGGGCTCCCTGGGGCGATTTAAGCAGGGGGGGCGCCGGCCGTTCTACTCACGGAGACCGTGTGCCCATGTCATGCTGTCATATCGACGAGCTAGCGCGCCCCCAGCGATGATTGCCCCAGCATGAGCCTAGAAAAAAGTCTCGTTTTGGGGCGCTATCGCGTGCTCTGGCAGCTCGATCAGAAGAAGCTCATCAAGACCTACATCGCCCGAGATGAGCATCGGGATGGCCTGGGCACACCGGTCCTGATCAAGCAGTTCATGCATGACCTGGGGGACAAGCAAGGCATGCCGATGACCGCCTTGTTCGAGGAGCTCACGCGCCTCACACACTTCAGGCATTCGGGCGTCGTGTCCTTGCTCGACTATGGAACCGTAGAAAATTGCTTGATTACGGCCTACGCGCACCTGCCGGGCATGGACCTGACCCAGCTCTGCGAGTCATTCGGGAAAAAGCAGCAGCCCTTTCCTCCGGCGCTGGCGGTCTACATTGCACGCCGGCTGCTCGACACGTTGCACCACTGTCACACGAGCAGCAACGGCGGCTTCGTGCACGGTCGTATCACGCTCGGCTGCATCCACCTACCCAGCTCGGGTGAGCCTCAGCTCGCGGACTTCGGCTTGGCCAGCTTGGAAGACGTGGCCGCCGAATCGGAGTCTCAGCTCGGCTTCTTCCAGACGCGCATGAGCTACTCCGCGCCCGAGCTCACGCGTGGCGGAGCGGCCACCCCCCAGGGTGATGCGTACTCGGTGGCCTTGCTGCTCTACCGACTGCTCTCCGGCTCGAATCCATTTCGGGGCCGCTCCATTCCCGAAACGCTGCAGCGCGTGTTGCAGCTCGCCCCGGCTGAGCTGCTCATGCCTGGCTGGGAGCACTGCGCTGCGGCCAACGCCGTCTTGATGCGCGCGCTGTCGAAAGACCCATCAGATCGCTTTCAAAGTTGTGAAGCGTTGAGCAAGGCTCTAGCCACGATTCAGGTCGGCAGCGACGCGAGCCTCGCTGCCGAGCTATCACAGACGGTGCGCGCTCAATCGAGCAGTGAATGGGCCCAGATCGCGCGCTTGTCACGGCCCTCGCGCAAATCACAGCCTCCCAGCCCGAGCCGCGACACGGGGCGTTTGCAGACGGGCATCCCCGCAGAATCCAGGGCGCCCGCCTTCGTCAGCGGCCTGCTCACCGATCAACCTCGCAGCGTCACGGAGCACACGGACCGTCAACAGCTCGAGTCTCGCGTCAAGCGCGCACGCCGCCGTCCGCTGGTCATGGTGCCTACGATCTTGATCCCGGCGGCAGCCATCATCTTTGGTCTGTTCCTGGGGCGGCTCGGCGGAGCGGGAGTGAACGCCTCGGCGTCCCGGGCGGCGTCCATCCCAAAAGAGGCGCCAGCCGAGCTCGTGAACGGCTCGGTCGCGGAGCTGCGCACCAAGCTTGGGCTCTGCGTGCGGGAAGGAGAGCCGAAAGCGGCCGCCGCATCCCAGGTCGAGCTTCAATTTGGCGCACCCGGCAGCCTCTCCGGCGTGCGGCTCAACCCGGGCGAGCTGGTGCATACGCGGCTCGGTGCCTGCCTCCTCGACACGGCGTGGGACGCCAACCTGAGCGCTCCTGGCGCGATGTCGCTCGTCATCCCGCTCGGCGCGGACGACTGAAGCGACGAAAGACCACGGCAAGCGTCGCCAGCACGCGGTGACGAGCAGGTCACGCCACCGCGGTTTTCGGTACCACTGCCTCAGTACGGATTGTCGTCGCTCGCCGGTGGCGCGGGGGGCGGCGCTGACGGAGCGGGCGGAGGGTCCTTCTTCGGTGCGGCCTCCGCCGTGGGCGGCGCGGGCTTCTTCGGAGCGGGTTGCGGAGCATTCCCCTCCGCAGCTGGTGCGTCCACCGGCGCTGTCGGGGCGGGCACGGCTTGGGCGGGCTTCTGCCCTTCGCCCGCGGCGCCACGGGTGCCCTCGGCGGGTGCGGGCGGCGGGGCCGGCTTTGGCGCCTTGGGCGCAACCACCGGGACGGGCCGCGGCTTGGGAACGGGCTGCAAGCGTGACGGCGCGACGGCCGCTGGCGGCTGAGCGGCAACTGGAGGCGCAGGTGCTGACGGCACCGCACTAGCCGGCGGAGCCGGGGGCGGAACCGGGGGAACAGCGGGTTCGACTACGCCGTTCGCGCCGTTGGGGGCAACGGGTGCTGCTGCCGGATCGCCCTCCGCGACCGCCTCCGCCGAGGGCGCAACTGGAGCTTGCGCCGGCGCAACGGGTTGCGCCGCTGCGGGCGGCACTTCCGGCGTCGGCGTGATCGCCGCCGGCGGCGCTTCGGGCGCCGCTGCTGGCTCAGGGGCTTCGTCGTCACGACCGCGGTTTACGAAGAACACCACCAGAGCCACGATGCCCAGGATCGCCAGCAGCCCGTAGGCGCTCGGGCTATTGGTGCCCGCTGCCTTGCTCTTGGCCGCACGAGCGCGGGGCGACGTGGTCTCATCGATCATCGAGCCCCGGCGTGCCGAATGCGCGCGACTGGGCGCGCTCTCCTCGGGGCCCGCCGAAGCAGACCGCACCACCGGTTTTGGCTTGGATGAGGGCGGAGCCTCGAGCGCGGGCCCTTGCAGCACGACCTTGCGCTTCTCCGCGCTGAGCCCTTGCCGCTTCTTCGCCGGAGCCGTCACCCGCCTCTCCGCATCGCCCGACGGCAGGCCGCGAGGGTCGCTATCCACTTGCAAGGCTGGCGCAGAGGCTGGAGGACTCGTCGCTACGGATGACCTCTCGAGGGTCACGGCGGCGGGCGGCAGCGATGACCCAACTTTTGCGGACGAGCCGCCCCTCGACACCGCACCATTTGACTCGCGCACCCCGGCATCAAAGCTCGACTCTGCACCCGCCCGGGCCGCCACCAGCTGATTGATCAGCTCCACGGCGCCCTCCCCCGTCTTGATGAACTTGATGCCCATCCCCGCGGGAAAGCTCTCCTCCGCACGGTCGGCCTCGCGCCGCCAGACCACTCGCCCCACGCCTTGCATGAGCTTCTGGTCCTCGGCGATCCGCACCTCGAACTTGAGCAGCGTGCCCGCCGGGAACGGTGAGCGTGTCTTGATGAAGATGCCGCCCTTGCTGATGTCGTGCGAGTGGTTCTCGATGAATTCGTCGACGGTGGCGCTCTTGTACCGCACCGTCATGTTCAGGACGCGAGCGCGCGGGTCCTTGCGATTTCCTTCAGCCACGCTGGATGGTATCTGGGACGGTCTCGGCGAAGCGGCCATGCTGCACTATATCGTACATTTAGCGGCCTTCGGGCGCTAGTTAGTTGCGGGTCGGGGATACTGGGTGGGGCCGGGTCTTTACACCGCGTTGCTCGGCCACTTCAAAGCCCGCCCGGGGCGATGGGTGCGAGCGAGGACCACAGCCGTCCGTGCCTGCGATTTTGTGGCCTATTGCCCGGATCGGTAGCTGCCGCTCGCCGCCGCGGCGCCGCGCCGGTGGCGCCCTCCCGGCCGAGGGATTCCCAAAGGCTCGGGGCTCGATCGTTTTCTCGAGCCGCCCCCCGCCCTCCAAGTCGTCGTCGGGCGTGCTGCATGCCTTGCCCCTAGCAATCCGCGAGAGCCCTCGGCGACTCCCGCTGCTCGCTCCTCGGAGCGCCGAGGTGAGTGTGCCGTCTGCGCAGCCTCTACACTCAGACATCAACCAGCCTTCGGGGCGGACTCGGCCTGCGAGCGTTGGGATGCAGTGATGATACTCCAACCGTGATGTCGTAGACATCCCGTGGGGAGCCACGCGGAGCCAGAGCGCTTGAGGCCTGAGGCGCGTCTCATACCCGTGTGACGGATGATGCCGCTTGCGCGGCGTTGAAGCGTTGAAGCAACTCCCGACACAAGTCGGAGGTCTATCGTTCGCGTACGGCTTACTCAGGTTCCGATGGCGTACCGCTACTCGCTTATGGGCGCTCCAGGCTTCGCCGTTGCTGGACCAACGCGCGAGTGTAGCTACTCCACGAGAGCCGGAGGCGGAGAGCCGAACGTTCTCGAGGGCACGGACCGAGCCGTGCCCACGGACGCAGCGTACGTTCGCTCCCTCTCGATAGCTTTCGTCCTGCGACGCATCTCGATGCACCGCCTCGCACGACGAACATTTCGTTGCGCCTGATAGCGACGCGATCGCCTGCAATCGCGTGAAATAGACTTCGCCAGCCCCCCGGTCTAAACAAATCATTTGGGGGGTGCAGACTGTCTACCAATTTGGAGTAACTGTCATGACATCGCCGCCTGATGGGCCCCCACCCCCGGCTCACAACACCGAACGCCATCCGCGCTCCTCTCCCTTCCACGACGTACTGTTGATTCGAAAACAGTTCGTGCCGGGGCAGCGCCCCCTCCGGTTCGAGCGCTTTGCGATCGACAAGACAACCGGATCGTACATCAACGAAAACGCCGGCCAAAAAAGCCCGGTGCATCCTGACGCCGAAGGCTATCGCCCCACGATGAACCTCGGCACGACAGGCGCGGGAACCGAGGAAGATCCCGCGCGCGGCCCCGCGCTGTCCATGCTGCCGTTGCATCCGAGCCCGGCGGCGTCGTCCGCGACGACCTGCTATCTGGTGAATCCGGAGAACCTCAACTACGAGACGGCTTGGACCGCGGAAGAGTGGAATGATTCACCCGGAGGCTTCGATGCGCCGGGGCGAGTGGGAGTAGATAGTTTCAATTTGCTCGTGGCCAGTCCAGCCGGCAAAGTCTACTACCTCGAAAAGAAGCTAGCGGGAGGTGCGCCACGACCGTCCGTCACGCATGACGACGCGGACTTCACGTTTAAAGAGATCGAGCTCAAAGGAGAGACCGAGATCTGGGCACAACTCCGGTCGGGTTGTGTGGTCGGACGCGCCGTCTACGAGCGTACGCCGGGCGCCAAGCTTCGCAGCGAAAGAGTAATTCCGCTCGTCAACATCGATAGTTTGGCGCCGCGTCGCAATGACGTCATCGACGAGCCTTCCAAGGCGAAGAAAGAGCGATCCAAATGAGGTGCAGTCAGCAATGTTACTCAGCGCAACGTCGTCGGCGCCTGGGAGCGGCGAAAGGGCTTCCAACAGGATCATCAACGACCCCTAACGTGCTCAGCGGCACCTGGGATTTCAAGTGGCCGATCGGCACCAAGTTACGACTTGCCTTTCAGCGTCTGCCGCGGGACGTGGCCGGCTTTGATTTTGCCTTCGAGGAAGCTCGGGCGCTGGTTCTTGACAAGTTCGAACAATGGGTTGGCGGCAAAGCGGGCGTAGAGCGACCTAACATCACCTTTGCGGTCGTCACGGACATGCCGGCGCCTCCGCTGCATCCACTGGGCTCACCTCGCAACGCTAAAAGCGATACCAGATTTACCGGCTTTATTGAGTATGATGTGCTCGTTTCGTTCCTTCCTCTGCCATTGCTGCTCCCGGCGACGGAGCAGCATGCCGAGGAAGTCTTGAGCACCTCGGTATCGGAGCTCGGTCGTTATGCGCAGCGTATTGAGTATGGGGTTCCGACGGTCTACCTAGGGCCTCAACCTGGATTGACCGCGAGCCAGTGGTTCGGGTCCGCCGAAGGCCTGTTCACAGTGGTCCACGAGTTGGGTCACGTCCTGGGGATGCCGCACGAGCAGCAGAACCCGCTCCTTTCGGAGCTGCCTTGGCGGCCGGTTGCGGAGATGCTGGAGATCCTCGAGAAGAGGGACGGTGGTGTGGGAGATGAGAACCTCGGGGAGGTGCTTCGATCTGAGATTACCGATCCATGGCCGGGAGAAGTCAGGTTCTCCGATTGGCGATCTCCGCCTCCGAATCTCCAGAATGGCCTAGAATCAGTCATGGCAAGACCCCTATATCGGTGCTTGCTGCACGGAGGGCATGCCGATGGTCTTGATTGTCGAGGTCTCACCCAGTGTCCACATGAACAGCAAGGCTTTAAAGAGCTTCAGTCCCCGACGCCGGGCGACTTGAAGCACTTGTTGGCGATGTATGGAACCGCTGTACACCGAGTCCATCCGTGATGACAAAACGTCCTATAGGTAGGCGTGGCGGCTTGCGAGTTCGAGGACGTCGCGGATAGCCAAGCTTGCAGTACGGGGCTGATTGCTCCGCAAACAGACACTGCAAGCCGCTAGGCCTCTATCGAGCGAGTCCTCGAGACGCTGTTGTCGCGGATCCAAAAGTTCAAGCACGACACGTTCAGCTGAGGCGAAATCGTCACTCAAGTAGTGGAGATCGAGCAACACGAGCTTAGCTAGCCACTGGAAGGGAAAAGTGTGGGGCGCTTTCGCCCACCACGCGCACGCCTCTTCCGCCCTGTGACGCGCGGTGCCGAGGTCGCCCATCTTCCATAACACCCAGGATTCACATGCCAGGGATGCGCCAATGTAAGGAATGACTCTGACCCGCTCCGCACTCCTACGAGCGCGCGCCGAAACTAGGCGAGTGGCTTCGACATCGCCCGATCGACGCCATGCGATTGCCAGATATACCAAGGACAATGTCAGAACTGTCGCCTCCCCGACGGGCGTGAGTAGGTTCACGTTACCTTCAAGGATCTCGACTGCTTCGCGGCATTGTGTCGGCGTCCCCTGCACGAGCACAAATGCGAGACTGAAACGAGCTTCTGCAGCCGGGGCCAACTGTTCGGCCGCGGCGACGACTTCCGATGTGGCACGGCGGGCGAGTTCTACTGCCCGCTCTGAGTAGCGATACCGTTCACGGAGCATGATGTCCCCTACAGCACACTCGTAGAACATCGACTTTTGCACTGACGTTCCGTGCTTCTCGACGACGTCCGCCATGCGGTTCATCAACTGTTCTGTGGAAGAACCTGTATGCCGAGAGAAGTAATGAAGCCAGAAGAATCCCTGTTGGATTTCGATCCACTCAGCGCGCTCGTCAGACTCAGAAAGGTGTTCAACTCTCCCGATCAAAGCCGCTGCTCGCCCGAGGGCACCTTTCGCCTGTTCATAGTTGTGTAGAGTCCAGAAGGCATTCGCCTTCTTTCTCTCCAACCGAGCCCGCCGTACGATGTCGCGATCGTGGACGAGCGCAAGCGTATCGTCCCACTGTTTGCACGCCTCTTCGTGTCGCGCTGACCAACCCAGAACATCACCCCGAGCCTCACCTAGACAGGTCGCCTTGGCCATCAGGGCCCCCTCATCGTTCAATAGGTGTCTTCTGGCCGCGTCGATTTGCGACAGAGCAAGCGAGTAAAGGTCGGCAGCCTTCGCGTTCATGTACTGGGCCGCGGCGTGCTCCGCTGCCGTTTGAAGATGCAATATGGCCCTTGCGGCGTCACCCGCTTCCGCCCAGTGCACACCGAGATCCGCGGGCGAGATCTCAAACCGAGACACATTGTCGGCTGTATCGAGGAAGACTGCTATGATTCGATGCAGGCTTCGACGCTGCCCGTCCGGGATAGCCTGAGCTTGTGCCTCACGCAGCTTGTCGTGCACGAATTGATAGCGATCGACTCCCCAGGAGTCCAAAATGCGCTGCATCACGAGCTCTTCAAGCGCACCGCGAGTGTCCGAGCCCGATGCGGCGCCGCGCATAATCTCCTCGACGAGCTCCCCGCGAAACTGGCGTCCTAATAGAGACGAGACCTCCAGAACTTGTCTGGCGATAACGCTCAGCCCGCCAATGCGGAGCGCGAACAAATCCCGCAAGGAAGACGGAATGGGGACCCTCGAGGAACCGGGGCGATGCTCGGAGAACTCCCAATCGCTTCTGGCGGTTCGGCTTAGAAAGCCACATTCGATGAACGCCCGTAAATACTCGGCGGCGAAAAACGGGTTCCCTTCCGAGTGGCGATACAGCGCTTCAGCCAGACCGGCCGGCACCAACTCAGTACCCAACATGTCCATTGCCATCACACCGAGCTCGTCCCAACTCAGCGGGTCTAGATGAATCCGACGAACATCGGCGCCGAGGGCGGGCTCGGGCTCTTCGGAGCGCTGCGCCACTACGATGAGCACCTTCGACGATTCCAATACCGTTCTGTAGCTCTCATGCAAAAAGGCTCGACTGAGATCATCGGCCCACTGCACGTCGTCTATGACCAGCAGTAAGGGGCGCGCGCTGGATGCGACTAGCAGCACTTCCAACAAGCTTTGCAGTACGCGTGAGCGCCCCAGCTCCGGCGGCAGCGAAGGAACGGCTGATGCCGTTTGGGGCGCCCGTAGTGCTGGCTCATACTCGGAAAGTACCGCCACAGCCGTATCGAGCTCGGCGGACGTGCCCGCGTGTGGGGTTGCACGGTAGTTGGCAAGCCACTCCAGAAAAGGCAAGAAGGGCTCGAGCGCTTGCCCCGTGCGGCCACCGGTGAGCGCGCCGCAACGCCCAAACATGACTCGGAAGTCCCGTGCGCGGTGCGCCAGCTCGTTGATGAGCCGGGTCTTTCCGATGCCGCTTCGACCGGACACCAGAAATAGACCGCCTCGACCTTGGGCGGCTTCATTGAGACCCTCTACCAACGGTTGGAGCGTGCTCTCTCGACCTATCAGTTGAGGTCGGTGAAGCATCCAGGCACTCGCTTTTGGCGCTGGCAGCGGTTCCAGGTCATCACAGAACCTAGCGAGCACCTCCGCGACTTCTTCAGCGCGACCGGGACGAGACTTGGGTTCCTTTTGGAGTAAAGCCAAGATCAAGTCGTCGATCTCGCGCGGCAGCCAAGGTACCCTGCTGGTTAGTGCCACCGGTGGAACATGCAGGTGCTGTTGGCAGAGCGCTTCGACCGTGTCTGCCCGGAACGGCGGCAGACCCGATATCAGCTCGTAGAGTATGCATCCCAGCGCGTAGAGATCCGACCGCGCGTCGGGGAGCTGACCCGAGATCTGCTCTGGCGCGGCATATCCCGGTGTCCCATGCAGGGCCAGGTGAGATTGGCCGACTTCCCGCATCGCGCTGCCGTCGAAGGTGACCACAGCCGAGCCGAAGTCGATCAGGATCGGTTCAGTGCCGTGGGCTAACAAGATATTTGACGGTGAGACATCGCTGTGGACCACGCCGTGTACGTGGCAGTGGCCCAAGGCCTCCGCGACGCGACGACCCAGTCGGCTGACCTCGGCCAAGCTTTCTGGATTGTTCGCGCGTTTTCCTCGGTAGAACGAGGCCAAGGTTGGGCCGTCGACGAAGCTCAAAGCGATCCAGGGCATTCCCTGCTCGGCTCCGGTGTCCAGGAGCTCGATCACTCCGCGGTGCCGAGCAGGGCCGAGTCGCGAGAGCACTCGAGCCTCGTGGCACAACCGACCGCGATGGTCCGGGTCGGAACCGGCGAGCTTGACTGCAGCGATACGCTGGTTGTCCTCGTGGCGGCATTTGGCCACCGCGCCGAAGCCGCCCGCAGCTATGGGCGAGAGCACGATGTATGGCCCTATGCCGGGCGGAAGGATTCCGAGCATCTTGGTGCGAGGGGTGGAACTTGCGCCTAGGTGTTGTGAAATGCCACTATTATTAAAGAATGTGCAGGGTGGGGGTAAGATTCGGAACCCTCCTCCTCGCTTCGGAGACGGCAAGAGCTGAATACCGCGGACCGCCCACCGTGGGTGGGTCTCGTGCCGATGCGGCAAGTGGGGATTGAGAGTGGCAACGCTGCGACATCAGGGGAGCGGTCAGGTCTGTTACCTACGCGCGGACCATTTGATCGGTCGTTCACCCCACTGTGACTTGCATCTCGATGAGGTCTACGTGTCGGGGCAACATGCCGTCATCCGTTGGACAGGAAATTACTGGGAGCTCAAGGATCTCGGCAGCAGAAACGGGACGCGTCTCAATGCCGCAGTCCTGGAGCCCGGAACTGCCTATCCGTTGGAGCAAAACTCCACGCTGGTGCTGGGTCGAGCATCACAGAGCTGGGTCCTAGAGGACGTTTCCCCGCCCTCCCTGATGGCCGTCCCGGTAGAGGGTGGCGGTCCGCCGGTTTTTCTGGAGGGTGACATGCTCGTTTTGCCTGCGGGGGACGCTCCCGAGGTGGTGGTTCTGAGAGGTGCCCAGGGAGAATGGCAGGTGGAGAGCGCCGACGGCCTCACGCGAATCGAGGACGGCGAGACGTTCGAAGCCGGCGGCGTCACCTGGCGGTTTTGTTGCCCCGCCGTGATCGCCCCGACGTCCGCCCTCGAGCAACGCCCTACCTTGCGAGACGCCCGGCTGCGTTTTGCCGTATCGCTCGACGAGGAATACGTCGAGCTTGCGCTGGAACGGCAGAGCCGACGCGTGGAGCTCGGCGCGAGGTCTCACAACTATATCCTGCTCACGTTGGCTCGGCGGCGCCTCGCAGACCGCGCAGAGGGCCTTCTCGACTCGATGTGCGGCTGGATTTACCAGGAGGATCTAGTCAAGGATCTCTCGACGACTTACACGCAGCTCAACGTCGACATTTGCCGAATCCGGAAGCACTTTGGAACTCTGGGCCTGAGAGAGGCCGCGGCCATCGTCGAGCGCAGGGTAAAAACCAAACAGCTCCGCATCGGGGTTGGTGACTTGATCGTCACCAGTACCTGAGCACTGCAGCGGGTAGGCGACGGTCCGGCGCGTCAGCGTTTCAGCGCAAAAGCTTGAAGGCGTGGCCCCAGGAATTCTGGAGAAACCCCGGGATGCACCACAACATGCAGAGCGGCTCTATGGCCCGCGCTGCTTGCGCGCCACCCATGTCCGCGGTGTCCCAACCGAACTGCTCGAGGATTGCCGTGACCTCAGCTTTGGCACCGGCGTCGTTGCCGCAGATGAACATTGTAGGCGGCCCCCCTTTGAGTTGCGGATTCACCATCAAGCCGCTGCCGACGCACGAAAAAGCCTTGACGAAGTGGGTGCTGGGTGCCGTTCGCTGCAAGCGTTCCATGAGACTTTCGTTCAAATCGGTAAAAAATCGCAGTACACCGCCTTCCGCCGGGCGTTCATCAATGGGGTTGGTGGTGTCGATGACTGTCTTCCCCGAGAGTGCCTCGGGCCCACACGCTCTGATCGCCGCTTCCGCAGCTGAGCCTTTGACGGCCAGAACCACGATTTCGCCAAATGCGGCGGTCTCGGCCAGGGGCCCCGTGCTTGCCTTCTCGCCGGCACCAACCTTCCAGTTGTTCAACTGTTCCGGGCTGCGTGAGCCGCGCATGACCCAATGACCGTGTTTCAAGAAACCATCGGCCAGTACTTCGCCAACCATTCCCGAACCAATGACGCCTACTTTCATCATGCCTCCGCTGCTTGTCGACGAAGCATAGCCTACTGGATGATGCATCGCGGAGCGAGGGTCGTCTCGGGGGAGCGCCTTTCGCGCAAAAGAGGGCCGCGAAAGCCTGCGGGATGATGTTAAAACCACACGGTGGACGCCGCGACGTTAGCTCTGGGGGCCATCGCGGGGTTCACCCGCAAGCGGGTCCTGTCGGGCACGCATCGCGCCCTTGCCGAAGAGGAAACGTTGCGCCGGTTGCAGCCGCTGCTCGCTGACTTCGGCATCACCCGCGTCGCCAACATCACCGGGCTGGACGACATTGGCATTCCTACCGTGGTCGTCACGCGCCCCGCTTCGCGCTCGCTCAGTGTCAGTCAGGGTAAAGGGCTGTCGCTGGCCGCCGCGAAAGTGTCCGGCATCATGGAGTCGATCGAACAACACTGCGCGGAGCGCGTCAGCCTGCCGCTCAAGCTGGGAAGTTATTCCGAGCGGCTCGCCCAGGGGCACATCGTCGATGTGACCCAGTTACCGAGCTACATTCGCGCTTTCGATGCGTGCGAGCGAACACTCTGGGTTGACGCCACTTCGGTGCGTACGGGCAATACCGTAGAGGTGCCGTTCGAGTTGGTCCATCTGGATCTCAGGTTGCCGTTGCCTTCAGGCAGCGGCTTCTGGCCCATCGGGTCGAATGGGCTGTCGTCCGGCAACTGCCTGCCGGAGGCAATCGCGCATGGCGTCTGGGAGTTGATCGAGCGGGACGCGGTTGCGTTGTTCTATCAGCGGCCGGTTTTAGATCAGGCCGAGCGCCGGCTCCAGCTCGACAGCATCGATGGCAACGCGGCTTTGCTTTTGCAAAGGTTTGAGCGCGCCGGGGTCGGGGTCGCGCTCTGGGATGTCACGACGGACGTGGGCGTGGCAGCGTACTTCTGCTCGATCGTCGAGAAAGAGCTCGAGCCGTTTCGCCCTGTCGGCATGGCCCGCGGGTTCGGCTGCCACGGCGATCGGCAGGTGGCCGTCTGCCGGGCCCTCACCGAGGCAGCGCAGAGTCGGTTGACGCGCATCTCAGGCTCCAGGGATGACTTGCAGAAGGCTGATTTCGGCGCACTGCGCGAACCCGAGAATATCGCACTACATCAACGCCAACTCGCAGAGCCGCAATCGAGGCCCTTTTCTGCAGCCCCAAACATGCGCTTTGAGACTTTTGAAGAAGACCTGCGTTGGTTACTCGAGCGATTGAGGGCCAGCGGGTTGGATGACATCCTGTATGTCGACCTCTCGGCAGAAGGGATGCCGTTTCACGTCGTGCGGGTGATCATTCCAGGGCTGGAGGGGGCTCCAGATGTCCCGGGTTATGTGGCAGGCAAGCGGGCGCAGACCGTGGCCCAAGGTGCAACGTGAGGGTTGTCGTGTTCTGCGGTCCGACCATCCCCGCTTCGGCTGTGTTGCAAATATTGCCGTCAGCGACCATTCGACCGCCTGCTGCGTGCGGGGACATCTATCGCGTCTGTCGCCGGGACCCACCGGCAACCATCGGGCTGATCGATGGGTACTTCGATCACCGATTATCGGTTTGGCACAAAGAAATTTTGTGGGCGCTCGACCAGGGCTTTTGCGTGTACGGCTCGGCGAGCATGGGGGCGCTACGGGCCGCAGAGCTCTCGGAGTTTGGCATGCGAGGTGTCGGGCGGGTCTTTGAGCAGTTTCGCACGGGGGAACTGGAAGACGATGACGAGGTCGCGGTCATCCACGAGTCGGCAGAACGCGGCTACGCCCCGCAGTCCGACGCGATGGTAAACTTGCGAGAGACGCTCCGGCATGCTGCCGATGCGGGAGTCATTGGAGCTGACAATCGAGCTCGCCTGCTCAGCGAGCTCAAGGGGCTCTTCTATCCGCAGAGGACGCGACAAGCATTGATTCAACTCGTCCGATCACTCGCAAACGAAGACGAAAAGCAGGGATTTCTCGATTGGATCGCCACTCGGGGCATTGTGGATCAAAAGCAGCTCGATGCGCTGGAAATGCTGAAGCTGATGACCGAAGACGTTCGCGCAGGGCTTTTGAGAGCTCCGCCAGTGGGTCCGGCGCGGAGATTCGAGTATACGAGCGCTTGGCACGCCCTGCGTGACACCGTCGAGCGAGAAGAGCGGAGAACGGTAGGTTCCTCGCCTCCGCTCGAGCCAAGTAGCGGTCCGGTGCCTTGGGAGCGGGACGGTGATGCCTCGACGTTGCTCGCTCGCGTGCGCGACGAGATGAAGGAGTCGTATGACTCCATCTTACTAGAAGCCGTGGAACGCGGCTTCGCTCTGATGTTGTCGGAGCTCGATGGCGTCGAGCTCGAGCCTCGCGTTGTGCAGAGCGAGTCGGAGCGCTTCCGTGAAGCGAGGGGTTTGATGACTCCCGAGCAAACGTCGAGCTGGTTGGCGCAAAACGGGATGAACGTTGCCGATTTTAGCGCGCTCATTTATGACAACGCGCTCAGCGATCGTTTTGTCGACGAGGTGAGGCGCAGGGCTCTGCAGCAGCTACAGAGCGTGCTCAGAAACCGCGGTGTCGCCTTTTGAGGCCGGCGACGCGCATTGCCAACGGACGATACGCCGAACGCCGGCGCGCTGCCCGGGTGTCGCCGGGGTCAACGCGAACGGATCGACCACCCGCAAAGGCAAGTCCGCCAGCGAGACCAAGACATCGTATTCGAGCACGTGCGCTTCGTTGGGCAGAAACGGGCTGAGCTGCGGTATTTGGGAGAGCCAGTCTCGAAATGAATGCTGATGTGCGCTTTGGTTTCGAGGACTGGCTCCCTTGACGCTGAGCGACCCGTAGTCGCCTCTGAGTAGTCTACACTCGCGTCGGGTCCTACCCCCGACGCGGCCGCAGCCTCACAAACTCCACCCCACCCTCACCAGGTAGTAATAAAGCGCGAGCTTGGGCACGCGCATCGCGAGCATCAATACGAACGGCCCCCGGGGGACGCGGTAGAGCCCGGCGAGATAGCACAGGACGGAGAAGGCGATGGGCGTGAGGCTGGCCAACAAGACGCTGCGATAGGGGTAACGTTGCCCGAGCAAGTGGCCCACTCGGCCGCTGGAGCGTTCGAGCCACCTCGAGAGCCTTTGGATGTCGCGGAGCTGCGTCGCTACCAGGTAGCCCGCGCTACCGCCGGCGACCGAGCCCAGGCACGTCACGGCCAGTATCGCGAGCGGAGGCGCGTTGGCCGCGGTCGCGAGGAGCATGTAGAACTGGGGGGGGATGGGGAAGTGGAAGCCGTCGGCCATGAACGTGCCGAGGGCGACGCCGGCTAGCCCAAAGCGGTCCACGAAGGACCCGCCGATGCTCTCGAGCTCGGGCCTGAAGCTGCGGACGAGCAGGACCACGACGAGCAAGAGCAGAGCGAGCCCGAGCGCGAAGCGGGCGATGAGGAACGCTCGCGAGCGACGGCTCGATGCAGCGGGCGGTGCGGCTTCGCTCTCGTCTTTCATTGGGGCAGAAGGCGGTCACCGACTTCGACGAGTGCAGCCCTCACGATAACGAGGACGCCAGCGTGGTCGCGCGGGGGCAGCATGCTCATCTACCAGACGCAGAAGGACTGGCGCTACCGCGAGGAAGCGCGGCGTTGGACGGCGCTCAATGACAAGCTGGCGCCGGGCTGGACTCGAGCTGCGAGGTTTCCGATTCGGCTCAGGCGAGAGCACCATCGCCCGGACGCGCGGCTTCTTCCACGGGCGCTGCTTCGGCGTTGTCGGGCCAGACGGGCCGCACCGCGCGCTCAGAGAGCTTCACCACGCCCAGGCGCGAGAGCACGGAGATCACGACCCAGGCCGGGTCCAGCTCGAAGCGGCGCGCGGAGAACTTCGGGCTCATGGCGAAGCGGTGGTGATTGTTCTGAAAGAGCTCACCCCAGGTGATGAACTCGATCGGGAACGTGTTTCGCGAGACGTCGCTCGTCGCGTAGTTCCGGTAGCCGTACTTGTGGCCGCACCAGTTGACGATGGCGCCGTGGATCGGGCCCATGATGAAGTGCACGGGCAAGAGCACGTACATCCAAGCCTGCGTGGCAAAGGCGACGTAGAACGCGGTGTAGCCGGCGACCCAGGCCATGCGCATCGGCCAGCTCTGCCCCAACCGATCGACCGCTGGCCACGTGGGCGTCGCGTACCCAAAGCGCGGATCCGGCTCTACCCTGCCGTAGGCGAAGTCGTCATAACGCTGCTTCGTCTGCCACATCATCTTTATCAGGTTCGTCTGAAACTTCGGCGAGTGTGGGTCCCGCTCGGTGTCGCTGTAGGCGTGATGCATGCGGTGCAGAATCGCGTAAGCACGCGGGTGCAGGTAGCTCGCCCCCTGGGACACATACGTCAGCAGGTGGAAGAACTTCTGCCAGCGTGGGCTCATCGAGAACTGAGCGTGGGCCCCGTAGCGATGCAGGAAGAACGTCTGACAGAACACCGAGAGGTGCCAGTGGAACAAGAAAAACAGAGCGATGACCACGTTGGCTTCCGTTTGCGAGAGGGTGTCGAACGTTTCGAGTTGCGATCAGGGTAGGTCAGTTCACCCGCCACTTGGCTCATGCTTCTGTCACATCGCCTCGGCCCGCAAGCGGCGCGTTCAATGTCCGGGCAGCTCTGCCTCATGTAGGCCGGAACGATACGCTCGCGAGGGAGACGAGGTGAAACCGACCGAAGGCGTCGACGGCTTGACGCGGCGCTCCAACGCCGCGTGTGACGCGAAGTGGTTACAGCGTGCACATAAGGCGCTGGGTTGGAAACGGGAAAGTCCCGTGCACAATCGAACGCGAGCGCATGCCGAGGGCGAGCGGTACCCTGCGCTCACGCATGAGATTACGCGCAGAGTCACGCATGTGACGCGGGCCAGTGCGTATGTTTTGACGCAAATAAGCCGCGCGTGTTTGAACCAGGGCGTCAAATCCGCGAAAACAATTTCGCACCGAAAACTATGAAATACACTCGGCTATTCGCGTATATAGTGGACGTATGCGGGGTGCAGAATTCAGTTCGAGCGCGAAGCGCTCCAAAGCCAACAGAAGCTCGCGCGGGCGTGCGATCCACGGGCTGGCCAGGTCCAACGGCGGCGCCGCGGCCCCTGCGTCCAGCGTCAGCGAGCGATCCGATGCTGGCGAGGTGCAGGCTCAGTCGCGCGCGATCCTCGTTGAAAGCGTCGTCGAAATGACTACCCAAAGGCCCGTCGTCGAAAAGCCCGTTAACGAAGTCCCTAGGGTAGAGCCTGGCCTAGCGCGGGAGCGGCCCGCGCGAGACTCGCTGATCCATGAGCTCGGCCGTGTCGGATCTTCCCCCCACGCGAGCGCAGTTCCATTGAGTCCCCCCGTGGCTGGACGCGGTTCGGAGCTGGAGGTGCCCGTGAGCCAGTCGTCGCTCAGCGATCACGTGATCTTCAACGACGAAAAACTGGCGCGCAAGTACGCCTCTGAGCCCATTCCGATCTCGATGCTGTACGAGGCCTATTTCGACGGCAGCCTCGACATCCCGGGCGATCTCGTCGAATTTCTGGCGCATCGGAACGCGTTCGTGAAACACACCATCACGCGGCAACACTTGCAGTGGGCGGTGACGAACTTCGTGCCGGAGATGGTCGCGCACTCGCGCGAGGCCGACGCCCGCACCGCTCGGGAGCTTTACGACGATCGCGGCGATGATTTTTTCCGAGCGTTTCTCGGCGACCGCATGGCGTTTACGTGCGGCTTGCTGGAGTCTCCCGCCGATTCACTCGAGCTCGGCAACGACAAGATCAACGCGCGCATCTGCGACAAGATCGGTCTGCGGGCGAGCCATCGGTTGCTCGACGTAGGCTGCGGCTGGGGTGCATTTCTCGGGCATGTCGCCGTCGCGCGTGGAGTCGAAGGTCTCGGCACGACGCTGTCGCGGGCGCAGGAGCTGTTCGCGAACCGGCGCTTCGCCGAGCTCGGCGTCGAGCAACAGGCGCGCGCGACCCTGGTGGACTACCGCGATTTGCCGGCAGAAAAATTCGATCGAATCGTGTGCATCGAGTCGGTCGAGCGCGTGGGGGTGAAGAACCTGAAGGGCTTCTTCGAGAAGCTGCGCGACCACCTGGAGGACGATGGCCTGTTCTTCTTGCAATGGACAGGTCTAAGGCGCCAGCCGAGGCCCGAGGATCTGATGTGGGGCTTGTTCATGAACAAGTACATCTTCCCGGGCGCGGACGCGGCGCTCCCGCTCTCCTCGATGCTCAAGGTCGCCGAGAAATCCGGCTGGGAGGTGCAGGGCGTGGAGAACGTCAGCGGGCACTACGCGCAGACGTTGCGGCTCTGGCGCTGCAACTGGGAAAGTCACAAGGACAGCGTGGTGGCGCAGCACGGCGAGCGTTGGTTCCGTGTCTGGCAGTTCTTCCTGGCCTGGTCACAGCTCGTGGCTGAACAGGGCAGCGCCGCCTGTTTTCAGGTCGTTCTGAACAAGAACCTGGACGCTCTGAATCGCCGGCTGCTCCAACAACCGTGAGCCTCGCCGCGCGCGCGCTTTCGTGGGGCGGTCCTGATTGGGCTGCCCGCGCGACGGCCGCTCGAGCGAGGCCGGGCTACGCGGGTTTTTTGGTGAGCCGCGTCAGCTCTTCGAGCATCGCGTCGAAGGCTTGGACGGTCTTGACGTTGGCGGCTAGGTCGTAGGACGCCAGGTTTTGAGCGACCATCGCCTGAGCGAGATCGGCGGGCTGGGCTCCGCCCGGCGGCCCCGGGTTGGGCGGCGTCTGGGACGGTGGTTTGTTCTTCGGGCTCTCCTTGGCGCTGGCGGACTCGCTCAATGATGCGCCCTGCTGCGCCACCTCTCGAGCAGCCACCCCGAATCGATCCTGGGCCTTCCGGATCGCCAGAATGGCGGTGTCAACGCCTGTAGCCAAGGACCTTTGACCATGGATGACACTCATACGCCTTCTTGGATCGGCAGGCAGGCTCAGAGCTTGAGAGGTTTCTTCGAGGGCCCATTGTGTGCCCCTTTGGGCCAATGCCGATCTGCGCGGGAACGCTCAAGCCGAGCGAAGTCGTTCCGTCCAGCAAGTACCAGCAAAGGAGGCAGTCATGGATGACCGCCAAAAAGACGAGGCAAGGACGCCTCAAACGCCTCGGTATGTGACCGATCGGCAAATGCATCGCGTGCTCGACGAGAGCTTGTGGCAGGTGGAGCGGCGTCGCGTCGACCCGGCCGAGTCCTCTGAGAAACCCAAAGCTATTGCCTCCATCCCTTAGCCAGCTTTGAGCTCGTCCTCGTGCGGCGCGCCAGCGGGGGCACCGTCCATCTGCCAGAGCGCGTCGCGGAGGCCGCTCGGGCGCTGCACTGAATGCGCGATGGCGCTCCGGATCACCTCCGCGGAGGCGAAGATGTCGACGCGCCGGCGGGCGCGTGTCACGGCGGTGTAGAGCAGCTCTCTGCCGACCAGAGCGGACGGGGCTCTCGGCAGGACGATGGACACGGCGTCGAACTCCGAGCCCTGGCTCTTGTGGACCGTGGTGGCGAACACCGTCTCGTGCGGAGGCAACCGACCGGGCGAGAGGAAGCGTAACCCGTCTGCGCCTTCGAAACACACGCGCAGCCGCTGCTCCCGATCCTTTACGACGACCCCGACGTCCCCGTTGAACAAGCCGAGCGCGTAGTCATTCTGCGTGACGATGATGGGACGGTTTTCGTAGAAGCCCAACGCCCCATCGATGAGCCCAGCCCTGCGCAGCCACGCGAGCACGTCCTCGTTGATTCGCTCCACGCCTTGGGGCCCCTGGCGGTGGGCGCACAGGATCCTATAGTCGGAGAGGCGGGCGAGCTTCTCCGCCGCTTCCGTGCTCTGTATGAATGCGGTGTACCCAGCGATAGCCCGCCGCTCGAGCTCGTCGGGCTCGCGCCCAGGCGCCGTTCGCTCCAAGACCGGCTCGAAGAGCTCGGCGTCGCGCTCGGAGCCGCCGCTCGATTTGCTTCGCAGGGTAGCGAGCGCCGCCGCCGCGTCGCCCGCGTTGATCGCCCTCGCCAACCGACCGATGCCGCTCTCGGCTCGATAGCGGTAGCTTTCGTCCAAGCTGACCAGGCAGTCCCACAGGCCCGTCGCCGCATGCGTCCCGGTCAGCGCCTGGCCGGTGATGTAACTCACGTCACGAGCGAGCTCGACCGACCACTGGGCGGCCGCGGAGGCGTCGTAGATGTCGCCCAGGATCGCTCCGGCCTCGACCGAAGCGAGCTGATCCTTATCACCCTGCAAGATCACCCTGGCTCCGGGGCGTAGGGCGCTCGTGAGCCGATACAGCAGGGCGAGGTCGACCATCGACACCTCGTCCACGAGGACGACGTCGGCGGGCAGCGGGTTCTCTCGGTCATGCCGGAAGCGACCCGAAGCCCCGCTGCCGAGCGCACGGTGGATGGTGGACGCCTCATTCGGGATCGCCGCCTTCACCGCCTCCGAAACGGCGAGCCCGACCACGCCGGCCTGGACCGACGCCGCCAGTCGACGCGCGGCCTTACCCGTGGGGGCGAGCAGCAGGATGTCGAGCGGCAGCCCGACGCGAGCGAGCGCCTGCTCTTGCAGGAGCGCCAGGATCTTGACGACCGTCGTGGTCTTGCCTGTGCCGGGCCCGCCGCAGATCACCGCTAGCGAGTGCAACGTGGCGACGCAGGCGAGGACCCGGTGGGCGCTGCCGCGGCGCGCCTGGTCTGGGGCGCTGCCCGCCGCCTCTCGCGTCGCCGTGTTTTGCGGGGCCCTGAGCTGGGAGGGGTCGATCTGCGGCGCGTCCTCGTGCGGTGCCGTGGCGTCGTCGCCCTCAGCAAAGAGCCGCTCGACGCCGGCTTTCAAGAGCTCGAGATCGACATCGTGCATGCGCCGGGCCCGGCTTCGGAGCGTCTCCGCGAGCGAGCGCTCGTAGCGCGCATAGCGCTGCAAGTAGAGCCGCCCTTTCGCGTCCAAGACCAGCGGCGTGAGGGGAGCCTCGTCGGCTCCGACGGCATGGGCGCTCCGCTGGCTGCACAGCGGGCTCGCCGAGAGCGCCGCGAGTAGCCGCGCTCCCGAGGGCCAGGCGACGCCTTCGAGAGCGCTGCTCTCCCGCGGCAAGAGCTGTGTGAAGTCGAGCTCCGAGACGTCGACGCAGACGTGCCCGAGTTGCACGGCGCGACTGGCCAGGGCTGCAGCGAGGACGCTGTCGTCATCGGCGCCCGGGAGCGCCGAGAGGGCGCGAGCAAAATGATAGTCGAGCGGCGAGAGCACCCCCTCGCTCGACAGCAGCTCGAGCAGGCGAGGCTCGCACGCGCCGGGCGGCGGCATCATGGACGCGACTCCATGCGGAGCTCAGAAGCAGCCAGCGACGTGCGCCCGAAGGCGGGGCCCTCCGCGCGCTCCAGCAGACTACCCAGGGCCAGCAGCCGTTCAATGGGAGGCTTTTCGAAGAAGATCCCCGATGAGCCGAGGGCGGGCCCCATGCCTTTGATGAAGAGATAGAAGGCGCCGCCAAAGTGCTGTCCATACTCGTAGCCGCGCACGCGCGCGCCGAGATAGCGATGCAGCGCCAGCGCGTACAGGTGGTACTGCAAGAAGTAATGGCCCCGCGACATGGCCTCGCCGAGCTTGTCGGGCGCAAAATCGGCAGCGTGCGTCCCGAGGTGATTGGCCTTGTAATCGACGAGGTAGTAGCGGCCGCCATGCCGGAACACGAGATCGACGAACCCGCGCAGATAACCGGCGAGGGGAACGAACCCGAGGCGGCTGAGCGCCTCGGCGTAGCGGGTCGGCACGACGTCGCTCGGATGTTCGCTGAACACCCGGGCCAGGTCTGAAGCGCGGAGTGAACGTGTCTCCTCCGACGTGCCCCGACCCGTGACCGGCACACAGAACTCGAGCTCGCTCAGGCGGTCGCGGAGCGGCACGTCCGCGAGGCGCAGCGGACCTTGCTCGGTCAGGCACAGGGGGGTGTCGAGCACGGCGCACACGTGCTCGGCGACGCGCTCTTTCCAGGTATCGACCGGGTAACGGTAGCTCGACAGGCGCGACTCGACGAGCTCGAGCAGAGCAGCGGGGCGCGGGCTCACGAAGTCGTAGTGTTCGAGGATGTCGTGAAAAAAGCTGCCGGCGTGCGTGCCACCGGGAAAATCCCAGAGGCCGAGCGGCGAGCTCGGCGCGGCGGGCTCACTCGGCGGGGCTGACAGGGCGGCTAGCGTGTCATGATCGGGGATCTGCTCTTCGTGGCTCCAGGCGGCATGTGCCTGGCTCGTCAGCGCCGAGAAGCTGCTCGTGCGAAAGCGGTCGTCGACGCGGCGTGCCGGGCGGCGCGCCTCGAGCCGCTCGTTGGGTCCACAGGGGGCTCGGCGCACGGGGGGCGTGGCCACGCGGGCGGCGCTCCGCAGCACGATGGGTGCGGCCTGACAGTGACGCTCGAGATCGCCCAACAAGGTTCGCTCATCGAGCTGGCTGAGGTGCGCGGCGATGCTCGCGACGTCTGGCGCCGGCGCCGGCGCCGGTGCCAGGGGCGGGGGATGCAGCAGGTAGCCGAGCGCTGAGGTCGAGAACTTGCCGATGCGGCCCCAGACGATAGTACAGCGATGTCGGGCACGGGTCAGGGCCACGTAGAGCAAGCGCAGGTTCTCCGCGAACTGCTCGAAGCGCGCGCGCTCCAGGTGCGGCTCCCGCTCGCCCGAGCCGATGTCGATGACGAGCTGCCCGTCGTCTAGATGCAGCTTGGGGGCTTGTTCGTCGCTCGAGTGGAGCAGCATGCCGTGCCACAAATAGGGACAATACACGACCGGGTATTCGAGCCCCTTGCTCTTGTGCATGGTCGTGATTTTGACGGCTTCCGCGTCGCTCTCCAGGCGGATCTGCGCCGACTCGGCCTCCATGCCCACGATTTCCCGGCGCCGCTGCTGCCCGAGGAAGTTAAACAGCCCGCTCGGCCCGAGGTGGCTGCGCGCGCTCGCCGCGTGCAAGAGCTCGATCAGCTGCAGCAGGTTCGTCATGCGCCGCTCCCCATCGCTCAGCGCGAGCAAGCGCTCGTGCAGCTTGCCACGCGCCATGAGCACGCGCATCATCTGCACGAAGCCGCTCTGCGCCCAGATGCCGTTGTAGTCGTGGAAGGCGCTGGTCCACGCCTCCCACTCGCCCTCGTTCTCGTCCATGTGCCCGAGCTCGTGCGCGGTGACGCCGCAGAGCTCGGTCGTGAGCGCGGCGCGCAGCAGCCGGTTGTTGGTCGGCTCGACGACGGCTGCTAGCAAGCGCTCGAGGTCGTGCGCCTCGGCGGAGTCGTAGACGCTCTTATCGCCGAGGACCACGCTCGCCACGCCGACGGCGCGCAGCGCCGCCTGGATTTGAAACGCTTGATCATTGGTGCGGGTGAGCACCGCGATGTCACCCGGCCCGAGCGGCAACCCTTTGCAGAGCAAGCCGTTCTGCAGCGCGTTACAGATGTCTCGAGCGATCAGCGCCGGCAGCTCTCGGCTGATCCACTCGCTACTCTGGGCTGGGCCGCCCGCGTCCTCCAGCTCCGGCACGAGGATCTCCAGCCCTGAGCAGATCGAGCCATCCGCCTCGGACAGCACGTCGCGCGCGCCGGGACGCGCCTCCACCGGTTGGAACAGGATGTCCGGCAGGAGGAAGGGGTGCGGGCAGGACGAAAACAGGTGGTTTACGGCGCGCACCATGCGCGGGTCGGACCGGTAGTTGGTCGTCATCGTATAATGACGGTCGCGGTGCGTGCGCGCCGAGGCGGCGACGTAGCTGAACACGTCGGCCCCTCGAAAGGAGTAAATCGCCTGCTTGGGGTCGCCGATCAAAAAGAGTGAGGTATTAGGCGCGGCATAGATGCGCTCGAAGATGCCGAGCTGCAACGGATCGGTGTCCTGGAACTCGTCGATCAGCGCCGCCGGGTAGCGCTCCCGAATCGACCGAGCGAGCTCGTCTCCGCCTTGGGCATGGAGCGCGGCGTGCAGGCGCGTGAGCAGGTCGTCGAAGGACAATTGGCGCAGCTGCCCGGTGCGGAGCGGCAGCTCTTTCCTCAAATATTCGAGCAGGCGCAGCTTGAAGCCCAGCGCCTCGCCGCGCAGGGCTCGACTGAGCCGCTGGTGCTCTCCGAGCAAGCCATCGCAGGCCAAGAAGAGCTCGTGACTCAGCAGCGCGGCTCCCCCGGCTTCGAGCAGCTTCGGCGTGCAGAACCTCTCAAAGCACTTCGGAGGTGCCAAAAACAGCCCGGGGTCGCCCGCAAAAAACTCGCCGACGTCTCGCGCCCACGCGGGTGTATATTTGCGGTTGTACGACGTCTTGCGTACGCTGCTCTCCGCGATCACCGCCACCACGTCGTAGCGCTGCCAGACCTCGCGGGCGCGCCTAAATTCGTCGCGAAAGGCCTCGAAATCCGGTGGCTCGTGCTCGGGTGGGGGGTCGGGCAGGACGCGAACCTGTGGCGTCCGGAGCACCGTGTATGCCAGGCGTCGCGCCGCTGAGAGCCCGAACCTCGACCCGTCGCTGCGCATATGAGCCAAGAGCTCTGGCGCCGCCGGGCCGGCGTGCGTGGCCCAAAAGTCCAGGATCAGCTCGTCAATTAGTGGGCGGGCGTCACCATACAGTTGGCTGTTGAACGTGACGTCGCTCTCGAGAGCGCGCTCCATCAGCATGCGTTGGCAGAAGCCGTGGATGGTCGAAATCTCGACGCTGTCGAAGTCGTACAGCGCCTCTCTCAAGCGCCTGACCACGCGCCTGCGATCGCCGGCACGAGCCATGATCTCGAGCAGGGTCGGGTCTAGATCGGCGGCGCCCTCGAGGCTCGAGCGGGCGGCGTCCAGGCACTCGCGGACCCGCTTGCGGATACGGTCGCGCAGCTCGGCCGTCGCCGCTTCGGTGAACGTGACGACGAGCAGCTGGTTCGGTTGGTGCTCGGTCTCGAGCAGCAGCCGAATGAAGAGCGTGGCGATGGCGTAGGTCTTGCCGGTGCCTGCGCTGGCATCCACCAGGTTTCTGCCGCGCAGCGGGATTTCGGTGACGGAGAAGGGCCTCATGCGTCCTCCGAGCTCGTCACCAAGTGCTCGAGCAAGGGTCCGAACACTTCGCCCGCGAGCTCTTCGAATGCGGCCTGACCGGGGCTCGTGGGGCGGAGATCGGACAGCTGCCGGTCAGCACCGAAGACGCGCCGCAGATGCGCGTCCTCTTGCACTTCCCGCCGCCACTCGCGTTGCACGAGCACGCGCGGGTCGAGCCCGGCCTTCGGCTTTTTGCCCTGCTGCTCGACATAGAAGAGCGAGCTGCTCGGGAACAACCAGAGCGGGAACAGCTGCCCTTCGTCATAGCGGCGCACGAGGGCCTGGAGGTGCGTCGCGGGATCTTCCACGGCTCTGAGCTCGTGGCGCACCACGCCATCACCCTCGCGAGGCCGCCCGATGAGACGGCTCTGTGCGCGAGCGCCTGCGGGGCTCTGCCAGCAGTAGACCAGATGTCGAATCCAGAGCGCCACCAGGTGTTTGGCGCGGATGCGCGCAAATTGATACGCGAGCAGACCGCCCCCGTAGGCTTCCGGCAAAAGACCGATCAATTTGCGCCCGCCCGGCAATCGCTGTCCGACGCTGAGCGGGGGCTCTTTGGGGCCCTTTCGGGCCAACAGCACCTGCGCTGCGATGGCGCTCGAGGAGGCCTCTATTTCGAGGAAGTCCAGCTCTCCGGGAGCGCCGAGAGGCAAGGCACCGCTGGCCATGATCAGGTGCTTGGCCTCGCTCGACGGCAGCCCCTGCAACATGAGCTCGAGCAGCTCGCTCCCGGACGTGTATTTGTCGAGCGGCGAGAGCTCTTGCGGCTCTCGGTCGGGCACGTCCAGATCGCGCTCTCTCAAGAACAGCTCCAGCCGGCGATTGAGCAAGTGAGCCGTGGGGTTCTGATAGAACCTCACCAGATCGCCGACGGCGAGCACTTCGGAGGGGGGCGGCGCAGGCAACGCCGCGGCGAAAAATTCCGGCGGCGCGCTCTGCCCTGGCGCCTCCGCCCCGTTCACGTAGTGCTCGGCGTACGAGAAGAGCCGCGCATCGCTCCTGTCGAAGTAGCGTGAGCTGAAAGCCTGCAATGGGTGGCGCACGATGACGTTCGACAGGCTTTCATCCCGGGAGCTGCCCCTGCCGGCGGCCAGGTAATCGCATAGCTCGTTGACGAGCACGCTCGGGGGCAGGGCGGCGTTGTCCCGGATGCTCTGCCCCGTATAGGTGATAATCAGCCGCTCGCGCGCGGACAGGATCGCCTCCAGGAACAGGTAGCGGTCCTCGCTGCGCCGTGAGCGATCTCCCGTGCGCCGCCCCTCGGGCCCGTGCATGATCAAATCGAAATCGGTGCTGAGCTCCTTGCGCGGAAGCTGACCGTCCCCGAGGCCCAGCATGCAGACCACGCGAAAGGGGATCGTGCGCAGCGGCACCATCGAGCAAAATGTGACGCCGCCCATCAAAAACCCGCGCGCAGGCCGGGCCGCGTTCACCGCTTCGAACAGCAGCTCGCGATAAGCACTGCCGACTATCGGCTCGGCGTAGGCGGCCGCCTTCGCGTTTCCTGCGAGCCCGCTCAGCCCTTCGCGCAAAGCCTGGTGTTGCCAGGCTGTCTCCTCGTCATTGACGCACAGAGCATCGAGAGCGGCACCGACGACCGCGGGCCAGTCCGCGGGAGGGTGCGCCTTGCCGAGCGTCACCAGGTGCGAAAAGAGCGCCTCCACGAACGCGCACAGCTTGCCGAGGGCCGCCGCCTCCGAGCCCTCTGCTCCGGCGAGCGGCAAGACGTCGAAGACGAGCGCCGGCGCTTGGCTATCGACCGCGTAGCCGAGCAGCAAGCGCAGGAGCCCAAAGCGCCAGCTATTGTGGTCCGAATCCGGATGCCCGTGCGAGGCTCGATGGCCCGCGTCCATGCCCCAGCGCACGTTCGCCTTGGTGAGCCAGAGCGTCATCCGCTCCAGATCCCGAGGCGTGATCTCGAAGCGCGCGGCGACGACATCCAAAGCCAATAGATCGAGGACCTGCGGCAAGGACAGGCGCTGGCTCGCGAGCGCGAAGAGCCGCTCCAGCGCCTCGACCACCGGCGCCGACGTCTGGACGCTGCGATCGGCGATCGAGTAGGGGATTTTGGCCGGGTCGTCCGGGCCGCGCCGGAACACCGCTTCGATCAGCGGTGCGTAGATTTCTACGTCCGGCATCATCACCACCACGTCACGGGGCTCGAGGTGGGTGTCGGTCGAGAGCAGCGCCAGCAGCTGATCGTGAACGACCTCCACCTCTCGCATCGGGCTGTGGCAGACGTGAATGCGGATCGATTCGTCGGCCTCTGGCGCCGCCAGACCGAGATCTGCTCCCACGGGAGCGCGGTTCTCCAAGATCTCGCGCTGCAGGCGCGTCAGCCGAGTCGTGCCGCTGGGGATCTCGTAGAGCTCGGCGGCTCGGGTCGTGACCTCGTGGCTCGACAGCTCTCGCTCTAGCACGCTGTCAAACTCTGTCGCGAGCGCTCCGAGCGACTGGCACAGGGGGTTGCCTCTGCCTTCCGCTCCTGCGCTACCCACGGCGCTCTGCCGCCTCGCCGGACCGCGTTCCCCCGCGCCGGGCGTCGCCTCCCGAGGCTCGGACGCACGCAATTGGAACATGTGCACGGGAACGTGGGGGCACAGCGCCACCAGGATCCGCGTGTAGCTCGGCGGCAGATGGGTCACGCCGAGACAGCAGATGCGCCCAGGTAGATTCTGCAAGCGTTTGGTCTGTTGAAGGCTACGCACGAAGCGCCGTTCGAGCGCGGTGGCGTGCACGGGCCCCAGGCGTTCGCTGAGGGCTCGCCACAGGATGGGCTGCCAGGCCTGCGGATCCCGTGAACCGGAGAACAGCGCCAGCTGAGACGCTGCGAGGCCGTCTCTGTCGGTCGTGCGACGCCGCTCCCAGCCCTGCAACATGTCGGGTCGATAGGTCGCATAGCGGTCGAAGGTGTAGGCGATGCGCCGGCACAACTCGAAGTAGCGGACCTCCGTCGGATCGGCGGCCACGTAGCGACGAATCGTTTCAAACTCCGCGCCCTCGAGCAGCGGCTTTAGCGTGCTGAAAACCGACCAGAGCAAGCGCTCGGGATCGACGGCCTCCAGCGCTTCTCCCGGTTTGGAGAGCACCCGATCGAGCGCCCAACCGACGAAGTTGCGCGGGTACAGATACAGCGCGTTGGCCCAGACACCGAAGCGCTCGCAAAGTCGCATGTTCAGCCACTGCGCGACGCCACGCCCGGGCACCAGGATACACTCGGCCGAAAACGGATCCGCCGCCGGCTCCGACAAAACATCGCCGAGCGCGTCGGCGAGCTTCTCCATGCGGTTGCTTCGATAGATGCGCAGGTGCTCCGGATTTCGGTCTATCGACAAGCGCTTGCAGTAGCACGCTGCCCGGCATGCTCACCAGAGCTCACGCCTGCGCCCTCGGCGAGCTCGGACGACGCCTCACTGCTCACGCGACGCTGCGGCTCAGATACCGAAATCTACTTCGGGCTCGACCGGTCTGGTCTCCGACGCGGGCTTCTTCGGCATGGGGCGCGAGGGCTTGGGCCGCGGGCTCGAGCGTTCCGGCACCTCGACGGGGGGAGCCTTGGCGGTCGGGCGCCGCTTTGCATCTACCGACGACGCGCCGTTCACGCCGTTCACCCGCTGGTTGAACTCCTCGGCGAGCGCACGGTCTTTAGCCAGCTGCGGCGGCTCGTGATTTTCCTTCCAAGATGCCCTCCTGTCGGCCTCGCGGGGCGTGTCGCCGCTGGCCGCCGCGGCCGTGGCTCCCGGGTCTTCCTGCTGGGCCGGCGGCGATTCTGGCCGAGCCACGGGCTCTCGCGTCTCCGGGGCGGGACCTGGCACGGGAATCCCGGCGGCTCTCGCTCCGGCGGTAGGCTCCGCCAGTGGCGACGTGCCCTCCCGGCCCATGTTCGCCAGCAACAGCGCGCCGAGCAGCGTCAACATGCCGAGACCTGCAAACCACAGCGTGACGGTGCGCGGCCGCCGCAACGCCGTGAGCGTGGGCAGAGGTACCATGGCGGCGTGCGAGCCTCGATGTGGAGGCGGCGGCGCCATCGGATCGAAGGGGGCGAGCTCCGGACGTGTCGGCCGCTCCGCGGGCAACCAACTCGCGTGCAACGAGCGGTTGCAGGCGTCTTCCATGATGCCTCGATTTTCTAGCCACTGCGCGATCGCCTCCCCGAACTTGCGCGCGCTTTCCCAGCGCACGGCGCGGTCTTTTGCGAAGCCCGTCTTCAGCAGGCGCCAGAGCTCCGAATCCCCCGCCTGGAAGACCGTGATGGGCACGGGCTCGTCGTGAATGATGGCCCACAAGAGCGCGTTGTAGTTGTCGCCGTGGAAAGGTGGTTTGCCCACCAGGCACTCGTACGCGAGCACGCAGAGCGCCCAGACGTCGCTGCGCGGGTCGAGATCCGTCTCCCCTCGCGCCTGTTCGGGCGACATGTAGTCGGGGCTCCCGATCAAGGTCCCGGCTTGCGTCAGCTTCGTCGTGTGAAAGGCGCTCTCGCCTCGCAATTTGGCGATGCCAAAGTCGAGCAGCTTGGGCTGGACTCCGCCCCCATCGGTCTTGGCGATGAACACGTTGTCCGGCTTCAGATCCCGGTGAATCACCCCATGGCCGTGCGCCGAGTGCAGGGCGTCGATGATCGGCAGCAGCGTCTGACACAGCTCGGTGGGGTCGATGGTGCCGAGCCGCGTCAAGCGTTGGCCGAGCGTTTCGCCCTCGAGCAGCTCCATCACGATGAAGGGCTCGTCGTTCTCGGTCTTGCCGAAATCGAAGACCCGCACGATGGCGCCGTGTTGCAACCGGGCGGCCAGGCGCGCCTCGCTCAAGAAGCGCTCGTTGGCCGAAGCCTCAGCCACGTCGGCGCGAATCAGCTTCAAGGCCACGTTGGCGTTCAGCGCTAGGTTTTCCGCGACCCAGACCGACCCCATGCCGCCTTCACCCAAGAGCCGCACCAGCCGGTACTTGTCGCTGATCACAGCACCCGGAGCGTATTCCTTACGGGGTGCCTTTGGCAGCATGGATGTCCCGGATAATTGCGTCATGCGTGGTGTATGAAAATCGAGGTCGGCACAAACGTCGCCTGAGGATACGCCAGAGTTTGAAACTAAGACCCTTAACCCGCAAGAGCTTTCTCGGCGCAGGCCCGGGGCGTTACCTGCCTAGGCTCGCCTCTATAGTCGACTCGACCGTCGACTCAATCGTTACTCTCGGATTTCACCCTCCTACCGCCCGCGCCGGCGCATCGCTTGCTCGTAACGCCGGCTCGGCGTCGGTCAGCTCTGTCGTTGGTCGGCTGATCTTGCGTGTTTTTTTCGGGCGTTACCGGCACCTGGGGCGGGGCCTTCGCGCGGCTCTCGCAGCGCTTATCGCGTCATTTTTAATCTACAGCGGCTGAGGTGGGGGCATTTCGGCTCCTGATCGCGGCCTCAGAGACGCGCACGAAACACAGCTACCCGGCGCTTGCCAGAGCTCGCCATTCCTGCGCGCTTTGCCTCCTGCCCGTCACGTGGACGTGCAGGTCATTGACGCGCAGAGCGCTGGCTTCGCGAAACGATGAGATTTTTGTGAGCCGTTGGCGCGCGGCGACCAAGCCAGCCACGCTTTCGGGCCGTGATGTGCCGGCCGGTGCGATCCACGAGTTCGCGACTTTTAGAGTCTTGGCCCGGCGGTATATCGGCTTACCGCATCGATTTGGGAGCCGGTCAGTATCTTAACGCAGAGGCAGGCGCTTCGAGCTTATAGCGGCTGCAACGGCGCGGGCTGCGCGGGCCCTCTAGCGCTAGGGCAGCGGCCGCCGGTAAGCCGTCGCGAGCGCATCGGCGTATTCGTTCCAGCGATAGCCGTTATGGGACTTGATCCAGCGCAGCTCGATCTCTGGCCGTGAACGCGCGACGCGATACAGCTGCTGCACGAGGTCGAGGTTCTTGATGGCCCCTCGTTTGCGCTTCCAACCGTTGCGTTCCCAGTCCGCCGCCCATGAGTTGATGGTGTCCACACAGAGCTGGCTATCGGTCAAGACGACGGCGGCCTGCCCCTCAGGGACCAGCTGATAGCCGGCGATCAGGGCCGTGAGCTCCATCCGATTGTTCGTGGTCTGCGGCACAGCACCGCGCGCCTCGGCGACGACTTCGTTGCCTACGACGTAAACCGCGCCCCAACCGCCCGGACCCGGATTGGGATGGGCCGCGCCATCAGTAAACACTCCGGTTGTCGGGCCATCGGTGTAAGTGGCTAGAACTTCTTGTAAAGTTAGGTCACGATCGGACGAGGCCCGGGCCGGCGCTGCCGTGGGGCTCGTTCCGGTGCTGGCGCGCGTGCGCCGGGTTCGGGGCGCTGGTCGTTCGGACGCTGGCTTGTTCGACGAATGACAGCGCAGGCAATGTTTCGGCTGCCAAGACGGGTACTTGTCTAGGGTGCTCTGCGGAACTGCGAAGCTGCGGCCGCAGCTTTGGCAAGCGTAAGTGGACATGATGCGGCCGCAATTATGCTCAGCGGCGCGCCAAGCGCGACCCCGCCGTGAGCTATTAGAGGGAAATTTTTGGGCAGGAGGCTTTCTTCTGGGTGGCCCCCCAGCCTCCGCACGGCGCCGACGAAAAAAAGCGACACGGACTCGCGCTTGTCGCTCCAGCGTCAACGCTTCTCTCCGTTCAGCTCAGCGGGGGATATCGATGTCCCTCGCGTCTCACTGAGATGTGATTCTCCACGGAAGGAGCTCTGGCCCGCGACTGCGCGGAATCTGTTCATTGGTCCCACTTTCCGGGCACCCGGAGGTGTGAGGTGTCCCCGCAGTAGACGCGGGCGACGACGCATCTGAGAGGCCCCCGCTTTTCGAGGTGTCCCCGGGGCGAGGTGCGATGCTGGTCGGCGACGCGGAAGAACCGCCGCTAACGACCCGATTTTCGGACACCCGAGCAAGTTTAAGTCCTGGTTCGCGTGGGGTTGACCCACACGAGTCGGGCCAATCAGCTGAGCACAGCTGGCGCTTCTGTTTTAATCGGGTAACGGCAGCGCGACCGCGACGCCGGCGGATCGGGTCCGTCGGCGTCGCGGTCTTGTTTTTTTTCGAACAGTTGCCTTGATGCAACACTGGAAGCTCGACGCGATCCGCGCGATCATCAGCCAAAACGCTCCAACCATTTGCAGCCTCGAGCGTGGCAAAACTGCTGCAAATTTTACGCTGACAGCTGTTTTTTAGCGGCGCGCTAGCGCGAGGGGGCGGGCGCTTGTCCGGCGGAGGGGCCCGCGCTATAGCGAAGCTCGACCATGAGCCGCATCGCAAATCCGCTTCGTTTTCTGCTCGCTCTCGCGCTGGCACCGGCGGGCTTTCGCTGTTCTGCAGGCGGCTCGCAGGGCTCGGTCGGCGTCGAAGGGCCTGCGGGCCCTGGCACCGTGCCGCCCGCCACGTCCGGTGGCACGCCAGCTGCGGGCGACCCCGGCTTTCTGATCGGGGACGGCAGCTCGGCGGTCGATTCGAACGGCAACCCGCTCAACATCGGCAGCGAGGTGGCCTGTGACGGCCTGGATGAGAACCAGAACGAGATCATCGACGATGTAGATAAGGGAAAAGACGGCCTCTGCGATTGTCTGCGCATCGGATTCCTCGGGGCGTTCGCCTCCGACGCTGGCAACCGCACGGGTGCCTTCGAGAGTTGGCTGGAGGAGCGCAGCGACATTCCGGTCACTCACATCGGAGCGCGCGACACGTTGACGCCGGAGCTGCTGCGCGGGCTGCAAGTGCTCGTCATCGGTAACCTGTCAGAGCGCAGCAACGGGGGCACGTTCTCTGCCGCCGAGGTCGGGGCCCTGCGCCAGTGGATCGAAGTCGAAGCGGGGGGCGTGATGAGCCTCGCCGGGTACACCTCGCGGGAGACCGACGTGGCGGCGACGGTGGCTTTGATGGCGCCGACCGGCCTCGGTTACGATTATCAGGGAAGAGGTCCCGGTGTGATGGGTACAGGCGCGCCGCCCATGATCACGCGCGGCATCGTCGCTCCTAACCACCCGACGCTCGACGGCATCACCGCCATGGGAGTCTATAATGCGTACCCCGTGATCGGCGACGGCGAGGTGCTGGTCCGTGAAGGCGCCTTCAATCTGGCCATGGCCAAGGATTTCGGTGCCGGCAAAGCCTTCGCCTTCTCCGACGAATGGATCACGCAGGACGCCCTCTGGTCGCCCATGCTGACACGGCCGCTCACACCCTGTCAGCAAGGCTGCAACCAATGCAACACGCAGTGCGCGTCATGTGCGGAGCAGTGCGACAGTTGTCTGCTTCAGCCTTGTGAAGGCGGCCAGCAAGCGGCGGTGGACGGAGGCATCTGTCGGCGGGGTTGCGACCAGGGCTGCCAGTCGTGCTCCACCAATTGCCAGAGCTGCGAGCAGACGTGCAACGCCTGCAGTGCCTTGGAAGTGATGGACAAGCTCGACATCCCGCGCTTCTGGCTGAACGTGATGCGTTGGCTCACGCCGGCGAACGAGTGCAAGGTGCCGCTGCCTCCGCAGATCGTGTTCTGAGCCGTCGCACTGTCCCTGGTGGCCGCTGTCCCTGGTGGCCGCTGTCCCTGGTGGCCGCTGCGCTTGTCGCCACTGGCCCACATTTCGGGAGAGCGCAGGGCAGGCCTTTCATGCTGCGCGCGAGCGCTACACCCGCCTACCGAAATTGCTCATCGGCGTGCCTTCTCGCTTGGCAAACTTGCCGGCAAAGACATGGTTAATTTTAGGGCGCATCCACGCGGTGTGCCGTTGATCGCGTTGGTCCGACGGAGATCAATTTGCGCGAGACGACAACGATGGCAGCCGATTCTACTTTCAACGAGACCGAGGGCTCCCCAGAGCAGGCGCAAAGCGAGCCTGCGTCGATGCTCGGGCCCAATCCGCCGCGGCCGCCACGACCCGCGAAACGCCCGCTCGGAACGGCCCGTGTCCCGATGCCATCGCCCGCCGATCGTATCGAACAGAGTGACTTCGGCGCCGAGGTCGTCGGTTCATCGCTCGCGGAGCCTTCGCTCGACGACGCCAGTGAAAGCGAGCCCGAGTTCCCCCTGGTTGCGTCACGCGCCAAGCCCGTGAGCGCGAGCCCGGAAGAGTCGTTTGCCGACATAGACGCGGATCTGGCCGATCGGGCCCCGAGCGCTCCGATCACGCCGTGGCGCGGCGTTCCCCCGCTCGCGGAGAAGCTGCCGGAGTTCAAGCCGAGCCCTGCTGTGGCCACACGGCTCGGGCCGAGCCAGGTTTCCAAACCGCACGACTCGAGCTCGAGCCCGGCGGTGGCGATCAGCCACGAGCTCGATGAGCACGAGGACACGATCGTGGGCCAAGCTCCCAAGAACCTCCTCGAGCTGTCGAGCTCCGGGGATGAGAATACGCGCGCGTACACCGCTCCGCAGGAGCTGATCGAGCTCGCCAAGCGCAAACGCGAAGAGCGGCTCAAGGCGGGGGCAGCCATCGACGCGGTGCCGGAAGCGCATTCTCGCGAGACCGCTCGGCCACCCAATCGTGCAGCCGCCCTAACCGCGCGAGACGCCGCCGAAGACATGCCGCGAGCGGCCAAGCTCCCCTCGCTCACGTTCTCGCCCCTTCCCGAAGGAGACTCGGCTCCGGCAGTGGATCGCGAGGTCTCCGACCGCGCTCCGCCGCCTTCGCATCACGCCCCCCCCTCCGCGTCGGCAGAGTCCGCGCCGGTGATCGAAATCGGGCCAGGTTCTGAGTTGCCCGAGTCTGGCTCTGCTCAACGCATGGACGCACCACTCCCGACGCCGCGGTGGGATCCGGGATCGCTCGCTGCTGCGCGGTCGAGCTCGCGGCATGGGGGCAAGCGCTGGCTGCTGGTCGCGGCGATGTTCATCATCGTCGGTGTCGTGATTTCGCGTTGGGCGGTTATCCAGCAGCTCGTGTCCCGTTGATGCTCGGCGGCTCGAGCGCTGGCGCTGGCGCTGGCCAGGGCGCGCCGCCAGCGCACCATTAGCGCTCCCGGCTTTGTCGCTGCACGGTTGCGCTAATCGCGAGGGCACGTGTGTTGCAGTTGGGGTTCGGTCGGGCCAAGCGGGAGCAGCGCTGCATGGGCGTGGGGTTGTCCTCGCGTGGCTCATTACCCCACCACGTCTTCTGCGGGAGAACGCCACATGGCAAAAACGGAAAAACGACCTACTGACGCGCTGCACAGCCTCTTGAGCAGCGTGCAAAAGACCTTCGGCAACGAAAGCATTCGCGTGCTCGACGGTGAGACGAAGGAAGCGATCGACTCGATATCATCTGGGTGCCTCGCGCTCGATCGCGCGCTCGGTATCGGAGGCTACCCACGAGGCCGCATCGTCGAGATTTTCGGTCCCGAGTCGAGCGGCAAGACGACCTTGACCTTGCACGCCATCGCGGAGGCCCAGCAAGCCGGCGGGCTCGCAGCTTTTGTCGACGCCGAGCACGCGTTCGACCCGGCGTACGCCAGGGCGACGGGCGTGCGCACCTCCGAGCTCTTGTTGTCTCAGCCCGACAGCGGCGAGCAGGCCTTGGATATCGTCGAGAGCCTGGCTAGCTCGCGTGAGGTATCGCTGATCATCATCGATTCGGTGGCGGCCCTGGTGCCACAAGCGGAGATCGACGGCAGCATGGGGGACAACCACCTCGGTTTGCAGGCTCGGCTGATGAGTCGCGCGCTCCGGAAACTGGCGTCGGTCGCCGCCAAAAGCAACACGACGCTGATCTTCGTCAATCAGCTGCGCCACAAGATCGGCGTCATGTTCGGCAGCCCGGAGACCACGCCGGGCGGCAACGCTCTAAAGTACTACGCGAGCCAGCGGCTCGATGTGCGCAGGACGGGGAAGGTCAGCGCGGAGGAGCGGACGGTCGGCAATCGCACCCGCGTCAAAGTGATCAAGAATAAATGCGGCCAGCCTTTCGAAGAAGCAGAGTTCGACATCCGCTGGGGCCTGGGCATCGACATCGCCGCGGATCTTCTGGATACTGCCACGCTAGCTGGGGCCGTCGTTCGCAACGGCTCGCACTACCTGTATCGGGGGAAGAGTATCGGCCAGGGTCGGGAGCGGGCACGCGCGACGCTGCTCGAGACGGCCGAGCTGAGGGCGGCGCTACTCGAAGAGACGTTGGCGCTCGCCTGGTCCGGGCCTCCGCTTCCGCGGGCGCCGAAGCCCGACAGCGAAGCCGAGGATACGCTCGAGGAAGGCGAAAAGAGCGCGGCGTAGCAGCAGAGCGCGGCGTCCCCGGGCGCTCCAGCACACGATGAGCCTCGATTCTACGGAATCGAGGCTCATGATAATCGAGTGGAAGCGACCCCTGCCGGGCGAGCGCGATGAGTTTTGAGTGACCGCGCCGCCTGGCGTCTTCGAATCCCGTCGCCGGGGCGGGCTCGTTGCATTAGTCTCGTAGGCTTACGATGGCGAACTTGGTCTCGGCATTGTTGCTTGCGTGCTGCGCAGCCGGCGCGCTCGCGTGCGGAAGCACGGCGGCGGGCGACGATGCTGCGAGAGCCTGCAGCGCGGACATGCCGTGTGGCGCCGCCGAAGTGTGTGAAGGCGGGGCTTGCGTAGCCGCTAGCGGCGCAGGCGCGATGGGTTCGACAAGCGCCGAGCAGGGCTGCTCGGTGCTGCGCTGTCGCCCCGGTGAAGGCGCCTGCTGTGAGCACGTTGCGTTCAGCGCGACCGAAGGTGACGCGCGAGATTTTGCCTCTCGCGTCGAGTTGCTGACGGAGGCGCGCACCTCGCAGGGTGAAGTGCGCGCGAGCTTCTCGTTCGATGCGGAAGACCAGCAAGGTTGGATCAAGTTTGCGTTGGACGGCGAGCGCGAGCTCTCACGCATGGAGTTTACCGGGCGGCTCGAAGGAGCGGCGGATCGTTTTCTTTCGGTGAGCACCGAGCAGCTCGACGGGAGCGGCTGCTCGTTTGGTCTCGAGCTCGAGGCTCAGCCCAGCGCGTCCGGGGCGCCTGTGGTGTTGGGGAATGGCGTCGAGCTCAATCAGGACGACTTTTGTTACGGCGGAGCCAGGCCAGGGCGGGCCGCCGAGTTCGGGTTCACCATCTTCTCGACGGCGCCCGGCGCTGCGGCGTTGACCATCACCAGCGTGGTGCTCACGCTGGATTGACGGAGCCGCCGCGCTGAGGCGGAACGGGGCGCACGGGAGCGTCGGCGGGCCGCCCACGTGGCGATCGCCACCGACAGCCAGGTGGCGAGCCCGAGAGGCGCGCCTCGGGCCGGCGCCAAGCCACATGCGGAAGCGGCTTCTCCGGACGCGGCGCCGACGCCTGCGGAGGCGAGCGGCCCTGCTTCCACCGCGGGTATTGGCGCAGCGCCTCCCGGCGATGGCACAGCGCCGCCTTCGCCAGAACCCGCTTCCGAGCCTGTTGCTGCCCCGGAGCTTGCGCCTGAGGAGCCGAGCGCCGGATCCAAGGGGTTTGCGCTGCCGCCCAACATCTCGAGCTCCCAATCCTGCCAGGGCCGTTCACAGAGCGAGCGAGTCTCCGTGGCGATATCGCAGGCGACCGGCGCTTCCACCTCGGAGAAGTCGAGCCAGGGGCTGAAGCTGTTGCCTGCATCGGTCGAGATACCGATGCCCGGGCGACCTGAGCTCACCCCCGCGTAGTGTCCGCAGATCATGAGGGCGCCGCCCCGCTCGACGGCACACCCCAGGTGGCTCGCAGCCGAGACTTGCTCGAACTCTGTGAGCGCATCGTTTGATCGATACAGCCCATCTCGCGACGCGATCCACAGGCTGCCGCCGCCGCTCCCGTACCCGGCGCCGGTGATCTCCGAGCTTTCGAACACGACGTCAAAGCGGTCGCCTGCGTCACGGCTGACCAACAAGCGTGATGCATCTAACCCTGGGCTGAACGCTACGGTGGACAGGACGACGGTGTCCGGATCGTGCGGATCGCTGGTCAGCGGCAACGCGAGGTAGTCCGTATCGCTCAGGGCCAGGGCTACCCTCTGCCAGGTCGCTCCGTCGTCGCTCGTGCGGAGCAGGAAATGAGTCGGCGGACCCGAGGCCTCGAAGTGGGTCAGCGTCGCGTAGAGGCGCCGCGGATCGGCGGCCGAGATCAAGATCGAGCGCACGTAATCCCCTTCCAACGTGGCGTACGAGAGCTCCCAGCTCGCGCCACCATCCCGAGTGCGTTCGATGCCGGCGCCGTCCCCGCCGTAGCTCGCGACGAAGATGCGATTGGGCTGTGTGGGATCGCTCGCTAGCGCCGGAGTGCTCGTCGTGCCCAACGCCCCGACCTCCGACCAAGAGCAGCCTTGATCGCTGCTTCTTCGCAGGCCGCCGCTCGTGGCCACCAAAATGCTGCCATCAGCGAGCAGCGCGACGTTGGGCAATTCCGCCGGGTTGATGCCGAGCGCCTCGTTGCACAAGAGACGCGCGGCGCCGGTCCTCGGTTCCCGAAACACCAGCCCGCGGTTGGTCACCACGACCTCCACGTCTCCGGTGCTGCCTGACAATAAGCGAGCCGCCAGCGGCGGAGCGTGGCCGAGCGCCGGCAAAGAGGCGAGGGTGAGCGCCGCGCCGAGCGAGAAGCCCGACGCCCACTCGTACAATCGCTGCGGTGAACGTAGCCTTCTCGACCGCCGTTTAGCTTTCACCGTACCTCGCTGGCCCCGTGGTCTCCCGAGCAGGAACCCTTACCGACCGAGGCAGGCGTTGGCCCCGTGGGCCAGGCCGCCAGAGAAACCGCCGTCCTCGAGCGCGCCAGCCGCATAGGCCAGCGCAAACCAGTAACACATCTCTTCGTTCGTACCCTTGCCGAAGGTGGCCGGCGGGCTGTAGGTGCACTCGGTCTTGATGAAATGGCCCCTCGGGCGCATCCGGTCACTCTCTCGGAAACCATCGCTCCTCCTCGCCGCGATCGCGTGTCGATCGACATTTGCCGCTCCTCAGTGGAACAGGCACAGCTAGAGTGTTGCTCAGTCGTTCGCAGGCTCACTCCTCGTTTAGTAGTGGGCGCAGGCTCAGTGAAGGTCGCAATAATTCGAGCTCGGCGAGCATTGCCGAGGCGGCGGCCAGCATCGACGCGGGCCAGCTCGCCATCTCCCCGACCCAGGGCGACACGTTTGCGCTCCTGACCGAGGCGGCGGACATGTTTCGCGCCGTAGCCTCGTCAAAGGGCCAGTCCGTGCAGGTGGATTCGCCACCGGGTCCGCTGTTCGCGCTCTTCGATCACGATCGGAGGCTTCAAGAGCCAGCGGGGGGAGGGCAGCCGCCTCTACTTTACGCTGCCGAGTGGCGGCCCGACGGAAACCCGAGCCTGAACGAGGCACGGAAGGGAGCACGTTGGCTGCAGCGCGTGCTTGACAGAGTGCTGAAGCGGAGATGCTGTGGCCCCTGCCGGACTTGAACCGGCACGCTCTTGCGAGCGAAGGATTTTAAATCCTCTGCGTCTGCCATTCCGCCAAGGGGCCATTCAGGCTCGGCCTAACCGCTTCAGGAACATGCCCCGATGGCTCAGGCCATGAGAGCCGCCCCATCAGAGCAGCCTTGCAGGCCTGAGGCCTGGAGGCGAGGACCGGATTCGAACCGGCGTATAACGGTTTTGCAAACCGCTGCCTAACCACTTGGCTACCTCGCCGCAGCGTCGAAGCTAAGTCCTGCCGAGAGAGGATTTGGCCCTGACGTGGGGTACTTACACCAAGGGAGGGCCCGAGGAAAGTGCCCAATCATTTGGAATCATTTGGACCCGCGCGAGGGCGGCCCGTTCTTGGCTTGCGTCACGTAGCTGAGGATGACTTCATCCAGGGATTCTTGCGGTAGGGCTCCGAAGATCGATTCTCCGCTCGGCTTTCCGGGCAGCGCGGCGGAGGGGCGGCCGCCTGCGCGGCGGGCGGGAGGCTGGGACCGGCTGGCTTTGGGGGGGGCCTGGCTGTTGGGGCCGCGCTTTTTGGCACTGGGTGGGCGCGACGATCGCTGACTGCTGACCGGACCTTGGCTGCTCGGCGGCTGGCTCCTCGGGCCCTTGCGGTCGGCGCGGCCCTGGCTGCTGGCAGGGGCGTCGGTTCGTCGGCTGCTTGCGGGGCCACGGCTGCTTGCGGGGCCACGGCTGCTCGCGGGGGCGCGGGTTGCGGCCTCGAGCGCGGCGCTCGAGATGCTCGCGGCGCGGCGGCCTGGGGCTTCCGGGGCTGAGGGCGTTTCCGGGGCTTGGGGCGCTGAGGGCGGCGGGGAAGGCTGGACCGCTCCAGGCTTTTCGCTCTCCGGCTCCGCCTGGGCGGTCTGGGCCAACTGATCGATGGTCGCGTCGAGCCGCCCGTCGCGCAGATCGAGGGCCACGGCGCGATGCTGTTCGCGCATCAGGCGCTGGATCAGAACCGGGCGATCAGGGCGATTGACGTACTCCGAATAGTCGGTGCGCATGCTCTTGATGACCTGACCCCCATCGGCAAACACGTGCGTGATGACATGCGGACGAGTGACGCCGGAGTCTTCCGTCTGGATGTGGAAGCGCATGCCCCGATATCGGACGTTGTTGTTGAACCCTATCAGGGGGGGCGGTGCGCTTGCCATGCTCGCTAAAACTCCGCTGTATCGAACCGCCAACTTGACCGTCGGGGAGCACCTTAATTTGAACGCCGCGAACTATCCAGGCACGCCTTCGTCCATGCGTCGCATGCCTTCGAGCAGCAGGCCTTCGGGGCTGTCTTCGATGACACGCTGGGTTGCGACGAACGTCGGGTCCACCGCAAACTCGCCGGTCTGAAGCGTCACCATGGCATAGAAGGCTTCGGTGCCGCGCTTTCGGCCGAAGAGCGCGTTGTAAATCTGGCCGTCCACGAAATGGATCTCGCCGCTGCCATCCGCGGTGTGAATTTTCAGAGAGCCCGTTTTGCGGCCGTGCCAGAGCACCTGGACGATGTCCGGCAAGCCCATCTCCTGCAGCGATCCGGAGACGCCACGCGCCGCTCCGACCCGGCCTCGTCGCTCGATGATCTGTTTGAGCTTGGTGACGAGCAGGTCGCTGCTCACGGGCTTCTCCACGTAATCGTCCGCCCCCAGCTCGAACGCGCGGTCCGCGTCCTTTGGGCCGCTGCGTTTGGTGACGATGACCCACGGCAGCTGCTTGCCCCAGGGCTGCTGGCGAGCTTCTTGGAGCAAGCCAAAGCCGTCCTTTGGGCCCAAATCTATCTCGCTGACGACCAGCTCGATCTCGCCCGTTTTTAGCTCTTTCAGCGCGCCCTCGACGCTCCGAGCCACGCGCACCTCAAAGCCCTGTTCGATCATCCTGAGCTCGAGCACGGTGGTTTCTTCGGGGTCGAGGTCGACGATCAGGGCGAGCTTTCGGTTGGCGAGCAGGCGCGCTTTCAGGTTGTCGCCGGTGACGGTGTGCTTGAACAGCTCGACCAGGTTGGGATCAAACAGGCTCGGCGCGTAACGCTTGAGCACGCCGCACGCCTCCTCCGGCTCGAGTGTCTTCTGAAATGGGTTCTTCGGGTTGCGGGTCAGGTCCGCGTACGTGTCGGCGATGGCGAGCAGCCGCGCCCCGAGCGGGATGTCTTTGCCATGCTTCTGTCCGGGCAGGCCATCCCCGCCGAAGCGCTCGTACATGTACTCCATGGCCTCCAGCGCCTCGTGGGGTAGGTTGACGGCTTCCATCAGGCGAGAGGGGGTGTTGTACGCCTGCTCTGCGCGCGCCCGCTGCGTGGCGCTCACCCCGACGTTCAGAGCCGTCAGGTGTTGGTCGCCCATCTTGCCCAGATCGTGCAGCTGGGCAGCGATGCAATACGCGGCGTTTTGGGCGGGCGAGACGCCGATGCGCTCGGCGATTTGAGCGACCAGGCGCGAGACGTGCGCGGAGTGGCCGCGCAGATCCGAGCGCGTGCTCTCGATCAAGCTCACGAGCACCTTGAGGGTCTCGCGATAGGACTGATCCGAGAGGTTTTGCGTGTTGCTCGGGCCGCCCCCGGCGAGCTGCTTCTCGGTCAACGTGCGCTCCTGCGGGGACTCCTCCGCGAGCGCCACCGCCATTGATTCCTCGCTGACCAGGTTGCGCTCGAACACATCCATCATGTTGCTGAATTGCTCGTGCGCGGTCTTGTCGAGCCGAGCAAACGCGTGGATGTCCCCCCCGTAGTTCTTGGCGATGGCGGCCTTGATCGCGAGCGGACGGCCCACGAAAACAGTGACGTGCTTCACACGGGCCGCGATCTGCACCTGGCGCGTCACGTTGGTGTCGTCGGGGTCCGCCACCACGATGCTGAGCGTGGAGCTCGCCGCGTCATACATGACGGGAAAGGCCGTGAACTGCTCGGCGAGCTTCTTCGGAATCTTTTCCAGCGTAGCGCGGTCGATCTGCGCCTTGGCCAGCTTCTCCGACGTCACGAAGCGGGTGCGATGGCTGTTGGCCAGAAACTTCAACAGGTCGAGCTCGGGGAGCGCGCCCGTATCGAGGATGGCCTCTTCGATGCGCCCGCCGAGGAGTTGCTGCTGGCTCAGCGCTCTCTCCCCTTGCTCGGCGCTCATCAAACCCTGGGTGACGAGCCATTCGGCGAGCTTGGGGTTTCCCGTAGGATGCATTGAGTTTGGAGAAAACAGCGGGAAGAGCCGCGACTCTGCCCAAATTTGGGCTCACCTGAGACAAACGGCACTCGGCCGAGAGCGCCTTCGCGGTACCCTAGAAATATGGAATGGCGGCGCCGCTTCGACCTGCGGCTTCCAGTTGCCCGCCACTTTTGTGAGCCGACATGGGGGAAGGGAGGTCGTGAAAAGAGCTCCAGCCGTCCGCGTGTGTGGGTAGGATGCTGCGCCGGCGTGAAGGTCCGATGGCCGGGGCCGTGGGAAGCCTGCAATGGGCCCAACTCGGCTCAGGGGCGGCAGCGTGCGGCGCCCTGCCGGTAGTCGGCGCGCACCAAAGAGCAGCCCAGGTCCGCCGCTGGCTTGACGGAGCCGGTCGATGCCGCTAGAAGCTGCCGCTCCCCGAATCGCTAAAAACCATGCGTACCTTTGTTGCCAAGCCGAAAGACGCCATAAATGAGCGTCAGTGGTGGATCGTCGACGCTCAGAATCAGCCTCTGGGCCGAGTTGCCAGCCGTGTCGCGACGTTGTTGCGCGGCAAGCACAAGCCGACCTTCACCCCGCACGTGGACACCGGAGACTTCGTGATCGTCGTCAACGCGACGCAGATCAAAGTCACCGGCAACAAGGCGGACAAGAAGCTCTACTACCGCCACAGCGGCTATCCAGGTGGCATCACGCAGCGCACCTACAGCGAGCTCCTGGAGAAGAAGCCGGACGCTCCGTTGACGCTGGCCGTGCGCGGTATGCTGCCCAAGAATGTGCTCGGGCGTCAGCTGATCAAGAAGCTGAAGGTGTACGCCACGGCGGAACACCCCCACTCGGCGCAGCAGCCGCAAGCTTTTACGTTTTAACCCGGTAACCGAGAGCCATGCCCGAAACTACCGCTCGCTACGCCACTGGAAAACGCAAGACCGCCATTGCCCGCATCTGGCTGAGCCCCGATGGGGACGGCACGATCATCGTCAACGGGAAGCCGGTCGATGAATACTTCGAGCGCGCCACGGCGCGCATGGTGGTTCGTCAGTCGCTCGAGGCGTTGGAGCTGAACGACAAGTACAGCGCGCGCGCCACCGTCACCGGCGGCGGGCACAGCGCTCAGGCCGAGGCCATGCGGCACGGCATCGCCCGTGCCCTCATCGCAGAGGATCCGGCGCGGCGCGGGTCGCTCAAGAAAGCCGGCTTTTTGACGCGGGATTCGCGGCAGAAAGAACGCAAGAAATACGGGCAGCCCGGTGCTCGTAAGCGCTTCCAGTACTCGAAGCGCTGAGCCTACGCGGCTCTGCGGGAGAAAACGAGGTGCTCGATATCCGAGCGCCTCGTTTTTCATTTGGGGTATTGGGTTGGGGATGGAGGGGCTGCTGCTCAGCCGCTGCGGCGCTCGCGCGTAAACACGGGCCGTTTTGACGCGTGGGCTTGAATGGGGTGCCGAGGTAGTCAAAGATAAGAGGTCTACCCATGTCTCGATTTTCGCTGCGCAGTGATTTCGTCCCTCGGGGAGACCAACCACAGGCGATCGAGGCGTTGATACGAGGCCTCGCAGAGGGGAAGCGTTGCCAAACCTTGCTCGGGATCACCGGTAGCGGCAAGACGTTCACCGTCGCGAACGTGATCCAGGCCTACGACCGCCCGACCCTGATCATCGCTCCCAACAAGACGCTGGCGGCTCAGCTCTACGGCGAGATGAAGGACTTGTTCCCCGACGCGGCCGTCAGCTACTTCGTCAGCTACTACGACTACTACCAGCCCGAAGCCTACATCCCCGCCAGCGACACCTTCGTCGAGAAGGACGCCATCATCAACGATCAGATCGATCGCATGCGGCACGCGGCAACTCACGCGCTGCTCTCGCGGGATGACGTCATCATCGTGGCCAGCGTCAGCTGCATCTCCGGCATCGGCTCCGCCGAGAGCTATCACGGCCTGCTCATCGAGATCGTGAGGGGCGAAGAGATCGGCAGAGACGTGTTGTTGCGGCGCCTCGTCGACATCCAGTACCAGCGCAACGACGTCGACTTCCACCGCGGTACGTTTCGGGTGCGCGGGGACGTCGTCGAGATCTTTCCTGCCTATGAAGAGGCGGAGGCTATCCGGGTGGAGTTCTTCGGCGACGAGGTCGACAGCATCAGCCGCGTCGACCCGCTCCGGGGACGGGTGCTGGGCAGCCTCGAGCGCTACGCGGTCTACCCCGGCTCTCACTATGTCACGCCCAAAGAGCAGATGAACCACGCCATTGACGCGATCCGGACCGAGCTCCGCGATCGGCTCGCGTGGTTCGACAAGGAGGGGCGCTTCCTCGAGAAGCAGCGCATCGAGCAGCGTACGTCGTACGACCTCGAGATGCTCGAGCAGATGGGCTTCGTGCAAGGGATCGAGAACTATTCTCGCCACCTGTCCAATCGCGCCCCGGGCGATCCTCCGCCCACGTTGATCGACTATTTTCCCAAGGATTTTCTGCTGGTCATCGACGAGTCCCACCAGACGGTGCCGCAGATCGGAGCGATGTATAGAGGCGACCGTTCGCGCAAGGAGACGCTGGTCGAATACGGCTTTCGGTTGCCGAGCGCTCTCGACAATCGCCCGCTTCGGTTCGAGGAGTTCGAGCAGCACATCAACCACACGCTGTTCGTGTCGGCCACGCCGGGCGACTACGAGCTCAAACACCAAACGGGCGAGCCGATCCAACAGGTGATCCGCCCGACGGGGCTGACCGATCCGGAGATCGAGATCAGGCCTGCTGCAGGGCAAGTCGATAATCTGCTCGACGAGATCCGGCTGCGCGTCAAGGTCAACGAGCGCGTGCTCGTCACGACCTTGACCAAGCGCATGGCCGAGGACTTGACGGAGTACTACGCAGAGCTCAACGTGCGCGTCCGCTACCTGCATTCGGACATCGACACGCTCGACCGCATCGAGCTGCTCCGGGACCTCCGGGCGGGTGAATACGATGTCCTGGTGGGTATCAATCTGCTGCGCGAAGGGCTCGATCTCCCCGAGGTGAGCCTGGTCGCCATCCTGGACGCCGACAAGGAGGGGTTCTTGCGCAGCCCGCGCTCACTCATCCAGACCATCGGTCGGGCGGCGCGCAACTCGAACGGGCGGGTGTTCATGTACGCCGACCGTGTCACGCCCGCGATGCGCCAGGCGATCGACGAAACCAGCCGTCGTCGCGAGGTCCAAAAGAAGTACAACGAGCAGCACGGCATCACGCCCGAGACGATACAGCGCGCCATCCTGAACGTCGTCACACAGAGCGGTGAGCGCGACTACTACGCGGTCCCGGCGTTCAAGCGCAGCTCTGAAGGCAAAGGCGGGGGCGCTCAAAAAGCAGGCGGCGAAACGGCTGACAACCACGAGTGGGTCGAGCGGATCCAGGCCCTTCGGCAAGAGATGTTCCTGGCTGCCGAGAATCTACAGTTCGAGAAGGCGGCACGGCTGCGCGACGACCTGCGTAAGTTGCAGGGGGACGTGAGCCTCGATTTGAGCCAAGCGCCTCCGGTGCGGGCAGCGCGCCCGGGGACCGCTGCAGCGAGTCGCTCTCACGGGAAAGGCTCCGCGTCGAAGGCTGCACCCGGCAAAAAACGCCCGCGGCGCGGCTCGCGCGCCAACTGAGCGCTCGCTGTCGGCGAGCGCCCTGCTTGCCAAGGAGCTTCAGCTCGGCCAGGCCTTGGCGAGGGCCAATGTGGCCAGCGCGACGGGCAGCAGCCAGAGGGCGAACCAGGCCATATGCCCGCGCAACACGGCTCGGCGCAACAGACCGAGCGCCAGCAGGCCGACCAACAACGCAGCTACGCCACCGCAGATCAGCGGGGCGACGTGGGCCGGCATGGGCTCGCCCAAGGTGAGCTCCAGCAGCACGGCACCCGCGAGCGCTGGGATGCTCATCAGCATGGAGAGCTCGAAAGCACGCTCGGCGCGCACTCCCAGCCATAACGCTGCCACGATGGTCAGCCCGCTGCGCGACAGGCCCGGCGCGAAAGCGAGGCCTTGAGCTAGCCCGAGCATGACGGCCGCCCACAGCGACGGAGACGAGACCGCGCCGCTGCGCGTCCACAGCGTAGAGGTCAAGAGCAGCGCCGTGATGATGAAACCGAAGCCGATGGCGAGCGGCTGCGCGGACCAGCGAGCCATCGTGTCATGTAGGGCGAGCCCACAGAGGCCGGTGGGCACGGCGGCGATCGCCACGAGCACGGCATCCCAGCTCGGCGCGCTCGGCTCGGGCAGGCGGCCTCGAGCGATGTGCTGCCACAGGTCGATTGAGACCTGGGCGATCCGCTGTCGCAAGTAGAGGAGCGTCGCGAGCAGGCTACCCGTGTACAAGAGGAGCCTGTGAGTCAGCCCGCCGCCTTCGCCTTCGAGTAGCATCTCCGCGAGCGCCAGGTGGCCGTCGCTCGAGACAGGTAGGAAGTCTGTCAGCCCGTGTAGGATGCCCAGCAAGATGGCTTGTTCGAACGGGGAGAGCATCGACGAGAGATGCCCTGTATATCAGAAGCAGCTCACGGCACGTGGAAAGTTGGGAAGCGCACGCCCGAGCCTCAGGAGCCTGGTGGGGGCGCGGCAGCTTGGGCGATGGCTTTGGCGACTTCGGACTCGCTCATGATGCGTGAAGCGGCGCTCACGATGCGGCCCTCGGGATCGATCACGACCAGCGTGGGCAAGCTGTCGGCGCCATAAGCGGCCGCTACCTCGCCGGAGTCGAGCACGGCGACGTAGGGGAGCTCGTGCTGCGCAGCGAAGTCGCGGGCGCGCAGCGGATTGTCGGCGGTGTTGATGCCGACGAACACGACTTTCTCTGCAGCGTGCCGAGGCACCATCTCGCTCAAGATGCCTGCCTGAACTACGCAGGGCCTGCACCAGCTCGCCCAAAAATCGAGCACGACCACGTTGCCGCGGAGCGCGCTCAGGCTCACTCGGCTGCTCGCCTCACCGCCATGAATCACCGGCAGGCTAAAGTCGGGCGCCGCTTGTCCGACGAGCGGGCTCTCCGGTGCCAGAGTGCCGGAGAAGCGAGGCAAGACGACGTACCCGAACAAGGCGCTGGCGACGAGCACGAGCACGGGGGTGAGCCAAGACTTTCGATCAGCTCGGGCGGATTCGCTAACTTTCATGATAAACGGCTCCCGGGGGCTCGAGCGGTGTCGGAGGCGGGGTACGCCGAGTCCAGGCGGGCTGCGCCGTGCGGCGAGCTCTCCTCGGCGCTGGCATCCAGCGGCAATGTGATGCTGATGCGGGCGCCGCCGAGCGGGCTAGAACCCACCCCGATGTTACCACCGTGTTCGACCACGATTTTCTTCACGATGGCCAGGCCCAGACCGGTGCCACCTGCGGTATGCGTCACATACGGATCGAAGATGGTCGGGCGCAGCGCTTCGGGAATGCCGGGGCCGTTGTCATCGACGTGTAAACGTAAGGATTTCCCGCTCGGGGCGTCCGCGACGATCAGGATGCGCCGCTCGCCCACGACGTCTTGGGTCGCTTGCGTGGCGTTGTTGATCAAGTTGATCAAGACGCGCCGGAACATCTGCCGGTCCAGCCGGATCGGGGCCTCTGCGCCGTTCGGGATCTCGAACTGTAGGCGCACGCCAGGATCGTGGTCGAGTGTGAGCTCCCGCTGGCCGCGCTGTGACCTGAGAAAGTCATACAGGTCGTCCCGGGACAACCTCGCCTTCGGCAGCCGCGCGAAATCGGAGAACTCCGTGACCAACCGACGCAGCGTCCCCACCTCGGCTTCCACGACTTCCAGCGTGGTATTGACCACCTGCCGATACGCGGGATCCGAGCCCGTGTAGCGTTGATGGATTTCCTGTACGGCGAGCTGGATGGGAGTCAGCGGGTTCTTGATCTCATGAGCCAGCCGGCGCGCCATGCCTTGCCACGTCGCGAGCTGCTGCAAATACTCGATGCGTCCGCGATTGGTCTCCACCTCGCCCAACATGTGGTTAAAGGCGCGCGCGAGGTCGCTGATCTCGTCGTTGCCGCGCACGCTCACGCGCAAGCGCAGGTCGCCCGCGCCCACTTGCTCAGTGGCCTCGCAGAGCTGAGCCAGGCGCCTGGAGACACCCCGTGCGAGCGACGAGCCCACGCCGATGGCGAGGGCGATGGTGATGCCCAGGAGCGCAGCGAAGGCATACACGTAGGTTCGTTCGTCGGTGTCGCGTCGGCGTTCGACTTGCGCGTACATGTCGACGAAGCGCCCCATGTCTTCGAGCTGTTCGAAGCGAGCGCGGGGCGTGGCGAACACAGCTTCGAGCGTGGCACCCCCGGGCAGCGGCTGGCTCACCACCAGCTGGAGCTCGCTCTCCGGATCGATGGGGCGGCCGCGATCGACCTGCCCGAGCTGTGCGTCGACGTCGTCGCGCACCTCGAGGGAGACGAGATCGGGGTAGCGCTCGAGCTCGGCGCGGAGGGCGGCCCTCACGGCCTCGCCGTCTCGGCTCAGGATGGCGTCGCGCAGGGGCGGCGCAGCGCCGATGGCCTCGGTATTGGAGCGCATGCGTCCCTTCACCGCTCCTGCCAGCTCCTGATAGAGCTCGAGCGACTGGGTCAGCCGCTGGCCAATCTCGGGCAGAAAGAAGCGGCCTGAGCTCTGCCGCAGCATGCTGCGCGACAGCCAGATCGCAGCGCATACCGGGATCAGTGCGGTCAGCACGATGGCCAAGGCCAGGCGACGTCGGATCCGGCCGCGCATCTCGTGCAGGACGTACAACCGCGCGCAGCGCGATGCAAACCCTAGCCCGACAGGGTTCTGAATTTAGCGCCTACGGCGCTGCTACGAGCTCTTGCGCCTGGGCGTAGCGAGTGGCCGCGAGCTGCGCCCGCGCCTGTTGCGAGACGCGCGCAGCTTGAGCAGCAACGGCGCGGTCGGCGCTGGAGGGGCTGGCCGGCGCGCTGGCGGCGCGGCTCACAATCTCCATCTTGCGCAGTGTGGCCTCGGGATCGCCCGATACCGGGGAGACGTCGATCGGCACCTCGCCTTCGACGGCGTACCGACCGCCGTCAGGGCCGACCTGAAACTGCAGGTGAATGTTGCCCGCGTGCTGGCCGCCCGCGGTCTTGTGCGCCTGTTCGTGGGTACGGACCTCGCGGTCGCGCTGGCGGAGCTGGCTCAAGCGCTGTCGGTCGTCCGCGGACAGCTCGCGTGCACCGAGGGCGGCGCCCGCTGCAGCTTCGGCAGGGCGCGCCTCAGTGCTCTCTTTGCCAGCGCTCACGGCGGGGGGCGCGTTCGTCTCCGGCGAAGCAGACTCGGGCGCTTCAGCCGGTGTAACGGCGTCCGGCGTTGCTGCTCGTTCCTCCTCTTGACGCCGGGCCAGCCCGAGCGCGACCGACCCGAAGTGAAGCACCACCGCTTGCTCGTTGCTGCTGCTCTGACGGTTGGCGCCGAAGACCCGCGCTGCGTCCTCTTTCTGTGGCAACGACTCGCGGCGCAGCTGGACCGCTTCCGCTCTGTCGAGCGAACGCGAGGAGAGGCGAGTCGGGGCTTGCAGCAACATGCGTGGACCGCGTGGACGGGCCTGAGGCCTGTGAACGGTGAACGCAGTAGACGTGGCGAGCTTGAGCAAAAAATCGCCGATCGCCTAAAAAATTCTCGGCACCTGTTCCGATCCGGGTGATCCCGGCAGGGATCGCCTACTTCCCGGGGTCGGCCTTCAGCGTGTCACAAGCGTCCATCGACCCCGAGCTGAAACCGCGCCTGAACCAGGTCACGCGTTGTTCCGATGAGCCGTGCGTCCAGCTCTCCGGGCTGACGCGGCCCTGTGCTTGGCGCTGGAGCGTGTCGTCGCCGATGGCGGCGGCGGCGCGCAGACCCTCCTCGATGTCGCCGCTCTGCAGCACGTTGCGCTGGTTCGTCTCGTGCGCCCAGACCCCGGCAAAGCAGTCTGCTTGGAGCTCTTGCCGGACCGAGACCTCGTTTTCATTGGCACCGCCGCGAGCGAGCCGGCGCGCCGCGGAGTCGAAGCCGAGCAGGGTCTGCACGTGGTGACCCACTTCGTGAGCGATCACATACGCCTGAGCGAAGTCGCCGGGAGCCCCGAAGCGGCGATCCAGCTCGCGATAGAACTCGAGATCGATGTACACGCGGCGGTCGCTCGGACAATAAAAGGGCCCCACCTCCGCGCTGCCCTGGCCGCAGCCCGAGCGCGTCTGCCCCGTGAAGAGAACGAGCTTGGCAGGCTCATATCTCTTGCCGGCTTTGGCGAAGATCTGGCTGAACGTCTCCTGCACGTCGTCGAGGACGAAGCCGACGAAGGCGGCCGTCTCGTCTTGGGCGGCGTTGGGCGCCACGGCCTTGCCGTCGGGACCGACCGCCGACTGGCCGCCGCTGCCCGAGGACAAGAAGTAACCGCCCGCCAGGATCAAGCCGCCGACGACCAATCCGGGTAACCCGAAACGAGACGCGAGCCAGAAGAGGATGCCGACGCCTGCGCCGGCGACACCGCCGCCAGCTCCGCGCTGGTCGACAACGTCGTTGCTTCGATGATTGCGATCCCAGAGCATGCGTTTAATCCTTTGTCGAAGTCAGAGAGGCCAGCCAGGGCATCGACCGGGTCCCAGTGCGAGTAGGGAGGGTAGGGAAGGGAGCAGGCCAGTCGCGGCGCCGCGTCGTCTAGCATGCTGGCACCGCCTCGGCGCCCCGCTGGTGAAATACGCCTCGCGCGTTCCGGCGACGGGCTGGGAGGAGGAACGCTGATATTGCTGGTGGATCACGGTGGCCGATACGGAGGTAGAGTGTCTGGGCCCGAGGCGCTGCCGCCTCCCCGCCGCGCGGGCGTCTGTGAAGCTGGATTAGCACGTTCCATGCCGCGCTCCGCCGGCACTCAGCGCGCCAGCATGCCGAAGTACCCCAGCGCTCCCAAGCCGAGGGCTAGGCAGAGCAGCGCCACCCCAACCACCCAACCGCGCTGGGCCAGCGCGAGCCGTAGCGTGTCGTCTCCGGGGTTCCGCCGTGCCGCGGCGAGCGGGCGGCGCCCTCGCACTTCCATCCAAAACAGCGCCCCCATGGCTACGCCGACTGCGGCGAGGATCTGCGCGGCGGTGCGACGCCGAGCGCTGCGCAGCTGTCGATCGTTTTCCAGGACGAGCCATTCGCCGTCGAGCAGCAGCTGATCGGCGACATCGAACGTCTCGGGCGGGGCCGAGACGTCGAAGGCCGCTCCGAGGGGCCAGCCCACGACTCCAGGCGAGCGCTTGTCGTCCTCGCTCGAGAGGACGGCCCACGTGGGCTCGGAGAGGACGCGCGCGAGCCAGCTCGGCGGCAGCGTGAACGTCGCCTCGGCGCCGCCCTCGGCGTCGGCGACCAGCGGTATGACGGCGCCACCGAGCCGTTCGTGCTCACTGACCAGACTCAAGAAGGCGTGGCTTCGCGCGATGGGCGAACGCAACGTGAGCTGCGAGCCTGCCAAGCTCAGGGCTAGCGCGCCCGGCACGACGGGCAGAGCGCCGTACCATTGCCCTCGGCGTTCGCCGTGACGGGCGACGACGCGCAAGCTGACGGCGTGCTCCAGCGGCCGCAGGCGCGCCGTCAACGTGCCGCCCTCGCCGGTGCGCGCCGGCGCTCCGGGGGGAGGCGAGATCAGCTCGGCGCCGTCGAGCTCGAGCGACACTTCGGCGCCCGCCAATGCAGGCAGCGCGGCTTCGGAGTCAGCGCCTGGTAAGCTCGGATCGCGCGGACCCAGTACCTGCACCACTACTGGTCCATCGAAAGGCACGGCGAGCGCTCCGGCACCGGGCGCGATCCGCACGCTCAATTCACCCCCGCGCTGCCCGGTGAGCCACCCCCCACTGCGGCGCGCCCCGAGGCGCCAGCGTGGCACGTCGAGCGATACGCTCCCCTCTCCGAGCACTCTCCCAGAATCGGCCCGCTCCACGCGCAGCCACGGGTCCTGTCGCAGAGGCGCAGGGAAATCGAGCCGAACCTCGGCGTGCCCCGTCTCGTCCGTGCTGCCTGACCACGTCGCTTGCATCTGTTCGCCCCGCGCCACGATACTGAGCGCGATACCTGGGGTTGGTGAGCGCCGGCCATCGCTCAGCGTCCGCGCGCGCAGCAGCAGGCTCAGGCTCATGCAGCTACGGGTTGGACCCCCGAGGAGCTGCGCCGCGACGACGTCGGTACGATCGCCCGCGCCGAGCACGGCCCAGAGCACGATGGCCACGGCCACGCCGGGCAAGATCAAGAGGAGCCGGCGACGCATGCTCGTTAGCTTACCCGCTCTTTACCGCTTGAGGCGCGCGGCGGGCGGGATAAGCTCGGCGCGTGTCGAATGCAACGCAATCTGCCGCCGCTCAGGCTCCGGGGGTGGCGCCTTCCAGCAGTCCCATCCGGGTCGAACGGCGCTTCTCGCCCACCTCTGGCTCCGCGTCGAAGCTCGGTCTCGGTCTGGGCATGCTCGGGAGCGCCGCGTTGGGAGCGGGGGTGTACGGGCTTTGGCTCGCCCCGCGCTCGGTGGATGGAGCGCTGGTCTGCTTGCTCGGTGGGCTCGCGGCCATCGCCGCAGCCTTCTTCGTCAACCCCGCCGCTCCGCTGCCGGTGCGCGTGGGGGAGCTCGGCATCTTGATCGGTGATCCCGCGGAGGTGCAGCGGGTGGCCTGGCACGAAATCAAGAGCCTGCGCATCCTGGGCGACTCGCTCTGCATCGAGGGGCCGTCGGGGTCCCTCGCCGTTTCTCTCGCCTCGCATGCCCGGGCGGCCGCGCGAATCCTCGCGGAGGCTGCCGTCCGCATCGGGGCGCGCGTCGACGTCTCCCCGAAAGCCCACCAGCGCTTGCCACCGCTCGCCGACGCGGACGGGGAGATCGTAGCGGCGGCGCGCCTGCAGTTCGCTGGGCAGAAGTGCACCGAGAGCGGTAAGAGCATCACCTTCGAGAGCGACGCGCGCGTGTGCGAGAACTGCGCGGCGCTGTACCACGTCAGCCACGTGCCGGCCGCATGCCTGCGCTGCGAACACCCCCTGCAGTCACGCTCGGGGTCCACCGCGCGCGCCGCAGGCTAGATGCCAAGCAAGCGCGTTTCAGCCCGAAGTCGCCAGCAGGGACCAGTCACTTGATGAGGGCCTGATAGGTCAAGACTTTGATCCGATGATTGAGCGTGCTGTCTCCGGCGGGCCGAAGCTGGGTGAGGAAAAAGAACACGAGCTGGTTGGTGGGGTCGACCACATACTGTGGAAAATAGGCGCTGCCCCAGCCAAATGCGCCGGCCCCGATCGCCTCGCCCATGTGCCCGGGCTGATCGTTGACCCAGAAGCCCAGGCCAAAACCGTGCGTGCCTTGGCCGGGCGCTCGCGTCTGGGTCGCGTACTGCTCGCCCACGTGGTTTTCGTGCATCAGCGCGACCGTGGTGGGGCTGAGCAACCGCACGTTGCCGAGCGCGCCACCCTTCAACAGCATTTGCAGAAAGCGACCATAATCCTGCGCGGTCGTGAGCAGGCCAGCGCCGCCCGAGAAAAACTTGCGGGGACCTTCGACGTACGCCCCCTGGTCGCCGCGGGCGAGTTGGCCGTCGGTGATGCCGTACACGGTCGCCAGCCGAGCCGCCTTCTCGCGCGGCAGGTAGAACGACGTGTCGGTCATCTTCAGCGGCGCGAAGATGCGCTCTTGCATGAACCGATCGAGCGGCTGCCCCGAGACGACTTCGATCAATCGGCCCAACACGTCGCTGCTGTAGCCGTATTGCCAGGCCTCACCGGGGTGACCATTCAACGGCAGCTTCGCCAGCCGTTCGATCGCGTCACCGATCGTCTCGTCACGGTCGGCGAAGTACCAGCCCTGCAGGCGGGCTCGCTCGTGATCGCCCGCAGCGAGCGTCGCGCCTTCGCCGTACGTCAACCCGGACGTGTGCGTCATCAAGTGGCGGATGGTGATGGGGCGCTTCGCGGGCTGGGTCACGTATTTGACGTGCGGGGGCGAGCCCGGCGGCGGGGGGACGGCGACCACCGAGTTGGCGAACGCCGGCAGGTACTTGCCGAGTGGCTCATTGAGCATGAAGCGGCCCTCTTCGTAGAGGATGAGGGCAGCCACGGTGGTCACCGCCTTGCTCATGGAGGCGATGCGGAAGATGGCGTCGGTGCGCATCGGTTTTTTCTGCTCGAGGTCCATCTGACCGTAGGCCTCGAAGAGCACCGTGCGGCCGTCACGCTGGATGAACATGACGCCGCCCGCCAGCTTGCCCTGGTCGATCTGCTCCTGGATGGCGCCTTTTAGCCTGCCGAGTCGGCGCTCGTCGAAGCCGAGTTGGCCCGCTTCGCCGGCTCTCGACATCGGTGCCGCGAGGAGGGCGATGGACACGAGCGCCATCCCGAGAAACCCGCGCGGCAACCTCCTCAACGGGACACTAGAGGGTAGTCGAGCCACCAACACAGAGCGATGGGCAATTTCAACGAGTCTCATGACGGCTCCACGGGGGGTCGGGCGGTTCGGGTCTAGGCGCCTCTATCCCAAGCGGTGGTCATCACCCCGGGCTCCGGCGTCTACTCGCCCGGCCGTCATCTGCGACTGCCTGTGAAGGGTGCGTGCGCCCGCGACGATGCGGGCGTGTCAGGGGACCAGACGAAACGCCGACTGGACGCGCGCGAGACCGGAGGCGTTGTTGACGTTCAGCACGGGATTTTCGGCGTCCCCTCCCAACGTCGTGAGCGACCAGGCGTCCCCGGCCCGCAGCAGCGGCCAGTAGCAGCTCCCGATATCGTTCTCCTGCAGGTAGGTCGAGACGCCCGTGATGAATGAAGCGTTGTGGTTGCCATCGCCGGGTCCGCTGTAGTCCGCGCCGCCGGTCATGGGTGCGCCCCACTCGGTCAGGATGACGCGGCTGCCGTGGCCACCCAAATTGTAGTCGAGCGCGTCCTTCCACTCCTGTGTGACCGTCCTCGTCGCATTATTGAAAGGATAGATGTGGACGGACAGCAGCGTGCCATCAAACCGAGGATCCGCGCCCTGCACCCGAACCTCCTGATCGCTCCAGCTGCCGGCGATGACCATGCGGCCGCGCGGGACGTTCGCGTGCCGAGCCAACCATTCGGCCTCGATCTCGAGGATGGGCGTTACGTCCGAGTACGCCCACGGCTCGTTGAAGACCTCGAAATAGACGAGGTCTTCGCCCCCGTAGGTATCGATGACGCGATCCCACATGGCGTCGAACCGGCCCGCATCATCTGCCATTCCGTTGTGCCAGGCCCAGTAGGCGACGATCACGCGCATCTGCCGGCGGATGGCGGCATCGATGGCGCCTTTGTACGTCTCCCAGGCGTTGCCGAGAACCGTGGGCTCGTTGATGGGCAAGCGGATCGCGTTCGCGTTCGCCGTGCGCTGAAACTCCGCCAGGATGCGGTCTGACTTGGCGAGGACCTCCGCGTAACCGTCGGTGATCGCGAGCCCGGAGAGCAGCAGATCTCCGTTGACGAAGTTGTCTTTCTGGTCTGCCCAGTTCCCGCAACGAAAGGTGTTCGCTGGCTCTCCAACTCCACTGCCGACGGGAGCGCCGCCATCCTGCGATCCCCCGCCGGGCAGCGAGGCGCCCTCGCCAGGCGTCAGCTCACCGGGCAGCGCCAGGCCTTCCACCGGCGCATTGCTCTCGGAGCTGCCAGCCGGCAGCTCCGCTTCCGCACCGTTCGTCGCCGCCTCGGCAGCCTCTGCAGGTGGGGTTGAAAGAACGGGCTCATTCGGTAGCCCGTTTGCGACAGGAGGAGGCGACCCTTCACCACACGCAGCGCTCACGACGCAAACCCCGACGGCGCCGAGCCGGTGCAACTGCAACCGATGGCGCTGCAACCGAAAGCGCTGCACCGACCCCGACAATCTCACTCCGCCCTCGTGCATACTCCCTGAGTAGCAGATACGATGCGCGGGCGGAATTGACAATTCGTTGCATCCACCCCGGGTGTGAGCGCTCGGCGCGCACCGCGTGCCGAGCGGAGCCAAGCAGCCAGTGGTGAGCGCGGGAGCGCGAGCAAAAGTGCGAGACCCGCGGGGCCGCGGTAAGTGACAGCGGTGTTTTCCAGCACGGTCACCAGGACTTCCCGCGCGACTCGAGCACGCAGGAGCTCGCGTCCGGCGCCTATCACAGCTGCGGCATTCGCACGGCTGGCTCCGTCGCGTGCTGGGGCGGCAGTGATGCGGAGAACGCGGCGCCCGTTGGCACGTTCTCGGCCCTGAGCGCGGGCGCCTCCTTCACGTGCGCGATCGCCACCGATGGTGTGGTCGCCTGCTGGGGCAGCGATGAGTCCATCGCCGCCTCGTTGCCACAGGGCAGCTTCACACAAATGGCAGCCCTCCGACGCGTCGTGGGACGGACCGGAACAGGAGCGCCCGGATGAGTGTCAACTCGCGTCGCGCACGTCCTCGAAGCAACGGATAGCAATTACTCGGAGACGAGGGGTCGCCGTAGGGAACAGGGCTGGTGACGGGGCATTCTGAGGCGTGCGCCTGAACACTCGGTGATTCTCTTGCGGAATCGCTCAATTTTTTGGTTCACTCCTTCGAGACACCCCGCCGGACGAGGCCCACATGGCGAAAACAAGAGGAAAACGAGCTCCGGCCGAGCCGCCGCTCACCGATGCAGAGCTGGAGGCTCGCGTGCGTGCCGCATTGAGCCAGTCCGCGCTCAAGGGCACCGACCTCTCCAAGAAGGTCGGCAAGACGGACGGCGCGCGGGCCGTCGAGGTGGCCCGAGATCTCGCGCGCAGGAACGAGGTGCACCGCGTCGTCAGAGGCAACTCCGAGTTTTTCTTCGCCGCCGATCCTGTGGCGACGCTCGATCGGGTCGCCCGCGAGGTGATTGTCCGCGAGGGACCGCTCGACGCCAAGGGGCTGAAGGCGGCCGTCAAGACGGCGGCGCCGGGACATGATGGGCTCTTTGCCGAGTGGTTGAAGAGCGCGCTCGCGCGTAGCCTGCTCTACCAGCAACCGGGCAAGTCAAAAGCACTCGGGCTCGAGCCGGACCTGACGTCACTGTTGCAGAAGCCGCTCGCCGCCCTGAACAAGCAGGTCGCCGCCCTCGAAGCGAAAGGGATATCACGCGAGCTCATCGTCGACTTCCTGAGCGACGCGCTCGGGTTGGTCTCACGTGCAGCGCCGACCACGACCACTCCCCAGAGCTCGAGCTCGAGCCGCGAGGTCTTCCTCAGCGCGCTTCGCCGCTTCGCCGCCGACAATCCCAAGGGTGCGCTCTTGCCCGTGCGGGAGCTACGGGAGCGCGCGGGTCTGACCAAACGTGACTTCGACGCCGCAGCGCTGGCGCTATCCAGCGAAGGGCTGCTCACCCTGCATCATCATGACCACGCCAGCGCGCTCAGCGAGGCCGAGCAAAACGCCCTGGTGCGCGACGCCGTCGGCCGGCACTACGTCGGCGTGGCGCTGCGGGGGTCGGCATGACCGAGCTCGCAACGCTGCCGAATCCTTTTCGGGACTACGTCGTTCTGGACGCCTGGCAGAGCCCGGCGGACGTGGTGGAGATCCACTCTGACGTATTTCGTGCCTGCCTCGCCGGCATCGACTCCGCCGCCGGGGGCGTGCCAGATTACCTCCTCATCTACGGCGCCGCGGGGTCCGGCAAGACGCATTTGTTGACGCGGCTGCAGCGGCACCTTGCACAGACGGCGCGCGACGCACCGGACCAGGTGCTGCGCTGCGTCTTCGTGTTCGTGCGTCTGCAGACGGTTCCGCAGTTGCTCTGGCAGCACGTGCGCCGGCGTCTGGCCACCGACCTGATGCGGCGCGACCAGGGGCTGACCCAGCTGCAGCGGCTGATCGCCCATCAGATCGCCGTGCGCGCCGGCAAGTCACCGCGCGCCGCCGTCTTCCGTGTGCGTGTCCTCGCGGGGGATGATCAGGCGGCGCTGTCGCGCCAGGTCTCCGAGCTCACCGCCAGCCTGAGCCTGCCGCGGGACCTGAGCATCGTCATCGAGCACCTGACCCTGAACCGCTCGGTGCGTGACGCGGTCGCGTGGCTATCGGGCGATAGCTTGCCGGAGAGCGCCCTCGGGCAACTGGGGCTGGGCCCTGACACGCAAGACGATCGAGAGCAGGCCGCCCGCGACACGGTGACGGCCTTGTGCCGGCTCGCAGGGGAGACGCTGCCCATCGTCTTCTGCTTCGACCAGGTGGAGGCGTTGCAGCGTTCGAGCGACGACAAGGAGGCATTCTTCCGCTTCGGGCAGATGGCTGCCGATCTGCACGACACCGATCCCAACGTGTTCCTGGTGACGTGCCTGCAGAGCGCCGCTCTCATGCTGTTTCGCGACGCCATTCGCAAGGCTGATTTCGAGCGCATGGCGAAGCGGCACGCGACGCTCGAGACGCTCGACGCCGGGCAGGTGGAGCAGCTGATTCGGTCGCGGCTGGACTCCGTCCCGGAGCTCGTGGCGTTGCGCCAGAAGCGTCCCGCGGAGCCGTTTTTCCCGTTCTCTCGCGGCTTCATCGCGGAGCTCGCCGCTGACCGCACGTCGTGCGTGCCGCGCCAGGTGCTGTCGAGCGCGGCCCGGCGCTTCGAGGAGCTGCAGCGGCATCATGAGGTGGACCGGATCGAGACCGGCGACTTCCTCGCGGAAGAGCTCTTTCTGCGGCAGCAGGCGGCCAAGCCCGAGCTCACGCCGGCCGACACGACCCGCCTCGTGCTCCAGGGCGCCGAGCTCCTCGCCAAGCTGGAGGGGCAGGACGTCAGCGATCGCGACTCCGGGAGGGTCGATCTGGTCCTGGGCAGCGCGAGCAAGGTGGCGCTCAGCGTGTGCAACGAGGCGGACGGCCGCAGCCTGGGGCCGAAGCTCAAGGCGCTGCTCGAGGAGTATCCGCGAAGAGACAGCGCCCGGCTCGTCATCGTCCGCGATCCGCGCCTCACGATTGGCAAAGCCGCGGTCAAGACTCGAGAGCACCTGGCGGAGCTGCAGTCCAGGGGTGCCGTGCTGGTCGAGCCAACCCTGGCGGCGCTCGCCGCGCTGGAGGCGTTGCAGTCGATCCTCTCGGATGCCAAATCCGGTGATCTCGCCAACGACGGATCGCCGGTGCTCGACGGCGCGGTGCTCGCCTGGCTTCGAAGCTTGAAGGGAGACATTTCGGTCGAGCCCGTCTTCGAGCTCTTCGGAGCCATCATGACGGAAGATGGCAACGCGCCGCAGCGCGCGGAGGAGCAAGATCTGGCCGAGCTGCTGGCGCGCGAGCACGTGCTCACGCTCGGAGCGCTGAGCCAGCGTCTGCGCCACTCGAGTGACGTGCTGCTCGGGATAGCGCGGCAGAATCCGGAGCGCTACCTGGTCCTGGAAGGGCCACCCCTCCTGCTGCTCGACATCGCCGGCACCAGCGCGGAGACGGGACAATGACATGATCGAGCTTTCGGTATCGGATGTGCGCTCGGCGCTCGCGCGCTCGGCGGGCGATGTCACGGGCTCGGGGGAGGCTGCTACGCTGCTCCTCGGTAAGCTGTTTCACGAGGTCTTCGCCGAGCTGGTCAGCATCGATCCACAGAAGAGCGGCGTGCGGGTCATCACCGAAGCGGTGGAAGCAGAAGAGCAACGCATCGAGACCCTGCTCGAGCACAGCTGGCGCCAGCTCATCGCGCCCCGCCTGCGGCGTCACGCCGCGGCGCTCCAGACCTCGAGCGAACAGGTGCTCGTGATGTGGCGCGCGAGCCAGAGCCTCGCGCGCTGGCTGGTCAAGCTGGTTACGGAGCTCCAGTGCCAGAGCCCTCAGCCTCGCGAGTCCTGGCAACACCTGACCGAGTTGTTGCGCTCCGAGGTGCCACTCGAGTGCGAGCTCTGCGAGCAGGGCTGGAAAGAGCCGGTGCGGTTGGTCGGCATCGCCGACTCGATTCTGCGCGCGCCCAACGGGTCGCGCTACTGCGCGATCGAGCTCAAGCTGGGGCGTTGCGCCCCCGTGATCGACCTGGCGCAGGCGGCGCTGTACCACCTGATTCTGACGCGCGCGACCCGCGGCCTGTCGCATAGCGCCCTCGCGTTGTTGCGCTTCTCGCCGGAGCTCGAGGAGCGCCTGGTGGATGCCAGCGACCTGACGGAGGTCGACAAACGGTTGCTCGACGTGATCGCAGAGCTGGCAGGGGTACTGCGCAATGAGGCCTCCGTGCCAGGAACCGGCAAGTCCGCAAGTGGCAAACGGCCGCCGAAGGGGGGCGCGCCGAGCCAGAAGGGCGGTCGGAGTGGACCAGCGGCACCCGTACTGCCGCCGGCCGCTCCAGCAGGTGCCTCGAGCGTCCAAAATAAGGAGGCGCCGGTTGCTGCAAACCAGCCGGGCAGCGAAAAAGAGCCACCGAGCTCGGCGCCCACGATCGAGCAATACGCCGAGCTCACCAGGAAGCTCATCCGCGCTTACCGTGAACAAGGCATCGGCATCGAGATCCGCGAGCCGCCGCTCGCCGGACCCAGGTTCCTGCGCTTCAGCGTGCGCCTCGCCAGCGGAATGCGCATCGATGCCGTCCGTCGCCACACCGCCGAGGTCCTGCACCGCCTCCAGCTCACCAAGGAGCCGATGGTCACGCAGGAAGCTGGCCACCTCTTCATCGACCTCGAGCGACCGGATCCACAGACCGTGCTCTTCTCCAGCATCGTCAGCCAATTGCCGCCGACCGATGCTCTCACGGGCTCTGCCAGGATCCCCATCGGCGTCGACGCCGCCGGGCACCTGCACTGGACCGACCTTTCCAGCGCAGGCCGCTCGCACGTCCTCGCTGCGGGCACCACGGGCAGCGGCAAGAGCGAGTGGTTGCGCATGATGCTGGCCGGCCTCATCTACTCCAACACGCCCGACACGTTGCGCATCATCACCCTCGACCCCAAGCTTGCCGCGTTCGGTGACCTCGAGCGGAGCGACTTCCTCTGGAAGACGGACGCCTGGTGGATCCCCGGCGAGGACCGCCCGAGCGAGGTCTTCGATGATCTCATCGTAGAAATGGACAGGCGCTATCAGCTGACCAAACAGACCGGCACCGACAACCTGCGCGATCACGTCCTCGCCTCCGGTAAGCCGCTGCCCCGCATCGTCTGCGTGTGTGACGAGTACTTCGCCCTGATCGCACAGAGCAAGGAAGAAGGCCGCCTGATCGAGGCCGCCGTAGCCATGCTCGGTGCCAAAGCGCGCGCCGCCGGTATCCACCTCGTGCTCGCCACTCAGCAGCCGAGCCGAAAGGTGATCACCGGCAACATCCAGTCCAACCTGCTCTGCCGCGTCGCCCTCATGCTCCAGAGCCACATCGAATCGCGCATGATCCTGAACGTCCCGGGCGCCGAGCGCCTCACGGGATCGGGTGACCTGCTGTATAAAGACTTCGGCGACCCGATCCGCCTCCAGGCGCCCTACCTGCCGCCTGCCGAGCGGGCGAAATGGCTCAGGCGCTAGCGTCTAGACTGGATGCCCCAACTCGCGTGCTCGGCGCTGCGCGCCTGCGCCGCGGTCTTCCCCAAAGGCGCGCGCCCCACGTCGTGGCCGCCCGCACATTCATCCGGTCGCTCGAGGCCGCTCATGCTATTATCCCAAGGAGCCATGAGCAATCTCGCGCATCGCCCGCGTCATCCATTCGCGGACTATCTCGACGTCGAGGACATGAGCCCGGCAGTGAGACACGAGTTTATCGATGGCGAAATCCTTGCCATGGCCGGTGGCAGCGTAGAGCACTCGGCCCTCGCCACGGCGTTCTGTGGCCTTTTGTTCACGCATCTGCGAGGAGGCACGTGCCGAGTACACTCCTCGGACCTGCGCATCCGTATCCGCGAGGCGAACGTGTCGACGTATGCGGATGCGGCGGTGCTGTGCGACCCGATCGAACGCGACTCGCAATCAACGACGCTCGTGACGAATCCGCGCGTCGTAGTAGAGGTTCTCAGCGCGAGCACCGAAGACTACGACCGGCAGGAGAAACGGCTGTATTATCAACTGCTGGCGTCGCTCCGTGAGTACGTTCTCGTCGCCCAGGACAAGCGGCGGATAGAGGTTTGGAGCCGGGACGGGAGCGGCTGGAATCATGCCGTGTATGAGGCCGGGAAACGTGCGCCGCTAGAGTCCATTGGTTTCGAGCTCGACGTGGATGAGCTCTACCGTGCTGCTGGAGTCAGCGTCGCTTAGAACCCGTTCAGTCGCACGAGAAGCCGATGACCTGCCCGAGCGCATTCCGTATGCCGCGCCCGCTTGAAGATTATCCGCAGAAAAAGGTGAGCTTCCGAGTAACGCCGCGAAGCGGTTCGACGTGAACGCAATATTGCGATAGAAGGGTGTCGTTTGGAGGACGCTCATGGATCTCATTGCAAATCTCTCGTCTCAGCTAGGTCTCGACACCGAAAAGGCACAGGGGCTGGCCGGTGCAGTGCTCGGAAAGCTCGAGGAACAGGTCGGGCAGAAATTGGGCGGTGCCGATGCCGCGGCACTGCGTTCGCAGCTCCCTGAGCTGGAGGGTTGGAAGTCGAAGGTCCCGGCACTCGAGGGTGGAGGGGTTGCGTCTGGTTTGCTGGGTGGCGCGGCCACTCTCGGCGGCGGGCTGCTCGGCGGCGCCGGCAGCCTGCTCGGCGGCGCTGGCGGTTTGCTGGGCGGTTCGAGCGGTGGGCTCGACGCGGCGGCGCTCGTCCAGCTCGCCGTCAAGGCCGGGCTCGGTGGCGGCGCCGCGGAGAAGCTGGTGCCGGTGGTGGTCAGCTTTCTGAAATCTCGGCTGGACCCGAACCTGCTCGCCAAGGTGCTGAGTGTCGTTCCCGGTCTCGAGAAGCTCGCGGGCGGCGGCTCCGGTGGTGGCCTGTTGGGTGGGCTCGGCAGCATCCTCGGCTGACAATTGCCTGACGGGTATGCCGAAAGCCTCGAGGGGGCATACCCTGAAGAGCGGGTTCACCATTGCCGGATCCGCGATAGCGCAGGCTCGATCGAGCCTCCATCGGGGCAAGTTGGCGGCCGCGGCCTGTCATTGTAATCTGAGCGGGTGACGTCGATCGAGCTTCCAATTCAGGACATTGTGCGCGCAGCACGCGGTCATGGTGCCCGCTCGATTCGCCTCTTTGGATCCAGAGGCGATGCTCGTCCGGATAGCGATCTCGATCTCCTCGTCACTATGGAGGCGGGCCGCAGCCTGCTTGACGTCATCGCGATCAAGCAAGATCTGGAAGACGTACACGACGCCTTGCTTGCCATCTTCGACTACGCCAAAGATGGTCGGACTGGGTTTCTTTGCCTCGAGAATGGTTCAAGATGCCGTTCTGCGGAACCTCGAAGTAGTCGGAGAGGCAGTAAAGGCACTCTCCCAAGACACGAGGACCTGGCGCCGGAGACTCCCTGGCGACGAATCGCCGGCTTGAGAGAAGTGCTCATCACTTTGGCGTCGATCTCGAAGTGGTCTGGCGTGTCGTCGACGCCGAAAATGCCGCGCTTGCTCTCTGTGACAGAACGATTGCTCGAACGAGCTCGGGCCCGACGAGGCGTAGGACACCGAGTGGAGTCACGGCACCGGGTTAGATTCCCGGCGCAGGCAAGGCCTGCCATCTCATTGCGGGGTATACTCAATGGCGTGCACCACCGGCTGGAGTCGAAGATCGCGCAGACCTGGATGAGGATGCTCGGATGATGGACGACCCCAACGAGACACCGGCCGCGCTGCTCGCGAGACCCGCTGGTTACGCCGAGTGGCTGACGGAGCTCAAGACGCGCATTCACGCCGCCCGGCAACGAGCGGCGCTGTCGGTGAACCGCGAACTGCTCTCGCTCTATTGGCAGCTCGGTCGTGACCTCCTGGAACGCCAGGCCGCGGGGACCTGGGGCAGCGGTGTCATCGACCAGGTTTCGACGGATCTCCGGGCTGCCTTCCCCGAGATGAGGGGCTTCTCCCCCTAAAATCTCAAGTATATGCGCGCATTTGCCGAGGCCTGGCCGGACTTCTCAGATCGCCAACAGGCTGTTGGCGAATTGCCCTGGGGGCACAATGTCGTCCTGCTGACCAAGCTCAAGCAGGAGGACCAGCGCCTCGGCTACGCGCAAGCCGCTGTTTCGCACGGCTGGTCCCGCAACGTCCTCGTTCACCACATCGAGCTCCGCACGGTCGAGCGCCAGGGCAAGGCGCTGACCAACTTCGAACAACAGCTGCCCAAGCCCCAATCGGACCTGGCGCGCGAGAGCCTGAAAGACCCGTACCGCTTCGATTTCCTGGGGCTGACCAACGAGGCGCAGGAGCGCGCACTCGAAACGGCGCTCGTTCAACATGTCACCCAGTTCCTGCTGGAACTGGGGGCGGGCTTCGCCTTCGTCGGCCGCCAGGTGCTGCTCAACGTCGGGGGCGACGAGTTCTTCATCGACCTTCTCTTCTACCACCTGAAGCTGCGTTGTTACGTGGTGATCGAGATTAAGGCCGGCAAGTTCAAGCCGGAGCACACGGGGCAACTCAGCTTCTACCTGACGGCCGTGGATGCGCAGGTGAAGGCCGCGGAAGACGCGCCGACGATCGGGCTCCTGCTGTGCAAGAAGAAGAACCGCGTGGTCGCCGAATACGCGCTACGCGACACGAACAAGCCGATCGGCGTCGCCGAATACCAGTTGGTGGAGTCGCTGCCCAAGGAGCTCGCAGCGAGCCTGCCGAGCATCGAGCAGATTGAGCGCGAGTTGGGGGAGGTTGAGTGAGACAGCCAGTGATACTTTTCGGCCGCTGGAGCGTCGAGGCGGAAGTCTTTCCGACCACATCTCGAGCGAGAGACGGACAATGAATGCGATCAAGGTTGAAACGATTGTGAACGAGGTAATGGCCCAGGCTATCCCCGCGCTTCGACCGCTCCTGGGGCGGCGTGTCGAGCTCATTGCCCTCCAGGCGGAGCAGCCGCCCGCGAAAAGGATCACGCTCGACGAGTTCTTGACTCACCGGCTCGTGCCTCCCCATGGCGTCAGGCTGTCGCTCGAGCACATGGAACGGGCGATCGAAAAGAGCGCAGCAGGTGGAACGGACTGACACCAACTGGCGCGCGCGTGGATAGTTCCGATATCCCTCCCCCCATGCCACGACCGGCGGCCGGCGCGTCCGTTGCGGGCGGGACGCCCCGCGATCGATCCCGCGATGCAACGGGCGTGACGGCCGCCGATGCACCTGGCCCCAGAAAACACCGACCCAGCCGACTACAACGCCGGACAGTCGCGCATTTTTGGAATCTCGAAACGCACGTGTTCATGCGCCTGGACCCCTGCCGCTGCAGAGGGCCCCATGTTGCGCGTATGTCCCGCGACCTCGCCCTTTCTGAAGGATCCGACCGGTACTAGACGGGTCCAGCCAGACGCAAATCGAGCATAATTTACGACAAACCGCATAAATCACGCGGGTCGCCAGAACCCGTGTCAGGGTTAGATTCCCGGCGCCTCCACCATCCTGCATCACAATGCACCCTTTTATAGTTTCGTTGATTTCGTTGAGAAAAGTGGCTGCTGACGTGGGCACCCCCCTTCGGGGGGTAGCCGACCCGTCGATTTGAGCGCCCGCACGAGTGATTGCACGGGCTCGGAGTCGAGCTCGGCGCGCGAGATCTGGTAGGGGGCGAAGTCGGTGACCTGATTGGTGTGGACTGCGCCGCTCCGTACGAGCGCCATCAGACCGTTGTAGCCTACGCCGAGGTGCTCGCGAGCCTGAAGGCCCGTCAGGATGTCCGAGTCCGAGGCGGGCTTCCGCTGCTGGATGCGGTGATGCGCTCGGAACGCCCGTTCGAGGTTGTCGACGACCAATCGATTCTTCGGATCGGCCAGGTCGTACTGCTCGAAGGCTCGGTCGGCCGCATACTGTGCCGCTTGCACGCGAAGCTGAGCTTGCTCGACCTCCTGCTTGCGCTCCTTGTGCTCGAGCTCGAAGGCTCGCTCCGCCGCCCCGAGCGCGACGGGTGTCATCGCCTCGCACAGCTGCTTGCCCACCTCGCGGTCTACGTACTTGGCACCGAACACCAGGCAACGGATGCTTCGACGTGGACCGGAGCCATCGCAATAGTACGTTGCGCTACTCGAGGACGCAGCGCCGGATCTCATCCCGGTGGCAATAACCAACTGGTCCGGCCTGAAGCCAGAAGAACGTTGGTGGCTTTTCACGATGACCGCTGCTGCGACGGGTGGAGTGGACGACGGCGATATCGGATGGCGCAAGGCGCTCCGCTTCGCGCTCACTGAGAATCCGGTCCAGACAGGCCTGCCAGCCCCAAGCCGCGCCAAGAAGGCGCGCGTAACGACAGGCACCGGCTGCGGAGGGTCGCGGTCTCGCCGTCATTGGCTCGACCTTGGGAAGGCGAGCCCAGATTACGTCCCCAGGCGCTGCCGGTGAGGCTGAGTCGACCTCGATGCGCAACGGTTCGCCGGAGGGCCTGAAGGTTATCGCTCCCTCGACTACCACCTGAGTACCCAGGAACTCCTTCAGCTCTTCGAATGATAGGCTTCCTGCCACGCCGCGAAGCATGCGACCGTCATCGAGGCGAACAACCACCATCTTCGACCCGAACGATAGCGTATCGAGCATGCCGCGCACCCGCGACACGCGCGTCGCCGGCGTCTCGTCGGCGATCCTCTTGATCGTTGTGGCGGCACCTGCATCCAGCACAATGGCGGACCTGCCAGCACGAGCCACGCTCAGCCGCGTCCCGCCCTTCGAAAAAAGGGCTCCGGCCCTGGGGGGAACAGCTGTTGCTGGGCGAACACGTCCGGCGCGGCATCGACTAAGCGCGGTGCCCTCACCCCAAGGGCCAGCGAGCCCGCCTCGAAACTGCAGATTCGGATGTCCGCAGCGGCGCTTAGCCACCAGGGGGCTGTCCCACGAGCCACACTTCGCCCCTCCGCCACCAGGCGCGCGGATCGCTGGGCCCCCTCCACAAATAGATCGCAGAGGTCGCGGAGTACGCTCATCGGCAGGTCGAGCGCCTCCACACCTTCCAGCACAGCCGAGTAGGTTTTCGTAGTCACGATTCCCTCCAGGTTACCGCACCCGCGGAGGCCGGCCCAATCCCCGACCTAGGCATTCCGGCCCAGCGTGCGGACAAACCGGCGCATGTTCTACGAAATTCGGCAGAAGGCACAACGAAGAAACGCTGCGCTGCGCCGGTTTCCAATCAGGTTTCTTAGGCCGCGGCGAGCCTACGAGCAAGCGGGCACCCGCCGCCGACGGAGAACTCCAGCACGACTCCGGTCGATGTCCTCCAGGTCAACATCACGCGATCTCTGACGTTCAGGAGCTTTACCGCGTCGCGACGCGCGTCCGGGCTCAGGTGCGCGTAGCGTGTCGTCATCTCAATCGTACTGTGGCCGAGTGCATCCATCTCGATGCTCTCTGGGTGCAGCTCGCCCGCCTGGGCGGCGAATAGGCGGCGAATAGCTACGTCTTGCTAATTCGCCGCAGGCCCGCGTCGCCCCCGCCCTCTGCCCCAGCACCCATTGACTAGATACGGCTGATCTGCACGCACACCTGTGGGCGCTTGCCCATCAAGCGCTCCAGACGCCACGCCAGAAATTTCTCGAGCTCCTCGGCGGTGTCCCGCCCGCGGCGCAGCCAAATCTTGGATTGCCTCTGCAGCAGCTGCTCGGCCTCTTTCGCCAGCTCGCGCGCTGCTTCCGGTGCCTCGAACGCGGCGACGCCCCAGGTCGTCAGTAGCGCTGGGCTTTGCAAGACCCCGTGTTCGTCGAGCACCAAAGACAACTGCGCGATGCCGCTGCGCCCGAGCGCCGCGCGCTCTCGCAGCACTTGAACGCTCAAGGTCTCTTGCCCGCGGTCGATCGCCACAACGCCGCTCCTCACTCGCTCCAGGCGCGACAGGTGACCAGCGCTGAGCCCTGCGACCTGCCCGTTTTCTATCACCAGGCACTCTTCAGCCCCGCATTGACTGGCCAGCGCGGCGTGATTGTGCAGGTGGTGACGCGTGCCGTGCACGGGGATGAAACAGCGCGGACGCACCAGCTCGAGCATGTGGCGCAGCTCACCCTTGTTGGCGTGGCCGCTCGTGTGTAGCTCGCGTTCGGTGGCCTGCGTGTGTAAGTCTACGTCCAGACGCAAGAGCTCGCTCAGCATGCGCGACACCCGCCGATCGTTACCGGGTATCACGCGGCTCGATAGGATCACGCTGTCGCCCGAGGCCAGGCTGAGCGCCGGATGTGCCGCCTGAGCCATGCGACTCAAGGCCGACCCGGCCTCCGCTTGTGTCCCGCCCGCCAGGACCAGCAAATCCGTCGGGCGGCAGCTCGCGATCTGATCGCTCGTGAGCCGATGGTCGCTCGCCCACGCCAGGTGCCCGAGCTCGTGTGCTGTCTCCACGTGGGTGCGCAGGCTGCGGCCCAAGAGGCCGATCCGTCGCCCCGTTTTCTTGGCGATGTGACCCAAGCTGATGAGCCGCTGCACGTTGCTCGAGAACATGCCCACGACCACGCGCTGGCGAGCGCTGGCGATCACCTCACCGAGCGCGCTCGCGACCTGGCGTTCGGAGCCCGCCGTGCCGAGGTTGTCGATGTTCGTGCTATCGCTCAGCAGCAAATCCACGCCGCGAGCGCCGAGCTCCGCCAGACGCTTTTCGTCGGTGGGGTGCCCATCGGGCGGGTCGGGATCGAACTTGAAGTCACCCGTGTGCAGCACGTTGCCAGCGCCCGTCTCTACGTACAGGGCCGTGGCCTCGATGATGGAGTGCGAGACACGCACGGGCTCCACGACGAAGGGCCCCACGGAGTAGCGCTCACCGGGCAACGCTGGCCGAAAATCGACCTTCAGCGAGCGCGCGTCGTTCTGCCTCTCACGCACGCGGCGCAGCGCTAGCTTCAGCGCGTGGGGTGGACCCCACACCGGAACGTTCAAGCGCGGCAGCAGGAACGGCAAGGCGCCGATGTGATCCTCGTGGCCGTGAGTGAGGAACACCCCACACACCTTGTCTCTGCGCTCGAACAGGTACTCGAAATCCGGGTGCAACAGCTCCACGCCGTGGTCGTCCTCCGGGAACGTGATGCCACAGTCGATGACGAGCAACCCTTGCTCCGTCTCCAGGGCGAGGCAATTCATGCCGATCTCCCCGAGGCCGCCGAGGGGCACGATGCGTAGGATGTGTGCTCCGTTCTGTGCTACCAATGCCCGCGGCCTTTCACCCACTGTGACAGCCATTGCCTCGGCGTCCAGCGGAGTGACGCAACGCGCGCTCGGGCCGTGAAGAGCTCGCGCTCGGGAAAATTGGAACGTGGCTGTGTAGAAAGTGGCTGTGTAGAACGTCGCTGCCTGGAACCTGGCTCTGGAGGCCCGGCTGCGGAGACCCTGATTTTTGGAGAACGAGGCTGGATAGATGGTGGCTGTGCCAAACGTGCCGCTTGTTTTACCGGAGGAAGCTCAGCGCTTGCTCGAACAGGGGTATACTTACGTCGATGTCCGGAGCGAACCCGAATTTGCAGAGGGTCATCCTGTGGGGGCCTGCAACGTTCCGTTGCTTCGCGTCGAGGGCGACCGGCTGGTAGATAATTCCGAGTTCGTCGACGTCATGCGGCATGCGTTCCGAACCACGGACCCGCTGGTGATTGGCTGTCGCTCAGGCTCGCGGTCGCACGTGGCGGCGGAGCGGCTCAGGGAGGCTGGCTTTGGCGACCTCGCGGAGCTCAAAAATGGCTTTCTCGGCGCGCGTGACGACTTTGGGCGTCGCTTGCCCGGCTGGGTTCAACGCGGCTTGCCCGTCGAAGCCGGGGACGGCGAGGCTCGCTCTTATGCTCGGCTGCGCCAGCGCCTGACGGAGCGCGGAGCCGGCGGAAAGAGCGGCTCGCGAGCAGGACCAGGCGGGACGGGGCAGGGCTGAGGGACCGCGCATGTGGGAAGGAGCCAAGGTCGCGGTCATCGTCCCCGCCTACCAGGAGGAGCGAATCATTGCGCGCATGCTGGATAAGCTACCGCCTTTCGTCGACGGCATTTATGTAGTCGACGACGCCAGCACCGACACGACGCTCGAGTGCGTCATCGCCCACGGCGACCCACGCATCACGCTGCTCCGGCATCCAGCCAACCGGGGCGTCGGGGCGGCGATTCGAACCGGATACGAACGAGCCCTGGCAGACGGTGCCGACCTGCTCGCGGTGATGGCTGCCGATGATCAAATGGATCCGGCGGAGCTCACGTCCTTACTCGAGCCTGTCTGGTGTGGCGGCGCGGACTACGCCAAGGGCAACCGTTTCATCCATCGCGACGTGCGGCGGATGCCGCGTCGGCGTCGCCTGGGCAGTCGGGTGCTGTCGGTGCTTACCCGATCGGCCACCTCGCTCGAGGTCGATGATTGCCAGTGCGGCTTTACGGTTTTGTCCGCGTCGGCGGCGCGCCGGCTCCCGCTCTCCGAGCTTTGGCCGCGTTACGGCTACCCCAATGACCTGCTCGGCATGCTGGCGGCCCTCGGCGGAAAAGTGGTCGAGGTGCCCGTGAGGCCTGTATACGCCGACGAAGTCAGCGGTTTACGTGCCCATCACGTGCTCACCATCGCCCTGGTCATCGTCAGGCGCTGGCGTCGCTCGAAAACGGCGCGCGTGAGGCATGGCGAGCGATGAGGGTCGAAGCGCATCAAGCCGCTGACTCCGCTCGGGCGACGCCTGCGCTCCGAACGCAAAACGCGCTGACGATGAAGGCCTGGGCCAGTTGCAAGGCCCGTTCGTCGTGACACATCAAGCGTAAGACGATGGCGGTGTCGTGATCGATCTGCTGGGCGCCCTTGATCACGATCGTGTCGAGAGCACGCTGCTGCGCTTCGGAGATGAGGTCCCGCGGGACCTCCGTGACGAGCGTCACGAGCAAGACATCACCCCCCCCGAGCACCTGCGGCAGCCGTGCGGGCGGGACGATGGTGACGGCGCGCTGGCCCGCGCCCATGAGTCGGCGCGTGTGTTCCTCGGCGCCGTCGCCGCACACCCACACAGTGGCCCGCCTCAGCGCGGAGTTTTCGAGCAAATGCGACGCATCTTCGACCGCATCGCTCTGCTCGCAAGCCACGCGGGCAGCAGCGCGGCTCGCGAGCGCGAGCAGGTCCAGCGCGCTCAGCGCGGGCGTTTCCGTCGCACTCGATGCGGGCGCCGCGTCACGAAGGTATGAGTCCATGCTGCGCCGCGGAAGCAAGAGCAGTGCCACCGCGGATGCTGCCGCCGCTGCGGCGGCTTGCAAAAGGCCCGTCGCTGTGTCAACTGGCTGTCGCACGCCGGTGCAGGAGCGTCAAACGCGCGAGCGCGGCGGCGCTGTTTGCGAACGGGCGCATCGATTTCTAGAGGCCGATGGCGACGCTTGATTCTAGCCGACCCGATGTCCATCGACCCGATGTCCATCGACCTCGAGGTCGACTCGCGCCTAGTCCGAGCGGTCGCCTACATCTCGGTCATGCCAGGACCTTTGTGCTCGCTTGGGCACACGCGCGGCAGCGTTCCGGCGAGCTGATGTTGCGCCTGGAGGATCTGGATGCGACGCGTTGCCGTCCCGAGCTCGCCCTCGGCGTCCTCTCCGACTTGGAGTGGCTCGGTCTCGATTGGGATGGCCCGGTGCTTTTGCAATCGGAGCGGCTAGAGGCCCTACGAGGCGCGGCCGAGCACTTGCTGCAAACAGGCAGCGCTTACCCTTGCGTCTGCACGCGCGCCGATTTGAAGAGCGCTGCGACGGCGCCGCAGCGAGGTGTGGAGGAGCTGCGTTATCCCGGCACCTGCCGCGGGCGTTTTCTACCCGTCGCGCTAGGCAAGCAACCCTGCGCGCTGCGCCTGGCTGTCCCCGACGGCGCCATCAGCCTGGTCGACGGCATCGCGGGACACCAGCTCTTCGACGTGGCGGCTGAGGTGGGTGACTTCGTCATCTCCAATCGGGCGCGGCTCCCCTCCTATCAGCTCGCCGTCGTCGTCGACGACGCGGCACAGGGCGTGAACGAGGTGTTTCGCGGCGACGATCTGCTGCCGAGCACGCCACGGCAGATGTTGTTGCAGCGAGCGCTCGGCTTGCCAGAACCGGCATGGTTTCACGTCCCCCTGGTCCTCGACGCGGAGGGTCGTCGGCTCGCGAAGCGTGCGGACGATCTGAGCCTCACCACACTGCGACAATCCGGGGTGGATCCTCGAGCGATCATCCAGTGGGTCGCTGACAGCGCCGGCTTCGACGCGCCCGAGCGCTTGACCTGCCGAGAACTGTGCAAATCATTCGAGATAGGGCGCATGAGCAGGCAGCCGGTCGTGCTCACCGAGCAGGTCATCGGCGGGCTTGCGCGGGCGCGTTGAAAACCTGCGTCTCCGGGGGACGAAGGTTAAGCTTGACGTGACGCGCTCCCTGAATATCTTCCGCGCTCCGTGATAGAGAAATTCGAGTGGCGGACAGTTTTGAGCGTGCGGTCGACGTCAGCCGGTAAAGGGCTCTTCGCTCGCAAGCTTTTTCGGAAGCGGCAGACCATCGGCCACATGACGGGCAAGTTGATCGAAGGCGACGATTACGATCCGGACTACGTCGTGGACATGGGCGCCTTCGGGGTGCTCGACCCGAAAGCGCCGTTTCGTTACCTCAACCACAGCTGTGAGCCCAACTGCGAGCTCTTGGAGTGGCAGGCGACGCGTCGGTCCGAGCCGCAGATCTGGGTTCACGCGATCAAGACCGTTCGCCCCAGCGAACAGTTGACGATTGACTATGGCTGGCCTGCAGAGTCGGCGATCCCGTGCCTTTGTGGGGCGCTGACCTGCCGTGGCTGGGTCGTCGACAAGAGCGAGCTCGGTAAGGTCAAGCGTCGTGCCGCTCGCGGTCGCAAGCGTTCTTGACGTAGCGTTCTTGACGTAGCGTTTTGCGACGTGGCCAACGACCCGCGACGCAGCTGACCTGAGCTCCGAGCTCCGACGGCAGAATGCACGCGAGCCTCGGGCGCGCGTCGTGTCGGGGGAACGTCGCGCTCGACCGACGGCAGCGCGGCGAACGGTGAGCCCTTCGCGCCGTCGACCCACGACGCACATCCGCGCCGCGCGGCCCAAGATCGGGGATACCGGGGCAGACGTTGCAACGCCCGGTCCCGCTCGCGGCGCACCCGGCGCCACGCGCGCGTGAACCTTGGCAGAGTCTGACGTGCATGAAGGGGGTCTTTATCAGCGAGCTCGCGTGGCGGCGTCCACTGGGGCAGGGTTGCCGACATGCCGAGCCGGCGAGCGTGCTCGACGCCACGCCGACCCAGAACGCAGTGAATCCAACGCTGCCGCTGGCATTTGCTCCCTCTGGCAGCCGCGAGCGGCGGGGCGTGCGCGCGTGCTACGAGTTCGCAAGAGGTGGGTCTGGGGATCTGTTTTGATCACCCGCCTGCGCCGTAATGGGGTGAGCCGTTATGGATCGTTACGCGTTCGATGTTGCGAAGTATAAATACGCCCGTACTATTGTTTGAAGGGGCGCGGGATCGCGCGGGCATTCGAGCTTGGCAACGGGCTCGGGTGCACACGTCGACCCCGAACAAAAGGTCTGCGTGGTAAACGAGGGGAATCATTGTTCTATTCTCAGTGCATTCGCGCTGGGCAGGGGCGTGAAGCGCGAGCGGCTCTCGAACGTAACGTACTTTCCAGTATCGAGGAATTTGTTCAAGCGAACCGATAGCCGGGGCGGTCTCCAGGGGGGCTTCGCTCGAAGGAACACGATATGTTAAGTTACGCACAGATGGGCGAGCAGACAGCGGCGCAGCCAGCGGCCGCCCAGGTCGTGGTGGCGAGTGAGCACACCGAGTGGGCATCCACGGTGTGTAAAGTCTTCGAAGAGCTGAAACTCGACGTCGCCGCCTGCAACGAAGAGGACATCGGGGAGGTCGTCGGTTTTGGTTTTCAGGGCCTGCTGGTGCTCGTTCAGGGGCCGAAGCGCGAGTCCGCTGCAGAGCGCGTGAAGATTCTGCGGCAGAGTGGCAAGCGCTGCCCGGTCCTGATTCTGTGCGCCGACAACGGTCCGGAGGCTGCTGCAGAGCTTTTGGAAGCTGGTGCGGACGACTACGTGTGTCTACCCTTCAATGGGCGCGAGCTGGCCGCGCGCGCGCGCGCCCTGATCCGTCGCAGCTCAGATCAGTGGTTGATCCCTGGGTCGCGTACGGAAGTGCGCATCGACCCGGACAAGCGCATGGTCCAAGTAGGGCCGAAGTCAGTCAAGCTGACGCCCACCGAGTTTGCGATCTTCCAATATCTCGCCGAGCGTCCCGGGATCTGGATCTCGAGCGATCGCATCATCAGCGAGGTCATCGGCACGCACCACGCACCACGCACCGCGCTCGTGCGCGTTCACGTGCACCACATACGCCGCAAGCTCGGTGACTGCGGCTGGTGCGTACGTGCAGAACACGGCCGCGGCTACATGCTCAGCGTCTGATTTTACGTGGTCCCATTTCGACAAATGCGGGCGTCGCGCTTTCCTTAACGTCCCCAGTTAGATGCAGGAGAGGGGGGTGACCCAAAGCTCGTAGCTGGTTCCCCGTTGGATCAGGAACAGGGACAATAGGCCTTGGTCGACGGCGAGGGCGAGGCCGCCGCCCGCGTTGGAGCCCGGGCTGGAGACGTTGATGGGCTCGCCGAGGGGGGCGAAGTTCGCGTCGAGCGTGATGGCACGCACGCGTCGCTTGCCTTGCTGGCCCGCCGTCCACTGTAGGAACCAGCGGCTCTCGCCCACGCTGACGATGCTGGGTGCGAAAGTGTCTTCTTCGCTGCCCGATCGCAAGTCGGGCAGCGCCACCCGCCGGGTGGTGCCGAACCATTCGGAGATCGCGACTTGAATGCGCCAGGGTGCGTCGTTCGACTTGCGCACCGCCGCGGCGATGGCCGCGCGCCCCTTCTGAATCGATAGGCTCGGCAGGCCCACTTCGCGCCCTTCCAGCGGTAGCTCGCGCAGGATTGAATGCTGCAAGCTCTTCTGATCGAGCCAGCCGATGACAACTTTGCCGTTGCGGCCTCCGCGCCGTAACGTCAGTGCCAGGCGTTCGGCGTCTTGCCATTCAACGCGCGGGCGGCTGATTTCTTCTTCGCTGCCGATCGCCCAGAGCGGCACCGAACGCTGGTCGTTCTGGCGTACCAGATGCAGGTGACCATTTGTACGGCCGAGCGCTAGAAGGGCTTGGCTGGGCAGGGTGCGGAGCTCGCGGTAGCCACCGATGCCGGCGCGATCGACCACGAACCTCGACAGCTCGCCCGTCGAGGTAGGCACGACGCCGAGCAGGTCGCGCGCGCCTTCGTCGCGCAGCACCTCTTTGCTTAGCAGCGTGGTGGCGTTGATTGCGAGCCCAACTGCAGCGTTGGACGCGAGCGCCGCGCCCACCAAGACCTCGACGCTGCCGCGGGTGGCGCTGGCCTCCAAAGGAAAGGTAGGTGAGACCTCAGCCGCGACGCGCTCTGGCTCGCGCTGCCGAACGCATGGTGACGTGGAGACCTGGATTGAATCCTGCCAGACGGGCGCAGCACCCGCCGCGACCTCGTGGCTTGCTCGAGGGCGTTGCCGCTCTGCCACCGCGGCGAGGCGCGGCAAGAACACGCTGAGAACAAATCCGAGCAGGCTAGAGCCCGCTGCGATCGAGGCCAATGCGCGATAACGGGGGGACAGCGGCGCGCGCTGAGCCTTGGCGTTGACCTCGGGTGTTCGCGTCTCGTCAGGCTCAGGAGCGCGAGCCACGCCGCGATCTGCAGCGGGTCTCGGGAGCTCGAGCTGCGCTTGGGGCGTAGCAGGCTCGGGCGCTCTCGGAGGTGGCGGTGGCGGGGGTGGTAGCGGTGCCGGGGCGACCAAGCCTTCGATGCGCGTTGCCTCGAACTGCCTCGGCGCAGGCACGGCGGCCGCAGGTTCAGAGGGCGGAGCCAAGGCGGACACCTCGGGCGGGGTCGAAGCCCCATCCGGATGGATGCGAACGGGCTCGAGGGTAAACCCCAGCACCTTCTTGAGATCCATGCGCCGAGCTGCACTACGGCGAGGCTGCGGCTCGCTCCCGAGAGCTTGCAGCACGCGGAGGGGAGAGGCGTCGCGTTCGAGCGGGACGTCCAGCCGCCGGCCTGCTCGGCACGTAGGTGGTCCAAGGGGCGCGCTGCGTCTCCATGTCGGGAAACGGCGTCCATCTGCTTACTCTTTTGCTGTGTTCTCGATCGGGTCGCTAATCTAGGAGCTGCGGGGACCGTCTACCTGAAGCTCTAATGGGTGCAAGGCATCCAGCGGATACGATCATGACACGAGAGACCCCATCCACGGCAGAGGCGCAGGTGACCGAGGCGGAACAAACCGAGGTGCGAGTGCGAAAGCCACAATCGACGCCGCAGCCCCCGTCGAGCCTCGACTACAAGCTGGCCCGCGCCCGCGCGGCTTTCAAGCATCTGGCAGCCGATGACCCGCGAGCCCGGCTCTTGCAAGTCGCCGTTCTCCGGCGTGACGAGATCCTGCTCGAAGCGTTGTTGCGGCGGCTGGACACCTCTGCGCCGCGTTAGCTCCCTGGGGCGCCATGCTGCGCAGCGCACGTACGAGCACATGCACCCGCCGAGCGCGTCGGTGGAGGGCCCTCACACGCTACGTCTTTTGGGGGTCCGGACCGCCGCCAGACGACCGTTCATGAGTTTGGGTTATGTTGCGTCATTTGCGTTGGTTTACGGTCGTGGCGTTTGCGGGCTCGACACTCCTGGCGATGCAGGCTCGCGCGGAGGATGGCCTGCGCGGCGCGCGTGTCGCGGCAGGTGAGCTCGCTGCCTCGGGAGCGCTGCTCGTTGCCGGTCCACACGGCCTGACCTTGTCCTTCGAATACGGGTCGAAGCTGCGCGCGGAGCCAGGCACGACGTTTCGATTCGGTAAACAAATGAAGTTGCCGATGGGCGCGGGCCCAGACCCGATGGTGCCTGCTCGCGTGCTCACTTTGGAGAGTGGCTCGGTGACAGCCGAGCTGCCGGTCACCAAACGCTTCGCCTTGCTGATGAATGGGCCGCACAAGCTACGCGCCATCCTCAGCTCGGGGGAAGTGACGATGATCGCCTCCGAGGCGCGCGCCACTGTTGCAGTACATCGCGGCAATCCATTGGTGACGCTCTCGGACAAGTGGCGACACCTGCCTGCGGACTCGATGCAGAACGTCAGCATGGATCGTCCTCTGGGCTGGAAGAGCGAGCTGCCTGGGGCTCCCGGCACGCCCGTGCTGTCGCGCAGCTTGTTGATCGAGGGCGAGGGGGCGGAAGCCTCGACCATGCTCGCCTGGCCTGCCATGGCGCACGTGGCGGCCTACGACCTTACGCTGGTCGGCGCGGACGGTGTGTTGGCCCGCGAGATCCGAACCGGGGAACCCCGCACGATGCTGAGCTCTCTGCCGCCAGGTAACTACCAACTGTCGGTGCGCGCCGTCGACGAATCAGGGTTGCACGGGCCCGCCTCCGGCAGCGTGGCGCTCAACGTCGTTGGGCTCGACATCCCCGAGACCGCCAGCCGCGGCGCCGAGGGCACGGTGCGCCTACAGCCTGGTCAACGCGTCGGTTTGAAGGGCGCTGACGGCCTCGAAGTGGGCTACCTCGGGTTTGATAATTTCCTGCCTGCGCCCAAGACGCTCGGCCTGGTCGCTCGCCGCCCCATCTCCATGCTGCTCCGCCACCCAACGAGCGGCGAGACCCTGAAGCTCAACCTCGAACCGATGCTGGTGAAGGCGAAAATCGGATTCGCGGAGCACCCCGAGAGCTGGCCGACCGAAGGTCTCCAGGTGACGGTGAAGCTCGTGGACGCGGAGGGTCACCCCGTGCCCGACAATTACCCGGTGTCGTGTCGCGTCTCCGTCAACGTCGCGCTCGCCCATCCCAAGTGGGAACGTCAGGGCTCGACGCTGCGCGCGACCCTCGACCAACCCGACGGATTCGGCCCGTGGATGGTGCGCGTGGACGTGATGGATGAGAGCGGCGGCTCGATCGGGATGGATTTCTCCGAAGTCGCCTACCGTCGGGGGCCGGAACCCGCTGCCAGCGTGCGCCGCGTCTCCGCTCGCCGTTGAGTCGAGCTCACCAGCTCACGCTGACGGTCGGCGGCTGGATCTCGACTTCGACGTTCCGCAGATCGATCAGCACCGGTAGGACGATCGAGGCGTGCCGCTGGTCTTTCGCGTCGATGCTGGCGCTGCCCACGTCGGCGCGCGGCACGATCATCTCGTCCCGCAGGCCATTGATGACATCGGGAGGGCCGGTGACCGTCACGTCGACGTTGCTCGGTTCCGTCTTGGCGCGAGGCGGCCCGACGACGGTCACCAGGCGCCGCGCGAATTTGCGCGCGATGAGCTGACGGCCGATGCTCACGCTCACCGTCGCGCTCGCTGGCCCCAAATACTGAATGCGCTGCGCGGGTTGATCGAGGGCGAGGGGGTGCTTGTAAATGCCGTCGGTCTTGGCCGAGACGTCAAAGGCCGCGAGCCGCACGAACTGCATGACCTCGACCATGCTCGCCGGCCCGAGCACGGTGATGTGCGTGGGGTCCACCTTCACGCTTTGCACCATGTAACCATCGGCAGCGCGCCCCGTGATCGACGCTTGAATGGGCACGCTCCGCTGCACGACGTCCTGCCACTCGAGGTCGATGCTGGCGGGGTCGATGATGTTGACCTGAACGCCGGGCGGTAGCTCGAACATCTCGCTTTCGAACACGATGGCGTGCGCGTCCCCGCGCCTCAGATCCACCTCGACCGGGGGAACGCCGGATGAAATCAATTGATCGAGCGCGCGCGTGCTGCCGCGCACCGTGACGTGGATGCTCGGTGGCACGAGCGTCATCAGCTCACGGTGAGCTTCCGTCGAGGGCAAACGCAAGATGACGTCCACCGGCACCGTGCGTTGCTCTTCGTCTTCGGACCCGCGTTGGTACGCCGTGAGGCCGAGCGCGATCACGAAGCTCAGGGCCTTTAGCCCCACGTTTTCGCTGAAGGCCGCCCGAAACCAGCGCACCAAGCGGCTCATCGTACCTGCGTTCCGACTCTTCACGTCGATTCATCCGGAGCGGGGGGAGAGCTGCTCGTCTCCCGAGAGCCGGTGCTGGCCTTCGCGGAGTCTGTGGTCTTGGCCACGGCCTTGCGGAGCGGCTTGGTGGGGGGCGCGCCGCCGTCGCCGGCAGGGGCAGGCCCAGCGATGGGCGCCGGCGTGGCGCGGATGCGCACCGAAGGGGGCGCCTCGCTGGGCGTTTCGACCGTCGTGCCAGCGAGCGACTTGCCGAGGCGCGGGCGCCGCAGCTGCGGCGGCAACATCGACCAAAAGCGACTCGGGGTGCGCTGTTTGCTGCCCGACTTGGGCGAAAACACGCCGTCCAACGCCGCTCGCAGGCGCGGGCCGTCCAGGTCGGAGACGATGTTACCGTTGAAGCAGAAGCTGATGGACCCGCGCTCTTCGCTCACCACCACGAGCACCGCATCCGTCTCGTCGGTGATGCCGAGCGCCGCACGGTGACGCGAGCCGAAGCTCTCGTCGATGACGCGCCCCTGGGTGAACGGAAAAAAGACACCCGCCTTGGCGATGCGCAGGTCCCGAATGATAACCGCTCCGTCGTGCAGCTTGTTCATCGCTTCGGGGATGAAGAGCGAGACCAGGAGCTGCTGGGAGACTGCGGCGTCGATCTCTGTGCCCTTGTGTGAGCCCACGAACTCGTCCAGGTTGGCGTCTTGCTCGAAGGCGATGATCGCGCCGGTACGGTGGCGAGCGAGCTCGGTCGCTGCCGCGATCACCTCGTCGATGACGCGGACCTCTTGATAACGCCCCGAGCCGAGCCAGGCGCCACTGCCCATGCGCATCAACCCGCGCCGGATGTCCTCCTGAAACACCACCACCAGGATCAGAATGGCGCTCGGCAGGACCGTGCCCAAAATCGCGAACAGGGTGCTGAGCTCGAAGTACTTCGATACCACGTACAGCACGAGCAAGAACGATAGCCCGAGGCCGATCTGGACCGCGCGCGTGCCGCGCAACACGAGCAGGATGCGGTAAATCAGATAGTAAGTGATGAGCAGGTCGGCCGCGTCGCGAACGAGCTCGGTCAGAGCGCGCTGGACGACGTAGCCGAACAGCTCCTCCATCACCGCTGAGCTCCCGAGGGCGGAGCTCCGAACGGCGGAGGGTCGAAAGACGGAGGGTCGAAAGACGGAGCGTCGAAAGACGGAGGGTCGAAAGACGGAGCTCCGAAGGGCTCGGCTCCCGAAGCGCCCGCTCCGGAACCCACTCTGCCCGAGAGCCCCAACGCGGGATCGCCAGCCTCACGACGCGCCGCGAACAACGCCGCATCCACCAGCAGCGCCTGCCGCAGCGCCGCCACGTCATGCACCCGCAAGACTGCCGCCCCGGCGCGGGACGCCCAGAGCGACGCGGCCACGGTGCCGCCAAGGCGATCTTCTGGCGGGCTCTCGTGCAGCGAGTTGATGAAGCTCTTGCGCGAGGTGCCGACGACCAGCGGCGTGGCGCCCTGCACGAGCTCGGCAAGCCGGGCGAGCAGCTCGATCGATTGACGCGCGTTCTTCGAAAAGCCGAGGCCCGGATCGAACCACACGCGCTCGGCGCGGACGCCGAGCCCCACCGCGCGTTCACGGGCAGCTTCGAGATCCCCCCTGACCTCCTCGACGACGTCCTCATAGGCGTCATCCGGCCACTCGGAGAAGCCGGCCATTTGGCTCTGATGGCAGCGTGCGTGCGACAGGATCAAATAGGCGTCGTGTCGCGCGACCGAGGCCGCGAGCTCCGGCTCGCGGAGGCAGGTCACGTCGTTGATGATGTGCGCGCCTCGCGTCAGCGCTTCATCTGCCACGCTCGGGTTGGCGGTGTCTATCGACACGATCGCATCGTGCGCCAGGGCCTCCGTGAGCGCCGCCCCGATGCGCTCGAGCTGTTGCACCGCGCTCACGGCGGGAGCTCCAGGCTTGGACGACTCACCCCCGATATCCAAAATATCGGCGCCTTCGGCGAGCAATTGGACGACGCGCTGCCGCCCCGCCTCTGGTGCTTCGTAACGCCCCCCGTCGAAGAACGAGTTGGGCGTGACGTTGACGATGCCCATCAGCGCAGCGGTCCGCTGTCGTGCCACACGCTCCAAGAGGTTGTGCACGCGAGCCACTTGTATTTTCACTAGCAAGAGTTCGGCCAGCGGGCAAGGTGATGGAGCTTTCCGATGCGCTCGGACAGCTCTGAGAGTCGTCTGTCGAAGTGATGACGCTACGGCGCTCCGGCGATCTCAGCTCCGCACGGGATTCGGCACCACATCCACAATCCAGCCACGTTTGGCCCACTGCTGGAACCACGTGCCCACGTTCCGCTGCAATCGCTCGGCGTGCTCAGGTGCCTGCTCCAGCGCGTACTCGCAGGCCGCCACCAATGCCAGCCCGCGCCCGAGCGCGTGCAGTAAAGCGAAGGCCTCTGGGGGCACGGGACGGTGGTAGAGCCGGCGATCCTGATGGCGGTACAAAACGAGCTGCTGCGCTTCCGGCTCGGGAATTGCGACGGGTGCCGCCCCGCCCGAGGCGCGCCGAGTGAGCAGCCGCTCCCGCAGATCTGCCACCGGATACGCCACCTCCAGCAGCGATAGCGCCGGGTTCAGCACGATGTGTCCCGTTTCGAGCGCCCCGGCGGGCAGGGCGCCGAGCTTCGAAAGGTCGAGCGGAGGGCAATCGGCCGCGTCGAAGAGCTCGATGAAGCGCCACTCCAGCCGAGCCATGTCGCTACACAGCGCTCGGTGGGGCAGGGCGTGCTGGGCGGCGACATGCTCGGGAAACCGGCGCCCCAGGTCGCGCAGAGTCCAGCTCTCGGGACTGAAGCTCGCCAGATAACTCTCGACCAGCGGCTCCCACTCCGCCTGCCCCAGGATGCCGCCAACCCCGGGAAAATCCTCCACCAGGGACGAGGTATGCCGTAGCCAGAACTGCTCGCGATAGACCTCGAGCTGCGCTACGGGGGTCAGCCGCGGATTGCCCGTGAGCCGCGCGCGAGCTTCCGCGCTGATCGCCCCATTCTGGGGCAAACCACGCCGGCTCTGCAGGTGCAAGGCGACCCAGTGCTGGAGCTCGCTGAGCTGGCTCACTCCGCCACCGCCTCGCCGAGGGTATTGCTTTCGAGCGCGGCGAGCTCACGGGGCCCTCCATGACTCGGCGCGTGCCCTGTGCCATCGCGACCCGAAGCGCGTTCCATTTCGGAAGGGGTGGCACGCCGGCGGTCCGCCGCCGACGGACCGAGCACCTCGTCGCGCACCTGACGCGCTTTCTCTGCCTCGGCTGCCAGCACGGACCACTCCGGAATCTCGTCGTCCCACTCGATCAAGGTCGAGACCGGCCCGGTCAGCTGGAGCGTGGCTCGATACAGGTCCCACACGCCATCGATGACGTGCCCGCGGTGCGTGTCGATGATCAAATCCCCGAGGTTCGTGTGCCCCGCCAGGTGGATCTGCACGATGCGCTCGTGGGGTACGGACCTTATGAACTCTGACGCATCGAAGCCGTGATTGTACGCGGACACGTAGACGTTATTGACGTCGAACATCAGCCCGATGTCGGCGCGCTCCGCGATCTCCGAGACGAACTGCCACTCCGTCATCTCACTGGACGTGTAGGCCATGTAGCTCGAGGTATTTTCCAGCGCAAAAGGCACCTCGAGGTAGTCCTGCACGTGCTTTGCCCGTTCGGCGACGCGCTCGACCGCCTCCCAGGTGTACGGCATGGGCAGCAGGTCGTGGAGGTTTGCGCCCGGCACTCCGCACCAACACAGGTGGTCGGATAACCACGGGGGATTCACTTTCCTGACCAACTGCTTGAGGCGGCGCAAGTAATCCCGGTCGGGCGCCTCCGGCCCGCCAATGCTCAGCGAGACCCCGTGTTGGATCAGGCGGTAATGCTCCATGACCCGCTCCAGGTGGTAGATGGGCTTGCCGCCATCGACCATGAAGTTCTCGCTGATGATTTCGAAGAAATCCATGGGCGGACGCTGGGCGAGGATGTGGCGATAGTGGGGCACGCGCAGCCCCACGCCGACGCCGAGGTCTGGAAGGCCCAGCCGAGCTCCAGTCATGTGTTCACCATGGGCCCAACTATGGCAAAATGTGAGGGTGAATTCACTCCAGCCGACGCAAGAGACCACGCTCACGGGCCACTCGGAGCTCTGGCCGCGACCGAGCCCGCCCGAGGCCTTCGCCGCTCGTCGCCGGCGTCTGCGTGAGCACCTGACGGGCAGCGCCGTCTTCGCTTCGGGCTGGGCGCGGGCGCGCAATTTCCCCGACAATCGTTACGCCTTCCGCGCGGAGAGCCACTTTTTATACCTGGTGGGCAGGCAGATCGAAGGCGCGCTCTTGGTGAGCGACGCCGCGGGCGAGCGGCTCTACGTGCCCCCCGAGGATCCGTCAGCCCGGCTCTGGCACGGCCACGAGCCCGGCGTGGCGGAGCTGTCGCTCGAGCTGGGCCTCGACGTCCGCCCCATCGATGAGCTCGGCTCTCTCGCGGCGGCGGCCACGTTGCCGCCGCAGGATCCGCGCGCGGCGGCCTGGCTCTCTGACCAACTGCGCCGCCCCGTCCTGGCCGGGCTGGGGGCAGCCCTCGGGTCGCCCGACCGCGAGCTGGCCGAGGCCATGATCGCGCTACGCTTGTTGCACGACGAATCAGCGCTCGAGCAGCTGCGTCAAGCCGCGCGCGTGACGGCCTCAGCGTTCAGCGCGGGCATGCGACGGACGCGCCCTGGATGTCGTGAGGCCGAGGTCGGCGCAGCGATGCAGGCCGCGATCGCCGGACAGGGCATGAACCTCGCCTACCAGCCGATCGTGACGGTCCAGGGTCAGGTGCTTCATGCTCATCGGCAGGACGGTATCGTCCAAAGCTCCGACTTGCTCCTCGCCGACGTCGGAGCCGAGACGCCCGAGGGCTGGGCGGCGGACGTGACGCGGACCTGGCCCGTGTCCGGTCGCTTTTCAGCGACGCAGCGAGACCTGTATCAGGCCGTGCTCACGGCTCAAGCGGCCGCCCTCGCGGCAGTGCGCCCCGGCGCGCGTTATCGCGACGTGCACCTCGCCTCCCAACGCGCGCTGCTCGAGTGCTTGGTGGATCTGAAGATCCTGCGTGGCTCCATCGACGGCCTGCTCGCCTGCCACGCCGTGGCGCTCTTCTATCCTCACGGCGTCGGGCACTTGCTCGGCCTGGACGTGCACGACATGGAGGATCTCGGAGATCGGGCGGGTTACGCCCCCGATCGCCAGCGGCAGCTCGACCCGAGCCGGCGCTACTTGCGGCTCGATCGCGATCTCCAACCCTCGATGGTCGTCACCATCGAGCCCGGCTTCTATCAAATCCCCGATCTGCTCGCCGCCGTCGAGCCCGCGGGGCCGCTCGACAAAGCGCTCGATCGAGAGCGCCTGGCGGCGTTCCAGGACGTGCGCGGCATCCGCATCGAAGACGACGTGCTCGTCACCGCGACCGGCTACGAGATTTTGAGCGCTGCGATTCCGAAGACGGTGGCCGCCATCGAAGCTGCTATGGCGGGCTGAGCGCTACTCACGTGCCCCCGGGGCATCCGGCCCTTCCTTCGTCAAGTCACGATCGCAAAAGCCACTTTGACGTCAGGTCATACGCGAGCTGCCGAACCTCGAGCGGATCGAGGGGCGTGCGCAGGATCAAGAGGCGCCCGGGATGCGTCAGCCGCCCCGCGATCGCGCGAGTCAGGCGGCACGGGCGCTGCAGCGCAGGAGGCTAACGCGCCGCTCACATCTCGCTCGCGCAAGCCGACCGAGCGCGAGATCGTGGCGGTTGTCTCGACGCTCGGCGTCCACCCGCACATGTGGATCTCGAGCGCCGGCTTGACGTACGTACGTACGTACGTACGGGTGTCATGCTCTGCAAGTGAAGCGTACGGCGACAGATCTGCGGGCGAACCTCTACCAGGTGCTCGATCACGTTGCGGCGACAGGAGAGGTCGTCCACGTGACGAGAGGCGGCGTGGAGCTTTGCATCGTCCGGAAAGAACAGGTCCCCGCGAGAAAGAAAAACCCGCGGACATTGCCATACTTGATCGTGGGTGATCCTGACTCGCTCGTTCACATGGAGTGGCCATGGAACGAGGGTCGAGATCTGTGATCGCGCATCTCGATACTCACGTTGCCCTATGGCTCGCCGCTGGGGAGAAGCGCCGGCTGAAGGCTGTCGGTGCCCGCTTGCGCCGCAACTCGCTCTTCGTCTCTCCGGTTGTTCTGGTGGAAATGGAAGTGCTCTGCGAGATCGGGAGGCTCCGCGCGCCGGTGGTCGATGTGTGGGAGATCCTTTCCGAAGAGCATGGTGTGAGCGAAGCTACGGGTGATATCCGGTCGATCGGGCAGCGCGCCAGGTCGCTCGGATGGACGAGAGATCCGTTCGACCGCTTCATCGTGGCCCACGCGCTCGCCAATGACGCGATCCTGCTCACCGCGGATGAGACAATCCGCGCCCAGTGCCCGCAGGCACGCTGGAGTGACTAAACCTAGAGCGGCTGGTGGAGCTCGACCAGCGCATCGCCCCCCTCGCCACGCAATCCTTAGCAGGCGCTGGGGCCCGCTCATGCGTTGCGGTAACGACAAAAGCCACTTGGCCTGACAGCTCGAGCGCTACACGGACTTGGATATGTCGCGTGTCTCTGCTCGCTTACGCGCCCTTCGCCCTATCTCCGGGCGCGGCGGGCAATCTCCCGCGAGATGTCCCCGGTGGCTAAGCGGCGTGGCGGAGCGTTGTGGCCGGGATCGGGGCTCCAGCCGAGATCCTTGGACTATGGGATTGCCGCCGGTGCTACGCGTAGCAAGGGGCGAACCCGGGCCAGAGCCGGGTTCGAGCCATCGTCATCCGCGCTGCTGCAGCGCAAGCGAGACCGAGCAGGAGCCACGCGCCTCAATGCAAGCTTCGCTTCTTTGCTCAGAAGGTGAACTGTCCGGCTTCAAATCGCAATCCCATTCGTTGCCGCGACAGGCGCGGAACTACGCAGTCAGCACGGGGAGCGCAGCGCCCGACGAGTACGTGAAGGGGGCACTGGGTCTGCTCAGTCCGGCGAGGTGTATCGCGGTGACGCGCCTCCTCGAATCGAGCCTGAGCGTCGAGCTGACCACATTCTCTACATCGGCAATGACATCTTTGCCGACGTACGTCAGCAAGGTTCTGCTGCGCTCGCGGGCCGCTCGTCGTGCGCGAGCTCGAAACGGAGTCGAAGCCATCTCGCGACTTTCCGCACGGGTCAAGCTCAGCTGGAGGGCCATGGCGGAGAGGCTTGCGCCAACACCAGCTGTCCGTTTTGCACCTGGCCCTCCGGCGCAACACGGAGAAGCCTCCCATCAGCTTCGATGCGCAGCACGCCAACGCCCGAGCTCCGCCTCTAGAGTGCTCGGCTGGTGGAGTTCGACCAGCGCACGCCGCCCTCGCTACGCATTCCAACGACTCCCTCGGCCCGCGCCCGCTCATGTGCTCCCGTGACAACAAAAGCCACTTGGCCTGACAGCTCGAGCGCTACGCGGACTTGGACATGTCGCGTGTCTCCAACCTGCTCGCGTACATGCCCTTCGCCCTCATCTGCGGGCGCAACGGGTCAATCTCCCGCAGGATGGTCCCCGGTGGCTAAGGGGCGCAGCATTGTGGCTGGGATTAGACTCCAGCCCTCAGATCCTCGCCACGCGATAGGGCTACGGGATGGTGAGACAGGTCACGGCGGTGCGCACGGTTACCTCTTCCACGACTGTTGCGAAAGCGCACTCGCAAAACGATGGTTGGACACTGTTGTTTACGACAAGCCCACGGATTTCAGCGTGAAAAACCTGAACGTCCGTCGGGTCCGGGGCGTGGCCCGAACAACTGCAATTCAGCGCAATGTCGTTATTGTCGCACACGGCGCGCACGAACGCCTCGCGGTTATTCGGCGAGGACAGTCCAGCCCCGCCACTGCGCCTGTACAGCGCCGTTCGCGAAAACCCGACACCTGGGGCTCCCGCTGGACCTTCGCTGCCCGCGGGCCCAGCTGCTCCTCGTGCGCCGCTAGCGCCCGCGGGCCCCTGGAGCCCTGCTGCACCCGCCGGTCCCGCGGGTCCGGCGGGGCCGGGCGCGCCGGTCGAACCGGGACGACCCGGAGGTCCCTCTGGCCCCTGGGGCCCAACAGGTCCCTCTGGCCCAGTGGGCCCGGGTGGCCCCGCAGAGCCGGCCACGCCGGGCGCGCCCTCTTCCGCTACGAATTGGATGTCCCCGCCAGGGATGGCTGCGCCCACCCATTCGCCCGCCGGGTTCACCACCTGTCGCCCCGCCACGAAGACGCCCTCCGGATTCTCCGCGGTTTGCGCGCGTAGCGCATACGGCACGCTCGACAGCGCTTGCAGTGGTCGCATTTCTTCGTCGTTTTCCACAGTCACGCCCAAGTATCGGACGCTTCCGTCGAACGCCGTCGAAGGCAAGGGCGTGGTCACCCCCAGCTCGGCTGTGAAAAAACCATCCACCAACGCGAGCGTGTGGGTCTCCCGCCACAGGATGGCCGTGCCGAGCGAGTCGGAATAGAGGGCAAAAGTCAGCTGCACGTCACCCACCACCGGGGCTCCGTTGGCATCCCAAAGGCGGCCCTGCTCGGTAAGGCCATTGGGCACCGCTTCGGCGGAAGGCGCACTCGCCAGCCCGGCCAACAGCGCGAGAGCCCACATGGGCAATCGCTTCCTGCCGCCCCACGGCACCTGACGCAAGCTTCGTTTCATGTGCTCATCCCTCTCAGGTTATTGACTTGCCCCGACGAACCCACCCTCGAGTCGATACCGGGGAGACTCGAGCACCGCATTTCCCCCAGGGGCTTGCCCTGCCGACAATTGAAGGGAATAGCGCTGGCTCTTCAACACGACCCCGCGGCCCGCCCCGAGACTCAACACGGCTTGGCTACCAGACGACGATTGAGAGACGCTGGTCGGGCTGGGCTCGCCAGCGCGAATGCAGCGCCCCTGTTGGCAGGTCGCCCCCTCCTCAACGCCGCAGTCGTTGCCGCACCGACCACAATTTTTCGGATCCGCGGCGAGCTCAGCCGCACCGAGCGAACACGCTAGCGGGTCTGCCATGGTGGGAGCCGGAAGGGCGGCGCCCACTCCATTGTCTGCCGGAAGGAGCGCCGGCCCTCTGTGCCGTCGACGAAGTTGCGACGCTTTCCGGAACATGCCCCCGCGACGATCAGGATCGACAGCCACACAAAGGCCCGCGACCCGCGCCAATTCCGTCCACCCACAGCTGCCTCCAAGCCACGCCCTTTATGCCGTCTGGGCTACATCAAACTACCACATCCTTGTCGACGGGTGATAGTTCGCAGTTGCGCGCAAAATTTGTTTCGCCAGGTTCATGCTGGCCCTGTGGCCCTCGAGCGCAGGGATATCCCAGACGTTACGGACCACGGAACTGACTGCGACCAATGAGTTGGCCGCGCAGAACCGGCGCTTGCAACGCAAACGATTGACGCCCTCCGGTTAAGGGGCTGCCACGAAGAGCACCCGGAGGCCCGATCAATGATGGACGGCAAAGCTGCTTCCGCGTTGCGAGGCAAGTTGGCGGTTTAGGCGCCGCTGGCGCCTGCCGCGAACTGACGCGTCCAGCTGGCACCAAAAAAGTCTTCGACGTTGGCTCTCACGCCGCGTTGGCTCAGCTCGGCGTCCTCCGTGTTGTTATTGAGGGTGAACTCGCACGTGCGATTACCGAACGTTGCCAGGTTCGGCGATAAAGCCACGTCACTCTGCCGTCGTTGGCGGGGTCGAGTTCTCGAACGCGTCGCCGTTCAGGATCACGTTTGTGGGCGGTGGTGGTGCCGTGGCCAGGTTTTAGGGCGGCGAATGGCAAGCCGGTTGCCGTACGGGATCACGCGATCGTGTTGTTCGAGCCGCTGATGGCATCCCGTTGTCCCTTGCGTTGCGGATCTTGAGCCTGGATGTGCCGCGCAGGTTGATGCCGCGCGCGTTCTCTGCTCGTGGCTCGAAGCGAATTCGAACACGGGGCGGCCCCGCGCGAGGCAGTCAGGCCCACGCGAAGAGCGCCGCGCGCTCAACCGAAAGGCGGACGATCAATGGCGACAGGTGTTGCTGTCACTGCCCATTGGCGCGGGTCGAGCGAGCTAGACCTCGGTCAGCACGATCGGACCGTCCTCGTGCCCATGGCCCACGCGCACCGCCACCCACTGCGCGTGGTACGCTACCGGAAAAGCCAGAGCCCGGGTTCGAGCCCGCGTCATCCGCGCTCCTGCAAGCGCAAGCGAGACCCGAGCAGGAGCATGCGTCCGCCTCTCAAGGCTTCTTTATCCGCGGCTCAGAAGGTGAACGTGTCCGGCTTCGAATCGCAATCCCATTCGTTGGCGCGGCACGCGCAGAAGCGGTTCGCCCCGCCGTCAGCACGGATCGATTGGCAGCGCTCATTCTCGGTGCAGGTGAAACCTGCCGTCTGGTCCAAGGCTTCCATGATCATGTCGTCGGACGGACACGCCGTCAAAGCTGCGGTGGGCGGCACCAGCAGTGGATCTTCCACCGCAAACTCGCACGTGACGCAAGATGCGATGAGATTCGTGCACGTGCAGAGGCGCGTTCCCAGGTTGAAAACACCGCACGGATCGATGCACGTGACGGTACAGGGCATGTTGTTGCTCACGTCGACGCACTCCGGGGTCGTTCCGCCGCCACCTGCAGTGCCCGTGCCCCCGGTGCCCGTGCCGCCTGCGCCTGCCGCCGGCGTGCCGCCCTGGCCAGCCGCCGCGGGTGTCCCACCCTGGCCGCCTGCCGGCGAGCCGCCGGTGCCCGCTGAGGCAGTGCCGCCCGCTCCGGGTGCGCCCGCCGTGCCGCCGGCGCCTGCGGCCGGAGTTCCCGTTCCGCCCTGGCCTCCACCGACCTGGCCGCCCGTGCCGCCTTGCCCGCCCACGGGGTCCGGATCGTCCTCAGCCGAGGAACAGCCCTGCGCGAGGAGCGCGACGGAGAGCGAGAAAGCCGCTCCTGAAGCCAGAATCGAGATGCGTTTCATTCCAAGAACTCCTGTTGCGCCCAAAAAAAGCGAGCGATGCCCTGATGCGGCAATTGTGTGCATGAAATGCGCGAGACCGGTCCGCGGATCACGCTTCTTTGAGCGGCAGTCTCAATAAACTTTTCCACCCGGTGGATTCGGGCGAAGCTGCAGCAAGGGCGCGTGCCCGCCGCAGGCGCACCCCGCCGCCGCTACTGCCGGGATCGGATTAGGCGTGAGCTTTGGCCACGAGCGACTCGATTTCGCGCAGGCTCTCTTGCCACTCTTCACCTGCCGGCGCGACGAGACCGACCAGCTCGTTGGCGGCCACATCCGCGAGCAGAGCCTTGCGCGGCACGTCGGAGCCGGTGAGCAAATCGAAGGCCGGGATCTGCGTCTCGAACTCGTACGGCCGGGTCCTGAATTCGAAGGCGCTCGGCGCTTGCTGCCGCGCCAGAGAGATCAACGTGAGATAGGTCGTCACGGGCCGGAACAGCCGCGGATCCGTCACGTGCAGCACCACGCCATGGCACAGCTCGCCCGCATGTTTTTCGAAGGTCGGGCGAAACGACTGGGGCCGCACCATGACGCCTGGCAGGCGGGCGTCCGCCATGGACCGGGCCAGCGCCGGCCCGTTCAGGAAGGGCGCGCCGACGGTTTGAAAGGGCAGCGTGGTGCCGCGCCCTTCGGACAGGTTCGTGCCTTCGACCAGGCAACCGCCGGGATAGACCAGCGCGGTCTCGACCGTCGGCATGTTGGGGGAGGGGGCGATGAAGGGCCGCGTCCAGGCGTGCGCCGTGCGGTGCCGCTCCCAGCCTCGTGGCGATACGACCGACAGCGCTCCGTCCGGGCCCAGCGCTTGGCCGTCGCGCGCAAAGAAGTGCACCAAGAGCTCGCCCACCGTCATGGCATGCCGGATGGGTATGGGCTCCAGGCCCACGAACGACGTGTAGCCGGCCGCTTGAGGTGCGCCCTCCACAGACGTCGGGTCGCCCGAGATGGGGTTGGGACGGTCCAGGACCAGGACGTGCACACCGGCTTTGGCGGCGACCCGCGCGGCCATCAGCGCGGTCCATACGAACGTGTAATAGCGGCTGCCGACGTCCATCAGATCGATGAGCAGGACGTCGATGCCTGCGAAGTGCTCGGGCAGGGGCGAAAGGGAGGTCTTGTCGCCCCCATACAAGCTGATGATCTGCGGCGGCAAGGAAGGCCCGGCCGAGTCCAGCGCGCGCGAGGGATCTTCGCCGCTGTCGGCGGCCCAGCTGAGCTCCGCGTCGGTCTCCGTGTTGGCAGGCTCGTCCAGGCCCAGATCGAGCTGCCCTTCGCCGGGCTGGCGGCGCCGGCTCGAAGGCTTCTGGTCCGAGAGGGCGGCCGCGTCCGAGCCAGCGCCGGTGTCCGAGCGAGTTTCGCTGCGGGGAGCGTCCAGCGACGCGACGGCGACTTCTGCTTGAGCCACACCGTCAAAGCCGTGTTCGCCCGCAAACAAGCGTGCCGGCCTGACGCCGAGCTCCTCGAGCACATCGAGCACCGGCTTGCCCCTCCGATCCACGGCAGAGGACTGCGAGAGCAGAGCGACGGCAGAGTTTCGCAAGCGGCGGCGCGTATTTCCGAGCTCCCCTGCAGATAGACGGTCAATGCCCCACATGCGATATTTCCTTTCGGCGCCGCGTACACGAAGCACCGCGCTCGGTTCTGACTAGCGGACCCTCGCCCTTTACTCAAGTCTTCCGCGCCTGCGCTCCACTGGCGCATGCACCTCCAGCACGCGGCCTCAGCTGCCGAGCTCGACTTCGTGTGGCAGGTTCACGCGCGGTGCCCTGAGGTAAGCAAAGGGCGTGTAAGCGAGCAGGTTGGAGACGCGCGACATGTACACGTCCGCATAGCGCTCGATCTGACGCGCCAGGTGGCTCTTGTCATTCCCGGAGCGCATGAGCGGGCCCCAGCGTGCGCTAAGCAGCTCATTACTCTGCTTGGCGAGGGGCGCGATGCGCTGGTCGAGCTCCACGAGCCGGCTCCGCACGGAGCGGATCTCGGCGTTTGCGTGGTCGGAGTCGAAGCCCGGCGGTGGATTTCGCGTGTTGCGCAGGAGCGCGAGCCGGAGCGTCGAGAGCTGGTGCTCGAGCAGCCCTTTTTCGGCCATGGCGGCGTCGAGCTGAGCCTGGCCCGAGCGAAACGCGGCCAGCCCTTCCAGCTCCTTCTCCAGCTCTCGCACGACGAGGGCCGTGCGCCAGCGCAGCAAGTCCTTGCTCACGTGCACGTCGGCAAAGATGTGATCCCCGATGTACAGGATGTGGTCCGGCTCGACAGCCAGGCTGGCTTCGACGAGACGCGCGTCGCCGCCGAGGTACACCTCGCCCGATTTCAGCGGGCCGAGGTGCGGCGTATAGCGGTTCTGCTCGTCCACCATGCGGAAGACCGGAGCGCGGCGGGAAAAGAACTCCGGCTTGCGCGCTTGTACGATCACGATCTCGAACAGGTCCCGCCACGTGCCGCTCGGTAAGAAGCGATCGAACGCGTAGCTCATCATGCTCATCGTGTACGACCACTCGGAGTTGGTGATGAGCAACAGCTTCTTGCCGGCCGCACGCAGCTCCAGCAATGCCGCCGGCAGCTCTTCGTCGAGGATCACGTATTCCTCGGGCTTGGCCAGGATCTCGGCCTTGAGCGCCCCTTCGAGGTGAGTCGCGTCGAGCACGGTTTTGACTTCCGCGTAGAGCGCCCGGTAACTCAGCCCGGGCTCGAGCCGCCCTTGCTCCAGCAAATCGACGAGCTGGACGTACAAACACGCCTCGGACAGCGAAAACAGCGTGTTCATGAACTGCCAGCGCGCGTCGGCCAGATCGATCGGGGCGGTCCCATACTCCTCGCGCCAGCCCTCGAAACCCAACATCGATGTGCCGTGGCTGGCGTTGCGCACGTGCCCAAAGCGGTTGGCTTTGACCAAGTTGCCGCGCTCCAGATCCATGATCAGGCCCAGCGACACCAACTCCGGCTCGAAACGCAGGCCCGCGACGGGCCAGCCGCGCGCCAAGAAGGCGCGCTTCATGTATTCGTAGGCGCTGCGCTCCCAGCGCTCGCTGTCGTAGTGGACGAGCGTGTAGTCCATGTCGCAGCCCACCACCTGAATCGAGCGCATGTTCAGCGTGCGGTTACAGAAGACGCGACGCGGGAGCGGAGGGAAGGCGATCGGCATGGGCGGCGCATGCTGCCACAGCCGCTCTCACCCTACCGGAGATTTTGCGTGGCGCCGCCCCGGGCCGCCGGTTTACTGCGAAACGTAGGTCACGTCGCCAGGCTCCCGATACAAGCAATGCAACGGGTCGGGCCCGGCCCCCACTCGGATCGGCTCGTCGCCGTTGCTGTTGCCCTGGTAGCGCTCACACACGGTGATGCTGCGGGTGGGGTCCTGCAAAAAAATGTTGGCCAGCGTGGCGGTGTCCCCGAAGTTTTCGTTGATGCCGACCAGCGAAGTTCCCGGTGCTCTGCCGATGATATCATTCAGCTCGACGTGCCGCTCGAAGCTGTCGTCACAGTTGCCGCAGGAGCGGTACAGCTTGCCGAAGGTTTCCACGATGAAGCGGCGAACGACGACGGTGCCGCCGCCGTTGTGCTGCAGCACTTTGTCCGCCGCGGCGCGAGCCCCTCCGCAGTCGATGCTGACGCGCGTGTCGCCGGACGCGCCCTCGAAGGTGGCGGCGTCTTCACCGACGTCCTCCCACCAAACGTTTTCCAGAGTGCAGCTGCCTTCGCAGTGGATGCCATCTGCCGCGGGAGATCCGAGGATGACGTTGCGCAGGGTAGCTCCGTTGCTCAGCGTAAAGAGCGGATCCTGACCTTCATCCTGATCGCCGGAGCCCAGGTCGCCCGTGCCGACGAAGCGGCGTAGGCCGCCGTCAAACGTGCCCGAGACTTCCAGCGTCGAACCGACGTTTTGATTACTGGTGGCCGTGGGCCATGCGGGGCAGTTCTCGAAGACCGGCGCGCTCACGAGCACGACGGGCGGCATGCCGCCAGTGCCGCCGCTCTGACTTGCGCCGCCTGACGCGCTGGAGGGATTCGACGCGCCGCCGCTCGCCACGCCCCCGGCGATGCCCGAGACGCTGGGCGGCGCTTCGGGGCCCGACCCGGCCGCGCCGGGCGCCACGCCTACCACGCTCCCAGAACCGCCGGCGCCCATCGGGAGATTCGGCGCCGCCGCGCCCGAGCCGCCGAGGCCCGAGCTGACCCCCGCAGGCGCAGCAGGAGCGCCAGGCTCAGCCTCACCGCACCCAGAGAGGCACCACAATGATAGCGAGACAGGGATAAACAGCATGCGCACTTGGTCAGCCTCGTTCCGCGAGCGCTACCGAGAACGGACGTCGAGCCGACCCCGCCCCGACGCGCCACAAATATAGCTCCGGTTGGGTCGTACATGCACGGCGAGGTTGCGCCGATCACAGCCGAATTGGGGCGGCGCATCCAAAGCCGGGCGCGGAGGTGAAGAAGAGTGATCCGTTGGGCGTCCCCGCGCATTCACCAAAGCAACGACAGCAACTTGCTCGACGCCGCCCAGGCCTCGACGCACGCTGCGGGCCGCCGGGCGATCGGTATCCGGGGGAACCGCATTAAATAAAATAAGCCCCGCACGCGCGGCGGCGCACAGGAGCTCACGCATGAATCGCATCTCGACGCAGCCTGCAGGAATGACTCTCGGAATGGCTGCGATCGTCATGGGACGAGCCCCGGCGAGCTGCTGCAGATGAGCTCTGCTGTGCTGAACTCTGCTGTGCTGATGTCCGCGAGGCGTGGCCTTCCCTCGTGCGTCCTGCTCGCGACCGCCCTACTGGCCCTCGCCTGCGGCTCGGACGACCCCGCCGCCGACGGGCCCGCGCCGGGTAATATCCAGGGTAACCCCCCCCAACCGACCGGAGCTCAGCCGCCCGCCGGAGCAGCTGGCGTGGCCAATTCTCCGCCAGGTGTGGGCGCTGGGGGCTCGGGCAGCTCGAACGAAGCGCCGACGTCCAACGTGGGCCTGCCGAATCCGCCGCCGGTCGCTAGTGGCGGCGCGGGCAGCACCACGGGGACCCCGCCGCTGATGACGGCGGGCGCGGGGGGCACCCCCACGGTGACGCCGCCGGCCAATGTGACCGAGCTCTTCGTGTCCGAGACCGGCTCGGACGTGAACCCCGGAACGCGGGAGCTGCCGTTTGCGACCTTGTCCCGAGCCAACACCTTTGCTCGGCCGGGGATGACGATCTTCGTTTTGCCCGGCACGCTGCGTTACGCCACGACCATGCTGATGAGCGCCGACGGCGCACAGGGCCAACCGATCAATGTGTTTGCCGCCGATGGGGCGCGTCCGATCGTCGATTTCTCTGGCCAACCGCGCGGCGAAAGCTCCTCACGCGGTATCGAGCTGCGCGGCAGCTTCTGGCACGTCAAAGGCCTGGAAGTACGGAACGCCGGTGATAACGGCATCTTGATCAGTGGCTCGAACAACGTGGTCGAGAACGTGATCTTGCACGGCAACGGGGACACCGGTCTGCAGATCTTGGCACCCGAGGTGCAAGCGACGGACCCGTCGCGCGCCTCGAACAACCTGGTGTTGAACTGTGACTCGTTCGAGAACTTCGACCCCGCCAACAACGGTGAAAACGCCGACGGCTTCGCCGCCAAGTTGCGCGTTGGGCCCGGCAACGTCTTTCGCGGTTGTCGCGCCTGGAACAACGCGGACGACGGTTGGGACTTCTTTGCGGCTGACGACGTCGTCACTATCCAAGACTCGTGGGCGTTCCTGAACGGCATCATCGCCGGTGGCGGCAACTCCGCGGGAGACGGTAACGGCTTCAAGCTCGGAGGCGAGCCTGACGGCGTCGGGCAAGGCCACTCGCCGCACGTCGTCATCAACGGCTCGGCTTTCGCTAACCGCGCCTGCGGATTCACGCTCAACAACAACACCGAGGACGCGGAGCTCAGCCAATGCGGCGTGGGCGGGAACGAGGCCGACTTTTGCGACGGTGCGAGCTGCACCGGGGAGTTCGATGTGAGGGTTACGGGCGCCCAGGCCATCAACCTGCCGCGCAACCCTGACGGCAGCTTGCCCTCCATCCGCTGACCACGCAGCGCGACGCGGCGTACCCCCTAGGCTCCGGCCGAAGGGGCAAGTTTGAACGCCATGTATGGCCGCCAAGGGCCGCTCCCTTATGTTGTTCGGGCTCGCGCCGTGCCAGAGCCAGGGTTCTGAGCGTGGAGGCGCGCGCAGCGCAGGTGGGAGTTGGGCATGGCGAAGCTTAAAGCCGCGTTTACGTTGTTACCCGATCGAGAGCTCACGAACCGCCTCTCGGCCGCGGCGCTGCTCCTTTATGGAGCGAGCTCGGGGCGTTTGCGTTGGCCGCGCCTACCGCCGCACCTGTCGTTGAACGAGCCGTTTTTGATCGAGTCATTCGCCGAGGTCGAAGCGTATTTTGACGCTTTGGCGGGCCGCACGGCACCGGTCTCGGTGACGCTCCGCGCCGTCGAGTCTCTTGCCTCATCGCCCAATAGCCCCGAAGCCGTCGTTCGGGTCGGCATCGACGAATCGGCAGCGCTGCGCGAGCTGCATACGCGCTTGAACTCCGAGCTGCACCGCGGGCTGACCGAGGGCGCGCCTGCCGTTGACGGAGAGGCGTACCGATTCCATATGACGCTCGGTTTCTTGCCCAGCCCGCTGCTCGTCATGCCCCCGAGCCTGCGCGACTTCTCGGGCGAAAAAACCACGTTCCACGAGCTCGCGCTCTTCCTTTACGAGGGCTTGCCGAAGCAAGGCTGGCAGTGCATGCGCTACAAGATGCTGCCGCTTGCCGCTCCAGACCCCGCGCTCGCTGACGTGCGGGGCAACGGGCAGCGCGCCTGACCCAGCTGGCGCGTTCACGCTTCGACGAGCTCGACCACGCGCGCGCGTCCGACGCGGTTCGTGCGCCGCCCACGCATCGGTACGCGACGGGATAACTTTGACGCGTCACAGCGTGTTCTGAAAAGGATGACGTCACTCGAACTCGCTGCATCTTGCGCTGAAAAGCGAGGCAATGAGCCGCGGGTCAGGCGCGTAAAAAGGAGTCATGGCGCGGGCGCTCATTCCTGCTCCCCGCGCCCTGGCCCCTCGCCGAGCTTCCATGTATTGTTACACGTTCGGTTTCTCGCGGGTGAACGCTCTATCCCAGGCAGGCTGCGCGCTGGTTGCAGGCGTTCGAGCGAGGGTATGGCACATGTCTCGAGATCACATGCAACGATCGCTTGGATTCACGTTCTCACTGCTTCACCGCCGCGTGTTTTCGGTGCCTGGCTGCTCGCTGGGGCTCGCCGCGTCGTTCGTCGCTTGTGCGCCCGGCTCCGAGGTAGAGCCCGGTGTGACCGTCGAGCGGGACCCGGTGATGGTGGTGGATGGCCAGGGCGGGACGGCGCCGGGCGGGCCTCCGCGTGCCGGGCAGACGCGTGAAGACATGCTGTACGAGCTGCCTCCGCCGCCTGATTGCGCGGATTTCGATCGGGGCGTGGACGAGGCCTGCGACGATGGCAATCGCGAGGACGGGGACGGCTGCTCGAGCAACTGCCTGGTGGTCGAGACCGGCTACACCTGCAACGAACCAGGTCGGCCGTGTGAGCTCGTGGCGCTGTGCGGTGACTCTCGGCGCGTGCTCAGCGAGGGTTGTGATGACGGCAACGCCGTAGCGGGCGACGGCTGTGCGAGCAATTGCCAGCCGGAAGCCGGTTACGATTGCCCCTCGCCTGGGCAGCCCTGTGTTTCATCGGTGATTTGTGGCGACGGCTTCGTAGCGAGCGCCGAGCAGTGTGATGACGGTAACTTATCCCCGGACGACGGGTGTTCGGCCACTTGCGCGCTCGAAGCAGGCTGGCTGTGCGCGACCCAGGGCGCCAAATGCACCCCCGTCTGCGGGGATGGCCTCATCCTGGGCGCAGAAATTTGCGACGACGGAGACGCGGCGGGCGGCAACGGCTGCGGGGCAACCTGCCGGCTGGAGCCGGGTTTCGCCTGCGACGTGGCCGGTGAGCCCTGCCGCGAGACGGTGTGTCAGGACGGCGTGAGAGAGGGGAGCGAGCAGTGCGATCAACCGAACGCGCTGCCCTACGACGGCTGCACGCCCAGCTGCGTGAACGAGCCGGTCTGCGGCAATGACATCGTCACCGGCAACTATGCGTGCACGGCCGTGTGCGGGGACGGCATGAAGTTCCCGGAAGAGGCGTGCGACGACGGCAACACGCAGCCGGACGACGGCTGCAGCCCCGATTGTCAGCCGGAGCCGGGGTACGACTGCGACGACCTCGCCGCAGAGCTCGGGGACGTGCTCGAGCTGCCGATCGTGTATCGCGATTTTTCGAACGCGCACCCGCAGTTTGAAATCGATCCGCTGGAGAGCGGGCGCTTGGAGGGCATCGTCCTCGACGAGCTCGGAGATACTGGCAAGCCCGTGTACAACCCCGCTTTCAGCTTTCAGGGCAGGCCCTGGACGATGGACGGGCCCACCGCCGTCGGCGCCGCAGGCAAGTTGGCGAACGGCGTCGCGACGTTGAACGCGGTGCAGATCGGCAATCGGTTCACAGAGTGGTATACCGACGTACTGGGCCAGAACCAAACCTTCGTCGACACGCTCCCTCTCGCGCTACAGGCAGGCTCCTTTCAGTTCTCGGCCACGGGCGTCGCGCAGTTCTTTCCGATCGACGGCCTGGGTTTCGGCAATCAGGGCAGCCCGAACAACTTCCACTTCACGAGCGAAGTTCGGCAATGGTTCGAGTTCCAGGGGGGTGAGCTGCTCCAGTTCAGCGGGGACGACGACGTGTGGGTGTTCGTCAACGGCCAGCTGACGGTGGACCTCGGCGGCATCCACGGTGAGCTCTTCGGGAGCATTGAGTTGCTCGGTGCCGACGGCGCAGAGTCACGGTTGTGCGTTGGAGTCGCGTGTCAGGACTTTGCGGTGCGGATGAACCCCAACGGGGTTAACGAGATCGCCGTCTTCCAGGCCGAGCGTCACGTCACTCAGAGCAACTACACGCTCACCTTGCGCGGCTTCAACGCGCCGATCACGACCTGCACCAGCGTGTGCGGCGACGCCGTGGTCACGCCCGACGAGACGTGCGACGAGGGCGAGCTGAACGGCACCGGTTATGGGCGTTGCAGCGTGGAGTGCACCCCCGGCCCGCGCTGCGGTGATGGCGTGGTCGAGCCGAGCATCGAGCAGTGCGATAACGGCTCCAACCGCGACGGCTACCTGATCTCGGACGTCGCCTGCGCGCCCGGTTGCCTCACACCCTCGCGCTGCGGAGACGGGGTGATCGACGCCCTCTTCGGCGAACAATGCGACGACGCGGTGAACGACGGCGCCTACGGGGGTTGCAGCTCCGAATGCCTACTCGGGCCGCGCTGCGGCGACGGGGAGCTGAATGGCACCGAGGGCTGCGACGACGGTAACCGGCGCAACACCGACGGTTGTAACGTCAGCTGCGAGATCGAGCGCGACCCGGCGTAAAAAGCGGTTGCGGCTGGCCCAGCCGGTTGCGTTCGATACCCCATGGCGTTAAGCCGCGCGCATGAGCGCACAGTTACTCTCCGGCGCGCCGGTGGCAGACGCCGTTTTGGCGAGCGTCACGAGCCGAGTGGCGGCGCTCCGCGCTCGCGGGGTGGCGCCCGCCCTGGCGACGGTGTTGGTCGGTAATAGCCCCGATAGCCTGGCGTATGTGCGCAAGAAACACGAGGCGTGTGCGCGCGTCGGCATCGCCTCGCTGGATGTGCGTCTGCCCGCTGCGACGTCGTTCACGGCGCTCAGCGCGGAGCTCGAGCGTCTGAACGCGGACCCTCTGGTGCACGGGGTGCTCCTGCAATCCCCCTTACCCGACGGGCTCGACTTCAACGCCGCTCTGCTCGAGCTCGAGCCGAGCAAAGACGCTGACGGGCTGCACCCCGAGAACATCGGGCGCCTGGCAATGGGGCTCCCCGGCCCCGTCGCACCCACGCCCGCCGGCATCGCGCTGATGTTCGAGCACTACGGCATCGACGTCGCCGGTAAACACGTGGCCATCGTCGGGCGGGGCCCGACCCTGGGCCGCCCGCTCTCATTGCTGCTCAGCGCCAAGCGTCGGGGAGGTGACGCCGTGGTCACGCTGCTGCACAGCCGAGCTCCGGACTTTCGTCGCCTGACGCGCCAAGCGGATGTCGTGATCATGGGCGTTGGCCAACCGAACCTCCTGACGCCGGACGCCGTCAAGCCGGGCGCCGTCGTGGTGAGCGCGGGCATCACCTGGCAAGGCAAGACGCTGGTCCCCGACGTGGACCCGAGCGTGGCCGACGTCGCTTCGTGGATTACGCCACGGCTCGGCGGCGTGGGCGTGACGACGGTCGCGATGTTACTGCAAAACACCGTGGATTTGGCAGAGGCGGCTCGGCCCGCCTGAGGCAGACCGAGATGCGAGCATTCAGCACTTTTTCAGGCGCTTGTCACTGCGGCGCCGTTCGCTTCGAGGTGGACGCGCCGCGCGACACCGAGGTCTGGTCTTGCAACTGCTCGATCTGCGCAAAGACGGGCTATGTGCACCTGATCGTGGAGAAGCGCGCGTTGCGTCTGCTCTCAGGCCTCGGCAGCTTGACCTCGTACCGTTTCAATACTGGCGTGGCCCAGCACCTCTTCTGCGCGGTGTGCGGCGTCAAGCCCTTCTACGTGCCGCGGTCGCACCCTGACGGCTACAGCGTCAACGTTCGGTGCTTGGACGGGCAAGCTCTCGCCACGGCCCGCGTGCGCGCGTTCGATGGCCAAAACTGGGAGCAAAGCGCGCCTGCGCTCGTGGACGGGAAGAGCGGCAGAGCCTCACCCTGACGCAGCGTCTTCGAGAGCCGCGCGAGCCAGCCGTCGCGCCAACCCATCAGCTTCATGAACTGGCGTCTGTGCGGCTCTTCGATCGCGCGATCTGACACATCGCCACCGCCTGTGCCGCTCCGGAAATGCGTCGCGGTTTCCCTTTTGCGTCCACAGTGTCGAGCCACGACGATGGCGCACCTTTCGGCAACTGCCTCCCTGTTCGAAACGGGCACGCTCACTCCATTTGTACTGGAACGGGGGGAGGCGAAGCGTACGATAGCATTGATGACTAAGCGCTCGGGCGAGAGGGGCAGGCTCGGACGTGGGGTGCTCGATGCGGCGGGAGTTGCATCGCTGCCAGTTGCATCGCACCCCGTTGCCCTGAGCAGCGTTGCCCTGAGGGCCCGAGCGGCCCGCGCTTTGATCATGGGCGCTTTTGCCGTGGGCGCCTTAGCGTGCGGAAGTGATTCACCAGAAACGAGCACGCTCGCGCCCGATGCGGGGGGCTCTGGCGCCCCCAACGAACCGTCCTCCATGGGAGGAGAGGGCGGCGGTGGCGAGGCTGGCGCAGGTGAGGGCGGTGCGGCTGGCGTTGCGTTCACTCCGGGCGATGGCGGCGATGGCGGCACGGAGGGCGTGTCGGCGAGTGTTTGTTCGCCGGGGGAGAGCCGCGCCTGCCAGGTGGACAGGCTCTGCACGGGCACCGAGACGTGCGCTGCGGACGGCAGCGCATTCGGCGCATGTGACTGCGACGCCGCGGGGCTGGCGGGGCTAGCGGGGGTTGTCGGCTCGCGCTGCGCGGGTGACGCCGACTGCCCCGGCGGCGCGACGTGTCTGGAAGCCGATGGCGACGAATACCTCGGGGCGGGCGGTCCCGCTGGGGGCTACTGCACGTTCAGTTGCCAACCGACGGCGGATGCTTGCCCGGCGCGCGACCCACAGTCCCGCTGCGTGGGGATCGGCCCCGCCGGCAGCACGTACTGCATCCGGACCTGCCTCTCCCTCGACCCGGAGCCGGACGAAGGGAAGTGCCTGAATCGCACCGACCTGGTGTGCAGGTCGGCGGCAGCTGACGGTCGGGCGGTGTTCAATGGTATGCGCGCCGAGTCCGTCTGCACGCCGCGCTGCGGCAGCGACGAGGACTGCCCGGCGGGGCGCTTCTGCCATCATCAGGCGGGTATCTGCACGCGGGGTGCCCGGGCGGGCGCCGAGGTCGGCGCGCGGTGCACGTCGGAGCCCGAGTGCGCTGGCGCGGCGTGCGAAGATCGGGATTTCCAAGGTGTGGGCACCTGCACAGAACAGTGCGTGCTCGGCGCGCTCAGCGGTTGCGGTTATGGCCGCGAGCCGAGCTCGCGCGATGCCGCGTGCTTGACCCCGCTGGTGGCCGCGGGCCGCTTCTCCGAGGGCGTCGGCGACGTCGGCCTCTGCCGCGAGCTCTGCGATGTGGACAGCGACTGCGCGCGGGCGGCGGAGGGCTGGATCTGCAGTCCCATCAACATGGGAGCGGTCGAGTTCTTCGGGCGCCCCGGCGCCTGCACTCCGCCGTAGCTCTTGGCATGCCTCCGGGGGCGGCCAACGGGCTTGCCCCTCTCGAGGATGTTGCGGAACGAAGCGCCCCTGTGTCGCGAAGGTGACCACGGGCGAGCGATTGCGCATCCCGGAGCGCCGTATTAAAGCCGGCCGCATGAGTCGGATCTATCGTTCGTTGCCGCCCAAGGGCACCAAGCTGGGGATCGCGTTTTCTGGCGGGCTCGACACTCGCTGCGCGGTGGCGTGGCTGAGCCGCCAGGGGATCGAAGTGCACGCCTACACAGCAGACCTGGCGCAGCCCGACGAGAAGGACCCGGCGGCGATCTTGCCCGTCGCGAAGCGACACGGCGCGGTGTCGGCACGGCTCGTCGACTGCCGCGAGGCGCTGGCGCGCGAGGGCCTCGTCGCCTTGCAATGCGGCGCCTTCCATCTGGCTACGGCGGGTCGCAAGTACTTCAACACCACGCCGCTCGGCCGCGCCGTGACGACGACCGGAATCATCCGCGCCATGGCGGAAGACGGCGTGAACGTGTTCGGCGACGGCAGCACCCACAAGGGCAACGACATCCAGCGCTTCTATCGCTACGGCATCCTCACCAACCCCGAGCTGCGCATCTACAAGCCCTGGCTCGACCAGGCTTTCGTCGACGCCTTCGGCGGCCGCACGGAGATGAGCCAGTACCTCGAGAGCATCGGCTTGCCGCACACGCAGAGCGTGGAGAAGGCCTACAGCACCGACGCCAACGCGCTCGGCGCCACGCACGAGGCCAAGGACCTCGAGCGCCTGAACAGCGGCATGCACATCGTGGAGCCCATCATGGGCGTCGCCCACTATCGCGCGGACAGCTCGATCGCCCCGGAAAAGGTCGTGGTCGAGCTCGAGAATGGCATCCCCGTGTCGCTCGGGGGCAAGCGTTTTGGCTCGCTCATCGAGGCTATCCTGGAGGGCAACCGAGTCGGTGGTCGGCACGGGCTCGGCATGAGTGACCAGATTGAAAACCGCGTCATCGACGCCAAGAGCCGCGGCATCTATGAGGCCCCCGGCATGGCGCTCTATCACATCGCCTACGAGCGGCTGCTCTCGGCGATCCACAACGAGAACACCATCGATCAATACTACACGCTGGGCCGCCGCCTCGGTCGCTTGCTCTACGAGGGGCGCTGGTTCGACCCGGAGGCGATGCTGATCAAGGATGCGCTGACGCGCTGGGTGGCGCCGAGCGTCACCGGTAGCGTCACGATCGAGCTGCGGCGCGGGGACGACTACTCGATCTACGACACGCGCGCGGAGTTCATGAACTACGACCCCGACAAGCTCAGCATGGAGAAGGTGCAGGACCCCGCCTTCATCCCCGCCGATCGCATCGGCGCGCTGGAGATGCAGACGCTCGGCGTCACGGACAACCGCGCCCTGCTCGTGCACCACCTGGGCAGCGTGGCGCGGCTGGCGGAAGGCGGGGCTCGGTTGATCGAGGGCGGCGAGCAGCTCTCCGGGCTGCTTGGAGACCCAAATCCCAAGCCAAGCTGAGCTGAATTCGGGCGCTCGCGAGCGGTCGCGCCTGCGCCCGGCCCGGGCGTGAAATTATATAAGTGATTCTGCCGGGGGCAGGGGCAGGAGGTCCGCATATGCATACCTTGCGTGGCTAAGGGTTGCGGGGTAGCATTTTTTTCACAGTGCGGCGGGTCCTCGTAGTCGACGACGAAGAGAACATTCGGCTGGTGCTCCGCACCTTGTTGAAGCGGCACGGCTACGAAGTCGAGACGGCGCCGGGCGGTGAGGAGGCCCTCGGATTAGTCGAGAGCTTCGGCCCTGACGTCGTGATCACCGACGTGCGCATGCCCCGCATGGGCGGCATGGACCTGCTCGGCACACTGCGCGCCAAAGGCAACGACGCCACGGTCATCGTGATGAGCGCGTACGGCAACTTGGACCAGGCGATCGAGGCCATCAAGGCAGGCGCCTACGACTACATCCAGAAGCCGTTCAAGCCGGACGAGGTCGTGCTCGCCTTGCGCAAGGCAGAAGAGAGAGAGTCCCTGCGGCGGGAGAACCGCGTGCTGCGCGAAGAGATCCGACGCGAGCATCGGTTCGAGGACATCCTGGCCAAGAGCGTGGTCATGCAGGGGGTGTTTCGGACCATCGCCAAGATCGCCAACTACAAGACGACGGTGCTCATTACTGGCGAGAGTGGCGTGGGCAAAGAGCTGGTCGCGCGCGCCTTGCACACGCGCGGCATTCGAGCAGGGCACCCCTTCGTTCCGGTCAACTGCGGCGCCATCCCCGAGAACTTGCTGGAGAGTGAGCTCTTCGGCCACAAAAAGGGCGCGTTCACCGACGCGGTGCACGATCGCAACGGGCTCTTCCAGGAGGCGGACGGCGGCACTCTGTTTCTGGACGAGATCGGTGAATTGCCCCTCGGCCTGCAGGTGAAGCTGCTGCGCGTGCTCGAAGACGGCAAGATCCGCAAGCTCGGCGAGACCAAGGACGTGGCCGTTGACGTGCGCATCGTGGCGGCCACGCACCGCGACCTGATGAAGGAGACCCAGAAGGGGCGCTTTCGGGAAGATCTGTTCTACCGACTGAATGTGCTGCCCATCGTCGTACCGCCGTTGCGCGAGCGGCGCGAAGACATCCCCGTCCTGATCGAGCATTTCATGGCTCGCAACAACGCGCGCCTGGGCACCTCGATCAACGGCCTCGACAGCGAGGCGCGGCGCTTGTTGTACGAGCACCCGTGGCCGGGCAACGTGCGTGAGCTCGAAAACACGATTGAGCGCGCGATGGTGCTGAGCGAGGGGGACAAGCTGATGGCCTCGGACCTGCCGGAGCGCATCCGCGAGGCGCAGAACCCCGTGCAGATGCAGCTCGCGAGCGGCGAGCTCAGCGTCAAGAAAACGACGCGCATCATCGAAGAGATTTTGATCCGGCGTGCCCTACAGAAGACCAAGGGCAACCGTACGCGCGCCGCCGAAGTGCTCGAGATCAGCCACCGGGCGCTGCTCTATAAGATCAAGGATTACAAGATCACCGATCTCTGACCGCCCAGGTCGAGATGCGCGGGGTCGGGGGGTGGGGGAGAGCGTGCGGGCCTGGCTGGCGACGTGGCGGAAGTGCCCCGAGGTCGGGCGCGGCTTGCCAACTTCCGTCACTCGAGACTATCGTCGCCCGTGATGGCGAAATTTGCGTTTGCCCTTGCTGCGTCGCTCGTGCTCGCTGCAGGGGTGGGGTGTGGTCCGTCGTACGACGAGACGTCGATCAAAACGGCTAATGACCGGCTGAAGGAGCAGGAGGAGCTCGCCTATCGCGAGGAGCTGCGCGCCAAAACCAAGCCCGAGGCGACCGGCGGGGTCGATGAAACGGAAAAGCCGGGCGAGTTCGACGACAAGCAGGCCGAGCTCGAGCTCAAACGGGCGACTCGGTCTGCCGAGACCTGTCCGGACGTCGTCACGGGGGACAAGGTGCCACACGGCAAGACCAGCGTGACCATCACCTTCGCCCTCGACGGGTCGGTCGCCGAGGCATCCATCCCGCCGCCCTACGAGGGCACTCGCCTCGGGGATTGCGCGCTCAACGCCTACCAGGCCGTGATCGTTCCGCCTTACTCGGGGGAGCGCAAGGTCATCACCTGGGACGTGAACCTCGAGGCCTCAAAAGGTTCGGACAAGCCAGCGACGAAGAAGAAGTAGCCGCTACCTCGGCGAAAGTCGCTCGCCCGTCGCCGCTGCGCTGCTGCGCGCCGTTTGCCTGGCGTCACTAGCGCCGCCGCCGACGGACGCGCCGGGCGCCGTTTGCCTGGGGTGACTGAAGAGAGCCAACACCCCGGCTCTCCTAGCTAGCTCTCAGAGGTACCAGATACCGATCACCACGAGCAACGTGGCGAAGCCGACGGACAGCATCGCACAGAGCTCCCACGCCCCGCTCGGGAGGGGTGAGGGATCATCGATGTTGGCCACGGCGCGCCCAGTGCGCCGGACGTCATCGACGCCGCGTAACTCGACGGACGCAATGCGGCTCGTGGAGCGCAAAGCGCCGCCACTCAGGGCCTGGTTTGCCGCCTCGAGCGCCGTCTCGTGATCCACGTCCAGTGCTCTAGACTCACGGCTCGCAAGTAACAATCTATAACGGCGCGCCGTGGCACGGGTCCGACTGGCACGCTGTCGTGGCATTCTGGCGCGCCGCCGAGAGCTCGTGTTCACGGCTGATCGCCTACCTCGCGCTCGCTCGGTGACTCAGGCGCTGCGGCCGTAGCGCGGCGCGCCGACCGATTGCCACCACTTGCGGTAGCTCTTCTGCGCCTCGAGGCGCTCAGGACGGGCGAGGTCCTCGGCGTAACCGAAGGCCTCGCGTGTCTCGAGCTGCAACTCCTCGGCGGCGGCTTTGCGCAGGCGGGGGTCACGGTGATCCAGCGCCTCGATGAGCCACTCCACCCGGTGTTTGGCCTGGTTGGAGTGCCACCAATCCCACCAGGCCCGCGCGTCCCTGCCGAAATCGTTACGCGTGACGACGGTGAGCGCCCAGAGCGCCTTGTGCACGATGGGCTCCACGTCAGCGCCGAGGAAGGCGATCAGGCGAGGCACGCTAGCGCTGTCCTTGAGCTTGGCGACGTGCTCGAGCGTGCGCAGGCGCAACGTGAGCGTCGCATCTTCCGCCTCGGCCACTTCAAACAGTGTCTTGCGGAACAGATTGGCGGCAGAGCTATCGAGCAGCAAACGCGCGGCATCGAGCGCCGCTTGGTGCACTCGCGGCACCTCGTCTGCCAGGCGCACGACCACCGCGCGACACGCCTCGGGGCCCGGCAATTCACCGAGCAACAGCGTCGCCCAGCGCCGCACGCGCGCGTCTTGGTCCTCACTACTGCGAGTGATATCTGCGGTGGCCGGGCTACCGATGTTGGCGAGTGCCTGCAGCAATGGCCCGGACTCGGAGGCGCGCCCGCTCGGGCCCGCGCGCTCGCTGACGAGCGGCCCAGGAAAGCGAGCCATCAGCTGCGGCAGCGCCGCTGCGCCGATGCGCGCGATCTCCTGCACGGCCTTCGAGTTCCCCTGGCAGAGCTGATTCACCACCTCTTCCATTTCGGGGACAGAGGGAGGGGGCGGAGGCGGCATCGCCCTGCGGTCGGCTCCGGGCGACGCCAACGCCGGCGCTCCAGACGACATCGGTGCCGAGGACGGAGCGGCGGAGGACGGAGCGGCAGAGGACCGAGGCACGGACGACGGTGCCTGTGACGCTGGCGCGGAGGAGGAAGGTCCCTGCGAAGGTGGTGCCGCAGCGAGCGGGACGCCCGAGGACCGAGGCGCAGAGGACGGTGCCTGTGACACTGGTGGGGAGGAGGAAGCGGCGGGCGATGCTGGCCCCCCTGAGGAGGGGGGAGCTGCCGAAGACGCGCGCCCCGGGAACGCGACCTCAGAGGACGCCCCCTGCGTCGGCGCTGCGAAGGACGATGGTTGCGGTCGTACCGCCGAGGACGCACCTGCGGGAGACCGGCCTGAGCTTGGACGTGACGCCCAGGTCGCGCCTTGCGGGGATGCGTCCGCAGCGTTCGGGGCCGCCGAGGATGCGCCTACCGGCGGCAGGGCCGCCGATGACGGACTTGGCGAGTAGGGGCCTGCCGAGTGCGGGGCAGCTGAGAACGGGCCTGGTGAGTAATGGCCTGCCGAGTGCGGGGCAGCTGAGAACGGGCCTGCTGACGGACGTGCTGAGCTCGGTGTCGACCCGGGCGAGGCGGGGGCGCTCGAGCTTTCGACACGCGGCTCGCTGCTGGCGGCTGGCGAAGAGGTCGCTCGCTCGGTCCGCGGCTCGGGGCGCATCGAATACCTGCCGACAGAGACCTGAGGTGCGGCGGCGGCGGGGCGACCGACGAGCGCTGGCGGGGGGGGGCCAGAGGGGTCGGCGGCTGAGAACTGGACTGGCGCCAAACCCGTTGACGTCGACGTGCGAATGGGCCCCGAGCGCGCTGCGACAGCCGCCTGGCGCGCAGCGGAGGGCTCAGGCGTGGCTGCTGGCGGCGATGCGTTCGGCGGGCGCGCGCTCGTCGTTGCAGGCGGTTTTGGCGATGGGGAGGCTGCGCCTGCGACTCTCGGCCCCGGCGGCTGTGAATCGCGCGCGGCGGCTGGCGCCTGCTGTGACCCCGCGTCGGCGCTTTGGGGCCTCGCGCGCTCTGCCGCGAGGTGGAATGGGGCCGCCGCGACTGTGGGGGCCGCCGGGCTCTTGCGTTGGCGAGGACCCGCTGCCGCCCGGTCGTTGGCGCCGACCGCGCGCTGCGATGCGGCGACGTCGATGGCAGGCGTTGGCGCGATGGGCGCCGCCGCCAACTCGGAGTGGGAGCGGTCACCTCCTCGGGGGCCGTCGCGCCACGAGCTGCTGCCCCCGACCGACGAAGCCGAGGACGATCCGGCGATGATGATGGGCACCAGCGCGGTCAGCGGCGGCTGCCGGTTGACGGGTGGCGAGGCGTCCATGATCGGCGGCGGCCAGCTGCTGTTGGATTTAGGGCTCGTGAGCCTGCCTCGGGGGGCGTTGCCGGATCCCGGAGCCGCGCTGCTCGGCGAGGTGGCACGCTCCGCAGCGGTGTACGGGGCGCTGCCTGTAGCGTCTGCCGCCGGGCTCGCCTGGCGCATTGGCGGCGCCGAGGCGCGGGGCGCGGGGGGGACCGAGTCACGCGGGGCAGGCGGGACCGAGTCACGCGCCACTGATGCAAAGCTGGGATCTGCGGCGGACGCATCGGAGCTGCGCGCAGGCTCGCTCGCTCGGGCGGCGCCCGTAGCGATGGCGCTGTCCGTTGCGCCGCCGGGAGCTGGGTGCACGCTCGCTGCTGCGACCCTGCGCGGGGCCTCGGCGGCGGGGGGCAGCATGGGGCGGCGTGAGCTGGCAGCGCTGGGGACCATCGAGGGCGCCCGAGTGATCGCGGCGGCGCGGGTCAGACGCGCAGCGGCCTGCACGTCCGTCGTTTCGGGGTCGACGATCACGGACGGCAAGCGCGGACGGCTCGCCTTGAGAGGGGCAGGGCGGGTGATGGCGATCGCTGGCTTGGCCACCTGGTGCAACACGGCGTCCGGGGGAGCCGGGGTGCTGCGGGGCTTTCCGGACGGCCGCGCCAGGAGAAAAACGGGGTCCTCAGTCCCGGTGCGTCGCTCCGGGTTGCGAGAGTCACGCGGCTGCGCGACTCCCGGGGCCTGGCTGGGTGGAGGAGCGCGCTCGCTCCTGCCCGCCCACGGCGATGCCGGATCCAGGGGGCGGGAGCGCGCGTTGTTTCGGCTCCGGTCGCGCTTCTTGCTCGCGAGGGTCGGAATCGCGACGTCTGACTCATGCTCGGCGACAGGGGTGCTGCTCGGCCCTGCCTGCCGGCTCGAAGCAGGGTCGCGCGGCGGGGCCAGCGACGCCGAGAGCTCCGCGCTGTCCTGCGGCAGCTTCTGCTGGGCCGCCTCTTTCTTGCGTTGCAAGATGATGCGACCGATCGCGTTGGCCACGTCCGGTGCGATCGCGACGACGTCGGCGATCTCCGGTTCGCCCACGTCAGCGGCGCCGTTGTCGGCGTACAGCAGCACCGCGCAACGCCCTCGCAACGAGATGGGCAGCACCAAGGCCTTTGCCCCCAGTTGCCGGCGTAGGTCCGTGCTCAGGGTCCGGTCGATGCCCTCGGTGCCCAACCGCGTCAGCCTGACCTTGCAGCTCTCGGCGGCTTCGGAGAGCGAGCTCGGCAGGTCGAGAGGGACGCCGATCCCCAACACAACGTCCCGTTCGGCGCCCGGCCCCGAGGCGTCGAGGCCCTCGGCGAGCGAGTTGTGAACGGCAAATAGTGCGCTGTATTCGAAGAACTGAGACGCAAAGCTGAAGAACGTGTCGAGCACGTCGTTGCGGGAACGCGCTCGCGTCAGCTCTTCGCGCGCCGCCTCGATGCTCAGCGGCCCGCGCCGCCGCGCCGCACGTAAGCCGCTGTTCGGCGGCAACGAGCTCACGCCGAGGCGCGGCAGGTCGCTCCGATGCTGAGGGCGCACGCTCGGCATGCGCGGCGAGTCGCTGCGGGTGAGCGGCAGCTCGCTCGGCGGTCGCGGCAGCGATGAGAGGTTGGTCTCCGACCAGAGCCCCAAGGGCGTCTCGTTCAGAGCGCTGTCGAGGTCGCCGTCGAGGCGGGAGATGCCGCGCTGGTTTCTGGCCGACAGGGGCAAGGCGTAGAAGCGCGACAGAGCCTGCCGAATTCGCACCTCGAGCGCCACGCGCTCTTCGATGTGCATGCCCAGCGCGAAGCCGAGCTCCTCCTTCAGCGCGGGCTCGAGCGGTTGGCCCACGGCCAGGACGAGCCGACCGGGGCTCGCCTCGAGGGGAAAGCAACAATAGCGCTCCGCGATCTCCCGCGGCAGCGAACGCAAGGCCAAGTCATCTGGAGCGGGCAGCAAGCCCACCACCGCCGCGGGCAAGGCATAGCACTCGCTGAGGGCCGCGCTCAGCTGGGTTTCATCCGCGCTGACGAATTGCAGGAGACTGGTCGTGAGGTCACCGCCGTGGAGCTGACAGCGCGCCAGCGCTTCCGACATCTCGCGGGGCGAAGCAATGCCGCGCTGTTCGAGCATCGCCTCAAGCTTCGGCATGGGACCCTGGGGAGTAAGACGGACAGAACACAAGCGCGGGGAACCAGCTTACAACGGCGAGTGTGGGATCGACAAACCGACTGCCATCCTCGGCCGCGCGGCCATGCGGCGCGAGTCGCCGGCGCTTCAGCGCGGCGGTGCCAGCTGCAGCGCTGCCCCGAGCAGGAACTGCGCGAGGCTCAGATAAATCACGATGCCGAGCACGTCCACCAAGGTGGAGATGAAAGGTGTAGAGCTGGTCGCGGGATCGACTTTGGCGCGGTGCAGCGCCAGCGGCGTCATCGCGCCGGCGACGCAGCCCAGCACGACGATGCAGACGATAGTCACCCCGATCAGCGCTGCGAATTCTGGGCTGTCCCCTTCGATAAAGGCCCGCGTGACGCCGACCGTAGCGAGCAGGCACCCGAGAATTATGCCTTGAAGCAGCTCGCGCCGGAGGACCCGCCACCAGTCGGAGCTACGCACGTTGCCGACCGCTAGGCCGCGAATCATCAGCGTCGACGACTGCGCCCCTGAGTTCCCGCCCGCCGAGATCAGCAGCGGCAGATAGAAGCTGAGCTGCGTCATGGCCGACAGCGCGCCCTGGTACGCTTGAAGGGTATGGGTGGTGAGGAGCCCACCCACGAACAGAACGCACAGCCAGGGGGCTCGCTTTCGGAGCAGCGTGCGGAAGCTGGTACTGAAATAATCGTCCCGGAGCGGTTCGATGGCGCCCATCTTCTGGACGTCCTCACTTTGCTCGTCGGTGAGCACGTCGAGCACGTCGTCCGCCGTGATGACGCCCAGGATGCGACCCCGTTCGTTCACCACGGGCATCACGTTCAGGTCGTACTTCGCGAGCTTTCGCGCCACCTCCTCCTGATCCAGCAGCGGAGGCACCGAAATGACGTTGTGGTTCATCACCGCGTCGATGCTCTCGCCCGGCTCGCTCAGCAGCATGCGACGCAGCGAAAGAACCCCGGCGAGCTTCTGATCCGGCGCCTTGACGAACAGCGCATCGATCGCCTCGACGTGGTGCGCTTCGCGCCGCAAGGCTTCGATCGCGTCCCGGATGGTCAAGCGGGCCGAGATGGAGATGTAGCCCGTCGTCATCAGCCCGCCCGCAGAGGTCTCGGGCCACTGCGTCAGATCTTCGACGTCTTCCAGGACCTCGGGGTCTTCTTCCTCGATTCGGCGCCGGAGGCTGCGCCCCATGGCGGCGGGGACGAGGCTGAGGAAGTCCACCCGGTCGTCGGAGGCCATCTCCAACGTGAGCTGCGCCAGGGGCTCGATGCCCATCTTCGTGGCGAGCGCCTCCTGCCAGTCTTGCTCGAGCCGTTCGAAGACCTGCGCCGCGTACTCCGCGGGCAGGCGGGCCAAGATCTCCGCGGCGCGCTCCAGGTTGGCGTTCCGAATCAGGTCAGCGATGTCCTCGGGATGGACGTCGCTGAGTTTCGCGCGGAGCGTGTCCGGCGGTTCCTCGAGCAAACGACTCAGTTCGGACGGACTGGCGTCTGACTCGACGGACATTCCTGGCGCCTTTAGCAGAAGTCCCATGAATGCGGAATGCCAGGGTCCCGCCGCGAGCCCGCGCGGGGCGGGTCGTCACGCCGACTGCGATGCGTGCCCACATGCTGCGCGCAGGGCGCACGGTGGTGACAACGAATGTGAATGCTTGGAGACGACACGATGAAATCAGCGCTCCTGTGCCGCACGCGAACACGGCAGGAAGGCACCACGCCGAACGCGAGCGCGGCAGCGGTGTGACAGGCTTTGTTTCTTGACGGCTCACACTGCCGATCACATGATGCGTGCGCTTGGGGGAGCCTCCGCCTCACGGGGGTGCGTGCTTAACTCAGATATCGGTTCGGCTCGGACGTTGGTGTTGGGGGCTCTCTGATCCTCGGGTTTGCCCTGCGTTAGCAGTGCACCTTGGAGCGCACCTCGGAGTGCAAGCTGAGGAGCCAACCTTTCGCCAATGAGCCGCTGCGAGGGCAGCAGCTTTCATCTCGAGCCGCCGTTAGGGGAGGGCAGTCGCGCGGTTTTGCGGCAGTTATACGGGTGCTGACCTGGCACCAGCGAAGATGCGAGTGTTAAAAATGTTACGGGGCGAAGACGGCGCGCATAACTCTAGAGACGTGGGGCTCGACTTGGGCAGTCGTTCCTGCCTGGTCATTGGTGAATCCGGTGCGGATTGGTCTGCCGGCATCGCCACGGCTCGTCGGTACGGACCCAACTTGGCGCTCGTCACTCAATGGCTGGACGAGGCGCCGCGCCATTTCAGTCAGCGCGTGATCTCTCGGCTGTCAAAGCGCCGAATATTCGCTTCCATTGTCATGGTGTGTAATCAAAGGAACGACACCTGCGCTGCCGAGGCTCGCCAGGAGATCATCGTCGCCGGCGCCGGCGCGATGTGCGAGCTGGGTGATCGGGAGCTGACGCTGATCTGCGCGCCGACCCACGCTGGAGGGATCCCGCATTGGGCACCAGAGCTCGCGGAGTACCTGCCGCGCGAAGATCGACCCTTCGGTTTGACCGTCGAGCTTGCCGCCGTTTGAGGTGCGCCGCACAGCGAGTGCGACCGCCGCCGTCGAGAGCCGTCAAAGCATTGGACCGTGAGCGGGTCCGACGTTCTCCAAGCAGCCTGTCGCGCTCGTGTTTTGCCAGGGTCCGCTGCTTGCGCAACACCGCCCACGGCGCTGCACGCCCTGGGTCGAGGCCGAGGATGAACGCAACGGAGCTGCCGCCTAATTGGCGATGAACCACTTCACGCCGGGCTTGATTTCGAGATGGAAGTGGTCGTCGTGTGCCGCGTCGAAGTGCGGTGACAGCATGTAGTGAAACAGGCGCTGGTCGTTGGCCTCGCAGAGGACGCTGCGCAGCTCGCGAGCCCGGCGCGGCAGTAGCTTGCGAGCACCGGCGCCGCAGGTCTTGGCGCCGATCGAGCCTTCCCAGTGGGGCCCGACAGAGAGCCAGTCGCCGTTCGACTTGCGCATCGCGCCCAGGTCGATGGCGAGGCCACCGGGGTGGCGCGTTTGCGGCGGGCTCGCATCCTCCGGGTGCCGCCGGGGCGAGCGATACATCGTGAAATGCACCACCTCGACCACGTCATGATGGGAGAGGATCGCGCACAGGTCGAACAGCGCCAGAGCGAGCCGTGCGTCGAGGATCTCGTACAGGGTGGTGGCCCGGCGCTCCTCGGAGAGCACGGAATGAATGTGTACGCCACGCAGCGGCCCGGAGAGGCGGATCGGCGCACGCACCCCGGGCACTGCCTCCGGGACGCGGCGGTAGGAGATGCCGCGACGGTCGAGCTCGGTAAACGCCTGGCCGTCGTCCATGTTCGCATACCGATACGCGGGCGACGCGATGGCCTGCTGCTCGGGGGGGACCTCCAGGAAAGGATTCGAGGCGGAGGCTAGTCCGGAGAGCGACAGCCCGAGCAGCAGGATCAGGAGGGGAGCGAGGCGATGTTGATGGCGCGTCAAAGCCGGACGATCTCGCGAGGTCGAAGTGGGGAACGCGAAACTGAGCCGAAAGGAGCGAGCCGATCAACCTTGCCGAGCCGAGCGGGCGCGCTTTCGGAGCCGCGCTGCTCCAAAGGGGAAAAACCGGCCGGCCAGGGCTTTGGAGATATCAGAGATGCTCCCGCGGACCCTAGCCCAAGTGCTTGCCCGTGACGTTTTGTCAGCGAGATGGAGGCCTCATGCCGTTTGATTCTCGCGCTCCGCGCGGCCCCGTGACGAGCCAATTTCCGCCGCGTAGCAGCAGAGCACCCCGGAGCGTGATGATGAGCGATGCACCTCCCACGAGCACCACCCCGCCGGCGGCACCGTCGAGCCGCACGCTCAATACCTTGCCGCCGCGCACGGGCGTTACCCTGGACGCGGCGCCCATCTCGTTCGCCGCGCAGACGGACGTCGGCAAGGAGCGCGACCATAACGAGGACAATTATCTCGTCGACCGCAAGCTACGACTCTACGTCGTGTGTGACGGCATGGGGGGCCACGCCGCCGGCGAGGTGGCGAGCGCCGTAGCGGTGAGGACGCTGAGCGAGGAGATCAGAAAAGCGCAGGACCTGCTCGACGACTACGTGGCGGGCAGCACCGGCGGGAACAAGGTCAGCAAACGCGACATCACCAACATGCTCGGCTTCGCCGTCAACTGCGCGTCCCGCAAGATCCACAGCGAGGCGACGCAGGATGAGAAGAAGCGCGGCATGGGCACGACGTTGGTGGCCGCTTTGTTCGTCGGGCACCAGGCCTTCATCATCCACGTCGGCGACAGCCGCATCTACCTCTTGCGCAAGGGCAACCTCGAGCAGCTCACGGAAGACCACAACGTTTATAACGAGTTCATAAAAAAGAAGAAGATCGACCTCGGAAGCGCCGCGAAGCTGGCGCCCAGGCAGGCCATCACCCGAGCCGTCGGGGTGTATGAGCACTGCGAGCCGGAGACGCTTGTCATCGACGTCGCCCCGGGCGATCGCTTCCTGCTCTGCACCGACGGGCTCTCGGGTTATTTCGAGGCGCCCGAGGGGACGATGGACGAGCTCGCTCAGAAGCTCATCAAGTCCGATCCGGATTCGATAGTGGGCGACCTCGTCGAAACCGCGAATCACCGAGGCGGCAAGGACAACATCACGGCGGTGCTCGTCACCCTCGGCGCGCTCGAGTCCGACGACGCCGAGCGGCTGAGCCAGCTCGAAACGCAGAAAGCGGTGCTCGCCGGCACGGCGCTGTTCAGCGCGCTCAACGCGCGTGAGCTCCGCCAGGTGCTGCAGGTGACTGAGGTCGAAACCTACCAGGACCGCCAGACCATCGTGCGTGAGGGCGAGCAAGGTGAGCAGCTATACATAGTGCTCACCGGGCAAGTGGAAGTGATGCGCACCGGCGCGCCGGTGGCTCGGCTCGAGCCGGGGGAGCACTTCGGGGAGATGGCGCTGATCCGCAATCAGCCGCGCTCAGCTTCGGCGCGCGCCATGGGGCTGACCCAACTCATGGTGATCCATCGCAAGGATTTCTTCGAGATCTTGCGCACCGAGCACCGCCTGGCGGTCAAGCTCCTGTGGCAGTTCACCGGCGTGCTCGCCAACCGCCTGGCGGAGACGACGCGCAACTTGGGCATCGCCCGCGACGAGCTCGAGGGTGAAGACATCACTTGTGAAATTTTCGGCGGAGATGACGAGAGCGTCACCGTCGAGCTGCCTTGAGCCGCTCGCCGCCGGTGCCGTTCGCGCGGGCCTTCGCCCGTCGCTCATGCGCCCTGTCACTCGGCCTCTGCTGCGGCTGCGGCAACAAACCCGTCGAGGCAGAGCTTACCACGCAGGCTCACGCGCGCGCCCCGGCGCAGGCTTCGGTCGCGTCGAGCCCTAGAGCGCCCAGAGCTCAGGTCGAGCCGGCGAGCGCGCTCGGCCTTGCTGCCGTCACTCCGGAGGGTTGCCGCGCGATGTCGGTGACGGGCCAGGTGAGCCGCGGCTCGGGCACGCCCATCCGCGCGGGCGACGTCCTCACGGACTCGCGCTGGATCGAGCTCGGCGGAGCCTCGAAGCTGGTGCTCAAACATACGCTGAGCGCGCGCGAGTGGACCCTCGTGGGGCCGGCGCGCGCGCTGGCGTGTGCAGCGGGCCGCGAGGAAATCATCCTGGCCCAGGGCACCCTTCGTACCGAGATGGGCATCGGGGCGCGACCTGGCGCGGAGGTCTGGGTGGGGACGCCCTATGGCAGCCTCCGCTACGCCGACGCGCGAGCGGAGCTCTCCGTGACAGAGCAGGAGCTCAAGCTCACTGCGCTGGGTGGTGAGCTGTGGTTGACGGCGCCCAGGGCGGAAGCTCGAGAGCGACGCGTGTCGGGCTCGACTGCGTTTCGGGCCGGCAAGGAGCAGCGGCTGGTCGCCGCCGCGGCCGTCGCCCACTGCGCCCGAGACGCGACGGACTCACGAGAGCTGGCCGCGAGCCTCCTCTCGGCCGCCGCTCCCGCGCTTGGCGAGCGGGCACGGGCCCATGTGCAGGCTCGTCAACGCGCCCACGCCTCCTGCGCGAGCGCGACAGCAGCAGTGCTGCGAGAAGAGCGCGGCTCTGCGCTCGAGGCCAAGCTGAGCGAGCTCGACCTGTACGCCGAAGCTTGGCGGGGCGTCCCCGGCGGCAAGAGCTGAGCTCCTACGACGTCGCGCGCAGCTGGCGTAAGTAGGCACGGTGCAAAAGCGTTGAAGCTCACGATAGTCGCGCTCGGACACACAGAAGAAATTGTAGGAGTAGCGCCCCTGTTTGCCCGCGGAGATGTGCTCGAGCCCGATCTGCGCGGCAGAGGCCTTCGAACGCCGCGTCGCTTCCGGCTCCGCGGCGAGATCGACGTTCTGCGTCTGTTTGACGTGCCAGCGCGCACCTCCCCGCACGATTTGCCCGGTAGTCTCGAGCAACTCGGGCGCGGCGCGCGCCTGTACGATCGAGAGCCCGAGCTCGGCGGCGATATCGCTCGCCTGCACGCTCGGCAGCGCCGCGAGCCGCTAAGTCTCGAGCAAGCGCAATACGGCATGACACGCCTTCGCGCTCGCGACGGCCCGCAGATGGTGAAGCTGAGAGCCTCGAGGTCGGCGTTGCGGGTGACGATGGCCTCGAGCGCGCAGCGCTGCGGCACGTAGAGGACGTGGCCGCCGCCATCCCGCTCGGTGCTGACCGCGAGCGCCGGGTTCCCGCTACGGGCCGCCGTGCGCCGCGGGGCTCGCGAGCGGCAGCGTGAAGGAGAACTCGCAGCCTTTGCCGGGCACGTTCTCTGCCCAGATGTGGCCGCCGTGCGCCTCCACGATGCTGCGAGCGATGAACAAGCCCAGGCCCACGCCGTCGTGTTCACCCGGCGCGGTCTGATAGTGCCTATCGAAAATGTGGGCGAGGTGGACGGGGTCTATGCCGGCGCCTGTGTCTCGAACGGCGAGGCGGACCATGCGGCCTTCTCGCGCGGAGCGTACGAGGACGGCGCCGCCGGCTGGCGTGAACTTGATCGAGTTGCCGATCAGGTTGTGCAGCACTCTCGAGATGCGCTCGCGATCGCCGCGGACGAGCACACGTTGGGCGGGCCGTAGCGCCTCGAGGCGGATGGTCTTTGGCCCGGCCAAGGGCTGGAGTTGCTCGACGACACGGTGCAAAAGCTCTGCGATGTCTTCGTCTCGCAGCTCGAGCTTCATCTGGCCTGCCTGCAAGCTCGACACGTCCAGCAGAGCTCGGCTCGCGAAGCCTCGGTTCGCGGCGCACACGCCCCGCGCGCCCGCCCGCCTCCGCTCGAGCCTCGACGTCGTTGGTTCCGTGGCTGCGCGCGCGGACGATGCCGCGTAGCTGGCCATGGCCGATCGCACTATCGCTCCCTCGCTCGGTCATCGCGCCTGCCCCCCTCACTGGTGTAACCGTGTCGTTTCGCTGAGTCGGGGCTGCCGAGGCTCGGAGCTGCAGATACGCGGGCTGCCCTCGATCGGGCTGCCCAAGCCTATGGCGGCCCCTGCCAGGGCTGATCGACGCCGCTGCCTCGACCCCTCCGACCCCTCGACTCTACGGCCCTGACACGGCTGACTTTGATTCAGCTGCCTTGATTCAGCGGCCCGTCCCCTTCAGGCCGCCATTTCCGACGCCCCGTTGTACGAGCTTGTCGCTACGAATGCGACCCACAAAAACCCGGACACGGTCAGCGGCGAGCCACGTCGGGCTGTCGCTTTCTGCTTGCGGCTCACCCCCAGGCTGGTGTCTCGCGCCACCCGCTCGCCCTGCCATTGCCTCTGACGCAAGTCTTGATACGGTGCGCGGGCACGGCGCGGCCCATGCCTCGATGATTTCCACAGCCCCAGTGTCCTCTGCCGCACGGTGCTCACTTCGCCGGGGCGGACGCACGCTGCTGCCTGCGAGCGTTACCGCGCTCGCCCTGGCCTTGGCGCCGGAGCTACGAGCGCTCGAGCCCCGGAGCTTGACGGAGCCGGAGGTGCTGCGCGAACCCGCGGACGTGACGTCGGTGGTCGACGCCTGGGACGAAGATGGTAGCCTCGATCTCCATTTCACCCTCGGGTACCGGCACAGCTGGAAGCGCGCAGCGATTCTGCGTGAGACCCAGGATCCCCTCCTTTCCCCGGCGGGCGGTATCGCGCGCGTGGCCGTGGCCGACTTCGCCGAGAGCACGAGCCGACTGAACGTGCGCGCGGATCTCGGCCTGTACAAGGATCTCGGCTTGATCGTGCGGGTACCGGTGGTGCTTTCGAGCAGCGCCACCCTGCAAGCCCGCGACGCGCCCCTGAGCGCGCTGGAAGGGGCCCCGGGTGAGCCCCTGTTCAGCTTGCCCTTTGGCTCACCCAACCGAAGCGGCGTCGAATATCTCGGCATCGGGGTGGATTGGGGCATCCTCAACCAATGGCGCGACGCGGCCCAACCGAGCCTGCTGGTGGGGGCCGAGGTTCGGCTGTCTGTTTCCGAGCCGATGCATGCTTGTGGTCCAACTCCAGGCGGTGCCGGCGGTGAGCCGGGTGCCAGGCGTTGCGCCTATCCCTCGGACATCGACCGGGACGGGCAGAGCGGAGAGTTCCCCGTCGAGTTGGGGTCGGGGCGCATCGAGCCGCTCGAGGGCGATTTTCCCGCAGCCGGGCGCCGCGCGGGCGTGAGCCGCGGCACCACCGCGCTAGAGCTGCACAGCCTCATGTCACGACGCCTGGAACATCTCGAGCCCTACATGGGATTCAGCGTGCTCTTCGAGTTCGCGAACCAGGACAGCGACTTCGCTGCCGACCGCCCCTGGAACGAGGGGCCGCCGACGCGGGCAGCGTTCAGTCTGGGTACCGAGATCCTGCCGTGGGAAGTCGTCGAGCGGTTTCAGCGGTTTAGCATCGATGTGAGGGCGACGGGCAGTTACCGCTCGGCGGGGCAAGATTATTCTGAGCTCTTCGATGCTCTGGGCAGCTCTGGTGCGAGCTCGTATCGGCGCCCGAATTTTAGCGCGTACATGGCTAACCCCGACGCGGCCACGTCCGGACTCGCTCCCAGCGTGGTCGACCCGAGCTCGACTCGAGTTTTTCCGATTGGCATCACGGAGGTCGAGGCGCATGGCGCTTACGCGCTGCGCGTGGCGGCTCGCTGGCAGGCAGGCCAATATGTGCACTTCGACCTGGGTGGCGCTGTGGCGCTGACACAGCGGCACCTGATCACGATCGGTCAGCCCTGTGACGGAACGGCGCCGAGCGCAGCGACTGCCGGCCCTTGCGCGGTCGGGGGTAGCGAGGCGCCCGGCAGCGCGGGGCTGCCCGACCCGAGCTTTCGCCCGGAGACGGATCAGCCCGGCCGGCGTTTCATCGTGGATACGGCGCGCACCATCGATGCTTGGGTTGGGGCCACGGTCATGTTCTAGTAGTGGAGGTCAGCGTGCCGCCCTGCCGACCTCGCGTGCGGGGGGCTTGGCTCTCACTAGATGTCATTTAGGTTTCTTTCGTACCCCGCGCTCGTCGCTCTGGCCGTGTCCTGGCTGCGGCCGGCGTTGGCGGATTCTAGAGACGTGTGGGTGCTGCCGGCGCAAGTGGAGGCCGTGGCGCCGAACGCGCCCGTCAACCTGGAGCCCCTGGCGCGTCGGCTCGACGCCGTGTTGCGCGAGGCGGTGCAGGACTTCGGCTTCACGCCACGTGTCGGGGAGCCCCCTCTCGCCGAGCGCGACGAGGCGGGGTTGACGGCGCTCGCGCGCGAGGCCTGGGTGGTGCAACCCGAGCTGGGGCTTTCAGGGGGTGAGCTCGCCTTGCGTCTGGTCGTGGTGCCGCAGTCCTCCAACGTGCTCCTGGTGCGTGCGCAACACCTCGACGCGGCCGAGGTCGAGGTGCGCACCTTGAGCATGTTGCGCGAGCTGCTCGAACCTCCGCTTGCTGGCTCCCCGTGCGACTGCTCCAAACCTGCTGCGACGTCGGCGTTCCCGGCGGGTGAGGCGGAACCGGTGCGTTCCGAAGGTCGCGCCGTGCTGGCGTTACACGCGGCGGCGCTCGGGGGTTATCTCGGTTTTGCGCTGCAGCGCGCGTCGGGGTCAGATGACGCGCGACTCACCTATCCGCTCGCTGCCCTGGGCGCCGGAGTGGGAGTGGGCTCGGCGGTCATCGTCGCCGACGAATGGGACATCGACGGAGCGCGCGCTTGGTACCTCGGTGGCTCGATGTTCTGGCCCAGCCTGTCCATGTTGTTATTGGTGGAGAGTGACGGCCCTGACTCGCCAGGCCGGCGTTATCTGCTCGGCCTCGTTGGAGCCGTCGGCGGGCTCAGCTTGGCGACTGCCGCGCTCGCCATTGGCGATGTGACGGAAGGCGGCGCGGCGCTGACGCACTCGGGTGCGGGGCTCGGCCTGTTGCTCGGCGGTCTGGGAGAGATGGCGGTGAAGGGGGACGCGGAGCTCACGCCCCGGCGCGGAATGGGAGCGGGTGCGCTGATCGGCGTGCTCGTGGCGGGCGCCGCGGCGACGCAGTTCACGGGGCCCTCGGCGAGCGAAATGTTGTCGGTGGACTTGAGCGCGTTGCTAGGTGGCCTGGCGGGCGCCGCCTTGGGCACTCCTGTCTTGGTCAGCCAAGATGCAAGCCCCACGCGCGACCGCATCTGGTTGTCGGGGATCATGGCCGGCACCCTTGCAGGGGCAGCCGTGAGTTACTGGGTCACGCAAGGCACTGACCCGGACGCGGAGAATACGCGGGTCCCCTCGGCAGGCACGCCCAACACGGGCAATGGAATGTCGCTCCGCCCTCAGCTGGGCTGGATGGGTATGCCCTTTGGGCTGGGAGTGTCGGGAGCATGGTGAGCGACGGACGCAACTACGTCGTGAGCCCGGAAGAAGCCGGGGAACGGCTGGATAAATTTCTGGTGCGCCACTGCCCGGAGCTGGGCCGTCGCGGAGCCGCTTGGCTCGTGGAGCGATCGCTGGTGCGCGTCGAGGGCAAACGGGCGGCCAAGTCCCAGCGCCTGCAAAGCGGGGAGGAGGTGAGCGTGCTCTTCGACCCGAGTGGAGCTCCTCCGCCCGAGCCGGACGCGCCGCTCGATGTGCTGCTCGAGCGCGGGGATCTCGTCGTGGTGGCCAAGCCCGCGGGGCAACCCACCGCGCCGCTGGTCGCGGCGGAGGCCGGCACGCTCGCGAGCGCCCTGCTCGGCCGCTACCCGGAGATGGCAGGCATCGGCTATCGACCACGCGAGCCGGGGCTCTTGCATCGCCTGGACACTCGCACCTCGGGGCTGGTGATCGCCGCCCGCAACGCCACGGCCTTCGACGTGCTCCGCGATGCGCTGCGCGAGCATCGGCTCGACAAGCGCTATCTGGCGATCGTGGAGGGCGTGGGGCTCCCTGACGAGGGGGTTATCGATCGCCCGCTCATGTCCCACCCCGGAGGTTCTGGGCGGGTCATCGTGGCGCCCCCCGACGCCGTCGCCAGCGGGGTGCGCAGTTGCGAGTCCAGGTTTCGCACTCTCGAACGGCGCAGCCGCTGGGCGCTCGTGGAAGTCGAGGCGAGCCGTGCCTATCGCCACCAGGTGCGTGTGCACCTTGCGGCATCAGGCTGGCCCATCGCAGGCGATCTCGAATACGGAGGCGCCGCCTCGGACGCGCTCGCCGCTCGGCACGCGCTGCACGCGAGTCACGTGGCGTGGGCGGGCGACGAACGCGTACCAGGCTTTGCCGTCGACAGCCCGCTGCCGGAGGACTTGTTGGACTTCTTCATGGAGGGCTCCTCACGCGCGGCGTCCGGCGCCTGCATGACGCTGAGCAGCTCTTGAATCAGGGCCACGGTGAGGGCCACCGTCGGTAGCTTGGGACGCACCAGGGTGGCGCGTTCATCGCTGCTCCGCCCCCGCGTCCAGGTCAACCCGCGCGGTAGGGCGCGATGGCACGCGGAGCCCTCACTGGTCCGCACGACCAGCGCTGGTCGCGCGCAAAAGCCGCCCAGGCGCTCTTGAAATTCGAGGCCCAGCTCCAGGCCAATCAAGCCGGGCAAGCCGCGCTCCGGAGCGATCGAGAGCCGCAACTCGTCGAGCTCCGTGCTGGCTGCCGCGAGGCGCCCGAGGGGTTTGACCACGAGCCTCGCCTCCCGGCGCAGCCGCTGCTGCACCCTACCGAGGAAGCGCCGGCTGTGATCCAGGGCATCGAGCGGCATTTCGCCGGCTCGCCCCGTACAGAAGAGCGGCAGGAGGGCGCTCGCGCCGAGCAGCAAACAAGCACCGTAGTAGGGCGAAGTCTGGAACAGGCGCGCGGCGATCCAGGTCGTGCCGGCGAGCGCCGCGCAGAGTAGGAGCAACCCCTGAGCGCGTCCAGCGTCCAACCAGGCGCCGTCTAGCGCAGCTGGGCGCGTCACCGGAGCGAGCACGCTGTCGTCGAGAGCTTGCCACTGCCCTGGACCACGCAACGCAGCGCTCGCTAGGGGCGCGCGGTGGGCGGCGAAGGCGATGGCGCAGAGCAACGCCAACGCAGCCCAGCTCGGCGCCCAGCCACTCAGGGCCGCCAGCGTCGCGGCGGCCAACGACAGGCCCGCAGCGCCGGCGCGGTACGGCGTCTTCCAATCGATCCAGGCTCGCGGCGAGCAGCTCCGCAGTGCAGACGCCCGTCCCACTCGCCAGGCCTTGAGCGCGACCAAGAGCGCGTAGACCATCCCGGCGAGCAGCGACCAGGGCAGCCGTGCGGGGGCAGCGCCGAGCGCTAGCCCAGGCCCCTCTGACGGCAGCGTAGCCACAACGCGCGCCGCCGCGGCATCAGCGGGCTCGGCCTGGTCGCTCTCGGGGGCGCCAGGGAATAGCCTGCGATCGAGCAGCACGCCCCAGGTGATGGCTTCGTCTCGAGCCACGTGCGCTCGAATCAGCTCGAGCTCGTCGCGGTCTCGCGATCTGCGGAGCGTGCTCATCACGATGCCGTAGTTGGGAGGCGTGTTCTCTCCCGCTCCCGAGTCTTCCGGCAGCGCTTCCGGAGGCAGGGCGGCGGCGGCGGTGCGAAGCACGAGCGTGACGGAATCGACGCCGTCGTCGAAGCGTGGCCCGACCCAGCGCAGCTCCGAACGTTGGCCGTCTGGAAGATGGCGGACCAGACCGCGCTCCGAGAGCAGCGTGCGATAGGCAAACTTCAGAATGAAACTCTTGCCCCGAAAGCCTTGGCGAAGAGGCACGGCGACGTCAACGTGGCCGGCGTCGGCTCGAACCTGCACCGGCAAGGGCAGGCTCGTGGCCAGCCCGCCCTGCACTCGGGTGATGGTCGCGTCGGGGAGTGGTTCTGCGTCGCTGTCAATCCCGTCCAGCGAGAGCCCTTTCAGGGGGCCGCCGCGTACCTCGATCGCTAGCTCGTAGCGCACCGTCGCCGAGCCGTCCGGGGCCAGCTCGATGGCGGTCTTGCTCGAGGCAATCCGCTTCTCGATCCAGGCCCAGGAACGCACGGAGCTGGTGGACCCGCAGGCAATGATGCCCAGCATCAGCAGGCGACGAAACAGGCGACGCATCCCAGCGAGTGGGTACAGATCCGGCGCGGGCCGGCCAAGTTCTCTGCCTATCCACTTGCCCGCTTCAGTTACCCGGGGCGCTAGCTCGAGCCCAGCACTTTGACGAGCTTGTTATACACGCCCATCACCAGCAAGGGGGCCACCCACATGCCGACGAAGCGACTGGCGCGCTGGTTGTTCTGCGCCTCGAACACCAGCGAAGCCGCCATCGCGCTCAGCGATGCCGCCAAGAAGACGTGCGAGGGGATCTTGGCGGTCTGCTGCTCGAGAACGCGGGTCAGGGAATTCTCGGTGTGCTCCGGGCGCACGACACGCGGCTCGGGATGGGGCGCGAGCGCGCTGGCTGGGTTGATCTCGATTGAAGGCATAGTTGGCTCCGACTCGTTACGGCGCCGACGTCGCACCGGCCGCCTGCCCCCGAGTAAGCAAAGGGGGTGCCACCCGCGCTGCGGCCTGAGTTTTGCATCGCAGGGCGCGTGAACGCACCAAAAACCAGCGAGCTCGTTCCCGGCCTCATTCCAGAGCACGAAGGCGTCGGGAAGCTGCTGCAGCGAGACTATTGGGGCGTAATTGAGGCGTGCCGGGTGAGCCCTGTGGCACTCATGGCCGACGTCGTTCGCAAATTTCCCGAGTTCGCTCCGCCGGCGCTCGTCGCCTTCGAGCGCAAATCGGGGTCGGAGGCTGGGCTCGAGCTAGGTGACGAGCTGTTGGTGACCATAACCGCAGCCGGTACCTTTGAGGTGCGTGTGGTTTCAAAAGACGAACAGAGCGTCACGCTTGCCACCTTGAGCGGTCATCCGGAAGCGGGGCGTATCACCTTTGGCGCCTATCGCAGCTCGAGCGGGGAAGTGATCTTCCACATTCGCGGCCGCGCTCGCGCCAGCACCCAGAAGTTTGCGTTGGGCTACGCTGCGTTCGGAGAGGCGATGCAGACCAATACCTGGAGCGACTTCATCTGGTCGGTGGCGTGCACATTCGGTACCGGGGTCTCGGGCTCGATCCATGCCGACACCCGAGAGCTCGCTGCGGAGCCGGCTGGGTCCGCAGAAGATGCGTGCTCGCCTACCTTTTTGGCGAGGGGCGGCTGATGGCGGCGCTCGCTCATGCCGCTCCATGGCGCGTCGCTCGCGGCTGGTCAGGTGCCGAGCTGGAACGCCACTTGCGCGGGCTCGCCGAGTTGCCGCGCACCGCGCCAAGGTCTGTGCGCGACGCTGAAGGGAGCGCGTGGCGGCATAAGTTCTCCACTTCGGTCATCGCGCTCGAGCCACCCGGCAAGCCCACCCCCGGAGGTCCGTTCGAGCGGGCTCGAGCCCTGGTGGAGCGCTACGCATTTTCCGAACCGCGAATCGCGACCGGCCATTTCGATGCCGAGCAGCCCCTGCTCGGGCGCTACATGTTGCTCGAGCTCAAACCTCTGGTCGTACACTACCTGTGCGGTGTCGTGGTCGGCGCCGTGCGTGACGAGCCCTCAGCGGAGCAGACCGTGTTCGGCTTTCGTTACGACACGCTGCTCGGGCACATCGAGGCGGGCTGGGAGTGGTTTTTGTTGACGAAGGCCCACGCGACCGGGTGCGTCGAGTTCCGCATCGAAGCGGCATGGCGGCCGGGGCAGTTTCCCAATGCGTGGAGCCGCATCGGTTTCTTGGCCTTGGGGCGCCGCTACCAGCGCGCCTGGCATCGCCGAGCGCATGAGCGCCTGCGTATCATGTTGGGCTCGCGAGATTTGCCGCCTCTGGAGCGTGGGCACGGCTTGCTTCACGAGGGCCGCCCCCGCATTGAGGCTCTCAGCGCGACGGCCGCGGCGTCCCCGCTGGGCGACACGAACTTTACCGAGCTCGAGAGGTGAGATTGGAATGAAAATGGATGAACGTACCAGAGTGGACTTGGTCACCGTCGTGGCATTGGGAGCGCTGGCGGGCTCGCGGTCGATGTTGCCCCAGGTGGTGCTCAGTCGGGCGCTGCGAGAGCGGCGTCGCCCAGCTTGGCTGTCTTGGCTCGCCGCCCCGGCGGCGGCGCGCGTCTTCGCCACGCTGGCGACGCTGGAGCTCGTCGCAGACAAACTACCGGGTGTGCCCGCGCGAGTGGCGTCGCTGCCCCTGCTCGGCAGGGCTTTGAGCGGCGCTGCCGCCGGCTTCGTCACGGCGAAGGAGAGGCGCGAGCACGCCCCACTCTTCGCCCTCGTGGGAGCTGCTGCCGCGCTCGCTGCGTCGATTGTCAGCTACCGGGCCCGTCGTTATGCAATGGAGCGCTGGGGCATGTCCAGCGCTGGCTCGGGCCTGCTCGAGGACGGCCTGGCTCTGATGGGCGCCCAGAGGCTCGAGCGGCGGCTGGGTCATGGGACTTCGAACGGTAACGCCTGAGGGCTGCGCATGGATCTGCTCGATCTCGATCGGCTTCCGCGTGTCCACAAGCGGCTGAGGCGGCTCATCGAGTTCGTCTCGAGGCATCGCTGGAGCTTGCCCTTGTCGCTCGTGTCGTCGGCCTCTCTCCTGCACCTGGCGAGCGAAATTCGCGAGGGTGAGCTGCAGGGCTTCGACGCCTCCGTGGCCAGGGCCGTCATGAGCTGGCGCGGCAGCTTGGACGCTGTGATGCTCGCGCTCACCACGTTCGGCGACTGGCTGGGGATGGCCCTGCTCACGCTGCTGATGGTGGTGGCGATGCTTGCGCTCGGGCGTCGCCGCGAGGCTTGGTTCATGCTGGTCGCCGCCGGCGGCACCCTGGTGACGAGCACCCTCCTCAAGCTGATCTTCCAGCGCGGGCGCCCGGAAAATCTCGGCTATTTGATCGAGGCTCCGTCCAGCCTTTCATTTCCGAGCGGCCACGCCATGGGCTCGATGGGAGTGCTCGCGAGTTGCCTGGTGGTGTTGCATGTGCTGCACGGCTCACGCGCCGTGAGGCTCGTAGCGATCCTCGCGGCCCTCTCGATCAGCGTTGGGGTGGCGCTGTCTCGCGTCTACTTCGGCGTGCACTATGCCTCTGACGTCGTCGGCGGGCAGTTGGCCGCTGCGGCCTGGGTGAGCATTATCACCGGCTGGTTCTATCCCCGCCTGCTGCCTGGTGAAGAGTCGCTCGAACCGGCGCCTCACGACTGAGCGCTCACTTCGCCAGCCTCTGCCTGAGGGCGCGCTACTGCCTGCCCGCGACGGAGGTCGCGATGTCGCGGAACAGCTGAGCGGGGACGTGGATCTGGATCACGCCGCTCGGCCCCGCTGCTTTGCCATAGGCACGGCCGACCACCGGCACCTGGCTGCGACCGAGCGACCCCAGAAGCTTCTCCAGATCACTGTGACGCAACGACGCGTCGTCGGATATACCGGCCAGCGTCCAATAGCCTGCCACGTTGCCGCGATCGCGGCGCAGCCGCTCCAATCCGGCCCGGCTTTGCAGCGTCGAGGGGGAGCTCGTCGCCACCAGCGCCATCAGGCGCTCTTCGATCAGCTGAGCATAGGAGGAGAAGCCGATCCAGGTGCGCGGACCGTCGCGGAACGTGATGATGACCAGAGGTAGCGGTCCCCCGAGCTTGGCAGGATCCAGCGTTTTGTCGCCTAGCATTTCCGCGTACAGCGCGGCAGGCAGCGCGACCTCGTACAGGCGTGACTCCGCGAGCCGAGCCGGGCCTTTCTTGCTCTGCGCCTTGGGGAGCTTCGCGGCGTCGACCCCGTATTTATGGCTGAGGCTCTTGCGCAGGGTGGGATCTTCATACAGACGCAGCGTCTGCTCCAGCAGCGCGCCATAGCGGCTTTGCGGATCTTCGACGCCGATCAGCGTATAACCGAGCGAGCTCCGCAGCCGTTCGCGGTCATCGACGACCTTGGGCAGGAGCTCGGGAGGTACGCTGCCGCGTGCCGAGACCAACGGCCCACTCACGCGCAGCATCTCTTTGAACGCCTGAGGCCAAGCCCGCTGCAGTGCGGGGGCGGCACCGAGATGGCCGAGCCCACTGGCGAAGAGCCGCTCGAGCACCTCGAAGGACTGCGCCGCGGCGTCCGGATCGCTCGCCGAGTAATAGAGAGCCTGGGTCGCGTCACCGGGCAATTTCCAGAACGCGTCGGGCGCTACGCTCGTATGACCCTCGCCGCCAGCGAGCCTGCTCGCCACCCAGGACCGGGCCTTGGTAAAGGCCACGCCGAGCTCGACTTCGAGCTCATTCTGCTCCGGAGCGTTGGCTGGAGAGAGCAGCCGAGCATCGAGCCGCAGATCTTTCAGCTCGCCCAAGCCCAAGATCAGCTCGTCGACGAGCGACGTCGCTGCGTCTCGGAGGGCGGCGTCGAAATCGGCGTTGCCGATCGAGACCTCTCCCAGCAGCATCGGGATGCCCAGCTTGAGAAACTGCGTCTTTTCGCCGAACAGCCGCCAAGGCGCTTCGGCACGCACCTCCACGTGCAGGTCTGCATCCCCCGTGTTGTCAGACGGGTTGCCGCGCGTGAGGTAGGGGCTGAGCAGCTCGACCGATTCACGGTCCTCGCCGCAGACCAAGCGCGCTCTGGCCTTACCCAGCGCGGCGGCGACGAAGCAGAAGGTCTTGGCGTTCGGCTGCACGCTGTGTACGCCGGGCTCGACGAACTCGACCGGCATCTCGAGGCCCTGAAACGCCTCGAGCGCGGCCTGACGCGAGGTCAAGCCGACCGACGCCGCGAACAACGCCCGCGGGCGGTTCTTCACCTTGGGATCGATGGTCACCACCACGTCGATCGGAGCCTCCAGATCCAGAACCGGAAGAAACGCAGCCCCGGGCCCGGCCTGCACCAGGGCGCGCCAATTCACGCCGAGCCCCGTCCAGCTCATGGCCGTGTCGAGGGTTCGGGCCGGGGCTCGCAGCGTCGCGATGCCCACGATGTTTTCGGGAGCAGCGACCGGGGTCAGCTCCGGCAAGGACTCCGCCTCGGTCCCTGCGGACCCGCCCGCGCCTGGCGCCGCGACGGTCGGTACCGCGTGGGGAGTTGCGCTCGAACACCCAGCGAGACTCACGAGCGCCAGCAGCGTAGCGCGCGAGGAATTTAAGAGACGGGCCCTCATGCTGCCCACGCTATACGCTCGCCGACTCCGGGTCGAGAAAGTTGCGCGCCGGCACCTCACCCGATGGCGAGCATGCGGTCGAGGGAGCGCTGAGCGCCGATCCGCAAAGCTTCATCTAGCTCCAGCCGCGGCTCGAGCTTCTCGAGCGCCGAGTACACTTTTTCGGGCGTGTTGAGCCGCATGAACGGGCACTCGTTGCAGTGGCAGTTCGCTTCGGGCGGGGCGGGGATGAGCTCCTTATGGGGAGCGCGCTTCTTCATCTCGTGCAAGATGCCCGCTTCCGTAACCACGATGAAGCTCTGCGCGTTGTCGTTGATTACGTAATTCAACAGCCCGTTGGTCGAGCCGATGTAATCCGCGATATCGAGGATGGGCTCCTCGCACTCGGGATGCGCGATGACTTTTGCGTTGGGGTGCTGGAGGCGGAGCGCGCTGAGCTTGCGCTGGCTAAATGTCTCATGGACGATACACCCGCCCGGCCACAGCTCCATGTGCCGCCCCGTTTGCTTCATCACCCACCGGCCCAGGTTCTTGTCGGGTGCGAATAGGATTTTCTTATCCAGGGGCACTGACTGCACGACGCGCACCGCGTTGCTCGACGTGCAGATGATGTCGCTCAACGCCTTTACCTCGGCCGAACAGTTGATGTACGAGATGGCGACCGCCCCGGGGTGCTGCGCGCGCCACGCTGCAAAACGATCTGCCGGGCAGCCATCGGCCAGGGAACAACCTGCCTTCATGTCGGGCACCAGCACGATCCGCGTCGGGTTCAAAATCTTGGCCGTCTCAGCCATGAAATGCACGCCCGCGAACAAGATCACGTCCGCAGAGGTGCGCTGAGCTTCCCGCGCCAGCTGCAGCGAATCCCCGATGAAATCAGCGAGCTCTTGGATCTCGCTCTCCTGGTAGAAATGCGCCAAGATGACGGCGTTGCGGCTGCGTTTCAGCTCCCGGATGCGCTCGTCCAGATCGAGCACCGGAGGGGCAGCAGAGCTAGCCATCGGCAGAGGCCGTGCGGCGGACACGCCGCCGAGGCGCCCGGCGGCGGGCGCGCTGGAGAGATGGCGGGACGTCTCGTTTGTAGTGCTGTTGCTCATGACACGATACCGCCCTCTTCATAACGCCTGCGGCCGGATTCGCAATGATGGCGAGGTTGATCAGGGGTGCCTGCTCCCCGCCGCTCCCCAAGCTTCGCCGCGCAGATCGCGAGCAGGCTCTTAGGCCTGGCACGGATCCGAGCTATGCTGCAGCCCGGTCATGCCAAGCTCAATTCCAGGTGCGGACGGGAGGCTCGCCGGTTCGGTCCCGCAAGGCGCCAGGCACCTACAATCCGGGCGCATGGGAGCGTCGCCGCGGAGCTCGGCGCCGTCCCAGGTGGGGGCAATCGTTCTCGTGCTCGCCCTGGCGGCGCTGTCCTGTACCAGGGGTCCGCACGTGCTGCCCGGGGGCGCCGCGTTAACACCCACCCGGTCGGCGCTCGAGCTCACGGCTCGTCCCGAGTTTGAGGGTTGGATGCTCGGCCCCGATGGCCCTGCGGGCAATGACGTGCGCGTCGGCGCAGATGGCGGCCGCTCGTTCATCCTGCGTGGCACGCGCTGGGTAGATCATCGGGATGGTAGGACAGAGCGGGGGCGTCAGGTCTTTCAAGAAGATGACGTCAAAGCCATCGAGCTGCCCAGCCGCCTCGGCGGCGGCTTCCTGTTTTATGTGACCTCAGGCTCGGGCACTCTGCTCTGGCGCGCCGAGACGTGGACCTCGGATCTGCAGCCGCTCGGCCGCGTGGATCCGCCGGTGAGCGAGATCATCGGCGGCTTTGATCGCTTGTACCTGTCGAGCTCGAGCAGCTACACGTTACGCGCCATCGACGCCGTCACTGGCAGGCCCATGGACTTGTCACCCTTGCCCGAGGCGGCGGTCTACGGCGACATGGTATTTGCCGATCCTTGGACAGCGGTGGTGCTCGCCAGCGTGCGCGGTGCGCTAGCCACGTTCGATGCAGGCGAGAGCTGGCATCCGCTGGAGACGCCTGGCCAGGTGAGTGAGCTTGGGCTGCTCGACTCGGGCGCCATCCTGATCGGGACCGATCGGGGGCGCTTCGCGCTCGACGCTGCGGGCCGCCTGGTGGAGACCAGCGCGCGCGGCAACGACGCTTTGTTTAGTGGTGCCGATACCTTCATGCGTTACGGGCAAGAGGCCTTCCCGGAGCCCGCTCCGCTCACGCCCGCGCGGCCGACCACGCTTGGATCGAGGCCATTACGCGCCGCAGTCCTGCGCGGTTGGCCCGACACGGCGAGCACCGCGGTCGTGATCGAGCAGGGGGCTGTGGGTCGCGTGCGGCTGAATGACGGCAAGGTGCTCTCGCTCGAGCCTTTCGCCGGCGCACAGCCGTGCCGTGGCGTCGCGCTGGGCCTGGGTTTCGGCTTCATCTGCGCAGGCGCTCGTGGCCCGACCGAAGTGTACGCTTATCACGGGGAGCGATTGGAGCTCGAGTTGTCGCTGGACGGCCCACACGCCGTGCGCTCCAGCGGCAACGGTGGCTTGGTGATCGCGGCGCCGTGCGAAGCGATTCTGCGCCCCTCCACGCCGGCGCCGCGGCGAAAGCCACGGGGGACCTTGCCGGACCCCTCTAGCCAGCACTATTGCGTGCGGCAGATCACCGGGGAGCTGCTCGACGTACGGGTTCGCGGCGACGTGGGGGCCGAGCGCGTCGCGTCACTCCGCGACGGTCGCGTCGTCGTGTTGATCCCGCCGCGCTCCAACGCGCCGGGGCGGCTGTCGATCGTCGCGCGGAACGGCACGAGCACGAGCGAGCTCGATCTCGAGCCGAAGACGGGCCCGAGCGCTCGGCTCGCGCGTTCGGGGCTGTGGCTCGACGAGCTCTGGGAGACAGACGACGGGGAGCTCGGAGCGTGGGTGGTAGGGGCGCGAGCGTTCGTCGGCGTGCGGATCGATCTCCGCGGCAAGGTGCATATCGGGCGGCTGCAAGAAGGTGTCGACGAGAGCTCGTTTTTCGGACCGTACGCGCTCCACATGGCCGCTGCCGCGAGCCTGCGCGAGACGACCGACTACGGCTTCGAGTGGCGAGTATCGGCATTACCTCCCGCCGTGCTCGCCGCCCCGGGCAGCGTCAGTCCACGACGGCCTCTGCGCGGCTGCTCCGCGGTCGGATGCGTTTACGACGACTGGTTGCGCATCGGCTTCAGCGGCGACCGTGGCGTGCCAGAGCCGGCCCGGCCCCCCACGCCGGCGCGCGTGTCGTTCGAGGCTCCGGGCTTCGCATTTTGGAATCTAGAATGCGCGCCCGCGGGTGGCGCCCGCGGAGAGCCCCGCCCTCGCTCGCGGGCCGCGGCGCCGCGCAGTATGGCGGCGCCGCGCGGGAGCGTCGACCGAAGATCTTCGGCTCCGCCCGAGAGTAGCCCGTGGCTATCATTTCAGGGCGAAGCAGCGCCGGAGCGCCGAGGCAGTGACGTCGGCTACGACTTTGGAGAAACCAACGAGAGCGGCGCCTACCGAGCCTACGCTTGGGGGCCGGCCGCAGGGGAGTGGGCGCGACGAGGCGTGTGGCAAGTGCGGGTAGGGGATCGTTTTTCGAGCAGTGCGCCTTGGTCGACGGCGGTCACTCGCACCGCGTGGGCGGATCCGGCGGCGACGGCCCAGGCGTTCGGGCTGGACGCGAACACTGGTGTCGACTGGTGGCTGCGTCTCGGCGCGACCGGTCAGTTTGGGGTGCTGCAACTGCGAGTCCGCTCGGAGAGCTCGATCCACTTGCTCGAGCAAGGCCGTTCCATCACGACCCTGGAGCCCGGCATAGTGAGCGATCTGGGCATCGTCGCGGGGGCTTACGCCATCAATGAGCGCTGGTACCTCGGCACGTCCCGGGCCGAGGAGTTCCAGCTGTATCGCGTCAACCAGGGCAAACCCGAGCTCGTCGCTAGCTACCCACTTTTGGGCCGGGTCGTGACCCAGCTGATCTCGAGCGTTCAAGGGGATGAGCTCGCGTTATGGATCAAGACCTCGGGCTCGGGCTGGTACGTGTTTCCGCTCGATCGCGAGAGCTTCGCGCCGCAGCCTCCGCTGCACTTGCCGCCCGAACGGCTCGGGCGAGTGCCGAGCGCGTGCGAACCGGGGCGCCCAGGTTGGCTGGCTATCGCCGGTGTTCCTCTCACTGAAACGGGTGTTTCGGAGTCCAACACGCATCTCGACTTCAGCGCCGGGGCAGAGGGGCTGCACACCAAACGCTTGACGGCGCGTGTCGTGATGGATGAAGGCGGCGTCTGCGTGGATGCGCTGGCAGCGCTCACCGACGGTCAGCCGCCAGGGGAGCTCAGCGTTGCACGTCAGAGAGCTCCACGCGGCGCCTTGCCGCTCACCGTGACCGACCCAGGGGACGAACGCCGCTGGGCGTTTCACTGCAACACCCCGTAGCTTGGCGGGATGCAACAGCAACCCTTGGGAAACTAGGCCGGAGCACGCTAGCTGTTTCACGGCTCAGGGTGGCACACCTGCTAACAGTGCACGGGAGTCAAGAGTGAGTTTTACGTGATCGTCTTTCAGATTTGAAAGATGCTCCCGCTCATTCCAAGGCAAAGCGTTCAACTCGCATTTGTTAGCGATAGGGGATTTGCAAAAGACGATACTTGCTGGTACTCCACCTGAGTCCGCGCGGAGCGAGGCTGTCCCCCCCCGGCCCCTCTGCGCGGACTCTTTCGCTTCTGCACTCGTCCAATGCCGTGCGGGCACTTCAAGTGTTCGCCGTTTCGCTGTTGCGAGCAGATTGCCGTGTACGTGTGGCGCGCAGGCGCGGTGCAACGCACACGGGTGGCGTCTTAGCGAGCGCCGCCTGAACGCCTATCTAGCGGCACGGGCTAGCGCGCTCATTTCGAGCCCAATTCTCGAGCGCGCAGCGTGGCCTGTTGCACCGCGTGTGCGAGCGTGTGCCGGAGGCGGCCGGACTCGATCGCAGCCAGGCCCGCGCTGGTCGTGCCGCCTGGGCTCGTGACGCGGTCTTTCAATACGGCGGGGTGCTCTCCGCTCGCGAGCAGCAGCTGCGCGGAACCCAACACGGTCTGCGTAGCCAGCAGCAATGCCGTGTCACGGGCGAGCCCCGCGCGTACGCCCCCATCCGCTAGCGCTTCGATGATCACCATTACATAAGCGGGGCCGCTGCCCGACAAACCGGTCACCGCATCCATGTGCGACTCGTCGACGAGCACCGTGCGCCCGACGGCCTCGAAGAGGGACCGCGCTAGCTCAACGTCGGCGTGAGTCGACGACGGACTCCCGCACAACGCCGTGGCCCCAGCTCCGACGACAGCAGGTGTATTCGGCATGGCCCGGACCAACCGCGTTCCGGCAGACAGCGCGGCCGCCAGCGTGGCGCACCGAACGCCCGCCGCGATCGAGATCACGAGCGTCTGAGGTCCGATGGACGCAGCACACTGCTCGAGCACCCCTGCGATTGATTGCGGCTTCACAGCGAGGATCAACACCGACGACCACTTGGCCAGGTCTTGGTTATCCGTCGCGACCGAGACCCCATGCTGGTCGGCGCAGCCCTGGCTTTTTTCGCGATTTACATCGCTGACTCGGATCTGCGAAGCCTCGACCCCGCCGGCGCGGAGCAAGCCCCTGAGCAGGGCCGCTGCCATGTTGCCGGCGCCGACGAAACCAATGCGTTGGTCTTTCATGGCGGGACAATCCCCTGTTTCACGCGGGCTGTCGACAACACCCGACGGGTGAGCGCCAGCACTGGGCTCAGCGCCGCCGGCGCGGAGGCTCCGCAGGGCGGAGCGCGTCCTGCAAAGGCACGGAACGACCCGAGATGCGCCACAAGCAGATGTCGGTCCAGGGATGCGGCGAGCGTGCAATGCAGGGCCTCCGCGCCGGGCGCCGCACTCGAGGACGTGAGACCACAGCTGTCGGCGCAACCGCACCTGACGAGAACTGTGCCCTGCGATTTGTCGCCTGAGGCCGGCAAGGCTAAGCTCCAGGATGAGCGCGCCCACGGACGACGATCGGCGGGGGAATTCACGAGAGTCGATTGAGCTCGTGGTGCGCTATCAGCGCATGAACACGTTCTTCGCCGACTACGCCAAGAACATCTCGCGGGGCGGCACCTTCGTCGCCACCCTCGAGCCCTTACCTCCCGATACGGAGTTCCTGTTCTCGCTCGCAGTCCCCGAGCTCGCGGAACCCTTGCAGCTGCGTGCCAAAGTCATGTGGACCACGTCGCCCGAGGCCGCCACGAAGGAGCATCCCGCCGGCATGGGCATCCAATTTCAATACCACGACGCCGAAGAGCGGCGCCGCACCGAGAGTCTGATCGAGGGTTTGATCGTCGATCAGCTAGGCCCCCGCCACGCCGCCCTCCTCCTATAATAGGCTGGCCCATTCGGCGGCTGCGCGCCTCGATGCGTCGGTTGTCGGTCCTCGCAATCCTCCGAGGATTGCTGCGGCCTCCGCCCTAGCCTCGAGGCGCTCGCTCGCCGACTGGGGCAGCCTATGCGTTTTGGATTGTGGGGGCGGCTGGGCTGCGCGCGCGCGGACTTGCGCAGGCGGACCGGACGTGCGCACGCGGACTTGCGCAGGCGGACCGGACTTGCGCACGCGGACTTGCGCAGGCGGACCGGACTTGCG